>PZPC01000048.1:10427-25793 GCA_003045895.1 Bacteroidota bacterium
TCCATCGACGGCGTTGGCACAACTGGGCGCCTCTGCCTGGAAACCCAAACTCAGGGGGTCGGGTGCTTCCAGGTTATAGGTTTCAACAGTCGTACAGGCTCCATTGGAAATGGTAACGTTGTAAGTTCCGGCAGGTAAATTCTGCGCACAAGGGGTCGTCTGACCATTTGACCAACTGTAGCTCACGCCCCCGCTGCCACTAACCTGCAGGCATATTTCGCCATCGCTCATTCCCGCGCAAGAGGGAGGTCTTACTGTGCTTTCCCCAACTTGAAAGCCCGGTCCTTGCACCCGGATATTCCGCAATAAAACCTGACAGCCATCGCCCGAATTATCGGTAATAGTTACCCGGTAGGCATTTTGGGGCAGCTCCGTAATGCGAATGGTATCCACAATATTATTCCCCGAACCACTATTGCCAGCCACATCCTCCCACTGGTAGGCAAAAGGAGGCAGGCCATTCAATGGAACCACCGTTATCGAACCGTCTGATCCATTACAGGTTCCCACCTGGGTCGTAAATACCCGCAGAGAATCGATGCTATTGGTTGTGCGAACCAGCACCGAATCCACTGAAAAGCAGCCCTCGGCGTCGGTAACAGTCAGGGCATAACGGTCTAACGTTCCGGCTACAAAGTCTCCCTGAACGGGCAGGCTGGAACCCGTGCGCCCAGTTTCCCATAAATAGACATAACCACCAGCCGAGCCACTGGCTAGGGCAACAACCGTATCGCGAACCCCTCGACATAACGAGAAAGAGTCTGCTGGCATAAAATCTACCTGCGGTTGGGGCTTAACCAGGATATCCAGGGAATCTTCGTAGGTACAACCTGCCTGACTGGTGAGCAGGTAGAAGTAGGTCGTTGACGCTAAGGGTTGGACCAGGGTACTGCCTAACCCGTTAGCAGGCGTGGCAGGAAGATTACTGTGAAAAGTGAGGTTGGCACCCGTAAAATTCAAGTCTTTAATATCGGAACCAGCCAGGTCAAAAGTTTCACCCGGGCAGATGGCCGGATCAGCAGCCAGAAAACCAGCGGGCAAGGGAAGAACTGTTACGGTTGCCTCCCCCATCACGGGAGATTCGCAAACGAAATTTGTCACTTCGGCATAAAAAGAATAGACCTGAGGGAAAGCAGTTTCATTGGCCGGTAAATCGGGTGAATAAGCCTCTCCTACCCAAACTACGCCGCTACTCCGGTCGGCAGCCGTATACCAAAACACGTTGAAGTCTTCCTGCCCATCCGCAAAAATCACGGGGGTCTCGCCCGAACAGATGGTATCACTGGTCACGGGGGGAGGTGGCAGAATGGTGTCATCATCAACCATTGCAGCGTTGCAATTCTCGTCCTGCCCATTACAGGCGATCTCTACCCCATTGGGATTTATTGCCGCATTGGCGTCATTGCAATCGTGGTTATTGAAGGCATACCCTGGTGGCGGCATTGCCAGACAGGTGAGAATAGGTGCGGCAGTGGCCGCCCCGAAACCGTCATTGTCGGCATCAACGTACAAGCTATTACCTGGAAAACCTACATCTTGCGAGCCGTGGAGCCGAATTTCGTCGATAGCAATATCACCGTAAACCCCATCGCCTTTTACGCCAACGATCCGGATCTGGAGGGTACTACCGTCGGGGTAGTCGCCTAAACCAACGTAAGCACGGATCCACTTATCCCCCTGGTTGCCGGTTACCCGCCACCGTTCCGTCCAGGTAAATCCGCCGTCGGCCGAAACGGTTACCCGCAAGCTGCCGATATTGATACCGTACAGGTGATAACTGAAAGAGAGGTGGCAACTATCCGTTCCGCGCTTGTCTAGCAACAGGCAGCCGCTTTGCAGCCCCCCCCTGGCCCCTTGCGCACATTGGGAACCATTGCCTTCCAGGTAAAGGTATTTCCCTCCCCCACTGATATCGTCATTGGGTCCGGTGCCGATGAGGGTCGGTGTAGGTCCACTAAAAGCTATCCAATCAAAATCATCACCAGGCACATTGCGCCAGGAGGTCGTCAGCTCACAGGGAGCCGTACAGAAAGGTGAACAGTTGTCGACACTGTCAAAGGTTTCCGCGGTACTGACCGGTCCGGGGTTGCACCCCGTTTTAAAGCGGGTGACACAAGAATTGCTGGAAAAATTCAACCCATCGTCACAGGAACGGCGCAGGTAAAGATCATAATCCGTGTCTTCGGCCAGGTTCGTGAGGGTAAACGGCGGACAGCCAACTGGGAAAACCTGCCCCTGGCCAGGGTTCTCATCCGTTCCCGGAAGAAAACCAGGGGGTCCAATTTCCACTACCGCCGCACCACAAAGGTTGGCGGGGGAATAGGTGAAGGTTGCGGTGGTAGAATCTTGTGCAAGCAGTTGGGTCTGCTGAACAGGCAAGCAGAGCAATGGGGCAAATACCAATTCTACGTACTGCAAGACCCCCGTATCGTCATTGAGGTCGTCACAAATGAGCAATTCCCAATTTCCATTTGGATTGGTGATCCCATCGTTGAAGAGATAAAAATCATCCCGAGCCCGGTAAGGGCCATTGACAAAAGGAGCTTGTCCCTGGGCAACCAGTTGACAGGCAGCGAATTGAAAGACCATCGCGCCGGTACAATTGACCAGGCTTGTATCGCCAAAATTATCCCCGTTGCCCCCCGTGTTGCGCAACAGGTTAGCTACCGCGCCACTTGGCGAACGCAGGCTAAAATTCATATCACTCACCCAACTGTGCGCAACCAAAAGCCTTACTTCCCGGAGATAAACGTCTACTCCCATCGTCGTTCCGGGGGCATTAGTTACCTGAATGACAAATACATCGGGGTTGTAGAAATTAGAATTTTCGGGGCAATTGTAATCCGTTAAGGGTAGGTTCAGCCCACAACTACTCGGGTTGGTGAGTACAGCATGGGGTTGAGCACGCAGCATGAGGGGTAAAAGAAACAAAACCAAAAAACTGCCGGGGAAAGACAAGTGCTTAAGCTGCAAAGCTGATCTTTCCGTTTTCTTTGCGGTAACAAATTCCATAGGGTAACTTTGGGATGTACCGGTAAATTTAACTGATTTGCTGTATCTATCCGTAAAAAACAATCGGATTTAGTGCAACTATCCAATTTTTTGTCGGCTAAAAACCAGGCTGCCCCGTCGAATTACCTATCCATCACCTGGCGCAACACCGCTAACAACTGATCCACTTCTGCCAGGGTATTCAAATGGGAAAAGGATACGCGAATATTTACTGCATCATCGGCATCACCATACAAGGCCCGAATAACGTGTGATCCGGTATCGGTACCCGAACTACAGGCACTACCTCCACTGACGCTAATCCCCGCGATATCCAGGTTAAACAGCAATAATTCCGTTTTGGCAGTGGGGGGAAAGCGCAAATTCAACAGTTTGTAATGGCCATTATCGACATCCCCGCTAAAGGCTACCTCCGGAAAGAAAGCCAGCAATTCATTGCGCAAATGGGTGCGCAAGCTGCGCATGTGGGTAGCCCGGCTCGCTTGTTCCAACCCGGCCAGCTCCAATGCTTTAGCCAATCCGGCGATTCCGTAGGTATTCTCTGTTCCACCGCGCATATTGCGTTCCTGCGCACCGCCGTCAATAAACGGTTGGATTTGATGGTCGCTGTTGATATAAATAAATCCAACCCCTTTCGGGCCGTGGAATTTGTGTGCCGATCCCGACAGGAAGTGGATGGGTGTGGTGGAAACGTCAATAGGATAAAACCCGATGGTCTGCACCGTGTCCGAATGAAAATAAGCACCGTGAGCCCGGCAAAGTTCACCTACCGCCGTCAGGTCGACGAGGGTGCCAATTTCGTTATTGGCGTGCATTAAAGACACCAGTGTGGGCAGGGTGTGATCAGCCAGCAATTCCTCGAGATGGCCAAGGTCAGGCGAGCCTTGCTGATCCAGGTTTACGTGTACAATCGTTACATCTGCTCGCTCGCGGCCAATGCGTTCCAGCGAATGTAAAACACAGTGGTGTTCGGTGGGAGCAGAAATGATACGGCGAACCCCTAAATCCCGGACGGCACCCTTCAGTGCCATGTTATTGGCTTCGGTTCCTCCCGAAGTGAAGAAGATTTCACCAATAGACGCCTTCAGGTGCCTGGCCACCGTGCGGCGGGCCTGTTCAATTATGGTACGTGCCTGCCGCCCCTCTGCGTGAATACTCGAGGGGTTTCCCGGTTGGGTTTGCATAACATCCAGCATGGCCGCAATAACAGCAGGATCAAGCGGCGTAGTAGCCGCATTATCCAGATAAATTCGCTTCATTGGTAAATTTTAACCGTTCATTTTTCTTCCCAAACTACGCGCCGTTCACCAGCGCCAATCAGCACTTAGAAAATCCGACCAAACCAGTCGGCTACCAGGTCCGCTTCTAAGCCAACATCAGCATGGTGTAAAAACTCATTGGTGTGGGCGTTGTAGACATAGTCTTTGGCCCATTCCTGGTGGTGCTCCGCCAGGGTTTTGATACTGGACACCAGGTATTGCAACGTCTGATCCGTCATCACGGGATGGACAGACATCCGAATCCAACCCGGCTTGTCGGTGAGGTCTCCCCTACTGATCTTGTCGGTGATAGAATGGGAAAACTGCTGGTCCACATTAAGGAGGTAATGCCCGTAAGTACCTGCACACGAGCAACCGCCACGAACCTGGATACCAAAACGGTCATTCAACATACGAACACCCAGGTTGTAATGAAGGTTGTCTATATAGAATGAAACCACCCCTAACCGTTCCCGGTGGTCAGGAGCCAGGACGTGCAGATTCGGTAGGGTATCAAAAGTTTTCCAAATCTGGGTAAGCATTTCCTTCTCCCGGGCCAGGATATTGGGAATTCCCATCTGCTCCTTCAACTGCACGCAAAGTGCCGTGCGGATCGTCTGTAAGAAAGCGGGCGTTCCACCATCTTCCCGGGCCTCGATTGATTCCAGGTACTTGTGTTCCCCCCACGGATTTGTCCAGTCGACAGTACCGCCGCCCGGATTATCGGGCACCCGGTTTTTATACAAACGGGGGTCGAAGATGAGCACGCCTGCCGAACCAGGCCCACCCAGAAATTTGTGCGGCGAAAAATAGATTGCGTCCAGGTGTTGCAACGGGTTGGCCGGCCGCATGTTTATTTCGATGTACGGCGCCGAGCAGGCAAAGTCGACGAAACACCAACCACCCGCGCGGTGCATCATTTCGGCTACTTCATAGTAAGGTGTTTTGATACCAGTTACGTTGGAACAGGAAGTGATAGCCGCAATTTTCATTTTGCGTTCCTGGTACTGCTCCAGTAATTGAGCCAGGTTAGGCAAACTGGTCAGTCCTCGCGCACAAGGTGGAATGACGACTACCTCGGCAATGGTCTCCAACCAGGAGGTTTGGTTGGAGTGGTGCTCCATGTGGCTGACAAAAACCACCGGGCGGTCTTGCTGTGGCAAATCTATTTTCTTCCAAAACCTTTCGTGCAGCTTGAGCCCCAGAATCCGCTGAAGTTTATTGACAACCCCTGTCATACCGGAGTTGGATGAAATGAATACATCCCGGTCTTCGGCCCCACAATGGCGCTTAATAATGTTCTTTGCGTGGTGATAGGCCATGGTCATGGCTGAACCCGTGACGGTAGTTTCCGTATGGGTATTGCCCACGTAAGGGCCAATTTCCCGGCTCAGTAAGTTTTCGATGGGCGCATACAATCGGCCGCTGGCGGTCCAATCGGCATAAACCAACGGCTGCTGACCGTAGGGCGTCTCAAAATGCAAGTCGTGCCCAATCACCTTTTTGCGAAAAGGCGTAAAATAAGCTTCTAAACTGTCGACGGTAGGAAGTTGTGCCATGGTGGTAGATCGGTAGTTTGATCACAAAAATAGGAAATGCTGGCTACAAAGCGACCATCGGTGCAATTATAAAAATTTGCTCGCTAGCCAACTTTTTTGCCTATCTTCGCGTTCTTTAAATATAAAACTACGAAATGAGAAAAAAGAAAGGATTTGAATATGGTAAGGGCAAGTATTATCTGACACTTGTTGATTTTCCGAACAACATTACATTACACCGCTTAGATCGGGATGCAGCAGTCAGGGCTTTCGAACATTATAAAGCTATTGGTAAAAATGTGGAGTGGTTGGGCTTGTGGGATGGAAAGAATTTCACCGACGTTAAAGCGCCCCAGGTTGCTGGCGTAGCCTAAAAATATAGCACGAATATACCGCAGCTCCAGGCTCTGACATCAATCCGTAGTACACAAGGCTTATTTTCCACCATTTAGCAGCAACAAAAGCACTCATTTGGCCTGCGCGCGTATAGCTGCCAACAATTTGGCTTCTAAAGCCATTGTTTCCTGGTCGTAATCTGGAAAATCTTGTTTTAATTCCCACAGCAAGGGTACTGCTTCTGCTAATTGTCCGGTCGCGATATTGTTTTCAATTTCTTCGCTGGCCACCTGGTAGGCCGTGTTATCCAACAGGGCATCTATTTCCGCGTCATTGGCAAAATCGCGGGTAAAAACCTTTACCTCTTCATCTACTTTGATGTCATTCCAACGTAAACGGGTAGCGAGCTTTAATCCACCCAGGTGGGTACAACGACTCAGCGCTACGTAGGTTTGTCCGGCCGCAAATGCGCCATTCAGGTTAGCGTATACATGCTCAAACGTCAGTCCCTGGCTTTTGTGTACGGTTATGGCCCAGGCCAATTTTACCGGAAACTGCTCGTAGCTACCCGTTTCTATCTCCTCTATCTTGCGGGCAGCGGAATCCCATTCATAGCGTATTTTACGCCACAAGGCCCGGTTTACTTCAATCGGTTCCTCTGGTATTTCACCCGGTTTGCTACAATCTATCCTAATGGTATCGGCATCCAGCGCCATAACTTTGCCGATCTTTCCATTAAAATAGCGGCGGGCATCCCCTACCGCATTCTTTACAAACATGACCTGCGCACCTACTTTCAGCTGTAATTCTGGCGGCGTAGGCATATCGGCAGTTTTGAAATCGCCCATTACCGTGGCGTAATAGCTAAAGCATTCGTTCGGCAAGCGATCCAGTTCCTTTTGATTGCGCCAGTCTACATCGCGATTGGTTGTCCCCAGGTAGATATAGCTCGCCTGCGCGTAATCGAAAGTTGGCGGAACCCAATTTTCATTCAATAAGTCGAGATCAGCACGCTGGTGTTCACCGGCCCGAATGCGGTTCAACACGTCAATAAATCCTTGATCGTGTTGGCGGTAGACTTTGCGCAATTCGATCAATTTGGGGCGAGCCTCGTTCCAGGAATGCGCACTGAAAAAGTACGGACTGCGGTAGTGGGGCTCTAAAACGTCCCACTGGTCTTCCGGTGCGACCGGCGGCAGCTGGTACGGATCACCGATAAACAATACTTGCTTGCCGCCAAAAGGCAAATGGTGGACACCGCCAAACGTACGCAACAACTTATCGAGTACATCCAACAAATCGCAACGCACCATACTGATTTCGTCAATAACCAAAAGTTCCAGCTCGGCGAACAGTTTACGACGTTGATTGCTGATCTTGAAATGGCTGCGGATCGACAACCCGCCTTTCCCAACGCTTCCTTTACTTTGCAACCGGGGATCATTGGGCGGATATACGCTCGGAGGAATTTGGAAGAGCGAATGGATGGTCATGCCTCCGGCATTGACTGCGGCGACCCCCGTAGGCGCCACAATGGCGGTCTTCTTCTGCACGTGGCTTTTTATGTATTTCAGGAAAGTCGTCTTTCCGGTCCCCGCTTTACCCGTTAAAAAAACATTGAAATTGGTTTCTTCAATGAGTAAAAGTGCAGCTTTAAAGGCCCTGTTGGTCGTATCCACCCGCATTGTCCTGCTTTTTGCTTGTTTAAAACAAATATAGTTTTATTTTTTTGTTTTAAACAATAAAAATAACCGCTGGCGGAAAATACTGCCAGTTAAAACCTTCCCCGCACTACTCGCTCCGGATAAAAAAGGCCTGGGCCTGTTCTCGCCAGGTTTCTACGAGCAAGACGACCTTGCCATAGTTCTGGATACCTTCGTCAATTCCTTGTGCTTTGAGGTAAGAATCGTAAGCCACATCGCGCAAAGCTGGCAGGATATCGGGATATGCTGCGATATTGGCATTGATGGCTTCTAAGTCGGCCACCATCCCCCGGGGCAAGGTAGTACGAAAAGCCAGGTAAGCCTCGGAATCACTGCGGGCCCAGCCGGCAGCCAAGGACCGCCAGTAGCCCAGGCGCAGCGCATACTGCAGCGCTGGATCTTTGGCGCGAAAAGCGGCCAGGTAAGCCCAAAAGCTACAAGTCCCTTCGTCGCCAAATCCGTAGCCGTGGGCCAACTCATGCGCGAGGGTATACGGTCGCTGGAGATCGATCAGCCCGCCATCAATATGCCCTTCCCCCGTCCAGGGCAGGTAAAGACCTGCTGAGCCGAATCGCAAAAAGACACCCCGGGGGTAGAGTACCCGTCCGCGAACCTTACCCACAATTGGATAATTGTAGTAGGTAAGGGCTGCTTCGACAGCCTGGCTCAATTGCTGCTCCATATTGGCAGGAAACTGCTCCGGTCCCAGCGCCAGCGTATCGCTTCCGGGAACCTGAGCCCGCAGTTCGGCGAGGGTGCTGGCCTCCGTACGAACGATGGTAGCCAGCATTTCAGGAGCAGGCGCACGAAGCTGCAGGTCTAATGTTTGTTCAACGGGAATACGCCCGTAATTATACCCCCACATGAGGAGAAAAGAAAACATTGTCCAGCCGGCGAAGCCGAGCAGACCCGCTACTGCCGACCATAACTTAGCGTTCCCCCGCAGTTTTACCCAGTGCACCACCGCCCGTATCCCCCGCATGAACAACACCACAGCCAACACGTATAGAAGCGCAAATGGAAACCACCCCGTGAACAGGGTGTCCCAGAGTAGGCGAAAGAGCGGATAAAACCCGCGTGAGTAGTACTGTTCCAACCAGGCAGGACTGGCGAGCCAACGTACCAACAAGGCCAAAAGCCCCAGCCCTATTCCCCATTGGACAAATTTAACCTTAATCATGAGCGACTTTTAACGTGAAGAAACAGCCTATCCGACAATTACAGCGAAAATATCACTGCTTATAAGCGGGTAAAATTAATCCACAAAACGTTTATTATCAAATAGTTATTACCTTTTTACCAATTCGTAAGCCAGAAATAATTAGCCGCCCAGGTCGAATTGTTGAACCTATCGAAACCCTGCGGCGTTTAAAAGTAGGTTGAAAAACTTAACTTAATCACATTACGCAAATCTAAAGCAAGCAATAATGGCTTTTGAATTCACTGATAGCAATTTCCAAGATACTGCATTGGCAGTAGACACCGTATCTGTTGTTGACTTCTGGGCAGAGTGGTGTGGTCCCTGCCGGATGGTCGGGCCCATCATCGAAGAACTCGCCCAAGACTACGAAGGTAAGGTAACTATTGGTAAAGTTGATGTCGACACCAACCCAGAGACATCGATGAAATATGGGGTACGTAGTATTCCTACCATTCTGATTATCAAGAACGGAGAAGTGGTAGACAAGACGGTAGGCGTAACCACCAAAAAAGCCCTGGCAGATAAAATTGATAAGTATCTTTAATTTACCAGTAAAAACTGATACTTTAAAGCCCCCGTTTGTAGTTCAAGCGGGGGCTTTTAATATTTGGCCGGTGCCGGTGGTTGTCTGAATGGGCTGCCAGCGTGATTCAGGCCTGCTACCACAACTATTGACCATGTTTGAACTTGACAATAAGCAGGTACGGGAAATGAGTAATCTGGAACTTCTGGCACGACAGGTGGTGGAAGGGTTTATTATTGGCCTGCACAAGAGCCCTTTTCACGGGTTTTCGGTTGAATTTGCCGAACACCGGGTTTACAATCCCGGAGAATCGACCCGTAATATCGACTGGAAGGTTTACGGCCGCACCGACAAGATGTATACCAAACGCTACGAAGAAGAGACCAACCTGCGGTGCCAAATCATAATCGACGCTTCCAGCTCCATGTACTTCCCTGAGGTGAGTGCTGGCAGTGAAGCGGCCCTCAACAAGCTGCGCTTTTCAGCTCTCGCCGGCGCTGCCTTGATGAATATGCTGATGCGGCAACGCGATGCTTTTGGCCTCAGCATTTTCAGCGACGAAGTAATGACCCATACCAACGTCAAGTCGAGCAGCACCCATTACCGCCTCATGCTCACTCACCTGCACAAATTGCTGGAGCAGACGGTGCTGAACAAGACGACGAATGCGGCTCAGGCCCTGCACCAGATCGCCGAAAGCATTCACCGGCGCTCATTGGTTATTATTTTCAGTGACATGTTTGAATCCGGAGAGGATGTAGATCACCTGTTTGCGGCGCTGCAACACCTCAAATACAACAAACACGAGGTGGTGCTTTTTCATGTTGTTGATAAAAAACAGGAAATCGATTTTGAGTTCGAAAATCGCCCCTACGAATTCGTCGACCTGGAAACCGGGGAGAAGGTCAAACTCCAACCCAATCAGGTGAAAGATCATTACGTCAAACAAGTAGGTGCTTTCATTGAAGCACTAAAGGAGCGGTGCCTGCAATACCGCATTGATTTTGTCGAGGCCGATATCAATCAAGGATTCAAACCTATCTTGCAACAGTACCTGGTCAAGCGGGCCAAGATGCGGGTTTAAAGTCGTTCTTTTACTACTACAGCACAAAAACCAACCACCATGGCCAGCATAAAAATTGCCGATCTACCTACCGGCCCACCAGCAGATTTGACGAAAGAGGAGGTGGAAAAAGAGGTAAAAAAACGGACCGAACGGATTGCGAAACTGCACCAACAAATGGTCGCAGAAAACAAAAACAGCCTCCTCATTGTGCTCCAGGGTATGGACGGCAGCGGCAAGGATGGCGCTACCCGCAATGTGTTTGGCCAATGCGCACCCTACGGCGTGCGCACCCATAGCTTCAAGAAGCCCACGGACGAAGAATTTGGCCACGACTTCCTCTGGCGCGTCCACAAACAAGCGCCACTCAAAGGGGAAATCATGATCTTCAACCGTTCTCACTACGAGGATATCCTCATCCAGCGCGTGCACGGCTGGATCAGTGAAGAAAGGGTACAAAAGCGAATGGCTGCGATTAACGCCTTCGAAGAGTTAATGCAATTTGATAACAATACCATCGTCCTTAAATTTTTCCTTCATATCTCTAAAGACCAGCAATTACTGGAGCTACAACAGCGCCTGGACGACCCCAAAAAGCATTGGAAACACAATGCCGGCGACTGGAAGGAACGGGAATACTGGGACCAGTACATGCGTTGCTACGAAGACGTCCTCAACTGGAGCACCATCCCCTGGCACGTTGTTCCCGTAGATAAGCGTTGGTACCGCGACTACCTCATTACCGATATTGTACTGCAGGCCATGGAGGGGTTGAATATGCAGTATCCACCCCTGAAAGAATAGTTAAGTTCAATAGCAAATTATGCCCGATAAAGTAAGAATAGACAAATGGCTGTGGAGCGTACGCATCTTCAAAACGCGTACCCTGGCTACGACTGCCGTCCGTTCCGGGAAGGTAAAAGTCAATGAGAAGATCGTCAAGGCCAGCTACCTGCTCCAGGCGGGCGAGACCGTCGTGGTCGGAAAAAACGGCTTTAATTTTGTCTTTAAGGTCATCGAATTGATTCAAAAACGGGTAGGCGCAGCCGTTGCCCAGACCTGCTATGTTGATCGTACCTCGCCCGACGAACTCAATAAATACAACGATTGGTTCATTGGCAAACGAGGGGTAGAAGCCCGCGAAAAAGGGGCCGGACGCCCTACCAAAAAAGAACGACGAGAAATTGACGGTTTCAAGGGCGGGCAGTTATACGACTGGGACGACTGGGACGAAGAATAGTTCCTAAACAAATCCCGGCGCAACAACCAATTCCTTCGAGCCCGGCTGGTACACGTAGAACCCTTCTCCCGACTTGGCGCCCAACTTGCCGGCGGTAACCATATTTACCAACAAGGGACAAGGCGCATATTTGGGGTTGCCAAAACCATTGTGCAACACCCGCAGGATCGACAAACACACATCCAGACCAATAAAATCAGCCAATTGCAGCGGCCCCATGGGGTGGGCCATGCCCAGTTTCATCACCGTATCAATTTCCGTCACGCCTGCTACTCCTTCAAACAAGGTGTAAACCGCCTCGTTGATCATCGGCATCAGGATGCGGTTAGCAACAAACCCAGGATAATCGTTGACCTCCACGGGGGCTTTGCCCAATAGCCGGGACAATTCCATGATCTGAGCCGTCACCGCGTCGCTGGTTGCGTAACCACGGATCACCTCGACTAATTTCATCACCGGCACCGGATTCATAAAATGCATACCGATTACCTGGGTCGGACGCTGGGTAACCGCCGCTATCTGCGTAATGGAAATAGAAGAGGTATTGGTGGCCAGAATGGTGGCAGGTGGCGCCAATTCGTCTAATTGCTTGAATATTTTGAGCTTGAGGGCTACGTTTTCGGTAGCAGCTTCCACCACCAGATCAGCCTGGCTCACCCCCGCCTGCATATCGGTGGCGGTGGTGATACGAGCCAGGGTTTGGTCCTTATCGGCCGCCGTTATCTTTTCTTTAGCCACCATCCGATCCAGGTTCCGGGCCACAGTAGCCAGGGCTTTTTCCAGGGCAGCTGCCGAAACATCTACGATCGTAACCTGGTACCCTTGCTGGGCAAAAACGTGAGCGATACCATTTCCCATGGTGCCCGCTCCAATAACAGTGATATTTTTCATTGGTCTTCTTGGTCTAGAAGCGCAAAAATAGGAAAATTCCCCTTTTCCGGGAAAACCCTTTTACATTTGCAGCAAATTACCAGCATGCTGATCCACACCAACTACAACCTCCGGTTTCACAATACTTTTGGCATCCCGGCCGTAGCCGAACGGTTTGCCACCGTGCACCATCCCGAAGAACTGTCGGTCATCCTGGCTGCGGCAGGCAACCCCCAGGATTTGCTCTTGCTGGGTGAGGGCAGTAATGTACTCCTCCCCGATTTGGTGCCCGGATTGGTCTTGCTCAACCGAATCCAAGGTATCGACATCGTTCGTGAACGGCCCAGGGAGGTCATCGTAGCGGTAGGTAGCGGGGTCAATTGGCACCAATTCGTGCTGTGGACTTTACGACAGGGCTTGGGAGGAATCGAAAACCTGGCCCTGATACCCGGCACCGTGGGCGCCTCCCCTATCCAAAATATCGGGGCTTACGGCGTAGAACTGAAAGACGTCTTTGAGGAATTGGAAGCCATTGACTGGCGGACGGGAAAAAAGCAGCGCTTCACCGCTGAGGATTGCCAGTTTGGTTATCGTTTCAGTATTTTTAAAGACAAAGAATTAGCAAGAAAATTTTATCTGAGTAAAATTTATTTCAAACTAACCAAAGGCCATCATCACTTAAACACCAGCTACGGCGCAATCCAGGAGTTGCTGGATAACTGGCAGATTAGCGAGCCACAACCTGCCGACGTAGCGGCCGCGGTAATAGAAATCCGGCGGGCAAAGCTACCCGACTGGCGGCAATTGGGTAATGCGGGCAGTTTTTTTAAAAATCCGGTGGTCGACCGTGATTTTTTCAACAACCTGCGTACCGACTACCCGCAAGCTCCCTCCTATCCGGTAGACGAACAGTCGGTCAAAATTCCCGCGGGCTGGCTAATTGATCAGTGTGGTTGGAAAGGCAAACGAATTGGGAATGTCGGCTGTTATTCAGCGCAGGCATTGGTGATTGTCAATTACGGGGGTGCCAGCGGACAGGAAGTGCTGGCTTTTAGTGAACAGGTAGCTGCCAGTGTGTTGGACCGCTTTGGGGTGGTACTGGAGCGGGAGGTCAACTGGGTGTAAGAAAGGGGCAAACTGCAATTAGCAGGTTTCGTTTTTTCCCCGTTACCGAATGACGACCTCCTGCAAATAAGCCTCCCCCAATTCCTCGTTGATCAGCTGTCGGATCTTTTCTTTGCCCATACTCAGTTCTTGTTTCAGCGGTGCCGAAGACAAACTGACGTAGAGAATCCTGCGGACGATCTGAATGTCGGTGGTGTATTGCATAATAGAAGGCCCCATCAGGCTCGGCCAGAGCTGTTTGATCCGGGTTTGCTGGTACTTCCCCTGAAGTTTGTAGTAATCCAGCATGGCCTTAATGGCATCTTTCAGGTTGGTTTGGTTGTAGTCACTCATAGGCTAAAGTTCCAGCTCGGTAGCTTCTCCATCGGCGATGAGGAATAATTTAGCAGCCACCGCAGCCTGTTGTAAGATACGGCTTATCCTTTGACTATCCGTATCGGAAATAAAAACCTGGCCAAAATCACCGGTTAACAGGTAGCGCACCAGCTGGTCAACCCGTTGGGGGTCCAGTTTGTCAAAAATATCGTCCAACAGGAGCAGGGGGGTAATTCCTTTTTGTGCCTGTAAAAAGCGGTACTGGGCCAGTTTGAGGGCTACGACAAAGGACTTCAATTGCCCCTGGCTGCCGAGTCGTTTCAGCGGGTGATTCCCGAGCTTAAAGACCAATTCGTCCCGGTGGATACCCACCGTTGTTCTTTCCAGCAAGCGATCTTTTTCGCGGGCTTGCTGGAGCAGGCTGCCCAAATCCTGCTCGGCCAGCAGCGAGTGGTAGACCAAACTGACTTGTTCCTGCCCGCCACAAATAGCCCCGTGAGCGGCCTGAAAAGGTGTTAAAAAGTCCGAGATGAAGGCCTGCCGCCGGTTGAAGATGTACTGCGCTGGCGCCAACAGTTGCAAATCGTAAACAGACAACAGGTTTTCGGCCACCGGCCGACCGTGTTGTTGCTTGAGCAAGGCGTTTCTTTGCCGCAGGACATTGTTGTAAGTAAGGAGCGAAGACAAGTAAACGGCATCCAGTTGCGACAGGGTATTGTCCAGGAACCGACGCCTTTCTTCACTGCCTTCATGGATAAGCTGGGTATCGTCAGGAACCACGATCACCACGGGGAAAACGCCTACGTGATCCGCTATTTTTTCGTACAACACCCGGTTGAGTTCCAACTCCTTCTTTTTTCGGGGAGCGACCTTGACCACCAGGCGGCGGGTCTTTTCTTGTTCCTGTTCAAAATCACCTTCCAGGCGAAAAAAATCCTGTTCGTGCTGCACCAGGTGTAAATCGCGCACGGCAAAATAGCTCTTGCCCATGCACAGGTAGTAAATGGCATCTAAGAGATTGGTCTTGCCCATGCCGTTTTGCCCGACAAAGCCATTGATTCGGGTGGCCAGGTGTAGTTCCTGGTCCGTGTAATTCTTGAAGTGAACAAGCTTAATTCTACTGAGGTGCAAAGGGGGAGGTTGTTGTTACGGCAATAAAGGTAAGTCGAATAGTTCAAAAG
>PZPC01000048.1:25831-38459 GCA_003045895.1 Bacteroidota bacterium
CAAAAGGCCAGATTGGTATCCTGGAATTTACGGGCTCATTCAGCCGCTCGGCGGACAACAGGCTATTTCGACACCACGCCGTAATCAGCCGCAGTGCCCCCATCGGGTACGGCCGTTGGGTGTTCCTGGCGCAATCGCTGGTACACATTGTGGTAGCCCGTATCCCGGATCATTTGCATTTGTTCATAGAAGTTGAGCAAGTACTCCCGGATATCGTAGCGGGCCGGGCTGGAGAGTTTTTTGAAATTGTCAACGACCCGTAGCAGCGTTTCTTTTTTGGCAAAGAAGAGTTCGATCTGTTGTTTCATATCTGCGTCGGCCGTCAAAGGCCCGAGGTAGATGCGCTGGCGGACCGCCAACTGGCCGAGGTAGTTGGCCGGAATCGCATAGGATGCCTCCACTAAGCCGGAAAAATCGAAGTCGTAACCAACGGGGACCAATTTCTGATCCAGCGTCCGACGAACCACCTTAACGTTACGGAGAACCGGCACGCTGTAATCGGCATTACCGATTAAGTACTGAAACATGGCGTGTATACCTGCTGCCTGTTGGTCAAAAGCCGCCACCGGGCGGTACTGGCAGTCGTCGCATTCTTCTCCCTGCAGCCGCTCCGCCATTTCATCGGTATCTTCGATGATGAATCCCAACCGTTTGAAACCGCTGACCAACCCTTTGCTGTCGATGTATTGAATGGACACCAACTGCACCCGGTAGCTGTAGGGGCTCAGCTCGCGGTACAACTGGTAAGCCAGGTATTCCCGCAAGACCTTCTCGTTGCCTACGATACGGTCTTCTGCGCAGTGCGTAACCAGTTTCAGCTTGTCGTGCCCGGAGAAACCGCGGTTTTCCAATTCAACGCGGGAAAAATTGAGCATCAAAGGCGGAAAATCACAAACCTGGCGGCGAAATTTACCCCTGGCTTTCACTTTGATATTCCAGCTTTGGCTGCCCTGGCCAGGAGGAGAAAAAGAAAATAGGCCGGATTGATAGGTCGGCGTTGCCTCGGCTTGTGCCAACAACTGGCCCAGGTCCGTACGCAGGGTGACCTCTACGATTTCCTGCCCCGTGAGCAGATCAAAAACAGACGATACGGGCGCCGTGTCAGCCCGGGAAGAAAACCCCAGGAACACACTTATTAGAATAAAAATTAGCTTTCTCAACTGAATTGATTTTCTGAAAAAATCATGCACAGCCGTGCACGTAATACAAGTTGTTTTGGTTTTGGGTGGTATTAAAAGCTACCTGACAAAGCAGCTCAACACCATCGACCATACAAAAGTAAGGGAAAAACGAATAGCTTATTGTTAAAAGTACACTAACTTTTAAAATCAAACTTTTCTACTCCAGTGGCCACCGGTGCTGGTCGTTTTTGTTCACCAGACAGGACCAATAGCAAAGCAAATTTGGCCATCAGAAAGGGATTTCGTTATTTGCCGATCCCGTAGTGGTCCGGATTACCACCATCAGGAACGGCGGTGGGCGCTTTTTGGCGCAACTGGGTATAGGTTCTACGCTGGTTAACTACTTTCAAATCAGCAATCTGCGCGTAAAACGACTCCAGGTAGGCCTTCATTTCAAAGCGGACAGTTGCCGAAAGTAGCTTTTGTGCCGCTATCAGGTCCAACAATTCGGCGTGGTGGGTTTCGAAACGCGCCAGCGTGCGCTCCAGCATGGGATCTTCAACCGGAAGGCCTAAGAATACACGATCCCGAACGGATACCTGACCAAAAGCGTGAATGGGAACAGCATAAGTGGCATCCACCATACCCGAGAAGTCAAAGTCATAGCCCACCGGGATCAATCCGGGATTCGTAGCACTCCCTTTGACCAACTTGACATTCCGGTTAAGCGCCAGGCTGTAATCGGCATTACCGACCATATACTGAAAAACGGCCTGGATGTTCTCGGCTTCCCGGTTGATCTGTTCGGGTGCAGGCGACAGGCAATCTTCGCATTCCGTAGACCCAATCCTCGCTACCAACTCGTCCACATCTTCCAGCAAAAAAGCGTACCGTTTGAAACTACTCATTTTGCCACTCGTATCCACGTAGCGAATCCGGATCAGGTGGACCCGAAAACTCAATGGCGTTATCGTCTCATACATCTTGTAGACCAGGTATTCGCGCAGGAGTTTCTCCTGGCCTTCCAGGCGGTCATCATCACAGTGTGTCACCAGTTTCAGCTTATCGAAAGCATCGAAACCCCGGGCCGCGAGGTCTTTTTTGGAAAAATTAAACTTCAACGGCGGGAAATCACAAATCCGCAACCGGTATTTCCCACGGGGCTTCAAGGAAAAATCCCATTGTTCTTCACCGTGCGTTAGGGTAGAAAAAGTTAATTTAGCAGCCTGATAGTCTGCCCCGGAATTGTTTTCATCCAGCAAGAGTGACATATCTGTACTCAGTTCCATTTCGACGACTTCCTCTTGAACCAAATAGTCAAAAAGAGAGGAGGCAATTGGATCCGTTGTTCCAGCGAAGCTGAGCGCAAGGATGCCAAGTTGAAATACAGTAAGGAAGAAAAAATTGTAGTATTGCGCTTTCATGTGTTCAGGGAAGTATCTTCAGCGAATTAATAGCCATTTGAACGCACAAATTCGCACAAAAGTTTTGGCTTTTCATGCTTTGTATTAAAATTTAATTTCGAATCAACCTAAGCTAAATCAGCTTATCGAAATTAAATTCTCCCGAAACAGGCAAAACCCACGGTTAACATCAAAAACACGGCTCTCCTAACAAAAAGCATTCGGTTAATTGTATAAACTGAAGAACTGGCGTATATTTAACTAATTTACTATACCATTGACAACAGGAGCAAGAAATCACGGGTATCCATCAAAATCAGCAAGTAGTAGCCTACTGGTACTGTTCCTTTTTGGCGCTTTATTAGGGGTTTCCTGCAAAGTGACAACACCCGCACCGTGGGACCAGGCGGCAGTTATTGACAATGCTGCTGCCCCGGCAGTCGTTTTAATGATCGGTGACGGAATGGGGCTCAGTCAGTTGTCTGCGGCCATTTATAGTTCACCTACTCCGCTCGCACTGGAAGAATTTAAGGTGATTGGTTTTCAGAAGTCTTATTCTTCCTCCGACCTGATTACTGATTCTGCTGCTGGCGCCACGGCGTTTGCCTGTGGTGTCAAAACGTACAATGGGGCTATCGGGCTTACCCAAGACACCCTTCCTTGCCTCAGTATCCTGGAAGAAGCCGAGCAACGCGGTCTGGCTACTGGTCTGGTTGTTACGTCCAGTATCGTACACGCTACCCCCGCATCTTTTGCTGCCCACCAAAAGATGCGGATTTTTTACGAAAGGATTGCCGAGGACATGGCTGCTTCGGGCGTAGATTTACTGATTGGTGGGGGGAAGCGCTATTTCGACCGTCGCAATGAAGATGACCGCGACTTACTGGCGGAAATGCAAGCGCGGGGCTACCTGGTACGGGATTATTTCAATGGCGATCTGGATCAGGTTAAACCCGATCCTAACCTTAACTTTGTTTTCTTTACGGCCGACAACCAACCCCTTCCCGTCAACCAGGGCCGGTCTTACCTGGCGTATGCGAGCCGCCTGGGCACAGAATTTCTCGACCTCCGAGGCAAGGACAAAGGTTTCTTTTTGGTCATTGAGGGTAGCCAGATCGACTGGGCCAACCATGCCAATGAAGGCAAATTGGCCATTCAGGAAACCCTTGATTTTGACCGTTCCGTTGGTGAGGTGCTGGCTTTTGCCCGTCGCCGGGGCAACACCTTGGTGATCGTCACCGCTGATCACGAATCAGGAGGCATGGCACTTGAGCAGGGTTCAAAACAAGGAAGAGTAAAACCCGAATTTACCACCAACGGCCACACGGGCAGCCTGGTACCTGTATACGCTTACGGCCCGGGCGCAGATGCGTTTGCCGGGATTTACGAGAATACTGCTATTTATAGTAAAATGCGTCACTTTTTCGGTTGGGATACTGACCAAAATTCAGCGCTTCAGCTCAACAAGACGACTACTCAAACGTTGAATAACTGAACAACTATTTCTTTGCATTGCCCATTTTAACCAAATTTAAACATGTCCGTTCTAACCACAGCTATTTCAACAGAAAATTTACAGTTCATCCAGGCGAGCGCCCGCGATTTTGCCGAAACCTACATCCGTCCGCACGTCATGGAATGGGATGAAGCACAAATTCTTCCCCTTGAGTTGTTTCACAAAATGGGCGAGCTTGGTTTTTTAGGCGTTTTGGTGCCCGAAGCATACGGAGGCGCTGGCTTGAATTACCAGGCTTATATTACTATTGTGGAGGAAATTGCCAAAGTATGTGGTTCGATAGGCCTTTCGGTAGCCGCCCACAATTCGTTGTGTACCAGTCATATTCTGCAATTTGGTACCGAAGAACAAAAAATGAAGTACCTCCCCCGCCTGGCTACTGGTCAGTGTTTGGGTGCCTGGGGGCTCACTGAGCCCAACACGGGAAGTGATGCAGGTAGAATGCGTTGCGTTGCCCAGAAAGACGGGGATCATTATGTGATCAATGGCAGTAAGAACTTCATCACCCACGGCAAATCGGGAGAAATAGTGGTTGTTATTGTCCGAACTGGTGAATTACTGGACAGCCATGGCATGACGGCCTTTGTCATAGAACGGGGTACCCCTGGTTTTAGCGCGGGCAAAAAAGAGAACAAACTGGGGATGCGTGCCAGTGAAACCACCGAACTCATCTTCGACAATTGCCGGGTTCACAAAAACCAAATTCTCGGAAAAGTTGGTGAAGGCTTTATCCAGTCGATGAAAATCCTGGACGGTGGTCGCATCTCCATTGCGGCGCTTTCTTTGGGGATAGCCAAGGGTGCTTTTAATGCCGCCAGGCAGTACGCCAAAGAGCGCGAGCAGTTTGGACAAGCCATTGCGAAGTTCCAGGCCATTAGCTTTAAGCTCGCGGATATGGCTACCGAGATTGAAGCTTCCGAGCTCCTCACCCGCAAAGCAGGAGACCTCAAGGATGCTGGCGAACCCGTCACCAAGGTTTCGGCCATGGCCAAATATTTCGCCTCCGAAACAGCGGTCAAGGTAGCTACCGAAGCTATTCAGATATTCGGTGGATATGGTTATACCAAAGATTTTCCGGTGGAAAAATATTACCGCGACGCCAAATTGTGTACCATCGGTGAGGGAACATCAGAAATCCAAAAACTGGTCATCAGCCGCCATTTACTGAAGGAATAACTAAGGCATAAAAAAAAAGCCACCCGATAAATCGGGTGGCTTTTTTTATGCTATTAACAAAGGGAAAACGGTTACTTGTCTTCCACTTCTTCGTATTCTACGTCGGTCACATCTTCCGCTTTGCTGCTACCCGCATCACCGGCGCCAGTTGTATCACCTCCCGGACTACCATTAGGCTGTCCATCCTGGGTGGCCTGGTACATTTCCTGGCTAGCCGCCTGCCATGCTGCATTGAGGGCCTCCATGTGCTTGTCTATACCAGCGAGGTCACCTGCTTCCTTAGCTGCTTTCAGCTCCTGAGCGGCTTTTTCAATGACTTCCTTCTTTTCTGCCGGGAGTTTATCTCCGAATTCCTTCAGTTGCTTATCCGTTTGGAAAACCAGGTTTTCGGCAGCGTTGAGTTTTTCAACCTGCTCCCGTGCCTCCCGATCGGCATCTGCATTGGCTTCGGCTTCGGCCTTCATCCGGGCAATTTCTTCCTTGCTCAGTCCAGTAGACGCTTCAATCCGGATACTTTGTTCTTTACCCGTTCCTTTGTCTTTGGCCGAAACGCTCAGGATACCGTTGGCGTCCATATCGAAGGTAACTTCAACCTGGGGCACCCCACGAGGGGCTGGCGGGATATCGCTCAGGATAAAACGACCGACGGTGCGGTTGTCCTTAGCCATTGCGCGTTCTCCCTGGAGGATATGAATCTCAACCGAAGGTTGGTTGTCCGAAGCTGTTGAGTAAACTTTTGACTTTTTGGTAGGGATCGTGCTGTTGGACTCGATGACGACATCGTATACACCACCCATGGTTTCGATACCCATGGACAGCGGCGTAACGTCCAGCAACAGTACATCCTGTACATCACCGCTGAGTACACCACCCTGGATGGCTGCACCAATAGCAACTACCTCATCCGGGTTGACTCCTTTGTTGGGTTTCTTACCGAAGAATTTCTCGACGGCTTCCTGGATTCGGGGAATCCGCGTAGATCCACCTACCAGAATAATCTCATCAATGTCGTTGTTGGTCATGCCAGCATCCTTCATCGCTTCGCGGCAAGGACCCAGCGTGCGCTCTACGAGTTTGTCAGCCAGTTGTTCGAACTTGGCCCGCGACAATTTCATGACCAGGTGCTTGGGCACGCCATCAGCCGCCGTAATATAAGGGAGGTTGATCTCCGTTTCGGCGCCGCTGGACAACTCGATTTTTGCTTTCTCCGCAGCTTCCTTCAGGCGCTGTAGCGCCATGGGATCTTTGCGAAGATCAATATTTTCCTGTGACTTGAACTCATCGGCCAGGTAATCGATGATTACGCGGTCGAAGTCATCACCTCCCAGGTGGGTGTCCCCATTGGTAGACTTCACTTCAAATACACCATCGCCTAATTCCAGGATGGAGATATCGAAAGTACCACCCCCCAGGTCATAAACCGCAATGGTCATGTCCTTGGAGCGCTTATCCAAACCATAAGATAAGGCGGCAGCCGTTGGCTCGTTGATAATCCGGCGGATTTTCAAACCTGCCACTTCACCAGCTTCTTTGGTAGCTTGTCGTTGTGAATCATTGAAATAGGCGGGAACCGTCACGACGGCCTCTGTCACTTCGTGACCCAGGAAGTCTTCCGCTATTTTCTTCATTTTCTGAAGTACCATTGCAGAAATTTCCTGTGGCGTATACATACGCCCGTCAATATCGACCCGTACGGTGTCGTTATCGCCTTTCAATACTTTATAAGGAACCCGGCTTGCTTCTTCCCCTAGTTCCGAGAAACGATGACCCATAAAGCGCTTAATGGACGATACAGTCCGCGTTGGGTTGGTGATGGCCTGCCGTTTTGCAGGGTCACCAATCTTACGCTCACCATTGTCCATAAAAGCTACTACAGAGGGAGTAGTACGCCGTCCTTCGTCATTGGGAATAACTACCGGCTCGTTTCCTTCCATAACTGCCACACAAGAGTTGGTGGTCCCGAGGTCAATACCGATAATTTTACTCATATTCGTTTATTTATACTATGTCAGTGTAATGTTTTACACTACTTACTGAGCAACTAATGTGCCAAGCGAAGCGGACGCCATACAAATAGGACAAAAAGACATAAAACGACCGTCAACTGGGACAACCTGCCGGCGGAGGCTGACACCTGGTGACAAAAAGACAGGTATTTACTGCTGCGATGGGTACGTTTAGGGCACAAAATTGAGCAACTTGGTGTAGGAGCCATTGAACAGGCTATCGCGCGAACGCCCATCGAGCGACAACTCAGCGGAAACGGATTTGTAGCGCGAACTCACTACGCCTACCCCACCTGTTACATTGGTATAAAGCGGAATAGCTTGAGAAGACGTAATGCCAATATTGGCGCCGGCAATGCGCAGGTAGTCCTCAATTTCCGGGCCAGCGGCCGTCACTTCGATCACAACCGCGTCGAATTTTCGGGTTCCAGTGTTCAAGGGTTCCAGGGTACTGCCAATAAATTGGTAAAAGGCTTCACTAGGAAAACGGTACACCTGCGTAGAGACCTGATCGGTGACCCGTTCGACGGATTTATTCAATACCCAGGTTACCTCTTTGTCGATACGGATGGCCGGATTGGCCGGATCGGTTTCCCGGTAGCGGAATTTCACCCGCAGATCAAATACCCGGGCACCGGGGCCGTAATAGCGCCACTCTATTTTTCCGTCGCGGGCATATTCCCCCCAGCCCAACTGGCCTGAAAAGGGCAGGCCGGCCACTTCAATACTGTCAATGATAGTCGATTCAGCGATGGCAGGAGCCGTCTGCCCACCCCGGTCAACAATGATCCGAAATTGATCACCTCCGCGCAAACGGGTAACGCTGCGGGGTAGTTTATACAAATAATTAGGTTCGTTGGCGAAGTTCCCCTCCTCCCTGGGATAGCCCTCGGTGCGGCCATCTACTCTTTGCAGGGTATATTTCTGACCATTGGTGACCCTTTCCAGGGCCACTACAACGTCATCAACGCCATAGTAAATGGAGTCCGGAATTTGAGCAAGCTGGGTGGCATCGCCGCCTGGTTGCAGGAAAGCCTTCTCTACCCGAACGTAATAGGCCGTATCTTGCTCAGATAAAAAAGCGTAAACAACGGGAATGTCTTCCCATTCACCTTCCAATTGAAAGTCGGTTTCGCAAGCAGAGCCGC
The DNA here is from genome assembly GCA_003045895.1 of Bacteroidota bacterium. Taxonomy (GTDB): domain Bacteria; phylum Bacteroidota; class Bacteroidia; order Chitinophagales; family Saprospiraceae; genus Lewinella. Next base: position 34,202 of record PZPC01000048.1, read on the forward strand.
ACAGGATGACGGCCAGAACAAAAAGCAGAGACAAATTTTTCATAAACCTTTTGGCAATTTCTAATAATCGACCAACAACAGTCGGGCACAAAAGTAAGTTTTATTTCTGTTCCCGAATTGATTCCTTCCGCCGATTGACGTTGACCTGACCAATCGGCGGAGGAAAAGAATTTAGCCTGGGCGGTAAAAGAAGAATGATTAGCGTATTTAAATTCTTAATTATCTTGCGCATGTTTTCTGACCACAACCAAACTTTTTCTATGTCCGTTCACACCGATGTTAAGCGAGTTACCACTCATATCCTCCAGGCGATGAAGGCCAAGGGTGAAAAAATTGCCATGCTTACCGCCTATGACTACAGCATGGCCCGTATACTGGATGCTGCCGGAGTGGATGTCTTGCTGGTAGGCGACTCTGCCTCCAACGTGATGGCGGGCCACGAAACCACCCTCCCGATTACCCTGGACCAAATGATCTACCACGCGAGTTCGGTCGTCCGGGCGGTCAATCGGGCCCTGGTAGTCGTGGATCTTCCCTTTGGCACCTACCAGGGCAACAGCAAACTGGCCCTGGAATCCACCATCCGGATCATGAAGGAAGCCGGCGCCCATGCGGTCAAGTTGGAAGGGGGAGGTGAAATTGCGGAAAGTATCAGACGAATCCTCAAAGCTGGCGTTCCGGTAATGGGCCACCTGGGCCTCACGCCGCAATCGATCTACAAGTTTGGTACCTATACGGTGCGGGCCAGAGAAGAAGCGGAGGCTGAAAAGCTCATGGAAGACGCCAAGATCCTGCAAGAGTTGGGCTGTTTTGCCATTGTACTGGAAAAAATTCCCGCGCATCTCACCAAGAAAGTGAGCGAAGCACTCGTTATCCCTACAATCGGAATTGGCGGCGGCGTTGATGCCGACGGGCAGGTGCTGGTAACCCACGATATGCTGGGTATTACCAAGGATTTTCAACCGCGCTTTCTGCGCCGCTACCTCGAGCTTTTTGAAGTTATCCAAAAGGCTACCGAAGCCTACATTGTTGACGTAAAGCGCCGGGATTTTCCGAGCGACAAAGAACAGTATTAATTCCTGTTGTATAAACCAGGTTCAAGGACCCCATCCTTTTGTATATGTTGAAGGTTTTCATTCGTTTACTGGCAGCTATTTTGGTGCTGGGTTTATTGGCCGGCGGGTATTTTTACTACAAAGTACTGGATCCCAAGGTTATCGCCAGCAGCGAACCCGGCGTTTTCATCGAGATTCCCCACGGCAGTCGCTTTGCGGATGTGGAAGCACAGCTGAAAGACAAAGGCTTGCTGAAAGATCCCGCTACTTTTCAACTGCTAGCCCAGCGCATGGGCTACGTACGCGCCCCCATGCGGTCTGGTCGCTTTGAGATAAAGCCTGGAACAACCCTCATTGACCTGATCCGACAACTGCGCAACGGCCCCCAGGCTCCCGTGAATGTTATTCTGACGACGGAGCGAGAACCAGAAAACATAGCAGCCAAAGTGGCCCGCTTCATTGAACCCGACTCCTTGCAACTGGTGACGCTTTTCCAGAACGAAAGCTACCTGGATTCCATCGGCTTCACCAAGGAGACTTTCATGACCCTGTTTATTCCCAATAGCTACGAATTTTTTTGGAATACCCAACCCCGTGGTTTTGTGGAGCGCATGCTCAAGGAAAACAAGTTATTTTGGTCCAAAGACCAACGTTCGCAAAAAGCTGAAAAACTGGGATTATCACACCAGGAAGTTTATACTTTGGCGTCTATTGTCGAAAAGGAAACCCTTCGCAATGACGAGAAGCAGCGCATGGCCGGCGTATACTACAACCGCCTGCAAATCGGTATGCCGCTACAGGCCGACCCCACGGCCGTCTTTGCCAGCCGGGATTTTGCCACTCCCCGGGTCACCAATTACCACCTCGGGATTGATTCACCTTACAACACCTACAAATACGCAGGCCTGCCGCCCGGTCCTATTGCCATGCCGGCTATCTCATCCATTGACGCGGTGCTCAACCTGGAAAACCATGATTACCTCTACTTCTGCGCCGTTGGCGATGGCAGTGGCTACCACAACTTTGCCCAAACACTGCCCGCTCACAATCGCAATGCAGCTATTTATCGCGACAATTTGGTGAAGCGGGGAAAGCGGTAGACGGAAAGGTGGAAAGGTGTAAAAGTGGAAGGGTGTAAGTGCCGGGACAATAATAAATTTACATTCTCAAATTATTAGTGAAGAAACAAGCGATTGATAATGAGCGGTTTCGAGCTAATCATTTGAGTCGAAAAATGTAAATTTATTATTGTCCAAATGCTTAAAGGTGAAAGGGTGTAAAAGGGGCCCAAAGTCGGAAACCGGAGGTGGGAGGTGGGGAATAGTAGGGGGTGTTGTTGTTAAATACTTTCCAGAAACTGTGACTTTTCTTTGTCTTCTTGTCTTTTGGTGGAAATATTACTCCACCGAAATAAAGCAAGACAATGAGAAAAATAATTCTGTTCGCAGGCCTATTGCTCTGCTTCACTACCTGTAACAGCGAAAAAAAAGGAAACGCCAGCCTGGATAATGAGGAGGATGACACCGCTTTAATTATCGAATCCGACATGGCAGAAATGGCAAATGTGGCCGATGCCAATTTTACTGCGGCCCTGCGCGCTTTTCAGGAAAAAGACTATAATAAAGCGGCCGAATACATCAACATGGCCATCCAGGATTTGAAAGCAGAAGACACTTCTTCTGATGCCCAATCTCAGCAGCAGCAGGCCGCCGCAATAGCCGATCTGGACCTGTTGGCAAAAAAAATAAAAAGTGGTCAAATTACCAGCGATGAAGATTTGCTGGCGCTCTTTGCGTACGTCGACATCATTACCTCCCGTCACTACTTATTGCTCACCCAAATTTATGCTGTAGATCAGCCGGAAAAGTCGCGCAGCAGCTACCAAAAAGCCGCTACCAGAATGGAACAAGCCGCCAAAAAACTGGAAGGAGAAGCTAATTTTAAAAAACAGCAAATATTATGATCGCTATCATTTTAGGAGGAGGTGCCGGATCAAGGTTGTACCCCCTGACTGCCACCAGATCTAAACCTGCTGTTCCCATTGGCGGAAAATACCGCCTGGTTGACATCCCCATTTCCAATTGCCTGAATTCGGGCATCAGAAGAATGTTTATTCTGACCCAGTACAATTCTGCCTCGCTCAATCAGCACATCAAAAACACCTTCAATTTCAATGAGTTCAGCAAGGGCTTTGTCAATATTCTAGCCGCCGAGCAAACCCCTCACAACCAGCGCTGGTTTGCCGGAACGGCCGATGCCGTGCGGCAGTCTATGCGGCATTTTAGCACCCATAAATACGACCACCTCCTCATTTTATCCGGTGACCAGTTGTACCAAATGAATTATCAGAAAATGCTGGACGACCACCTCAAAAACAAAGCGGACATCACCATTGCTACGACACCCGTGAATGCCGCCGACGCCACTGGTTTTGGGATTATGAAAGTACGTGAGGATGGCCTGGTCAGTCAATTCGTAGAAAAACCTGCAGCCGCCGAAGTTACCCGCTGGAAATCAGTGGTTTCTTCCGACAACAAAAAAGAAGGAAAAGAATACCTGGCTTCCATGGGCATTTACATTTTTTCCCGAGCCATTCTCCAACAACTCTTTGACGAACAGCCCGCCGCGAACGATTTTGGCAAAGAAATCATCCCCTATGCTATTGCAAATGGTTACCGGGTGGCGGCCTACCAATTCAATGGCTACTGGACAGACATTGGAACCATCTCTTCTTTCATGAAGGCATCATTGGCCCTTATTGATGAGATTCCTAAATTCAACCTGTTCGATAACACCGACAAGCTCTACACCAGACACCGGGGATTACCACCCGCCAAAACATTCCGGACCCTCCTCGACCATACCCTGATCGGAGATGGCGCGATTATCCACAACACGACCATTGAGCATTCGGTAATCGGTATTCGTTCCAGGATAGAAGACGGTACCACCATCCGATCGTCCATCCTGATGGGCAATGATTATTACGAATCACTGATCCAAATTGCCGAATTGCGCAAGCAAAACCAACCCTTGATGGGTATTGGCAAGAACTGCCATATCGAAAATGCCATCATTGACAAGAACTGCCGGATCGGAGACAACGCTGTCATAATAGGCAGCCCAGACTTAGCAGCTACCGAAACGCCTGCCTATTGCATTCGGGATGGCATTGTGGTTTTGAAAAAAGGCGCCACGATTCC
>PZPC01000049.1 GCA_003045895.1 Bacteroidota bacterium
GCGGGCTGCCACACCCCGGACTTCAACGCGACGACGAATCCGAACCACGCGGCGGCGCAGTTTCCGACGACTTGTGCCGAGTGCCACACCGAAACGGCGTGGGTGCCCACCACTTTTGACCATGACAACATGTATTTTCCGATCTATTCGGGAAGGCACCGGGACGAATGGAACCAGTGCTCGGAGTGCCATATTGTCCCAGGAGATTACGCGTTATTCAGTTGTATAGATTGCCACCAGCACAACAATCCGTCGCAGGCTGCCAATGACCATCAGGACGTTTCGGGTTACCAGTATTCGAGCACGGCCTGTTTTGCTTGCCATCCGGACGGAAGAAATTGATTGTTATTTATTGTTGTTATTAATAACCATTATTAGAATTATTATCCAGGGAGAATTGGTCGTTTTTTTCTAAATTACAGCCAGAAATAAAGCAAAATTTATGTCAACCAATTGGGGGCGTTTTTTAATCATGTTGCTGTGTTTTCAGCTGGGTCTGAGCCTGTCTGGTCAGAGTCCGCATGGTGCTGCCCTAAAGTTGGATTGTGCGGCTTGCCATTCTCCGACGAGTTGGGAAATTCCCGCTGAGCATTGGACGAATGTGAATAAAGGAAAGCCCCAGGTTTCGCCCATTACGGGCATTGTGTTAGCGGATGATAAGGATAAATTCAGCCATGATGATACGGGTTTTTCACTGACGGGCCGTCACGAGACGGTCAACTGCCGGGATTGTCACGAGACATTGGTGTTTGCTGCTGCGGAGGTCGATTGCATCTCCTGCCATACCGATATACACCAAATGACGGTGGGAAATGACTGTGCCCGCTGTCATACTTCGGATAACTGGCTGGTGGATGACGTTCAGGGCATCCACTTCGACAACGGCTTTCCGCTCAACGGCGTGCACGCCAATATCAGCTGTGTAGACTGCCATACCTCAGAAATGACCTTGCGTTTTGATCGCCTTGGCAATGATTGTATCAATTGCCACCAGGTTAATTTCATCAACACCAGCATGCCCAACCACGCGGAAAGTGGCTTCCCGATGGATTGTGTCCAGTGCCACGATGTGTTCACTCCCGACTGGCATACGGATCAGATTAGTAACCACGATTTTTTTCCCTTGACCCAGGGGCATGACATTGCCGATTGTAACCGGTGCCACACCGGTGGTAATTTTGCCAATACACCTAACGAATGCGTGGCTTGCCACCAGGCAGATTTTGCGGCTACCACGGCCCCCAACCATACGAGTGCGGGTATTTCCAACGATTGCGTGGTTTGCCATACCACCGCGCCCGATTGGATGCCGGCGCAGTTTCCTGGGCACGATGCCGAGCATTTCCCCATCTATTCGGGGTCACACAACGGGTTATGGGCGGCGTGTACGGATTGCCATACCAACCCGGCAGATTTTACGGCATTCCGTTGTACCAACTGCCATACCAATCCACAAACCGACAACAGCCACCAGGGCATCGGGGGGTATACTTACGAAGACAATGCCTGCCTGGCTTGTCATCCGACCGGCGATGCGCTTGGGAATTTCGACCACAACCAAACCGCCTTTCCGCTCAACGGTGCCCACCAGAATGCGAATTGTATCGATTGCCACGCCAACGGGTATGCCGGTACGCCTACCGCGTGCGCCGCTTGTCATATAGCTGATTACAACAACACCAATAACCCTAGCCATACCTCCGCTCAATTCCCGACGAGTTGCGAAGATTGCCATACCGAAACGGCCTGGACACCGGCTACTTTTGATCATGACAACATGTACTTCCCGATCTACAGCGGCAAACACCGCAACGAATGGAACCAGTGCTCGGAATGCCATACCACCGCCGGAAATTATGCACTGTTCAGTTGTATTGACTGTCACGAACACAACAACGCCAATTCATTGGCCAACGAACATCAGGATGTATCAGGTTACCAGTTTTTGAGTACCGCCTGTTTTGCTTGTCATCCCAACGGGCGTTGAGTGCCTTATTTCGCAACTATCTAAGCGCGATGCTATGAAAACCAGCTTTTGCCTCCTTCTTTTTCTTTGTTGTATCCTACAGCTGCAGGGGCAAACGGAAGAATGGCGGGAGGGAGTGGTGTCTTATGTGTCCTCCCAAAGTGTATACGTCAAGTTTACCACTACCGAAAAGATCAACCCCGGCGATACGCTCTTTGTCCGCCAGGGTGGTCAGTATGTGCCGGGCCTGGTGGTGAGAGACAAGTCTTCCTCCTCTTGTGTGTGCACCCCGTTGCTAGCCACTCCCGTCAGTAAAGGGGCCTTGTTTTACGCCCGCATTCCAGCTGAGAAGCTGCCCCCGGTGAAGGAGAAGGATCGCATTGCTCAGGATACCCTGCGGCCGCCGCTGGCTGGCCCCGTGGTCATCATTCCAGGAGAGGAGGAAGTGGCGCCCGTGCTGAAAGAGCGGATAAGGGGTCGGGTGTCGGTGGCATCCTACACGAATTTGTACGACGGAACCGCCACCAACCGCCTGCGGTACGCTTTTGTCCTCCAGGGCAACCACCTGAAAAATTCCCGGTTTTCGGTCGACAATTACATCACCTTCCGGCATACCACCGGAGAAGGGGCAGCGATTAAGGAGAATGTTTTTGATGCCTTGAAAATATACGCCCTGAGTGTAAAATACGACCTCCGTCCACAGGCCAGCATCACGGTGGGTAGAAAGATCAATCCCCGTATTTCCAACATGGGTGCCGTCGACGGATTGCAGTACGAACAAGGCGTAGGCAAATTCGTGCTGGGTGCCCTGGGGGGCTTCCGGCCCGATTTTGCGGATTACAGTTTCAATACCCAACTGCTGCAATTAGGCGCTTACGTAGGGTACAACACAGCTGGCAGCCAGACGACGTTGGCCGCCGTGGAACAACGCAACGGCGGCGCTACGGATCGCCGTTTTGTCTACCTGCAGCACCACGCTACCCTGGCTAAAAAAGTCGATCTGTTTGGGTCGATGGATGTGGATTTGTACGAAAAAATCAACAATGAACAACGGAATACCGCCAACCTGACCAACCTCTTTGTGTCGGTGCGATACAGCGTTTCCAAGAAAATTCGGCTCAGCGCGTCTTATGACAACCGCCGAAATATCATCTATTACGAAAGTTACAATACTTATATCGATCAGTTAATCGACGACGAAACCCGCCAGGGGCTGCGGTTTGGGGTCAATTACCGGCCGTTCAAAATGGTGAGCTGGGGCGTAAATACCAACTGGCGCTTTCAGAAGAGCAATAGTAACCTGTCTAGAAACCTGAACAGTTACCTCAACTTTGCCCAGATTCCCTGGCTGAAAGCTTCGGCAACGGTAAACGTGAATTTGCTGCAAACGAATTACCTGGACAGCAAAATGTTCGGCCTTCGCCTGAATAAAGAAATTATCAAAGGCAAGTTGAATGGGGAAATCACGGCCCGCCTGATCGATTACCAGTACAGCACCAACGAAAACCGTGTGCAACAAAAACTGGCAGGTGGTAGCCTTTCGTTTAACCTCAGTCGCAAGTTGTCTTTGTATCTTTATTACGAAGGCACCTTCAACGACGCCGGAAAAAACCTGAGTCGGGTGAATGCCAAGGTTGTTCAGCGGTTTTAGAGCCGCTAATTAGCATGTAAAACAAACGCCATAACGGCACCGGGGTGACGGGGATTCCTTGAATTTTAAGGGTGTCCCCGAATAAATTCCAGCAAAATCAGTAGTACGAATGAAAAATACGATTAACGCCACCTTATTTCTCCTCCTGCTCCTCGCCTGCGGATGTGGAAGTAAACCGAAGGTCATTGAAGCCGAATCTGCTGGTTCGGATCAGGAATCAGGCAGCCTGTTTACCGATGTGCCGCCACTTCTGGACAGCGACGCATTTCCGGCGACGAGCGGGGGGAGCCGGGATGCCACCCTGCACCAGGTAGTGGTTCAGGAAGTATTGCCTACCCCCAAATATTCCTACCTGCGGGTAAAGGAAGGAGAGGAGGAGTACTGGTTGGCCATTCTAAAGAACGACGACGTCAAACCTGGTAAAACCTACTCTTATACCGGCGGCCTGCTGAAGCGCAATTTTCAGAGCCAGGAATACCAGCGGGTTTTCGACAAGGTTTACCTCGTGTCTGACTTCCGTGCGGCCAGCGGGGCACCGGCAGGAGGAGTGGCTGCGGCGGCTGGTGAAGCAGTGGTCAGCCCACCCGCCCACATCCCGGCGGTACCCGGCGCACTGAAAATTGCCGACCTGGTGGCCAATATCGCCCGCTACGAGGGCAAAAAAGTCATGGTCGTGGGCAAGTGCATGAAAATAAACCCGATGATTATGGGCCGCAACTGGATTCACCTCCAGGATGACTCCGGCGGCAACCTGGACCTGACGGTAACCACTGCGGAGCAACTGTCGGTGGGGGCCATCGTCACCTTCGAAGGTACCATTGCGCTGAACAAAGACTTCGGTGCGGGTTATCGTTACGATTACATCATGGAGAATGCCGTGTTAAAATAAACCAAGCGCAAGGATTTATTTCCGTCAAACTATTCCCGAATTATGGCTGTTTTAAAAAAAATGTTTTCCGCCCTTTTCTCTACCTCGGCGGCTGGTTTGTACCTGTTGTTGTTTGCGGCTGCCATTGGCATTGCCACGTTCATCGAAAATGATTTTGGCACCAGTTCGGCCCAGCACGTGGTTTTCAAGTCGGGCTGGTTCGAATTGCTCCTCGTGCTGTTCAGTATTACCTTGCTGGTCAATATTGGCCGTTTTCGGATGATCCAGCAAAAAAAGTGGTCGTTGCTGCTGTTTCATTTTGCCATGGTCATCATCATTATCGGTGCGGGGGTGACCCGCTATTTTGGCCGGGAAGGCATGATGGGTATTCGGGAAGAAAGTACGGCCAATACTTTTCTGACCGCCGAAACTTACCTCCAATTTCAGGTAGACCACGCTGGCAAAAAATACAGCTTCGACGAATCCGTACTGTTTTCGACTTTAGGGAAGAACAACTTCAGCCAGTCTTACCAAATTGGCAACCAGGAATTAAAGGTAGAAGTGTTGAAATTTATCCCCAACCCCACGGAGGTGCTCGTCGAAGACGAAGCGGGGAGCCCAATCCTTAAAGTGGTCGTCGCGGGCCGCAATGGCCGCGAAGAATTCCTGGTCGGCTACGGTGACAAGGTCAACATTTACGGAACGCTTTTCAATTTTGGCAACGCGCCAGTGGCTGAGGCTTTCAACATCAGTTACCAGCAGGACTCCCTGGCCTTTATGGCTGATCGCCCTTTTAGCCAAATGGTGATGGCCACCCAAACGACCGATACCCTGAGCGCGGGTAGTTACCACCCGCTCCGGTTGCGGAGTATGTATTCCGATGGGTTGCACAGCTTTGTTTTTGGTGCTTTTGCTACCCACGGGCGGGCCGAGGTCGTTTCTGCCGATCCCAAGATGCTGAGCACCAGCAGTGGTGGCCTGGATATGGTCGTCACCTTTGGTGGGGTACAAAAAAGTGCCCTCCTGGTGGGCAGTCCAGGTGTTGAGGGATCACCCCGTAAAGCGCAGTTTGGCCCCGCTACCGTCACCATGGCCTACGGTGCCAAACGCGTGGAATTGCCCTTCGCAATCCAGCTCAACGACTTCATCATGGAACGCTATCCCGGTACCGACAACGCCTCGTCTTACGCCAGTGAGGTGACCTTGCTGGACCCCCAAAACAACCTCCGTCGCGACCAGCGCATCTACATGAACCACGTCCTGAATTACGGGGGCTACCGCTTTTTTCAGTCTTCTTTTGACCAGGACGAATTGGGCACTTACCTGAGTGTCAATTACGATGTGCCCGGCACGGTTATCACTTACGTGGGCTATATTTTGCTGACCATTGGCATGTTGCTGACGCTGGTCAGTAAAAATACCCGCTTTGCGCAACTGGGCCAAACGCTGAAGAAGATGCGGGTGAACAAGACTGCCCTGGGGCTGCTGCTGGTTCTTGGTTTATCCCTCGGCGTCCAGGCGCCTGCCAGGGGTAGTGTGGCCTTGCCGCCACCCATCAACAAAGCACACGCCACGGCTTTTGGGCGCCTGGTGATGCAGGATTTCAAAGGCCGCTTTAAGCCCATGAATACCTTCGCCGGAGAAGTGTTGCGCAAGCTGGCCAGAAAGGAAAGCCTGCAGGGACTAACCGCCGAACAAGTGATGCTGGGGATGGCCGCCAGCCCCAGGGAATGGTACCACGTGCCGCTCATCAAATTGGGCAAACACCAGGAAATTCGCCACCTGTTGGGTACGAACGAAGACCTGGTGAAATACAGTGACTTTTTCAACCCAAATGGTGAGTACAAATTGCGGGAACAGGTGCGGGCAGCCTACAACACCCCGCAAAGAGACCGCAGTACCTTCGACAAAGAGCTCATGAAGTTGGACGAAAAGGTCAATATCTGCGGGCTGATCTTTTCGGGCCGCTTTATGAAAGTATTTCCCTTGCCGGGAGATACCACCCACACCTGGCAATCGGCCGTACCCGATGGGCCGCCGGGCGATTTTTCCAACACCATTGTGGACCGGTTCTACCCCGTCTATATCCAGGGGTTGCAGGCTTCCCTGCAAAGCAACGACTGGAGTTTACCCAACCGGGCCCTCGAAGAATTGGACCAGTACCAGCAAAAGTACGGTGGCGACGTACTCCCTGCTGCGGGCAAATTGCAAGCGGAACTGCTGCTCAATAAACTGAATGTATTCAATCGGTTGGGTAGTTTTTACGGATTGCTGGCGCTCCTGTTTTTGGGCTTGTTGTTTACAACGGTTTTTAAACCCACCTTCAACCTGGCGCTGGTAGGAAAAATAGCCATTGGGCTGCTGTTCGCGGGCTTTCTGATGCACACCCTGGGGTTGGGGCTCCGGTGGTACGTAGCAGGCCGGGCGCCCTGGAGCAATGGCTACGAATCCATGATCTACATTGGCTGGACCACCACCCTGGCCGGGTTGCTGTTTGCCCGTAAAACCTACGGGGGGCTGGCCGCAACCATGGTACTGGCGGCCGTTATCCTGCTCGTTGCGGCCATGAACTGGCTCGACCCGGAAATTACGCCCCTGGTGCCGGTTTTGAAGTCCTACTGGCTCATGATCCACGTGTCGTTGGAAGCGGGCAGCTATGGTTTTCTGGCGCTGGGTACCGTTATCGGATTGTTGAATTTGATCTTTATGATCTTCGGCAACTCCACCAATGGCAGCCGGGTGTACCGGGTGGTGAAAGAATTGACCCTCACCAGCGAAATGACCCTCATCGGCGGCTTGTTTATGATAAGTATCGGCACCTACCTGGGTGGTGTTTGGGCCAACGAGTCCTGGGGGCGCTACTGGGGCTGGGATGCCAAGGAAACCTGGGCACTGGTGACCATCCTGGTTTACGCCTTCATTTTGCACATGCGGTTTATTCCGGGATTGCGGGGGGTATTGGCCTTCAACGTAGCTACGCTTTTCGGGTTTGCCTCGGTCATGATGACCTATTTTGGGGTGAATTACTACCTTTCGGGCTTACATTCCTACGCGGCCGGCGACCCCGTTCCTATTCCGACCTGGGTGTATTACACAACCATCTCCCTCACCGTTTTGGCACTACTCGCCTGGTGGCGGCACCGGCAGTACGTAAAAGCTGGCGGGAAAATGTAGGACAGGCGGAGATTTTAACGATGGGTTGCTGAAAAGCCCTTTTTACCCTACGCCAGGGGTGAAAACCTGTTTTTTGCTGTTTTTGCCAAAGCATTAAGGGAATAAATCCGTTTTTGGCTGCGTTCAGTCCAGTAGACAACTATCCAACTATCCACACCCATGCGACTATTACTTCTGTCCTTCCTCGGCTTGCCCCTTTTCCTTAGTGCCCAAATGCAGGTAGGCTGGCGCACCGACACCTACGCGGGAATCAACAGTGCCCTGCTCAATCCTGCCAATCCGGCGCGTACCCCCTACAGCTGGGATCTGAACCTGGCCGAAGGGAGCCAGTTCCTGGCCAACAACTACGCCTACCTGAAACAGACCAATGTCATGGACCTCTTGCGCCAACGCAACAACGACCTGGCTTTCTATTTTCAACAAGATATTCCCGGCGACCTACCCACCGAAAAAGGAGCGTTCGTGTATGATTTTCTGGATAACAACCAGTATTTCGGACAAAGCGTGACCAGCGTGTTGGGGCCTTCCCTGTCGGTACGCCTCGCTCCCCGCACCCGCGTGGGCGTGTTTACCCGCTGGCAAGCCGTGGCTGGCGCCCGCAAAATAGATGCCGACCTGGGGTATTACCCCTGGGAAGCCCTGCCGGACGAGCAGCCCTTCACGCTCGATAAAATGGCTGCTGCCGCGGCTACCTGGACCGAAGTAGGGGTCAACCTCTCCCAGGGCTTTGCGACGGCCACCGGCGAGCTGACGCTGGGCCTGTCGGTGCGCCGGCTGTGGGGCGAGCGGGGAGGCTACCTGTTCAACGAAGAACCATTTAATATCAGTAAGTTACCCGCCGCCGCCGGGTTGGAAGGCAACGACTTCGGTATCGAAGCCGCGTTTACCAACAACGCGACCAGCGAAGATGCCTTTGCGGCAACCCCCGGCCGTGGTTGGGGCATCGACCTGGGCCTGCTCTACCAACTGGATCTGGGCGATGGCTACTACCGTTGGGAATTCGGCGGCGCCCTGCTGGATGTGGGGGCCCTTCGTTTTACCGACAGCCAAAAGCACCTGTTCAATGCGAACGCCGTGACGACGACCCTCACGGACAATTACAACAATTTTGATCCTGATCTGGGGTTTACGGAGCTGGCAGAACAGTTCAGTACCGATGTGTTTGGCAGCTCCTCCGCATCCCGGATAGGCGATGAATTCCGCCTGCGCCTGCCCACCAAAGTGAGCCTGCAGGCGACGTACGCTTTCAACGAATGGGCCAAAGTAGAAGCCAATGCCCTGGTCAATGTGGCTCCCATGGGGGGCAGCCTGACGAGCTTCACCCTGCTGGCCCTGACCCCCCGTATCGACCGCCACTGGTGGAGTGTAGCGCTGCCGTTGTCCTTTTACGCGGGCGAACAGCTGCGCCTGGGGCTGGCGGGCCGCCTGGGTCCCGTCTTTCTGGGAACCGACCAACTGGGTAGCTTCGTGGGTAAGAGCAACCTCACGGGTGCCGATTTTTACCTGGGCCTAAAGTTTTTCCCCTGGCAAATCGGTTCTAAAAAGCGAGGGAAAAACAAATCCAAAGGCCGCCGCGGTGGGGGTAAAGACGTGGAATGCTATCAGTTTTAAGCGAGGGGATACGCTGCCTTAAAACGACCGTCAACCCATTTGTGCGTGGTATATTTACCAAACTTTTCGCAAAATGGAAATAACCTATACTTGTCTGCCTTTCTCCGCACTCACGCTCGAGCAGTTGTACACCATCATGGCCTTGCGGCAAGCTGTTTTTGTTGTCGAACAACACTGCCCTTACCTCGATGCCGATGGGAACGACGCCGTCGCTCACCATTTGTTGGGCACCGATGCACAAGGGCGATTGGCCACCTATACCCGGCTGTTGCCCGTGGGGGCCAGCTATCCGCAGTACGCGTCTATTGGGCGGGTCGTTACGGCCGCTTTTGCGCGCGGTCAGGGGCTGGGGCGTCCGCTGATGCAGCAGTCGGTGCGGGCATTGGAAGCCTTGTACGGGCCGGTACCCATCAAAATAGGCGCGCAGGCACACCTGCGTGGCTACTACGGTTCGCTGGGCTTTCAGCCCGTTGGTGAGATTTATTTAGAAGACGGAATTCCCCACGTGGGAATGGTTTACACCAAGTCAGAGAAGGGGTAAGTCCTCATTTTTCCTCCAAATCCACGTATCCTGCCACCTGGAAACGCGGCGTACAGATGGCCAGAAAAACCAGGTCGTCGGCCCCCGTATTGGTAATTCGTTGCGGGGTTCCAGGTTCGATGACCACGAGGTCGCCCGGGTCAACGGGCGTTTGCACATCCCCCACTTCCGCCAGGCCCCGGCCACTGAGCAGGTAGTACAATTCGGTAGCCTGCACGGTGTGCCAGACGGTGCTGACCCCTGGCGCTACCCGCGCACGGGCTACGGAAATACCCGGTACCGCTGCGTGGTTCAGCAATTCGGTAATGTAACAGCGTTCCTGAAAGTAGTATTCCTGCTGGTCGGCTGCTTTGATGATGGGCTTCATGTGCTGTGCCACGATGGGGGATTTTAATTTAGTGGGAGGGTCGTCTAAGAACGGGGTAATAAAGTCGCCACCTTTTCGGCAATAGCCAGGCGCTTGATCTGCTGCCGGGTAGCCTCGATTTCGGCAGCCGGGATATCCATCAGCTTGAGCAGGACAGTGATGCTCTTGTCTACCACAAAATCGGGATCACCCAGAACCCCATTGACGGTGCGCAACGTGATCGACTGCATCATTCCCTTTGCTACCATCGAAAAAAACTGGTGATCTTCATCGGATAGATCCGGACAACGCTCCCCGAAAAGATCTTTGCTGCGCTCCACCTGGTTGCTCAGGATTTCGGCCGAAATGCGGGGCGAATTATAGGAAATGAGGTACATCTCGGCCGACTGCGGATGCTGGTGCATGGTGTGAATGTGCCAGGCCAACTCGCAGCCCAGGTTGAGTTGCTGGTTGTTGCCCGCCAATTGCCGGGCCCGCACCAGTACCCGGAAAAAGGATTCCCGCACAATGTGTGCCAGGATGTCTTCTTTGTTTTGGTAGAAATGGTAGATCGTGCCGATCTTAACTTCTGCGGCCTCCTTGATTTGTCGAATGCGGGTTTGCTCGTAGCCCTGTGACAGGAACAGTCGCCGGGCTACCTGGATTATTTTGCTGCGCACCTCGTTTTCGTGTAGCTGCCTTTTCATTGTCCCCTGTTGAGCAAACGAATATAAGATTTTTTCCTTGAGCGCGTTCTAATTTAATTTGATTTTCAAAGGAAAAGACGTAATTTTGTAAGGATATTAGAACGTGTTCAAATAACTGATTAAAACTGTTTCGCTATGGCTGCTTACGTAAATATGGACGTGTTGCGTTTCCAATTGTTTCAAACGCACGACATGGAACAAATTTTGGCGCTTCCCCATTTTGCCGACTACGACGCGGAAGCAGTTAATTTGATGCTCGAAGCCGTCAAGGATTTTGCGGACCAGCAATTGTATCCCGTTTTCCGGGAAATGGACGAGCAACCGGTTCATTTCCAGGATGGCAAGATCATCACCCACCCCAGTTTAGGGCCTATTCTCCGGCAGGTGGCCGAAATGGGCCTGATCGGGGGCTCTTTTCCCTACGAGCACGGCGGTATGCAGATGCCCTTCACGCTGGGTACTGCCACGTATTTCATCCTCGACGCGGCCAACAACAACGTCATGGGTTACGCGGGCCTCACGGCGGGTGCTGCCGAGTTGATCATGGAATTCGGCGACGAAAACCTGCGGTCGACCTACATGCCCAAAATGTTAACCGCAGAATGGGGCGGTACCATGTGCCTGACCGAACCCCAGGCGGGCAGCTCTTTATCCGATATCACCACCACGGCCTATCCGCAGGCCGACGGTACTTATAAGATCAAAGGCCAGAAAATATTTATTTCCGGTGGCGACCACCAGCACGCCGAGAACTTTGTTCACCTGGTGCTGGCCCGCATTGAGGGCGCCCCTGCGGGTACCAAGGGCATCTCCCTGTTTGTGGTGCCTAAGTTTCGCCCCACCGACGGCGGCCTGGTGCCCAACGATGTCATTACCGCCGGCGATTTCCAGAAGATGGGACAGCGTGGTTACGCCACCACCCACCTGGTTTTTGGTGAAAACGAGGGCTGCACGGGCTTCCTCGTCGGACAGGAGCACCGCGGCCTCAACTACATGTTCCTCATGATGAACGGCGCCCGCATCGGGGTTGGTCGGGGTGCCATTGCTATTGCCTGCGCAGCTTACCACGCCTCCCTGCAGTACGCCCAGGAGCGGCCCCAGGGGCGGCGCATCCAGAACGATGGCCACAAGGACATCAACCAGCAGCAGAGTCTCATCATTGAGCACGCCGACGTACGCCGGATGCTTTTCCTGCAAAAAGCGATTTACGAAGGCGGGCTGAGTATTGTCTTGCAGTCGTCTTTCTACCAGGACATGGTTCTGCACGGCCCCGCCGAAGACCGCGAGAAGTACGAACTCCTGCTGGAGCTGCTGATGCCCATTACCAAGAGCTTCCCCTCTGACAAGGGCCGCGAAGCCGTCGATACGGGCCTTCAGGTGCTGGGTGGTTATGGTTTCTGCACCGATTTTGTCCTGCAGCAATACTACCGCGATATCCGCATCTCGGCGATCTACGAAGGTACCACCGGCATCCAGTCGATCGATTTGCTGGGGCGCAAGCTGAGCCTGCAAAATGGCCGTGCCCTCACCTTGCTCGTCGAAGAAATGCAAGCCACCATCGCCGCCGCCAACGTCTACCCGGAACTGAAGCCCTACACCAAAAAGCTGGCGCAGCACATGCAGCAAACCCAGGAGGTACTGGCCTTTCTGCAACCGTTTGCCAAGCGCGGCGAATACGAACGCTTCCTTTCGGACGCCACCATCTTCCTCGAATTTTTCAGCACCCTGGTCATTGCCTGGCAGTGGCTCAAAATGGGCGTAGCCGCCAAGACCTGTAGCCTTACCGGTGCGGGCAACTTCAAGGAAGATTTCCTGGAAAGCACCCTGCATACCATGCGGTTCTATTTCACCTACGAGCTGCCCCGCATGAATGGCCTGGCCGAGATCCTGCACAATGAGGAAGAACTCACCCTGCTAAAGGAAAAGGATTTGGTGCTTTAGTGACGGGATCAGTTACCGCATGGCGCGGCAGGCGCTATTTCCATCAAACTACTTAAATTATTAATGCAGACCTTTGTGCTGAATTAACCCCCACGATTGTGTCCAAAACCAACGCAAAACTTTACCTCGTGCCTACGCCGTTGGGCGAGGAAGGCCTGCATACCATTCCGCCTTACGTGATCAGCATCATCCATTCCCTGGATGTCTTTATCGTGGAGCGGGCAAAAACGGCGCGCCATTTTCTCAAAAGCATCGATTTTCCGACGCCCTTTGACGACTGCCTGTTCTTCGAACTGAACAAGCGCACCGAAGCCGCCGAACTCCCCACTTTCCTCCATCCCGCCGAACAGGAGGGCCGCTCCATCGGGCTGCTCTCCGAAGCCGGGGTGCCGGCGGTGGCCGATCCGGGCAGTAAGGTGGTGCGCCAGGCCCACGCCCGGGGAATTGAGGTGATGCCCCTGGTGGGCCCCTCCTCCCTGCTCCTCGCTATTATGGGGGCCGGTCTGAATGGGCAGGCGTTTGCTTTCAAAGGCTACCTGAACGCCAAACGCCCCGAACTGGCCCTGGACCTGAAGCGGCTGGAAGCACAGACCAACCGCCACGGCGAAACCCAACTCTTCATCGAAACGCCCTACCGCAACCTCGCGGTCTTCGAAACAGCCCTGCAGGTGCTGGACGGCAAAACCCTCTTTTCCATCGCCATGGACCTGACCCTGCCTACCCAGTACATCCGTACCTTCACCATCGAACAGTGGAAAACCCAGCCGGTACCGGAATTGCACAAGCGGCCCGCCGTGTTTTTGTTGGGAAAATTGCGTTAGCGCTCCCTGTAGACACCCAACGCCAGCGGCCCCTACTTTGCATTAGCAAAGTAGGGGCCGCTGGCATTTTATCTTCTAAAAAATGTTCTGCTACTGCGCCACGATCAACCGCTGGCTGAGTTGCCGATCCCCGGCGCGCAGTTGCAAGATGTAAGCCCCGGTGGGTAGCCCCGTCAGATCGATCATTTGCTGGTGCGGGCCACTGGCATTGCGCCACTGGTTTTGCCATACCGGCCGGCCCAGGAGGTCTACGACCTTGGCTTGTACGGTAGAAGCCTCGGGCAGGGCCCATTCCAGCGTGTAGCTGCCCCGGCTGACCGTCGGGAACACCTGGGCCCAGCTGCGCGTGGCGGGCGCTTCCTGGTCGCCTACGAGCTGGCGCTGGCCATTGGCAAACCAGATGCCCCACCGGGCGCCGGCAAAACCGTTGTCGAGGAAGATGAAAGCATCGTCGGCAGCGGTGATCTTGTCGGGGTTTAAAGCAACCGTACCCAGTATCGCATCGCCACTTGTCGTCGCATCAAAAATAATTTCGTCATCCTGAACGCTGTAGCTGGGGTAACTCAACTGGTTATTCTGGTACAGCAGGCCCGTTTCGCCCGTTTCGGTGTTGGCGCCGAGCAGGTAGTAGGTGCCGTCGTTGTCGTCGATAAAATCCAGGGCGATGATGTAGGGCGAATTCTTGGCGAAGGTCGGGTTGCCCACACTCGTATTGTCAGGCAGGGAAGAGAACAACTTGCTGATGAAGCCGTCGCTGAAATCATCGGTAGCGTTGTTCCACACTTCGATGAAACCAATATCCCAGTAGTCGATATCCGTCCCGTTCTGGTTGGGGATAATGTTGCGGGCATCGTAGAGGACATATTCACCGGAATGGTCCCATTCCAGGACGTCGGCGTACAAGACATTACCCGTTGCGACGCCCTCGCTGGTCGTGGGGTTGGTGAGTTCGTAAGGGATACCGGGGACACTGCTCTGGCTCAAGTCAAAAACCAGCAGCCGGTTGTCGTTGTCGTCCGTGAGGGCCGCCAGCCGCAGGCCATCGCGCGAGATGGCGGCGTTGCGCCACACGGGGGATGTGCTGAGCGTGGTGGTGCCGACAATCTGGTTGTTGGCCCAGTCGATCTCGATCGCGCGAATGGTCTTATCCTGCGCGACGAACACCACGAATCTACCGTCATCCGTTACCGTCGGTTTGCTCAGGGGATCCAGCGTGCTGAGCGGGTTGGCGATCAGTTCACCGTCGGGGGTGCGCAGGTAGAGGTTGTTGAAATTGCCATCGGTATACAGGATATATTCCTCGCCGGGGTTCGCCGCCAGGTCGGCCTGGGTATTGGTGGGCGTCCCGCCGCTGCCGCCGCTGCCGATACCCACGGTATTGAACGCCGTGATGGCGGCATTGGCTTCGGCCTGCCCGTAGCGATCGAGGCAGGCTTGTACCACCGATGCCCGCAGATCCAAAAATTTCGAAGAGCGGGTGAGGTACTGGTTCAGGGCGTAGTAATAGACCTGTTCGGCTTTGTCTTTGCCCACCTGGGTGGCAAAGAGGAAGAAGGCCCGGTTGGGGATACCTGAGTTGATGTGCACGCCGCCGTTGTCCTGGCTACCGGTATACTGTTGGTTGGTGTGGGCGGGTTGCCAGCCATTGTCGTTGAGGCTGCTGCCACCGTTGTTGGGGTTCGACAGGTCGCGCAGCGCGCCCGTGGGGAAGATATTGGTGTTGACCACGTCTTCGCCCATCTTCCAGTCGTTGCGGTCGATCATGGCGCCGAAGATATCGGCGAAGGATTCGTTGAGGGCACCCGACTCGCCCTGGTAGTCGAGGTTGGCAGTAGACTGTACGACACCGTGCGATATTTCGTGCCCCGCCACGTCGAGGGCTTTGGCCAGGGGAGCGGTGAAGGCGGTATTGCCGTTGCCGTAAAACATGGCCTGCCCGTTCCAGAAGGCATTGTCCATAGACGAACCATCATCTTCGGAAATGTTGATGAGCGAGATAATGTTGCCGCCCTGGCCATTGATGGAATTGCGGTTGAACGTCTCCAGGAAATAGCGGTAGGCTTCGCCGGCATTGTAATGAGCCGAAACGGCCAACCGGTCGTTCCAGAAGTTGCCGGCAGATACGTTGTGGGTGGTATTGAAATTATCGTTGACGGGTGAGGTATTGTTGCCGTTGATGGTCCAGATGACCCCCTGGGCTTCGTCGGGGAAATTGGAATTAGGGCCGTCGAACATGGGGCGCGAAGCATCGATGAGGTAATTCTGGTTATTCCATTCGTAGGAGTGGATGGTGCGGCCAATCCCCAGGAGGTCGGTAGCGGTAGTTGACTCCGGGCCGTTTGGCGGCAGGAAGTGGCACAGGTGGTCGGTTTCCCGCAAGCGGGCACCGGTATGGGCGTCGATGATCAGCTCCCAGTTGGCGGCGAGGTTGGGCACGAGGGTTATCGACCAGGCCAGGTGGGCTTCCGTCAGGGTTTCGTCCGGGTAAAAGATGACCAATTCCTGTTCGACCTGGGCATGGCCCAGGAGCTGCAATTCGTCGGCGCTCAATGTTTTGTACCGGGTGTGCTTGGCGACGGCGGTTTTCGCCAGGGCCAGCGCCGCGTCGGCGTCGATGGCCGGAACCACCGCTACGTTGGCGTCGGGGAGCGCCCGGCCGTGGAGCAGGTACAGGCGGCCGTCGCGGGCGTGGGTCTTCAGTTCGTTGCCGTATACGGGTATCCCTTGCCACTGTTGTTGCCAGCTCAGGTGTACCAGGCCCAACTCATCGGTGTGGGTGTTGGTCAGGACGAAGGACTCCGCCGGCTTGGCTACGCCCCAACTGGTGGCTACGGCTGCCAGCCACTGGCGACTTTGCTCGGTGGGCGTTCCCATGTGCAGGCCGGGTCCTTCCAGCCGGATCCAGTCGGGCAAGCCCGTGGTAGCATTGGGTTGGGCTTGCCAACGGGTGATCCGGTGATCGGAAGCAATCAGGGGGCGGGCCTGGGTGTGCGGCGTAAATGCCACCGGACGCCGGCTGCTCAGGGAACGATCCCGGACGATCACCGCCGGGTTGAAACTACTGGACAATTCGGCTACGGTGTACGGGCTGCTACCCGGTGTACGCGGCGTTAAGACCGGCTTTTGAGCCAGCAAAGGAATGCTGATAAGCAGAAGGAGTAAAAAGGTAAGGAGCGTGAAGTTCCGCATGATGGACGTGGATTTGGGGGTATTAATAAAACCGGTAGTAACCAGGTTGGTCATTTAAATACAAGCAGGGTTAAGCCGCAAACGTTACTGGAGAGGTACCAGTGCTTTCAGTTCGTTGTATAAATTTTGTACCGCTTCGGGTACGGGTTGTTCGGGGTCACCCCAGGTGATCTTCTGGCTGCCATCAGCCGTGGATCGGCTAATGAAATAATACCTGTTACCTGGGAAGTCGAAATCGATATCCGTCAATTCTAAGTCATCAAAATGGGTGTATAATTCTTTCGTAATGCGCTTTTTTGCGGGGGGGATACTCACCGTATCTCCTTGGATACCATCGGATCGGAAAAGTTGCCCATTGGGTAGGAGGTGGTAGGTGGTCAGGGTTCCGGCAAAACCACCGCCACTGCCGAAGGCCAACTGATCGGCCGGGAAATTCGTGTTGGAATAGGTGTTGCGTTGGCATTGCCACAGCACCAGGACCAAACAGCACAGCAAGAAAGGGAGTAGAAATGGTTTCATAAGACGGACAAGGCTTTGGTTGCCGGAAATTAAGGGATTTTCGGTTATCCCCGGCGATTATCTTTCCTGCAGCACTACCGTTCTTCCCATCTTTTCAATTCCAGGCGAATACCGGTATGCATAACTTGTTGTGGTCGGAAGGCGATTTCCAGGAAGGACGGCTTCTGCCATTTGGCGGAAGGGTTATTGGAAAAAGCGTAGGGCTCTTTCGGAATGCCGAAGGCGTTGGTGTCCAGTTTGCCATTGTCGTTGAGGTCGTGGTAAACGGCGATGGCGTGTGCCTGATTGGCCATAAAGGGAACCATCAGTCGCACTTCACGGGTAGAAGTGACGGGAATGATTTGATCAAAAATGGCTGCTTTTTGCTGCTCAAAATCTGCCGGGTCATCGTAAATAGCCAGGTGCAGCGAACCCTTGGGGTTGCTGACATTACAAATACTCACCTCCAGACTGGTCAGCGGCAATGGAGCAATGCCCAGGGTGAGCAGGTACAATAGCAAACTGTTCATAGCGACTAATCCAACAAGGGTTCAGTGATCAATTTTTATCAGGAGAAAAACGATTGGCCAGGGCTGTTTGTTGCCTGCCGGCAATCGGATAAGGTTAAACCCGGGATAGTCAGGTTCAATGGCTTCGTTTTCGCGCGGCGATTATTTGCATTTAACCTACACCTGCCCTACATTTACCCCATGAGTAAGAAGACCATTCGTGTTGGGGGGGTCCCCGAGCATTTTAACCTGCCAATCCACCTGGCCCACGAGCGCGGTGATTTTCACAGCCGTGGAATAGAAATAGCGTGGACGGACTTCAAAGGAGGAACCGGCCAAATGACCGAAGCCCTGCGCACCGGTACCGTCGATGTCTGCATCCTGCTTACCGAGGGCATCATCAAAGCTATTATTGCGGGTAGCCCCAGCAAAATTATTAGCAATTACGTGACTTCGCCACTCATCTGGGGGGTTCATACGGCGGCGGACAATCCCCTGACCAACTACCGGGATGTTTTCAGCCGCCAGTATGCCATCAGCCGGTTGGGGTCAGGTTCGCACCTGATGGCCATTGTCGATGCGAACAGCAAGGACCAGCAACTCACGGCAGACCAGTTCACCGTCGTCAGGAACCTGGATGGTGCACTCGACTCCCTGACTAAACAGGAAACGGACGTCTTTTACTGGGAAAAATACACCACCAAGCCCTTCGTCACCGACGGGCAACTTAAGCGGATCGGGGAGTTCCTCACTCCCTGGCCCTGTTTTGTCGTAGCCGCTACCGATGAGGTGTTAAAAAGCCAACCGGAAAATATCATTCGCCTGCTGCGCACCCTGCACGATTCCTGCGACCAATTTATGCAGGACGAAGGCGCCATTGCCACCGTCAGCGACCGCTACGGGCTTACCCTCGACGATGCGACCCGTTGGTACCACAGTACCGAATGGGCGATCCATGGCTGGGTCAGTGATAAGATGTTGAAAAGTGTCGTGTATTCCTTGCGTTCGGCGGGTATCATTACCCCCGAAGAAGTTGTTCCGGAACTGGTATGGAAGCGCAATTAAGCCAGTGTTGCCTGCGGTAGGCCCAGCCTGCTAGATCGCCCACTTGATGTAGATTGCTCCCCAGGTAAAGCCACCGCCAAAGGCCGTCAGGATAATGTTGTCGCCCTTGGTCAGTTGGTCTTCGTAGTCCCACAGACAGAGCGGAATGGTAGCCGCCGTCGTATTGCCGTATTTATGGATATTGATCATTACGCGTTCCAGCGGAAAATCAGCCATCCGCGAAACCGTCTCAATGATCCGGATATTGGCCTGGTGAGGAACCAGCCAGCGAATATCGTCGGTAACCAGGTTGTTGCGTACCATCACCTCCTGTACAACGCTACTCATACCCGAAACCGCCGCCTTGAAGACAGGTCGCCCATTTTGGTAAATATTGTGTTCGCCAGCCAGCACCGAATCCACCGTGGCCGGATACTTGGATCCGCCTGCTTTCAGCTGCAGGAGGTCTACGCCCGAGCCATCGCAGTGGTGCCGATAATCGATGATGCCGTGGCCAGTGGTGTCTGGTTCCAGCAGCACGGCGCCAGCGCCATCGCCAAAGATAATGCAGGTAGACCGGTCGGTATAATCTACAATGGCCGACATCTTGTCGGCACCTACGACGATCACCTTTTTGTGGCTCCCACTGGTGATAAACTGCGCACCCGTCGTAAGGGCGTATAAGAAACCGGAGCAAGCCGCTCCGAGGTCGAAACAAAAAGCATTTTTGATGCCTACCGCGTGTGCAATCAGGTTAGCGGTATCGGGAAAGTGCATGTCGGCCGTCACCGTAGCACAAATGACCAATTCCACATCTTCGGGGCGGGTCTTGGTTTTTTCCAGCAATCCCCGCACGGCTTCAATACCCATGACCGAAGTGCCCAGGCCTTCGCCTTTCAGAATGTGGCGCTCCTTGACGCCAGTGCGAGAGGTGATCCACTCGTCATTGGTGTCGACCATGGTCTCCAATTCCGCATTGGTCAGTATGTAATCGGGAACGTAACCCTGAACACCAGTAATAGCAGCACGAATTTTGGACGTCATTGTAAGGTCAAGTTAAAGCTCGGAAAAAATGTTACTGGTTATTTGAGGTGCAGCAAAGGCACCACAAATAACCAGGAAATATAAAAATCGCCGCAAGGTAGGAAAAACTGCCAGATTCTAAAAACGGCCCTGCCGCCTGAATGTCTCCTTATTACGATGGCTGAGTAGCGGTAATAAAGGCCAAACCGGAGAGCACCTGCGTAGGGCAGGTCGCGCCGGTCGGACAGCGGATAAATAATGGAGAACAAGTGCCTGTGGCCTAACCCGGAAGATCTTCTTCCTGATCCTGGTAGGGTTCGTGCTTGTCCATCTGCGCTTCGTAATCGTGGTAAGAAATAGCCAGCAGCCCCAGGAAGGTCAGGAACCCGTTGAGGGCAATAATGAGGAAGCCAAACTGAAACCCGTAGAGCAGGTCATTGGAATAGTAGTCCATGAAAAAGGAAAGCACCGGTGCCAGGAGACAAACCAGTATCACCAGGTTGACTTTTGACCAGCGTTCGGGCAAGTTTTTGCCCCAGCCGTAGCTGCGCAAATCGATGGTTTCCCGGATTTTTAAATTGGTAAACATCCCGAAGGTAAACAAGCCCAACAGCGGCCCGTAGGTGTAGCCCGCTGCCGTAAACAACTGCTTGATCACAGCCTCGTTGTTTAAGGCATTGAAAATGAGAATGACCCCCAGGAGCACAACGGAAAAGCCAATGTGAACGTAAAAGCGGGTTCGCTTTAGCTCTGCTTCCAGGCGGTCGGTTTTCTCAAAGTTGAGGAAATCCACGCAAAAAGAAGTCGTTAGCGCCGTCAGCGCCGAGTCGGCACTGGAATAGGCCGCAGCTACTAAGCCAATGATAAACAAGATGCCAATGTAAGGGGCCAGGTAATTGAGTGCAATAAGTGGGTAGAGCTTGTCGCTGCTGGCCGGAATTTCAATGCCTACCTGGATGGCGTAGATGTACAACAAAGCGCCCAGCGTCAGGAAAAGAATATTGGCAAAAAACAGGACGATGCTGAAGGTGAACATGTTTTTTTGCGCATCCCGCAGGCTGCGGCAACTGAGGTTCTTTTGCATCATATCCTGGTCCAGCCCCGTCATGACGATCGTAATGAGCGCACCCGCCAGAAACTGCTTCCAGAAATTATTGGGATCATTCCAGCCACCGTCAAAGGAAAAAACCTGGCTGTAGGCGCTGTTCTTAACCATGCTAAAAAGGCCGCTGATGTCTGTTTCCAAAGCTTCGCCAATACCGATAATGGTAAGTACCACGGCCGTCAGCATAGATAAAGTCTGAACGGTATCGGTGTACACAATGGTCTTGATCCCGCCTTTAAAGGTGTACACCCAAATGAGTGCAATCGTTGTGACCACTGTCAGGAAAAAAGGGATACCGAAAGCGTTCATCACAAATTCCTGCAGCACAATCGCCACCAGGTACAGCCGGAAAGAGGAGCCTACGACCCGTGAGAGCATGAAGTAAAAGGCGCCAATTTTGTAGGAATACCGACCAAAACGCTGTTCCAGAAACTGGTAGATCGATGTGAGATTAAGCCGGTAATACAAGGGTAAGAGAATGGTTGCTATGACCACGTAACCCAGCAGGTAGCCCATGACCATCTGCAAATAGGAGAACCCATTGGTGTTTCCGGTGGTGGGGTCTACCTGTCCGACCCAACCGGGAACCGAGATAAAAGTAACCCCGGACAAGCTGGCTCCAATCATGCCAAAAGCGACCAAAAACCAGGGGGATTGGCGGCCAGCAAGGAAAAAAGACGCATTGCTGTCCGAATTCTTGCTGGTGAAATAGGAAATAGTAATCAGCACCAGGAAATACAAGGCGATGATGCTCAAAATAACCGTTGGTGTCAAGGTTTGTAACATAGGAAGCAAGCTGGATACAGCGCCGTCACTTGAGGCCTTAAATAACAGTTTGTTAACGGTCCTTATTGTTAAACAGCACGGGCAAAGATATAAAATTCCCCATTTTACGGATCATTCCTAATAAAAAACAAGCCCGGCCGTAAAGACGACCGGGCCAGCAGACCATGGAGTGGGTAGTTAGGTAGTGGGTTTAGGTCGGGTAGGTTGGAGGGTGTATATAGTGGGATCTAAAAAAATTAATCGCCCCAGGACAAGCCAAAACGCATTTCGATCTGTGCAAAGGGTGCCGACAGGTCGCCGCTCGACAGGTCAAATTTGTCGCTGTTGCCTACGAAGCGGTAGCCGCCCTCAAAGCCGAGCCGGAACCACTGGAAGATATTGAACTCCAGGCCGCCCGAGGGTTGAAAGACAAACATGCGATCCGTGCCAGGTTGCTCGTCGACGGTCACTTTACCCCTGCCGACCAGGAAGGTGAAGCGGGGATGGAGCATCTTGACGGAGTTGGGGGCGATACCGACCACCGGGCCGTGGTACCGGAAATTCAGTCCTTGTGCGCCTTCATTCAGCAGGATCTTGTCGCGGGTTTCGTAGCCGCCCCAACCCACAAACAGGTCGCGGCCAAATTCTACGCCCCCGTAACCACCGCGAATCAGCGTCCAGTCGTCGTTGTTGAAGCTGGAAAAATTGTAGGTCGCCGATCCCCAGATACCAGAAAGGCGGAGGTTGGTGCTGTTGAACAAAGTTTCTTCGGATTGAGCCTGTAGGCTCAGGCTTGCTACCAGTAGCAAACCCAGGAATAGCGGAGTTTTCATCGTCGGGTGTTTTAGTATGAAAAAGGTTTGATTTTTTGGGGCACTACCGCAGTAGTGGGGTGGGATAACCTGCAACGAATATACCGCCATAAATGACAGGGCGCTAGTCCTTTAACGCTGTTTAACGCGACTTAACAAAGGGATAACTTTTTAGCTAACCCCAAAGGGGGGGTTATTCCACGACGATGCGCCGGGTCTCCAGGAAGTCGGCGCTGCTAATTTGGAGCAGGTAGACTCCCGCCGGAAGCTGGCTCACCGAAAGGGTGACGGTGCCGTTGGAAAGCGCGGTGCTAAGTGGCGGCAGCACCACCTGACCGTGCAGGTTGAGCAGGATGATGTTCGCTTCCAGCTCCTGCTGGCCCGAGTAGGCAAGGGTCAGTTGGTCGTGTACGGGGTTGGGGAAAATTTTCCAGGAAGCCGTCGCTTGCCAGGTCACAGACCGAATGGCGGAGTAACTAAAAGTGCCCCCGTGGTCTTCTTGTCGCAACCGGTAGTAGAGTTGGGTATTGCCCGCGGGCAGGTCGGTGTCCAAAAAATCGTAGTGCATAGGGGTGCTGCTTTCGGTTTGGCCCGCCACCCAACCCACCGGCAGGAAGTTGCGGCCATCGGTACTGCGTTCTACCGTAAATCCGGCATTATCCGTTTCGGCGGCCGTTGACCAGGTAAGCTGAACGCCTGCTGGCACGGCGCCTGCTTCAAAGGAAAGCCAGCTAACCGGCAGCACAGCCTGGGCGGCACAACTGCCAACGGCAATGTGGTCGAGGTACCAGCCGTCCCAGCCATCACAGCCATCGGTGCCCATTTCCCAGCGGAGCCGGATCACATCGCCAGGGTCAATGCCCAGCACCGACAAGTCAATTTGGGTGGTTCCCCAGGTACTGCTCACCGAATTGGGGTTAGCGCCCGAAAAGACCCATTCGCCCGCCAGCGGATTGTCGGTTTGGCCCACCATGGGCAAAGCCATGGGGTAGGGATTGAACAGGAATGCCGAAGGAGGGAGTTTTATCCAATTGCCGCCGTTGCGCTGCACCTTGAGGTTGCCGCCGTCCCGTCCTTTTTCCAGCGAAAAATAGTGGTCAAAAGACAAATAGATCCGGCCAGTAACCGTGTAGGGTACCGCGATCGGCGGACTCAGCAGCCGCAGGACACCATTGTTCAGGGCGGTGTCACAATGACCCAGGGGTAGATTCGGTGCGTAAATGCCCGTTCCCGCCCGGCCTTGCGGAAGCTGGTCGGTGAGTGTCCAGCGGCGGGTCACCCACTTGTCGGGGTGGGCAATGTATTCCGTGGTGGTCCAGGCGTCGCTATTGCTTTCGAAATCTTCCGTAAAAAATGGCGCAAAGGCCAGCTCCGTCGCGGAGCACAGGTCGGGCGCATCGGGTTGTAGTGCGCGGCCAAAATTGGGGCAGGGCGGCGCATTCAACCGCAGTTCGGTAGCGGCCAGCACCTGCACAAGGGCCAGGCTATCGGCGGCCGTAAGCTGTTCTCCCGACGAGCCTGCCGGGGCATCCTGCAAGGTGAGTGCCAGCAGGTCGACGTGGCGCAAATCGACATAAGCCGCTTCGAGGGCATCAGCCAGTGCCGCAAAGTCTGCCGTGCGGCTCAGGTAATAGGCCTGGGCCTGCCAAAACAGGTGGGCCGCCTTGGTGAGGCCAATGCCCGTGATGCGGTAGCCATTGTATTCGCCGCCGTCGACCAGCAGGGCGTAAGCGTGATTGACAATGCCCGAGTTGGTGTGTACCCCACCAAAATCAGCGCTCCCGCAATGGTACAAACTATCGCTGGTTTTGCCTGGATCGGCGTAACAGTTGGGGTTCCACATGTCCCGCAACGGCGCGGACAGGATGGCTGCGTCTTCGGCAATTTTCCAGCGCAGGCTGTTGTCACAAGTTGTGCGCAGCGCATTGGCGTCGGGTGCATCGTTGAGCAAATCGATGGTCTCTCCCCAAATATCCGAATAGGCTTCGTTGATGGCGCCAGCCTGCCAGGCGTAAAGGAGCTTGCTGGTATGATCGGTATAGGCATGGCTCCATTCGTGGGCCACGACGTCGTCGGTGCTGATTCCGGCACAAAATTGGGTGGCATAACCATTCCACCGGGCATTCGGACAAACCATATTGGTGGCGTCATCGATTACCCGCATGGTCCCGTCCTGGTTGTCGTAAGACCGCCATTGGAAAGTGTGCAGGAAAAAATTATAGGTCGCCTCGGTCGTGGTTAGCTGCTGCTCTTGGCTGGCAGAGAGGTTGGCCGGTACCGGATCCGGGTCGGACCAGAGCAGATTGTCCAGGTTGCGGCTGTACAGTTCGCGTTTGAGCAGGGTGCAGGCACGGGGAAACCGCTCGACCAGTTGTCCGGTATGGGCATCAATGAAGAACTGCTCGGCCATGTCCTCCTGGTTGGTAAGTTCCAGGGCGTAGACCAGCCGGGCCGTTCCCGGTAGTCCGGCGACCAATCCCTCCTGAAAAATGGTTAACTCGTTGCTGAGAACCCGCAGGCTGCTTTCTACCAAACCGGGGTATTGCTTGCGCAAAAACTGAGAACCCCGCTCCAGCGCTTCGGCGGCCGACCTGGTTGGCTGGGTACGCCCTTCAATACGCGGAATGACCACCCCGCTGACCCCCAATAAACCACCCGCAGGATTGAAATGAAAAAGGAGGTGCCCGTCAAAAACGGGAACACCCTGGTAGAATTGGGAAAGCTTAAGGTGCTGGTTGCCCGCCAGGTCCACTTGTTCTTCGGTGAGGAGGAAGGCATGAGCCGGGGATTTTATCCCGAAAGCAGCACCAAACGCGGCGAGAAAATGCTGGGTTTTTTGTAGGGGAGTCGTTCCGGCCACGACCAGTGCCGGTGACCAGCGCAGGCTGGCCAGGTTTTGGGTGCCAGTGGCGTAGCGCAACCAGACAGGGGCCGTAGCCTGCAAGCGAACCAATGCCTCCGCCTCCGTCGATTGTAACCAGACCTGCTGCTGGATGCCTAGCAACAGGAACAGCATGAGCACGCACCTTTTCATTTTCTATCCCGTTTGAAGTCGTATACGGGGATAGCAGGCGGGTGTTACAAGTTGAAATAAGTTATTTTAAATAATAATATGTTCAATCGGCGAAATAAACGACCCTCCCCGAAAAGCACCGCACGAGGAACAAAACGGGGCTGGAGCAAGGATAGGCGCTTTAGGGGGTGGTAACCAATAATCGGTTGGCCAGTATCCGGTTCCCTTTTTCGTCGCGTAAAACGTAAATATAAATACCCTTTTGCAATTGCATGACATTGACCTTGTCCAGGAGGTAGCCATCAATATAGTACTGCTTCGACCATACCGGGCGGCCCACCAGGTTGTACAATTCCAGGTAGTAATTGCCGGCGGGTAAATTTGTGAATTCAAAGCGGGCGTAGATGAGCGCCGGGTTGGGGTATACGTAAACCCGGGGTTGGGCACGATTGAGTTCGCGTACACTATTGACGATGTTATTGGACTTGTATTCGACCGAAACCACTTCGTTGCCCATGCTATTGGTCGTGATGACGGCAATGGGTTCTTTGGCTTCGTCGCTCCAGAACGAGTAGGTCACCAGGGTGTCGACGCCCAGTTGATCGATGGGCAACGCGGCCAGGGCGAGGTCCGTAATATCGGTCCAGGGGAAAGAGCCCACTTTAGCGTCGAGGCGAACCTCGCGGTATTCGGTGCGTTTTTCCCGCAGCACGTCGTATACGCCGCCCGGAATCGTGAGGGTACCCCAACCATCCACCAGGTCGGTGCGGGTCGTGTTTACGCGCACGCGGATAGAATCGGGGGTAATGGGTAAATTGCCAAACAGGTTGCCGGGAATATCCTGGGTGGCCACGGCCAGGGTGAGGGCCGATTGGTGGTTGCGCAAGTCGAAAAAGGCCAGTGGTGCCCAGCGTTCCACGTAAGGTGGGTCAAAAGGGGCATTAATTTGCAATCCCTGCATCAGCGGATCGGTGCCGGCGTAACCCACGATCGCAAAAGAAGTGCTGTTGCCCACGTAGTAACCTTCGCCGCCGCCTGCCTGTTCGAGCAGCGCGGTAGCACCGGGATAACTACCGGAAACTTCCCCTTCGGCAGGGTCTCTGACGATCCGTTCCTGGGTAAATCCACTCTGCAGCGACGAGAAATTCCAACTTTGGTTCCCCCCCGGTGCCGTCAGCACAATACCCACCGGCGCATTGTCGACGGCGGTTCGCAGGGTATCACCCACTGCAGGGAAGTAATCGGCACTGGTTAGGATGAGTTGTCCGTGCAGGCTCGTCGCGAGAAAAAGGACACTTGTGATAAAGAGTAAGGTCTGTTTCATAATCAACTTGTTCTTGGGAGACGTGTAATCAAAGATAAGTTTTTTGTGGCAGTGGTGCACGATGCGCCACTGACAATAACATAACTTTAGGATATGGGTGCCTGATCCAGCCAATCGGCAACGACCTGGGCTAATTGTTCCATACAACCGGGTGCAAAAGGAGACTCCAGGTTGGCCTGTTCCACCAGTTTCAGGAAGGAGGCACTGCCGCCCGCCTGGCAGAGGCGCACGTAGTCGGTCCAGGCAGCGGAGTGGTCTTTCCGGTCTTTGGCCCAAAACTGGAAGGCACAAATTTGGGCCAACGTGTAGTCTATGTAGTAAAAGGGCATGCCGAAGATATGGGTTTGCCGCTGCCAGAAACCACCAGCTTCCAGCAGGGGATGGCCATCATACTGGCGTTGGGGCAGGTATTTTTGCTCGATCTCCCGCCAGGCCTGGTTGCGTGCTGCTGGTGTGGCCGTAGGGTGGGCATAAACGAAGTGTTGAAACTCATCCACCGCCACCCCGTAGGGCAGAAAGTAAATGGCGCCGCTCAGGTGGCCAAACCGGTAGCGGTCCACGTCTTCGGCGAAAAAGCGATCCATCCAGGGCCAGGTGAAAAACTCCATGCTCATGGAGTGGATCTCACAGGCTTCGAAGGTGGGCCAGTTGTATTCACTGATGGCCAGGTCGCGGCTGGAGTACACCTGGAAAGCGTGGCCTGCTTCGTGGGTCAGCACGTCGATATCGCCACTGGTGCCGTTGAAGTTGGAAAAAATAAACGGTGCCCGCTCATTGGGGATGAACGTGCAATAGCCGCCCGTCGATTTCCCGTCGCGGCTCACCAGGTCCATCAGTTCCCCTTCCAGCATAAAGCGAAAAAAGGCATCGGTCTCCGGCGACAACTTCTGGTACATTTGGGTGGCCTGTGCTACGATCCATTCGGGGGTGCCCTTGGGTTGGGGGTTGCCCTGGGGGAAGAGCACGGTCTCGTCGTAATATTGCAGGCTGTCCAGCCCGAGGCGCCCGGCCTGACGGGCGTAGAGGCGCTCCGCTACCGGCACGATATGTTGGCGAATCTGCTCGCGGTAAAAAGCCACGTCGTCGGCGTTGTAGTCGGTGCGCAACATGCGGGCGTAGCCGAGTTCGATAAAATTGTCGAAGCCCAGTTTCCGGGCTATTTGGTGGCGCACTTTTACGAGCTGGTCAAAGATGGATTCGATCTCTTGCTGCTGTTTGGCCATCCAGTCCCACTTGGCTTTGGCGGCGGCGGCCCGCACCTTGCGGTCGGGGTCCTGTTCGCGGGGCAGAATAGACGACAGGTTGTAGATTTCGCTTTCGAAGGGAATCTGCGCCGTGGCTTTGAGTTTGTTGTAGCTGCTCGACAAACGGTTCTCTTCCTGGAGGTCTTCGATAATTTCCGGGCTGAATGTTTTCAGGCTCAGTTCCGCGATAGCGAACAACTGGTGGCCGTGGCGCTGCTCCAATGCTTCCCGGAAAGGCGAGGCCAGCAGGGCGTGGTAGAAATTGGATTTCAACGCTTCGAAGACCGGCATTTGTTCGTCGAAGTAATTGTTTTCGGCTTCGTAAAAAGCATCGCGGGTATCCGCACTGTGGCGGATATAGGACAGGTTGTACATGGTCTGAAAGTCGGCCCGCAATTGGTAGAGGGCAACCAATGCAACCTCGGCATCCGCTAAGACTTTAGCCGAACTAAAGGCGTGCAGGCTAGCGGCGAATTGCTCGCTCAGCGCCGGAAAATCGGGGCGTTCGTAGCGGAAATCGGAGAAGGTCGGAGTCGTGGTATTGGTTGTCATAAGGCGAAAAGAACAGTCAGTGGTATATTAACACACAAAGGTAGTATTATTTGGGTTGTACCGAGGTATCCAAAGTAAAGAATGCCACAGTTGGTGCCAGGATGAAACCTAGAGCCTGTTTTGGACAACCGCCGGGCATTGCTCCCCCCCCAGGGCTGTCGAATCTGGAATTAGATAATATGATCAACAGCGTTTTCTTCTAAAGTTGGTTCTCGCGCCTGCCACGTCTTCAGCGTTGGCGGCTCGCAGCGAAAGAGCTTGCCACGCTTTTTAGCGTGGGCGGGGGATGGGTTTTCTTGAATGCGCCATTTCGGATGAAAATTACGATAACGCATTAAATATTTCCAGATTCGACAGCCCTAATGCTCCCCCCAAAAAAAAACGCCCGGCACCTGCTCACCCACTCCCCAATGTCGGAGCGCGAATGAAGGTGCCGGGCGCTATCGGTAAACGCGGGGAGCCGCGTCTAATCCGTATACTGGCAGGGGGGGGTCTAAGATACCTTTACTTTCGTGGGCACCGTACGGAGCCGGTCATTGACCATTTTAGCCCATTGCTGGATCAGCTGCAGTTCGCCAATCAGCTGGAGGTGTTCCTGGGTGTCGTAAAATGGCAGTACGACCTCGGGCTTTTTGGCATCGATAAAGGAAAAAACCAAATCGAGCTTGTCCGTTACCTTGTTGTTGCCACTCTTGTTGTCGGTGGTCCGGCTCACGTGGATGATCTTGCAGGATTGCACCTCGGCCAGCGGGATGTATTCGGTTGTCACCTGCTCTTTTCCTTGCTTGAAAAAGACCACGGCCTGGTCATTTTCAGTGAGACCTATGGCAAGATCCCCACAGAGGTCCTGCTGAACAATTTTATTGTTGTTGTGCTGGCTGGCGATGTCAGCCAGCGACTGCAAAATTCTTTTTTCTGCTCTTTTTCTGTTGCGGCTGATTAACCAGAGAGGCAGTACGCAAATAGCTACCAAAACAGCTGCAATGAGGGTTGATCCCAATTCCATGGTGAGGTTGTTTTAAATAAAATAATAATTGGTATTGACGAACAGATCTTGCCCGGCAAAATCTGAAAAAAAAACGACAGGGGCCAGCTAGTGTGGCCACCAGGACTCGTCGGGGATTACCAAAAATAATGGAAGGGAAAAATGAGGTTGGCTTTCCGGTGTCTGACGGGAAAGTCGCGGGCCAAAGCAGTATACTGTGAAAATGGACACGTACCTGGTTGTGTCTTCAGGGTGGCGGCTAACCCCGGGCTTTGCAGCTGCTTTCCAGTGCTGGAAGGTGCGGGGTTAACGAGCGGATTGACCGACCTTTCGGAGGGGGAGACCGGCAGGAACAGGTGGCAGGTGAAAATGGCTGCACAGTCGTCTTTTACTACCTCGGGTACGTTCGGAAACGCAGCCTTGGGGGCATCGTAACTGGCCGCACTTATTGCCGCGCAACAAGGTGCAAGCAAAACCACTAAAAGTAAATAGTACAGGCTTTTTTTCACGTGGCAAATATACGGATATTGGTATTCATTTGCTGGAATTTTTTCTTTCTTTCTTTTTTGTTCATCCGGCCACCCTACAGGGCCAATTGGTGACTAAGCTCATGGCGTAAACTTGACAAAAAGTCCTATCTTTCGGTCCGCTACCTGCGCTAAGAGCGCAAGGTGGCCGAACCCTATATGATGCGTATTGACAATTTTAATATCCGCGGGCTGACCGATGAACAAGTACAGGCTGCCCGCACCGCCCACGGGCCCAATGTGCTGGATTTCAAGCAGGAAAGCGGGCTGCTGGCGGCGCTCAAAAACCTGGCCCGCGAGCCGATGGTTTTTCTGTTGTTGGCGGCGTCGTCGATCTACTTTATCAGCGGCAATTTTGGCGACGGCCTCTTCCTGGCAGCGGCCATTGTGCTGGTGGCCTCTATTTCCTTGTACCAGGATTCCCGCAGCCGCCTGGCCCTGGACAAATTAAAAAATTTCACCCAGCCCAACAGCAAGGTTATTCGCAATGGCGAAGTAGTGGAAATTCCCAGCACGGCCATCGTAGTGGGTGATAGTATTTTGGTGGAAGAAGGCACTACTATTGCGGCCGACGGCACCATTGTGCATTCCAACGACTTTTCCGTCAGCGAAGCCATCCTCACGGGCGAATCCCTGGTCGTTTTTAAAGACGCCCAACAGGCCGACCCGATCATCTACCGGGGGACCATGGTGGCTACCGGCCTGGCCATCGCCACGGTTACCGCCATCGGCAACGCCACGCAACTGGGTCGCATCGGCGGCAGCCTCGAAGAGATTGAGGATGAGCCGACGCCGCTGGAGATACAGATTGGTGATTTTGTTAAAAAAATGGTCATCATCGGGGCGGCGGTTTTTCTGGTGGTTTGGGGCATCAACTATTTCCGTACCTACGATCTGTTGGACAGCTTGCTCAACGCCCTCACCCTGGCCATGAGTATCCTGCCCGAGGAAATTCCGGTGGCGTTCACCACCTTCATGGCCCTGGGCGCCTGGCGCCTGATGAAGCTGGGGGTGGTGGTGAAGCAGATGAAGACCGTAGAAACCCTGGGTAGCGCTACGGTAATCTGCGTTGATAAAACCGGCACCATTACGGAAAACAAGATGGCCCTGGCCAAAATGTACGTGCACGCCAGCCAACAGGTGGTAACCCTAAATGACCATACGCCCTGGACTGCCGCCGAAAGAGACGTGATCAGGATGGCCATGTGGGCCAGCGAGCCCATTCCCTTCGATCCGATGGAAGTGGAACTGCACCGGCTTTACGGGGAGCAGGCACCCACCGACGAGCGCCCGGATTTTGACCTCGTGCACGAGTACCCGCTCGGGGGCAAACCACCGATGATGACCCACGTGTTTGCCAACAGGCAGGGGCAGCGCATCATTGCCGCCAAGGGTGCCCCGGAGGCTTTTTTGAATATTTCTGACCTGACCCCCGCCGAAAAACAGCAGGTTGAAGCTGCTATCCAGCTGCTGGCGGCCGATGGCTACCGCGTGTTGGGCGTAGGCGAGGCGCGGTTTGCGGGCACCGACTACCCCGCGAAGCAGCAGGCGTTTACGTTCCGGTTGCTGGGCTTGGTCGCCTTTTACGACCCGCCGAAGGAAAACATCCAGCGCGTTTTCGAGGATTTTCATGCGGCGGGCATTGCCGTAAAAATTATCACGGGCGACAATGCCACCACTTCCCGGGCCATTGCCAAACAGATCGGTTTCCGGGGCTACGAAAAAAGCTTGTCGGGCGACGAACTGATGGCGCTTTCGGATGCCGAATTGGAGGTTACCGTAGCGAAGAACCACTTGTTTACCCGCATGTTCCCGGAGGCCAAACTGCGCATCATCAACGCCCTCAAAGCCAACGGCGAAATCGTGGCCATGACCGGCGACGGCGTCAATGACGGCCCCGCCCTGAAAGCGGCCCACATTGGCATTGCCATGGGCGAAAAAGGCACGGAAATCGCGAAACAGGCTGCCTCGCTGGTACTCCTCGGCGACGACCTGACCAAAATGGTGGCCGCCATTGCCATGGGGCGGAAAATTTATACCAACCTGAAAAAGGCGATCCAGTACATTATCTCCATCCACATTCCCATCATCCTCACGGTTTTTCTGCCGTTGGCGCTGGGGTGGGTTTATCCCAACATCCTCTCGCCGATTCACGTGATTTTGCTGGAGCTGATCATGGGGCCGACCTGTTCCATTATCTACGAAAATGAGCCCCTCGAAAAAAATACGATGCAGCAACGCCCCCGGCCTTTTATTAGCACCTTTTTCAACCGCAAAGAACTGACCACCAGCATCGTGCAGGGGCTGGCCATCACGGCGGGCTCCTTGCTGGTATACCAGTACGCCGTGGGGGAGGGGTACAGCGAAGCGGTTACCCGCACCATGGTTTTTACCGTGCTGATGACGGCCAATATCTTCCTTACCCTCGTGAATCGATCCTTTGTCTATTCCATTTTTACCACCCTGAAATATAAAAACAACCTGGTGGTACTTATCATCAGCATCACGGTACTCATTACCGGCATGCTGCTCTTTGTAGCGCCACTGACCCGTTTTTTCGAGTTTGAACACCCCACCTGGCACCAACTGCTCGTCAGCATTGGCGCGGGTTGGTTGGCGGTGATCTGGTACGAGGTGGTGAAGTGGCGAAAACGGGCGGTAACAACCCTTACTTAGGTCATCCCGCCGTTATTTTACTTCATTATGACCGCCCTTAGCTGATTTAACAGCCTGGTAAGCAACTAAAACCTGGTTTTAAGCGTATATTTGAAAGTTGAAAAGGGGTAAGTCACGGGGCAAAAATAGCGTTGATCGCTATATTTCCGTTTAACTACCTGGAACCAAAAGACCAAGTGCAGATGTCGGCCAAAGATAATTACCAGCTACTGGTAGAGAAGTTAGACCAGTTTATTCGCAAATATTACGTCAACCAACTCATTCGGGGAGTCCTGTACAGTGTAGGAGCTATCCTGCTCCTGTTCCTGGTGGCGAGCCTGGCCGAGAACTATTTTTATTTTTCTAAAGGCGGCCGCAAGTTGCTGTTCTTTTCTTTTGTCGGGGGCAGTGTACTGGCGTTGAGCGTATGGGTGTTCCGCCCTTTGCTGGCGTATTTTCACCTGGGCAAAGTCATTTCCCACGAACAGGCCGCCCAGGTCATCGGCGAGCACTTTGCGAATGTGAAAGACAAGCTGCTGAACGTGCTGCAACTGAAAAACCAGGCCGCTACGGCCGAAAACAAGGCCCTGATCCTGGCCAGCATCAACCAGAAGACCGAAGAGATCCGCCCCGTGCCCTTCCAGGCGGCCATCGACCTCAACAGCAACCTCAAATACCTCAAATACGCCCTGCCACCACTGCTGCTGCTGCTGGTGCTCCTGTTTGCCGCACCCAGCATGATCACCAATTCCACCCGCCGCCTGATCCGCAATGGCCAGGATTTCGAACGGCCGGCACCTTTTCGCTACAAACTGCTCAATGATAAATTATCGGTGGTTCAGTTTGGCGATTTTCCCCTGGAAGTAGAGATCGAAGGTGATCAGTTGCCCAACGAAGTATTTATTGAAATCGACAACTACCAATACCGCCTGAAGAAGGATGCCAACAACAAGTTTTCGCACCGCTTCAGCAACGTCCAGAAAGATACGCCCTTCCGCCTTTCGGCCAGCGGTGTTACGTCGCTGGAATACAACCTCGAAGTGTTGAAGAAGCCCAATATTGCCAGCTTTGAAGTGAAGCTGTCCTATCCGGCTTACCTGGGCCGTACCAACGAGACCCTCGAAAATATCGGCGACCTGACGGTACCCGTCGGCACCAAGATCAACTGGGTTTTCAATGCCCTGTACACCGACGAGCTGAACATGGTCTTCTCCGACGAAGCAAAAAGCCTGGCTGCCCGCCGCTTCAGTGGCGACTTGTTCACGCTGGAGAAAAGAGCCATGCGCGACCTCACCTACCGCCTGTTTGTGTCTAATTCGATGCTACCCCTGGCCGACTCCATTGGTTACACCCTCAATGTCATCCCCGACCTGTACCCCGAGATCGGGGTGGAGGCCTTCCAGGACAGCACTATCCGGCGCCTCTCCTATTTCATCGGCGATGCGTCCGATGATTACGGCCTGACCAGCCTGACGTTCAACTACCGCGTCAATGAGGCCCAGGGCAAAGAAGGCAAGTTGGTAACCCTGCCCGTGAGCAAACCCACGGGAAAGGTCATGCGCTACGATTACACCTTCGATCTGCGCGAGCTGGAACTCAAGCCCGGCGATAACGTGGTCTACTACTTCGAGGTATTCGACAACGACGGGGTCAACGGTCGCAAGTCGGCCCGCACCAACCTGATGAACTACGCCATGCCGACCGAAAAGGAACTGGCGGCCATGATCGACCAGAATCAGGAAAAGATCAAAGACAACCTGGAAGCAGCCCTCAAGGAGACCCGCGAGATCCAGGATAAGATGAAAGAAATGCGCGAGAAACTGCTCCAGGAGAAAGAACTCAAGTGGCAGGATCGCAAGGAACTGGAGCGCATGTTGGAGCGGCAGCAGGAATTGCAGCAGCAAATCGAAGAAACCCAAAAGACCTTCGAGGAAAACATCCAGAACCAGGAAGAACTCTCGCCCCAGGAGCAGCGCCTGCAGGAAAAACAGGAACGCCTCCAAGAGATGTTCGAAGAGTCGCTCAGCGAGGAGATGAAAGAGCTGATGAAGCAGATCGAAGAAATGCTCCAGGAACTGGACAAGGAGCAGGCACTCGAGAAGATGGAAGAAATAGAGATGGGCGACGAAGAGATGGAAATGGAACTGGACCGCATGCTGGAAATGTACAAGCAGCTGGAACTGGAACAAGACCTGCAAGAGACCATCGACCAGCTGGAAGAGCTCGCCAAAAAGCAGGACGAACTGGCGGAGCAAACAGAAAACAAAGAAGAGACGCCAGAAAAACTGGCAGAGGAGCAGGAAGACATCAATAAGGAGTTTGAAGAGGTGCAGGAGAAGCTCGAGGAGATGAAAGAGAAGAACGAAGAGCTGGAAAAACCCATGGAAATGGGCGACTTCGAAGAACAATCCGAAAGCATCGAGGAAGACCTCAAAGACAGCCAGGAACAACTGGAGAAGAAAGACAACGCCGGCGCCAGCGAGTCGCAGAAAAAGGCGGGCCAGAAAATGAAGAGCATGGCCAGCATGATGCAAATGCAGATGGAAAGCCAGGAGATGGAGCAAATGGAAGAGGACATGGCTGCTCTGCGCCAGCTGCTCGAAAACCTGGTGGGGCTTTCCTTTGGCCAGGAGGACCTGATCGGCAACTTCGGCAATGCCGATATCAATACGCCGCGCTACGTTGACCTGGTACAGGAACAATTCAAACTCAAAGACGATTTTAGCCTCATCCAGGATAGCCTCCACGCCCTCAGCAAGCGGGTTTACCAGATCGAATCTTTTGTGACGGAAAAAGTGACGCAAATTCGTGGCAACATGCGCGAAAGCGTCGAGGAACTCGAAGAGCGCCGTATCCCACAAGCTTCCGAATACCAACAACGCATCATGACCAACGTCAACGACCTGGCCCTGATGCTGAGCGAAGTCATGAACCAAATGCAGCAGCAAATGTCGGGCATGATGGCTGGTGATCAGATGTGCGACAACCCCGGCGGCAAAGGGCAGGGCAAACAAGGCAATAAGCCCGGCGATAAAATGAGCCCCGGGCAACAGTCCATCAACGAAGGCCTGCAGCGCATGAAAAATGCCCTGGAAAAAGGCGGGCAGGTTGGCAGCAAAGAATTTGCTCAAATGGCGGCCCGCCAGGCCGCGCTGCGCAATGCCCTGGCCAAAAAACAGGCCGAACAACAACAACAAGGCAAAGGCACCGACTCCAAGCTGCAGGAATTGCTCGACGAAATGAACCGCTCGGAAGAAGACCTCGTCAATAAGCGGCTCACCAACGAAATGATGCAGCGCCAGCAAGAAATCATGTCGCGCCTACTGGAACACGAAAGCGCCGAACGCCAGCAGGATCAGGACGAGCGCCGCAAATCGGAGACCGCCCGCCAACGCGAACGCGAACTGCCACCCTCGCTGCAGGAATACCTGAAAAAACGCGAAGCCGAGATCGATATGTTCAAAACGGTTTCCCCCGCCTTGAAACCTTATTACAAATATCTCGTAGACGAATACTTTAAAAGCTTGCGTACGAACTAACTAGCTGTCCGGCAGTGGCACGCCAAAAAAATCAACACTTAGAACCTGTAGCACGCTTAACTTGTTTAAAATTTAATATTGTCCGCTAGCTCACAACTAACAGGCAACAATAATTTTACGGGCGTCAGCGGGGAGGGGTATTGACTTATTAAGCAACATGTCGTAAGTTTGTTGCCGGAAAAGCAACTAGTGACCCCCTTTCTCCAGATGATGCCTTAAGAAAACTACCGCTTAAAATGTACATTACTTGTATAGTGTTCATTTTTTGCTTACATTAATGGAGTATGACCAAAATCAGTTATCAACCGCTTATGCTCAGATTGACCTCCGAACAGAAAAGCATCGCTGAAGTAGAAAGTTTTGTTACCCGTATCGCCAGTCGTTATCGTTTAGATGACGACCAACATGGTAACATCCTGATCAGCCTCACCGAAGCCGTCAACAACGCCATTATTCACGGCAACTGTGAAGATCGATCGAAGAAAGTGTCCATCAGCTTGCGCGAAGCCAAAGGCAAACTGGCTATTCAAGTATCCGACGAAGGCTGTGGCTTTGATTTTCGCAAAGTGCCCGATCCCACCTGTGAAGAAAATCTGTGCAAGTGCGGCGGCCGTGGGGTATTCCTCATGCAACGCTTGTCTGACCACATCGCTTTCCGCAACGGCGGCCGCACCGTCGAGATGCAATTCAAAATATAATGTCGGAAGCCTTCTTTCCTACTTTCTCCGAGGAAATTGAACCAGATATTGCTTTCCACTGCGAAGATGTGCCCGAACCGGACATTGATCTCACGCTTTTACCCGACTGGATAAACGCCGTCATTGCCCACCACCAGGCTACCCTGGGTGAGTTGCAGTACATCTTTTGCAGCGACGCATACCTCCACCAACTCAACCTGGAATACCTCCAACACGATACCCTCACCGATATCATCACCTTTCCCTACGCCGAACCGCCGCTGGTCAGTGGCGATCTCTACATCAGCCTGGAGCGCGTAGCCGACAACGCCCTCGACCACCAACTCCCCTTCGCTACCGAACTGCACCGGGTGATCATTCA
>PZPC01000050.1 GCA_003045895.1 Bacteroidota bacterium
GGCCGAAGTCGGAAGGGGCCGAAATCGGAAGGGGCCGAAATCGGAAATCGGAGGTGGGAGGGCGGAAGTCGGAAATGGCGGCGTGTGCAGGTGTAAAAGTTGGGTAGGTGTAAATGGGAGAAGTGTAAAAGTGTAAAAGTTGGGAACGTGTAAAAGCGGCCGAAGTCGGAAGTGTGTGGTTGGAAGTCGGAAATGGCCCACGCTGAAGACGTGGCAGGCGTGTGTAAAGGACATCGATCCTGTAGGGGGTCAAACCACCGGAATGGTGGCCAGAAGGATCGAAACAGGCATGATAGCAGCAAACCAAGTGCCTTCAGAAATGAGGAACCCGTTTTGGAGCAGTGGAGGAGTACATGCCAACCAAATGGATAGCTCGTCCACCCGCTATGCGGTTCCTGCCCGCCTGGTTGTGCGTGCTTCAGCGCGCACGCGGTGGGTCGTGCGCTTCAGCGCGCCTGAACCACTAGATAGGATATGCGCTTTGAGGGCTCTGGCACTATGACTTTCCTACCTGGCATCGAAGTTGTCGAAGTACACGTGTCGGACA
Source organism: Bacteroidota bacterium (assembly GCA_003045895.1). Lineage (GTDB taxonomy): Bacteria > Bacteroidota > Bacteroidia > Chitinophagales > Saprospiraceae > Lewinella. Next base: position 548 of record PZPC01000050.1, read on the forward strand.
CCTTCAAGGTGTCCGACACGTGTCTGCCAATAAGTCGCCGCTTCACGTCGACCAAAAAAAAATGCTACCTAAATTGCCAGCTCAAACAAAGGCAGGCGGACCAGTTCAAAATATTGGTAGTCAATAGTTTGAGAAAAAAGTAGTTTGAAGTGGGAGGACTTTGACCGTCAAAATTCAGGCTTCCCATTTACACGTTTACCCCTTTACACGTTTATCCCTTTTTTACAAAACCAACTTCCCCTCCTCCCAGGCCAACCCCCGATAATCCGGCACACAGCCCAGCACGTGCGGAAAATGAGCAAATTCCGCCGCTGTATGGCTCGACGTGATGGCTACCGCCTGGCTGCCGGCGCGGCGGGCGGTTTCGATCCCCGTGGGGCTGTCTTCGAACACCAGGCAGTCGCTGGCGGCGAGGCCGAGGGCAGCGGCGGCCTTCTGGAAGATCTCCGGATGGGGTTTTCCCTGGCTCACATCGCCCGCGTGGAAAGCGGCCCGGAAGTAGGGGCGCAAATGGAGCTCATCGAGGATGAAATCCATGTTTTCTACCGGAGCGGCGGTGCCGATCACCAGGGGGACCCCGGCTTGCTGCAGCTGGTCCAGAAACTGGGGGAGCCCGTCGATGAGTTTCAGTTCGGGCAGGAAGATTTCGCGGTAGGCGGCTTCCTTTTCGGCGGCGATCTGCTGGCGCTCGGCGGCCGTAAACCGATCGCCGAACAAGCGGACGAGGATCTCGTCGTTCACGCCGTGAATCTGCTCCACCACCTCCTGGAGGGTGAAATCCAGCCCCAGTTCCGCGAGTTTGCGCTGCCAGGCCCGGTGGTGGATCATCATGTTGTCTACCATGGTGCCGTCCATGTCAAAAATTATGCCTTTGGTCATCTGAGTGATTTAATTAAGTACAAAATTCCGAAAACTTAAGCCCAGTCCTGGCGTTTTGCTGGTATGAATAAAGCTACCCTCCTCGCCCTGTTTTTCCTGAGCCTGGCCTGGGCCTGCGGCCGGATGTACGACCTGCCGCCCGCCTTGGCGCCCGCGGCCTGGACCACCAAAACCATCGACCCGTATCCGCAGTCGCTGACCGGTTCGCCCGACAGTGGCTTTTACTACCTCACCGGCGGAACGTACCTGGGCACGGGGATACCGTATGACCTGCTGCGCCAAAAAGTCGAAAAAGACCCCGCGGCCTTTGCCGCCGCTTCCAACCTGCCGAGTACCTACGGTTTTGCCGTTTTTGAGTCGGCACAGGGGGTACAAGTCATGAACGGCACCTGCTTCAGTTGCCACGCCGGCGCCGTGGGCGGCGAAACCATCCTGGGCCTGGGCAATTCCCGCAACGACAACCAGGCCAACCTGAAGACCGTCGCGAAGTTAATGAACTGGCAGGTGCGCCGCAAATATAAGCGGGATACCGCAACCCTGGCCTCCTTTGATCCTTTTGGCAAATATTTTGCCGCCATGGCCCCCTACGTGCAGACGGGCAACCCCGGCGTCAACCCGGCCGCCCGCATCGCCGAGGCCTGCATGCGCCACCGCAACCCGGTGGACCTGACCTACACGGCAGAGCCCCAGTATCCCGTCCGGGATTACAGCATCGGCAGCGATATTCCCGCCCTTTGGCACTTGCAAAAGAAAAATGCCCTCTACTACACGGCCGTCGGCCGGGGCGATTTTACCAAGCTCCTCTTCCAGGCTTCGGTACTGGGGATCGAAGACAGCACGGCGGCGCGGGCTGCGCAGGAGAAATTTGTCCACATCGTCGCCTGGATCCGCACCCTGGAACCGCCTACTTACCCCCGCGAAATAGATGCGGAGCTGGCCCGGCGGGGCGCCCTGATTTTCGGGGAGAAATGCCAGGGCTGCCACGGCACCTACGGCGGCGCTGCGGAAACCTACCCCAACAAGGTCGTTGCGCTGGACGTGATCGGCACCGACCCCCTCTACGCCCAGTATGCGGCCGACAGCAAGATCGTCGACTGGTACAACGGGAGCTGGTTTGCGCAGTCGGAGCCCCGGTCCTGGTTTGCGCCCGAGCAGGGCTACATCGCACCGCCGCTGGACGGCATCTGGGCTACCGCGCCCTACCTCCACAATGGCTCGGTACCCACCCTCTACGAACTGCTCAACAGCCACACCCGCCCCACCTACTGGCAACGCTCCGATGATTCGCAAGATGTTGACTGGAAAAAGATGGGCTGGCTCTACACCACCCCCGGGCAGGGTTGGGGCAAGCTGACCTACGACACCACCTTGCCGGGTTACAGCAACCAGGGGCACACTTTTGCCGATACGTTGACGGAGGCTGAGCGGTGGGCTTTGGTGGAGTATATGAAGGGGCTTTAGGGGGGGCGGAGCCGATTTACCCACCCATCCCTACCGCCTCAAAAAGTGCCCCGACCAATCGCTATCCCGGGAGCGCAAGCGCAGCAAATAGACGCCCGCAGGCAAGGCTGCCACATTGACGGCACATTCGTTTGGGCCAGGCACTACGGGCGTGTCGCCGCTGCGAACTTCTTGGCCATGGGCATTGTAGATCAACCAGCGGGCAGCGGTCGTTTCGCTGCTTGTCCATTGAATTTGCAGGAGGTCATTCGTTACGGGGTTGGGGTAGAGGACGATGTTTGTGCCTGCCCGCTGCCGCCAACGCACTTCCGTAGGCGGAATGGATGTGCCAGATGCTCCGGATGGAAAAGTTAGCGCACTTTTTGTTCTGAACGGTTCGTTATTATCTATAAGCCAAGAAAACAGGTAAACTAAGAAGTCTGTGCCGCATCCAAATATTTGGCAGGATCTTCTCCTTCGGGGAGTTCAGGCACCGCATTTACGTACCAATTCTCATCTTCGAATATTTTGGCTACGTCTGCTTTAAAGGACTTGTAATCAAATGGTTCGGCTAGTTTTACCTCGCCGATCTGGTCAATACCCTCCAGAAAAGCGGCTTCCAGCATCCGAAAAGTTGCTGCCTGGCTAGCCTCGTATACTTCGTCATAAGGGAGGCGGATGGCTACTTCCAAAGCGCGCTTCTTGCGGCTGAAATAGCGACCGGGTTGATGTAGTTTGTTCTCCTTGCGGGTTACGATGAAAGTGAAGTAGAATTTGTTTAGCCCCTTGCCATAAGACTCAAAATCGATCTCTTCGTACAGTTTATAAATAAAGGGGGATGGATCTACCTTGGGGTAAACTTCATGCCATATTCGTCCTGAGACATAGATTGAAATGTCATCAGGAATGAGATAAAATGGCTTATTATTTTTAGTTGTCATTTTTATTTCCTGGTGGACGAATTAATTGCATATCCCTAGCCAATCCTTCGGGCAGTAATGGGTAATTGTATATCTTGATTTTCTCTTGTTTAATACAATTACTCAGCGTCCCAAAAAACTGTGGTACATAGGCAAGAAATGGTGCGCCATAATTCTGATTCGGATAACGGCCTTGCTCACCTTTTCGAGTACTACCGTAACGCCATATTTCCCACGAGTTGTGTTCGATTTTACAAGCGAATTGTCCTCAATGTAAATGTTTAACATGAGCTATTTGACTGGTAGACAGCATATAAGGTTAAGGGAAATATTTGTAGTCTGCTGGTTTTTGTCTTGAAATCCCTTAAATTAACCCTTCAAAAACACTTGCAATATGAATGCCCACGAAATTGACTTTGAAATCTTCGGCGAGGAGATGCAATTTGTAGAAATAGAACTCGACCCCTACGAAGCCGTTATTGCGGAAAGCGGCAGCTTCATGATGATGGACGACGACATAGAACTGAGTACCCTCTTCGGGGACGGCAGCCACGAGGAAGAAAATAAAGGCCTGTGGGGTAAAGTCCTAAGTGCGGGCAAGCGCATCATCACGGGCGAGAGCCTTTTTATGACCGCCTTTACCCACCAGGGAACGGGCAAGAAAAAAGTAAGCTTTGCCGCACCTTATCCCGGAAAGATCATTCCGCTAGACCTGAGCGAACGTATGGGCAAAGTGATTTGCCAAAAGGATGCCTTCCTCTGTGCCGCCAAAGGGGTGAGCATAGGCATCGAATTTAGCCGTAAGCTGGGTCGCGGATTCTTCGGTGGCGAAGGCTTCATTATGCAAAAACTCGAAGGAGACGGGATGGCCTTCGTACACGCTGGCGGGCATGTGGTAGAACGCAAGCTGGGAGTGGGCCAAAGCCTGCGTGTCGATACGGGTTGTCTGGTAGCCTTTACCGGCGGCGTTCATTATGATATTGAGATGATCAAAGGCATCAAAAATATGGTCTTTGGTGGCGAAGGTATGTTTTATGCGCGCCTCCAGGGTCCTGGTTCGGTATGGATACAAACGCTTCCCTTTAGCCGCCTGAGCGATCGCATCATGGCCGCTTCGCGCCGCTACGGTAAAAGTGGTGGCAGCAAAGGAGAAGGCAGTCTGCTGGGCACAATTGGCAATATCGTAGATGGGGATAATAGTTGGTAATTTTAAGGCGAACTTTCAAGATCTTATGCGCATCAGTATCTCTTATCCCAGCGAAAGCAGCTTGATCCAATATCGCGATGCGCGTAAGGATGCGCCTTTCTCATACCGAGAGGTGGGCGCTACGCGCGGAGACTTTCCGGCTGGCTATCAACATGATCGCTACCGCTTTAAAATTGGCGCTGGCGACGCCGACTGGGCGGCCGCCAGGCAAGCACTGCGAGCGTGGCAACACTTCCATACCGGCTGGACGCGGCTCTATCCGGTGCAAACCATCCTTGAGGCCGATCAGGTAGTGGTGGTCAATTTCAAACTGCTGGGCTTGTGGTGGAAAAACAGCTGCCGTATCCTCTATACCGTGGATGAAGCCGATCAATTTGGCTTTACCTACGGCACCTTAGCGGGACACGTGGAACGTGGCGAGGAATACTTTGGCGTAGCACGAGATGAAGCGGGGAAGGTCTATTTTGTTTTGGAAGCCTTCAGCAGGCCCGATTATTGGTTGGCACGTTTGGCAGGGCCGGTTACGCGGTATTTTCAAGTACAGTTTGCGCCAGCGGCGGCAGCGGCCATGCAGCGGGCGGTACTAGAAAGAAGCACCGCATCGCAACCAGTTTAAATCCCTCCCTTATGTCAAGAGATACCTTTTTACGCAAGGCGAGTTTGGTGAGTTGGCTTTTATTTGCAGTTATAGCCTGCTTCGGTGCTTATCAGTTGAGTGTTGATGTGCCGAATTATTTAGCCACATGCCATATTCGACCTGAGACATAAATCGAAATGTCATTAGGAAGGAGATAAAATGGCTTATTATTTTTAGTTGTCATTTTTATTTCCTGGTGGACGAATTAATTGCATATCCCTAGCCAATCCTTCGGGCAGTAATGGGTAATTGTATATCTTGATTTTCTCTTGTTTAATACAATTACTCAGCGTCCCAAAAAACTGTGGTACATAGGCAAGAAATGGTGCGCCATAATTCTGATTCGGATAACGGCCTTGCTCACCTTTTCGAGTACTACCGTAACGCCATATTTCTCCTTTACGTAAATATATGATATTTTGGGCAAGAGGACAAGCCTAATACAAAGTCCAAAACATGTTCCGAATATCTATACTCCTCTTCTTCCTTATTCCTTTAAACACGGTTTTTACGCAGACGATCTACGAACGCTTGCCTTACGATTACATCTGGTTATTCAACAACTCCCGCATGGATTTTAACTACGACCCCGTACTGATTACAGCAGATGATCAACCCATGCCTTTTGAAGGAACAAATGCTTCGGTTTGCGATGAACAAGGGGAGCTTCTAGCCAGCACTAATGGAATTTATATTGCAGATACACTAGGTGACACTATTTCAAATAGCTTTTATTTCAACCCAGGGCCTCATGCCGAACAATGGGTAGACAATGGTTTTATCTTCCCGCAAATGGCCCTATTCCTAAAATCATCGCTAGGAGAAAACTATTTTTTATTACACGAAAATGTTGAACGGCTGGGAGAAGCGAACCAATACGGAGATGTATTTCTGATCTCCCCCCAATCGCAAAGGCCACGCCTGCGGCTTCGAGCATCTAGGCCAGCCCCTACCGGCCAATACGTTTCGTACCATGCCCAATTATCCCTACTACGGCCTCGGCCCCTGGGATGGCAGCCCCTGTGATACGCTCAATATTGATAACCCAATACCAGAAGCTGCTTTCGAATACACACATGATATAGCCGGTACTGCTGTTGATTTTTTTGATGCCAGCCACTACGCCTACGAATGGAGTTGGGATTTTGGGGATGGCTCCGCTACAGCTACGGAACAGCACCCGGTACATACTTTTCCTACATCTGGCACCTATCAGGTGCGGCATGAAGTGCTGCGGAACTATACCCATCATTTACCAGAAAAAAGAAAAAGGGTTTACAAACTTTAAAAAGTTCATAAACCCTCATTCTACAAAGTAAGTGCCGGAAGCGGGACTTGAACCCGCACGCCTTGCAGCACACGCCTCTGAAACGTGCATGTCTACCAATTTCATCACTCCGGCTAGAAGTATTTCAGCTTACAAAGTACCGACGGGGGGAATCGAACCCCCACTCCCGAAGGAACTGGATTTTGAATCCAGCGCGTCTACCAATTCCGCCACATCGGCAGGAAACAAATGTGTTGAGGCATCTGTTTTCTTGCTGTTCATAGTCGCTTTTGACTAGTGCGGTGCAAATGTAGATAAATTTTTATGAATGCGCAACAGGTAGCGTTTTTTTAGATAATAATCTTTCAGGGCCGTTAGTTCCCCGGCGGTGACGTGTTCGTCCTGGTAGTTTTCCATAATCGCGCGGACGTCATCCAAGAGGTTGTCTTCGAATGCTTTAACCGCTTGCTCCACCTCCTGGCGCCTGGCCGGATCGGGCTCCAACTGCAGGTCCATCAGGCCTTCGTTGATGTCCATCATTTCCATCAAAAAATCCTGGGGCACGGTATTTTGGCCTTCCGGCGCCAGTGCCCCCTTGATTTCGAGGAGGTGCTTCAGGCGCTGGTCTTCCTCTTTGAGGATTTTGTAAGCCTGGTTGTTCAGCGTCGACAATTCCAGGATTTCGGCTTGTTTGGCGTCCGTTTCCAGGGTGAAAAAATCAGGATGGTATTTTTTACTGTTCGCCAGGAATTTTTGTCGCAAAACGGCCTCGTCCAGTAGCGGCGCCACGGGAAGATCGAAAAAGGAGAAGTAGTTGGTCATTGGTCAAAATCAATTTCAGGGACAAATTCAAAAAACGAGCGCCTACCCTTCAAAATGCAGGCTAAAGGTAAACGTGCGGCTGAGCACTTTCTCCAGTACCGTACTCTCCTCCAGGCTGGGGTTGAAAATCAGCGTATTGCCAATGCCGTGGCTGAACTTCAGCTCCGGCGAGAAGATGAAGTAGGGGAAGAAGAACTGGATACCCGCGCCGTACTCCACCGCAAAGTCGTGGGGAGATATCTTCACAAAGCTTTCGGCTTGCCGGGCCCGGGAGTCGCTGGCTACGTCGAAGCTGTACTTGACGCCGGCCAGCACAAAGAGCCGCTTGTCGCGGTAGGGAGCCGACTTGTAGCGAAAGTGGAACGGCATTTCCACAAAAACCGATTCTACCGTCCGCTGACTGGGCTCCGACTGCCGGTTGGATTTGTCGTACAGCAACTTGCGCTCGCCGAACGATAGGGTAGGGAGGAAGCGGAAATCGAAGTACTCCCCAATTTTCAGGTTGGTGACAATACCCAGGTTGAACCCCGGGCCCTTGATCGAAGACACCGCCTGAATGCTGTCGGAAAAAATAAAGTCCCGCGAGCGGAACGGCGTGAAACTGCTGTTGTTGAGGCCCAGGGTAATCCCGAAATAGTAGGGTTTCTGCTGGAACTCAAAATAATTGTAGTTGCCTTTGCCCCCGGCCTGTGCCTGAACCGACTGAAAACTGCCGGTCGTCAGCAGCAGGAATAAGATTACTTGATACCCGTGTAAAGCGAACAAACGCCGAATGTTAATGGCTTGCATTGGTTTGATTTATATCCCAGTTGGGTTAGTTGTTGCAGGAAGGCTTCCTGGTCTAAAAAGGCCTGTACCGAATCGTAAAGGTACTGGTATGCGCTTTGATCTTTGGAGATAACGCGCCCAATCAGTGGAAGAATATACTTGAAGTAAAAATTAAATAGCTGTTTTACTGGAAAAACCGTGGGATGGCTGAACTCCAGCACCACCAATTTGCCCCCTGGTCGCAGTACCCGGTGAATTTCCTGCAAGCCCAACGCCAGGTGTTCGAAATTGCGCACCCCAAAGGCGACCGTCACCGCATCAAAGGAATTGTCGGCAAAAGGGATAGCTTCGGAATCGCCCTCAATCAGCGTAATTTGGTCATCCCAGCCCTTTTTAGCCACCTTCTCGCGGCCAAAAGCCAGCATCTCGCTGCTGATGTCCAATCCGGTAATGTGTTCGACCGTCGGTATTTGGCGCCGAATTTCGAGGGCCACGTCAGCGGTGCCCGTAGCCACGTCCAGGATTTTGTGGTGTTCGCTGGCGTTGAGCTGGGCAATCGCTTTTTTACGCCAGATCACATCGATCCCGAAAGAAGTGAGCCGGTTGAGCAGGTCATAACTGGCGGCAATCCGGTTGAACATGCGGGAAACCTGGCTTTTTTTCGCTTCTTCCGTCTGGTAAGGCGTTACTTGCTCTTTCATCTTTTTGGTTTGTTTGGCAAAGATAGTTTGTATTCATTAGATGCTTAAAACACTTTAGTCAAAGCTTCGTTCACCCAGCAGATTTTCTTATCTTTGCATGTCCAATTTATTGCTTAGCTAGCGCGCAATTTTAGAATATCAGCGCGCTGTAAACCTTCGTACCGCTAGATGTCTTCAAATCAGCGAATTATCCCCGTCAATATCGAGGAACAGATGAAATCTGCCTACATAGACTATTCTATGTCGGTCATCGTTTCCCGTGCCCTTCCCGACGTCCGGGACGGCCTCAAGCCCGTTCACCGCCGCGTTTTATACGGCATGTCTGAACTGGGGTTGCCCTACAACAAAGCCCACAAAAAATCTGCCCGTATCGTCGGGGAGGTGTTAGGTAAATACCACCCCCACGGTGACTCCTCGGTGTACGACACCATGGTGCGGATGGCCCAGGATTGGTCGTTGCGCTATCCACTCGTCGATGGCCAGGGCAACTTTGGCAGCATGGACGGCGATAGCCCCGCGGCCATGCGTTACACGGAGGCCCGCCTGACGCGCATCGCCGACGAGTTGCTGGCCGATATCAAAAAAGATACCGTTGATTTTGCCCTCAACTTCGATGATACGTTGGAAGAACCTACCGTGTTGCCAGCGCGGCTACCCGTCTTACTGATCAATGGCGCTTCTGGTATTGCCGTAGGTATGGCCACCAATATGCTGCCCCACAACCTGACGGAAGTCATCAATGGGGTAGTCGCTACCATCGATAATCCGGAAATCACTATCGACGAATTGATGGTGTACATCAAAGCGCCGGATTTTCCTACCGGGGGAATCATCTACGATGCCCAGGGTATTCGCGATGCGTTCCACACGGGTCGCGGCCGCGTCGTGGTGCGGGGAAAAGCCGAGATTATTACCGATAACCGGGACCGCGAGACCATCATCATCTCCGAAATCCCTTACCAGGTCAACAAAGCTACCCTGGTGGCTAAGATTGCCGACCTGGTGGGTGAAAGAATTGATGGCATCAGCGATGTCCGCGATGAATCGGATCGCGACGGTATGCGGATCGTGATCGAGATCAAGCGCGAAGCCATGGCTTCCGTCGTGCTCAGCAAACTGTACAAATATACGCCCCTGCAATCCAGTTTTGGGGTGAACAATGTGGCGCTGGTGGACGGCCGCCCCATGATCCTGAATCTGAAGGATATCATTGAGGAGTTCATCAAGTTCCGCCTGGAAGTTATTGTCCGCCGGACCCTCTTCGATCTGGCCAAAGCCCTGGGACGTGCCCACATCCTGGTGGGGCTGCTGGTTGCCCTGGACTACCTGGACGAGGTGATTGCCCTGATTCGCCGTTCCAATACCCCCGAGGAAGCCAAAGAAGGCTTGATCCGCGGTGATTTTATCGAAGATAAAGTCGCTTTTTGGGACAAATTTGGTGCCCTGGTCAAGGAAGCACAGACGGGTGACCTGGTTGTGCTGGAAGGTGACGTGTTGTCCGAAGCACAAGCCAAGGCCATCCTGGATATGCGCCTGCAAAAACTGACGGGCCTGGAGCGCGACAAGATCCAGGCAGAATACAACGAAATAAAGACCCTGATCGATTACCTGCGTTCTATTCTCGAGAGCGAAGAAATGCGGCGGGACATCATCAAGGAAGAATTGCGGGACATCAAGGAGCGCTTCGGCGACGAACGCCGCTCGGAGATTAGCCAGGATGCCGGCGATATTTCTATTGAAGACCTCATCAAAGATGAAGATGTGGTCGTTACGATCAGCCACTTGGGTTACATCAAGCGGACCCCCATGTCGGAGTACCGCCTGCAAACGCGTGGTGGCCGGGGCAGTCAGGGGAGCAAAACCCGCGATGCGGACTTCGTAGAGCACATGTTCGGTGCAACCAACCACAATTACCTGATGCTCTTCACCGAGCAGGGACGTTGCCACTGGTTGCGGATATTTGAAATCCCCGAAGCATCGAAAAATTCTGGTGGCCGGGTCATTCAGAACATCCTGGCCATTCCTAAGGAAGACAGTGTGCGGGCTTTTATTATTGTTAAAGACCTGACCGACGCCGCCTTCCTGCAGAATCACTACATTATGTTTTCCACCAAGAAAGGAATGGTGAAGAAAACGCTGGTCGCAGCCTATTCACGCCCACGGGTGGGAGGTATCAACGGTATTACCATCAACGAAGGTGACCAACTGTTGGAAGCCCGCCTGACCACTGGCGATAGTGAAGTCTTCCTCGCTACCCGTTCGGGCAATGCCATCCGTTTTGAAGAGTCTAAGGTACGTCCGATGGGCCGTACCGCTGCTGGCGTGCGTGGTATTACCCTGGCCAACGAACAGGACGAGGTGGTCGGTATGATCTGTATTGATGCCACCGACCAGGATATTTCCGTGCTGGTTGTCTCGGAAAAAGGATTGGGCAAACGCTCTAATTTCAATGATTACCGCCTCACCAACCGGGGGGGCAAGGGGGTCCGTACCATGATGGTGACGGAAAAGACAGGTGCCGTCATTGCGATTAAAGCCGTTAAAGACGAAAATGACCTGATGATTACCAGCAAATTCGGGGTCATGATTCGCATGCGTGCCGACGAAATCCGGGTCATGGGGCGGGCTACCCAGGGCGTAAAAGTCATCCGTCTGGATGCTAAAGACGATATCGCTGACGTTACAGTAGTAACCCGCGAAGATGAAATTCAAGAAGAAGAAGAGTAAAATTTAATATTTTCCCTTTGACTCAAAAACACGGAATTTGTCAAAGAATCCTAATTTTTATGGCAAGCGGGAAGTTTTTTAAGATTTCCTTAAGAGCCTTTACCATTTACTACTCCGTCTAAACCGGTGGTTATTCATCACCTAACAACAACAAATGATTATGAAGAAGCTTATTTTTGGCTGTCTCGCGTTTCTAGTTCTGGTTTTTGCTGCACAAGCACAAGAAGACCCTGCACGTGCTTTAAAGAAAGCCGGAAATGCACTGAAAACTTACCAGTTGGATCAAACTGCGAACCTGGATAAGTTGCACGAAGCAGTGGATATGATCAACATTGCTGCAGCCGACAAAACCGTCGGTGGCGATATCGAAACCTGGCAGGTGGAAGGTGATATCTACAATTCCATTGCCAATCAAATCGTTACCATCCGCCAATTGGGGATCGGATCCATTGATGATCTTCCCAAGGTGGACAATCCAGCCTTAACCGCTTTCAAAGCCTACGAAAAGGCCTTGAGTATGGCGGAGAAGAAATTTCAGACCAAGGATGCCCTGAAAGGTATTCGTGCCGTGCAGACCAATCTCAACAACATGGGAATTTACTCCTATGAGGATGGTGATTACGAAAGTGCTTTTCAGAATTTCAATGGCGTACTGACTGCTCACGAGCTCCTGAAAGCTGCCAGTGAAGAAAGCATGCTGGAAAACGAGGAGTCTATCAACGATCAAATGTACATCACTGGCCTGGCCGCACTGAATGCCAACGAAGTGGAGGCGGCGGCACCTTTGTTCCAACGCCTGAAGGCTGCGGGGTCTGATAAGCCTGCTATTTACGAGGCACTGTACAAAATTGAAGCGGCTGATGCCCTTGACCCCAACTCTAAGTTGCCAGCAGACCAGCAGACCGCATTGTTGGAAAAAGCATACGCCAACCTCGCCGAAGGTCGTACACGCTTCCCCGATGATATCTCTATTTTGTTTGCCGAAATCAACCACTTCCTGCGCATCAACAAGCTGGATGTCCTGATTTCCAAACTGGAAATGGCTATCGCGAAAGAGCCAGACAATATCTCCCTGTACACCACCATGGGTAATGTCTACGACAACCTTTACCAGAAAGAAGCCAAAGAAGGCGCTGCTGAAAAAGCAGAGGAGTACTTCAACGAGGCCCTGAAGTATTACAACAACGCCCTGGCGAAAGACCCCGACTTCACCGACGCAACTTACAGCATTGGCGCGCTTTACTTCAACAAGGCCGCTAATATGACCCTGGAACTCACTGCTCTGGCTGATGACTTCTCCAAAGAAGGTCAGCGCAAGTACGAAGCACTGCAGACGAAAGTCAATGCCGAATTCGAATTGGCTTTGCCCTTCTTTGTTGAAGTGGAAAAGAAAAAGCCAACAGACATCAATACCCTGATCGCCTTGAAGGAGATTTATGCCCGCAAGAGTGATTTTACCATGTCCAACGAATTCAAAGCCCGTTTGGAACAGGTGCAGGCTGGGGAGGAAATAACTTCCTATTTTTTGAATAATTAATTCAGGAAATAAACGACTAGTGCGAAAGCCATCCCGGATATCCGGGGTGGCTTTCGTCGTTTATGCACCGTATGTAGACCCGCGTCGCGGTCATTTTGTGAGACTTCAGAGCACCAGGGGGGCAATCTGCTAATACAGCGCTGCGTCCATTTTTGAATACCGGGAGCAAAAATGTTTACTTTTAAGGCACAATATAAAAGCCATGCAACGTACCTGCCATTTTTTCCTGCTTCTTGCCCTTATCAATCTTTCAAATTGTACGAAACCTGTGGAAACCGTTAAATTAGAGCCAGGCGTCAGCAACGCGCTGGCCACCTACCGGAAGGAACAAATCAGCAAGGTGGTTTACGCGTTATTTTTTGACTTGCCAGCCAGTAAGGAGGCACCGGTTAAGGCTACCTTGTCCCTACGGTTCGATCTGAAGGAGACTGCCCAGGCCGTGCAATTGGATTTTCGGGCCACGCCAGACCAATTGCAGCAAGTCGTCGTGAACGGCGAATCGGTAGCCATTGATTTTCGGGAAGACCACTTGATCCTGCCCCCCAAACAGCTTCTCGCTGGCGCGAACCTGGTGGAAATTTCTTTCGTGGCGGGCGACCTCAGCCTCAACCGCAAGGATGACTTTTTGTATACCCTGCTGGTTCCCGATCGGGCAGCTACGCTTTTTCCCTGTTTCGACCAACCCAACCTCAAAGCGGAATTTATTTTGTCGCTCCAGCTACCGGCAGATTGGCTGGCGCTGGCCAATGGATCAGTAGATACGGTACAAATAGTGGGGGATCGAAAAGTCATCCAATTTAGCCCTACGGCCCCCATCAGCACCTACCTGTTTGCCTTTACCGCGGGTAAATTTCAAGAAACGGAAGCAACCATTGGCGGGCGAACCATGCACATGCTCTACCGGGAAAGCGACCAGGAGAAAGTGGCGCTGAACCAGGCCGCAATTTTCCAGTTGCACCACGCGGCCTTGGAATGGATGGTCAATTACACCGCTATTCCCCTGCCCTTCGAGAAGCTGGATTTTGCCTTGCTGCCCGAATTTCAGTACGGCGGCATGGAACACGTGGGAGCCATCTTCTACCGGGAATCGAGTTTGATGCTGGACGAAAATGCGACGGAAAATCAAAAGATCCGCCGGGCATCCCTCATTGCGCACGAGACCGCCCACATGTGGTTTGGTGATCTGGTGACGATGTCCTGGTTTGATGATGTGTGGCTCAAGGAGGTCTTCGCTAATTTTATGGCGGCCAAAATCGTGAATCCTGCTTTCCCGGCTATTAATCACGATCTCAATTTCATGATGAGCCATCAACCAGCGGCCTACGGCGAAGACCGGTCGCGCGGTAGCCATCCCATTCAACAACCGCTGGAAAACCTGCGGGATGCCGGTAGCCTTTACGGGCGCATCATTTACCAGAAAGCCCCCGTAGTGATGCACCAGTTGGAGACCATGATGGGGCCGGTAGCCTTTCGCGATGGCCTCCGCGCTTACCTGAACCATTTTGCTTACGGCAATGCCAGCTGGGATGATCTGGTAGCTATTCTTGACGCCCGCACGGATCACGACTTGCGCAGTTGGAGCAACGTTTGGGTGAAGCAACCCGGGATGCCCATTTTTGCGGTACGGATAGCGGCGACCGATACCACGGGGTTAAATTTCATTTATGAACAACCCGGACAGCCAGGATCTTATTGGTCGGAAGAAACGGCAGTTGTGCTATTCTATCCGGACACGATAAAGGCGATTTCCCTGCAGTTAGCTGCGACGCCATTGGCCGGTACGCTGAGCGTAGCTAGTGAACCACTGGCCATCCTTAGTCATGCCTCACCCATGAGTTATGGTTATTTTCCCCTGGACCGCAAGAGCCAAATTTATTTTTTACGAAACGTCGCCACTATTTCTGATCCTTTGCTACGGGGTGGGGTCTGGTTAAGCCTTTACGAGGATGTATTGCGCCAGCAACTGCCGGTGGGCGACTATTTTCTGGCGTTATTGGATGCCATTCCCCAGGAGGCAGACGTCATCAACCGCGATTATTTACTCGCTTCTTTGGAAACGATTTTCTGGCAATTCTTTACCCCCTCCGAGCGCAACCAATACGGAGCAGCTGTGGAGCAGATGTTAGCCAAAGCTTATCAAACGGCCCCCAGGCCGGGCGATCAACTGGCTTATTTTCGGACCTATTACCACCTGTCAACGACGGCTCCCGCAGTGGTAGCCTTGCGTGAAATCTGGGAAAACAACCGGATTTTGTCCAATCTTCCACTCACCGAGGTAGAAGCGATTGATCTGCTGGGTGAGTTGGCAATACGTATTCCTGCGGAAGCTCCGGCATTGGTAAAGACCCAAATGGCGCGTACGCTGAACCCCGATCGGCGGGCCAGATTGGCTTTCCTGACCCCGGTGCTGGCGGGTGATGAGCAGCAGCGCGACACTTTTTTTGCCAGCCTGAAGCTATTGGACAATCGCGGTACCGAACCCTGGGTGGTAGCTGCAGTAGGGTACCTCCACCATCCGCTTCGCGCCGGGCAATCCATCCGTTACCTGCCGGAGAGTCTGGCCTTGCTGGAAGAAATTCAGGCCACGGGCGATATCTTTTTTCCCCGCCAGTTTATTACAGCGATCCTCCACGGCCACCAGTCGGCAAAAGCGGCCGGGATCGTGGAAGATTTTCTGGCTGCGCGACCCAACTACCCCTACCGGTTGAAAAACAAAATTCTGATGTCGGCCGATCTGCTCTTGCGGACGGCTTACCCAGAATAATGGCGCCAGATCAGGGCGTCTCCGCTACCCAGTGATAGCCCCAGCGTCCTTGCCGGATGGGTAAGGTCACGGTGTCGCCTGTCTGTGCAGTTGGGAAATAGGGGTGATCCCGGCTAACCCGGTAGAGCCTGTTGTTCCAGACGAAGATCAGGATGTACTGATCGGCGGTTGGGTGTTGTTGTGGAATATTGCCAAAACGGCTGGTGTTGCGAGGCAACTCGGTTTCAAAAACGACCGCCTGGGGTACTGCCGGGCGCTGTAGCAACCAGTGATTGGTAATACTGACCAGCAGAGGCACCAGGAGAACCGATGAAATGAGTAGGGCCGCGAATTGCCGCATCCGACTTACGATATCCCGGTTTTTTCCCCGATCCCGGAGGGTCGCCCAGGTCGCCAGGGTCAGACCGGTTCCGGTGCCTAGGAGGAGTGTCAGGCGCCAGAAGTCGCTTACCTCCAGGTAGTTCATCATGAACGGAAGTTCAACCGCGTAGGTACCCAGAACCAGGAAGACCAGACCGGCCAGTAGGATCAGCAGCAGGTTATTCACTCAGTTCAAATTGTAGTTTGGCGAGGTTGTTGTAAATGCCATCTTCCCGCTGCGACAATTCATCGTGCGTACCTTGTTCCACGATCCGGCCATTGTCGATCACGTAGATGCAATCTACCTCGCGGATGGTACTCAGGCGGTGGGCAATAATGATACTGGTGCGGCCTTCCATGAGGTTGTTCAGCGCTTCCTGTACCACTCTTTCGCTTTCGGCATCCAGGCTAGAGGTGGCTTCGTCGAGGAGTAAAATCGCCGGATCTTTCAGGATCGCGCGGGCAATGGCTACCCGTTGTCGTTGGCCACCCGACAATTTCACGCCCCGCTCACCGACGATGGTGTCCAGGCCTTCGGGGAACGAGGAGATGAAATCCCAGGCGTTGGCTTGTTTGGCGGCCTCGATCAGTTCTTCGTCGTTGGCGTTGGGTTTGCCGTAGCGAATATTCTCTCCAATGGTGCCACCAAAGAGCAGGACTTCCTGCGGGACAATGGCCAGATTACGGCGGTAGGCCGTCAGGGGGTATTCCCGAATGTCTTTGCCGTCAATCGTAATCTGCCCTTCAGAATAGTCGTAAAAGCGCTGGAGCAGGGCCACCATGGTCGTTTTGCCACTGCCGCTCGATCCTACCAGAGCCACCTTGGTACCCGGCGCAATGTGCAGGTCGATGCCTTTGAGTACTTCAATATCTGGCCGCGTAGGGTAGGAAAACTGGATGTTTTGGTAAGTAATGGCGCCCTTGAAGTGGAATGCTGCTTCGGTTGAACTGGCGGCCACAGCCTCAATTTCCGGCGTTTCTTCCAGGATGTCAAAGATGCGTTCCGTAGCGCCAATACTGGAAACGATCTCGGCGTAGAAGCTGCCCAGGCCAGCAATAGAGGCGCCAATGGTACCGGTATAGACGACAAAATGGACCAGGTCACCGGATTCCAGTACACCACTCTGCACCATCAGGGCCGCGCGCCACATGATGAAAAACAGGGCGCCAAACATGACAAAAATGATGAAGGCGGCGAATAACCCGCGCATACCAGCAGCCTTCAGGGCGATTTGCACGGCTTCCTGCAATTTTTCCGAGTACCGGCTCACCTCGAACCATTCGTTGGTGTAGGCTTTGACGGTCTGGATGCTCTGCATGGTTTCTTCTACCACCACGTTGGTTTCGGCCAGTTTGTCTTGCCGGGCCTTCATGAGCTTGCGGATGTACCGACCAAAAAACATGGCCCCAATGACGACTACCGGAAAGGTGAGCAGCATGGTGAGCGCCAGGCGGGGCATGGTGAAGACGATAATGCCAATACCGCCGATCAGGACAATGATCTGGCGGATAAATTCAGCCAGCGTTATGCTGACCACATTTTGCACCTGGGCAATGTCATTGGTGAGGCGGGAGGTAAGTTCGCCTACCCGGCGTTGTTCAAAAAACTGGATGGGTAATCCAATTAGCCTGGTGTAAAGATCTGAACGCAGCAGGGCCATGCTTTTTTCACTGACAATGGCAAACAGTTTGACCCGCCAGAACGACAAAAAGCTCTGGAACCCCAGGAAGGCCAGCACCACGAGAAACAACTGGTTGACGGTAATATTCGAACTCGTATCACCGCTGAGGACATTCAACAGCTCGCCAGGAATGTACATGATCGCGAGAAAGAGTAAACTTCCTATAGCCAGGGACAACATACCTAGAATAAAAGGCCACTTGAAGGGCAATACGTACCGGAATATTTGGGTAGCCTGCAGTAACCGCTCTTTGGTTAAGGGTGTTTTTTCTGGTTTTTCAGCTTTCTCAGCCATAAAATCGTAAAATTTGCTTGCGCTGAATTGTTTTGCTCTGAAGAGCACCCCAGCATTTTGTTATTGCATCATTTTTAACTTCGTATAGATGAACAACAAATAGGTTAAGGGGGTTGCAATTGGCAAAAATCGGTAACTTTGCCTTATGTTTTGAAATCCTGCTGTACCATTTTTATCATTAATTTGTCTTTTTTCGGTTGCCGGTAAAAGAAGTCGCATCGTTTTGCCGTTTCAAACCAGTTATCGCATATAATGCATAGACTACATACATAATCCTAAGTACATGAGAACCATCATTTTGTTATCCCTATTAACGTTCGCCACCTTCCTGTCGGCCCAAAAGCTGGAATTGGGGCTCTGGGGAGGCACTTCCTTTTATTCGGGTGATTTCACACCTCAGGAGTTCGATTTTTACCTGCAGGAGCAGCAACCTGCCGGCGGAATCTTTCTGCGACTGAATCCCAGCAAAGTGGTTTCGCTGGAATTGGGCGTCAACCTGGGTAAAATTGCTGGCGAAGACGGCGAAGACAACGGCCAAACCAGCCGTAACCTCAATTTTCGGTCGAATATCACCGAAGTAGGCCTCAAATTGGATTTAAACCTGGTCCACTGGGGCAATGTCCGCCGAACCCAGGTGGTTCCTTATCTGATGGGGGGCGCGGCTGTCTTTCGCTTCAATCCGGAAGGCCGCCTCGATGGCAACTGGATAGAATTGCAACCGTTGGGCACCGAAGGCCAGGGTGCGCCGGGATACGCCAAGCCCTATTCCCTAACGGATTTCGCCATCATTGGCGGCGGCGGATTGAAATTTATCATCAAACAGCGGTTCACCATTGGCCTTGAGCTGGGCGGACGTAAAACATTTACCGACTACCTGGACGACGTCTCTAACACAAACGTCAACTACCTGGATGTCCTGGAAACCAACGGCTCCCTGGCGGCTCAGTTGAGCAACCCGAATATCAAGGATCCCGAAGTTGATAACCTCAACTACCGGCGTGGCGGCGGATTGAAGGACTGGTATTTTAGGGGCGGAATTTCGTTCTCTTTTGCCTTTGGAGAAGGAAGCGGCGTAAATGGTCGAGGGATCGGTTGCCCTACTTTCTAGTTTTTTTTGGAACCTACGCTGCTGTAAGCCAATCATTTGAAGTAAAAAAGGAAGAACTTTTTGGCTTAGCACCTGTTTTGCACTGCGCCAATGTAAATTAAGTGTTAAATTTGCGAGTGCAAATGTTAAGCCAGAATGAAGAAAATCTTAGTGCTTTGTACGGGCAATGCCTGTCGGAGCCAAATGGCAGAAGCCTATCTGCGGTTCTTTACCCAAGGGAAAGCAGAAGTTTACAGCGCGGGTATCAATCCCCATGCTGTACATCCATTGGCCATTTCCGTGATGCGGGAGGATAATATTGACATTTCCAACGCCTACTCTAAAAGTGTGGCAGAATTTTCCGGAGAAAATTTCGATTACCTGATTACGGTATGTGCGCATGCCGAAGAAAAAAAGCCCGCCGATATCTCGGCTGAGCTTTTTTATCATTACGATATTCCTGATCCAGAAGAGGCTGTGGAAATGAAAGTAGAAGAGCCATTTTCTGTTTTTTCCAATACGCGGGAACTGATTAAACGAGAAATGTTGCGGTTCATTGGCAAACACGTTGAACTAACGATTACTTCGGAGGCTTCCGAGATGTGAACTTCCGGCTTTCCTTGAACAGCGATTCAGGGATGATGCGTTCTTATAAAACCAGACGGGCGGGCTTCTACGTAGAAGCCCGCCCGTTTACTTTTACCTCAAATGGCGTTTGGACGAGGGGAGATCAAATGATCTGACATCCCCTCGTCACAACTGTTCAAGGAGTTAGAAAATATAGCGCAACCCCATCTGCAACTGCCAACGCGAGCCCAGGCTAAAGTCGTTGGTAAAGGTATTCTGCAAATTGGTATCAAAGCTGTACGTAGGAACACCATCCGTTACCGATACGCCCAACGGTTGCGTATTGGTGGGAAACTGGCGTACGCCCCAACCGCTATTGATTAAGTTGCCCATGTTGAGCATATCCAGGCTGAATTGAACCACATTGTCATTCGGGAGTTTGTAATCCTGGAGTACACGTACATCCCAACGGCTGTACCAGGGGCTCAGGATAGCGTATTTTTCAGCATACTTGCCGCGGTTGGCATTCAGGTAATCGTCTTGCTGAATGAAACGTTCCAACGCCAGGCGCTGCGCAGGCGCATCGCCATTGAAGCCCATTTGGCTGATCTCCGTGGTGGTCGGAATGTAGATTAAGTCATTGAAGCCCGAAGCGTCGTTGTTGATGTCGCCGGAATAGGTATAAGAAAAACGGCCGCCCTGCGCATACTCAAAGAAGGCCGCTACTGTAGTTGCCCATTTGCCTCCGTATTCAAAACGCTTGTGTGCGCTACCTACTACCCGGTGGCGGTTGCCGTAAAGCGAGGGCGTCAGCCGAGCCTGGTTGACGTTGCCAATGGCGGGATTGCGTTCGTAAGCATCGCTGGAGATTTCGGCTTCAATGGAACTGGCGTCTTTGGCATCCAGGAAGTTGTAACCCAGGCTGGTGAACCAACCGTTGTGCCAGTTTTTGCGAATTTGTAACGTTGCGTTAAAAGAGTACCCCTCGTCGGTGTTGGA
The DNA here is from genome assembly GCA_003045895.1 of Bacteroidota bacterium. Taxonomy (GTDB): domain Bacteria; phylum Bacteroidota; class Bacteroidia; order Chitinophagales; family Saprospiraceae; genus Lewinella. The sequence goes on from PZPC01000050.1 coordinate 21,206, forward strand.
GAACACGTAAGCGTTGGTCGGGCCACCGAAAACCGTTGCACGGTCACCCGGCAAGTAAATTTCGCGGTTATCCACACCCGTTAACTGACCACTAGGTGGACGAAGGCCATAATTGCGTACCATCATGGCGTTGATGTCCTTGGTATACACCAGGTCGGCAGATACCGTCCAATCGTTGAATTTCTTATCGATACCTAAGTTCGAACGCCATACCTGAGGAAACTGGAAGTCAGGTTCCGTAATGGTGTAAAAGAAGAAGTTCGGATTAGCGACCTGGTTACCCAGCCATACAAAGGGGAAACGGCCTGTAAATAAGCCCGATCCACCCCGAAGAATGGTGGTTTGGTTACCGGTAAGGTCGTAGTTGAATCCCACACGGGGAGAAAACAAGGGGGTGGTGCTCGGGAGTACCGTATGGTCAAACGTGACGGCTTCTCCTTCCGTATTGTAGTATTCAATACTAGGATCGTAGCAGCACTGACGGGCAATGTTTTCTTTGATTTTCTCTTCCGTATTAAAGTACAAAGGCATGTCCATGCGCAGGCCCAGGGTAAGTTTGAATTGATCCGTCAGGTCTATTTCATCCTGAAGATAGAAGGCAAACTGGCCTACGTTGGTCTCCGCCAAACTCCAGCCCGTATCATCGAATCCTTCGCCAGCGCCATTGAGGGCGGCAAAAGTACCCTGAGCCGCAGCTACTGCTGCATCAAGGACACCGGTATTCACACTGTCCACAAAAGCCTGGGGGCTGGAAGCTCCCGGCAGAAAAGGACCAAAAGCACCGTCGTAAAAGCCCAGGTTGAAGCTGTTGTCGAAATCGAAGCGCTCGATGCTGGCACCTACCGTAATGGTGTGCTTGTTCAGGAAGAGGTTCAGGTTGTTGGTCACCTGAAAGACGTCCTGGTTGAGGCGGTTGTTGACCGAAAATGGCTCATGACCTGCTACGATGTAGTTGATGCCCTCCCGCTGGATCAGGATGGAGGGGAAAGGGGTGCTCAACGGATCGCGTGTATCGCGGAAAGCGGTATAGCCCAATTGCAATTTATTGGAAACTTTGTCGCTAAACAGTACCCGGTGCTCGACGATCGCCGAATGAATGGTATTGTTGATGGCATACCCACTGTTGCGGAATTGCAAGGTAGTGGCATCGGGGCCGCGCCGCCCCAGTGCAAAGGGGTGAGCAGGCTTCTGCTTGGTGGCATCCAGGAAGTTGTAGGTCGCCGTCAGGGTTTGGTTCTTCCCGATGTTCCAGTCTAACTTGAAAATACCTTTGGTGTTGTTCTGGTCGAACAAAAAGCCTTCGTAGGGGCCGGTTTCGTAACCGAAACGGTTGAATAAGGCCGCTGATACGGCGTCGAGGTCGGCTGCTTCCACACGGGAAACCTGCTCACCGGAAACGCCCTGGCGGGCGGCGATGAAGTTGGAACCCAAATCACTACGGTCTTCTACCTCCGCGTTGGCGAAGAAGAACAACTTGTTTTTGATGATCGGACCACCCAGGCTGAAACCTACTTGCAGCTGGCTCAGGTCGGGGGTGAAAATGTCGTCGCCGGCCACTTTGTTGCCCGTCATATCCTGGTTGCGGTAGAAGCCAAAAACGGTTCCTTTAAATTCATTGGTACCACTCTTGGTAACGGCGTTTACGGAAGCACCCGTGAAACCCGCCTGGGTAACATCGTAGGGAGCCAGGTTGACCTGGATCTGGTCGATAGCGTCGAGGGAGATCGGTTGCGCATCGGTCTGGCCACCAGGGGTCGCAGCGTCCAATCCGAAAGGATTGTTGAAGATGGAACCATCGAGGCTAAAGTTGTTGAACTGGTCATTGCGTCCGCCGAAGCTGTTGCCATCGGAGGAAGGCGTCAGGCGGGTGTAGTCGGAAGTGGAACGGGTAATGGTTGGCAGTCGTTGCAGTTCGGTCGTGCCTACGAGCGTAGCTACGCCCGTGCGATTCCGGTTCACATTGGGATCGGCCGTGCCGAAGACGATAACCTCATCTAACCCTACGCCCACGGACAATTCAAAGTCCAGTCGGGCTGTTTGTCCAAGGGTGAGGAAAACACCTTCCAGCTTTTCGTCTCCGTAACCAATGTACGAAGCAATTACATGGTAGGGGCCGCCTACCCGGAGGTTGGGCAGGGTAAAATGACCATCGAGGTTGGTCGTCGTTCCGTAGATGGTTCCGGTAGTCGTGTTTTCTACCGCGAGGTTGGCACCGATCAGGGGTTCGCCTTCCGTATCGGTTACGGTTCCGGCCATGGTTGCTGTAGTCACCTGGGCCGCTGTGGAGCCGGCAAAAGCGAGCAAAAGCATCAGCAATAATTGTAAACGTAAGACCTTCATAAAGGGGGATAATTAAAAATGTGAGTGAAAATTTGCGTAAAATTATACCCCTGCTTTTACTTCAGCTAACATTCTGGAAACCTTTGGTTAATTTTTATTTTCCAATTTACTTTAAGTTAACACGGACGTTTTTTTTACATTTTTTTGGTGTTTTTGTGGAGCTTAAAACGAGTAATGGTTTTAAATAAGTGATAATATATTTTTTTCTTTAAGTGGCTCTTTTTTTCTTTCAATGGAGTTGGTCGGGAACAAACCACTATCTTTAGCCTGAATTATTCCAGCGCAACTAAGCCTACTTATCGTGTTTATGACTGACTTAACCTATCAATATACCCCTCGAGACATCAGTTGGTTAGATTTTAATTACCGGGTACTGCAAGAAGCCACCGACGAATCGGTTCCGTTGTACGAACGGATAAAATTTTTGGCAATATTCAGTTCCAACCTGGATGAATTTTTCCGCGTACGGGTGGCTGCTTTGAAATCATTTAAGGCTATTCCTAGAGAAGAACGGAAGCGGCTGTTGGACATCCAACCCAAAAAGCTGCTGCGGCAAATACTGGCTATTGTGGATAAGCAACAAAACCAATTTGGCCGGGTGGTTTGGGAGAGTATCGTGCCTGCCTTGCACCGCGAAAATATTTTCCTCATCAACGAGGAGCGCCTTTCGGCAGCCCAGCTGACGTTTCTGGAGGCCTACTTTTACGAAAAGGTGGCCCCGCTCATTACCCAACAGATCTGCCAGGAGGGCGGGGAACCCCCTTTTTTGGAAAATCAGAAATTGTATTTTTTACTCGACCGTGGACCAGGCAAGCCGTTTCACCTGATTAATATCCCCAGTCAGCAATTGCCGCGTTTTATTGTTTTACCCGAAAAGAAAAAAAAGATCCACTACATTATTTACCTGGATGACCTCATTCGGGCGGTGCTGCCGCGCTGGACGGGAAGTACCCAGGTCGAGGCCTATAGTGTAAAGGTGACCCGCGATGCTGAACTGTATATTGGTGATGAATTCAGCGGTGATTTGCTGGCGAAGATCAAAGCTTCGCTTGCGGAGCGGGAAATTGGGATGCCTACTCGTTTTTTGTATGACCAGACCATGCCCAAATCCCTGCAGGAACGGGTTCAGGCCGTTTTCAATTTGACAAAATACGATATGGTTCCCGGGAGCCGCTACCACAACTTTAACGATTTTTTCGCCTTTCCGGATCCTATTCAAAGACCGTCATTGTACGATCAGCCACTGCCACCGCTCAACCACCCGCGACTGGCTAAAGCCAAGAAATTGTTTAAAGTGATTCGCAAGGCCGATCAATTGCTCCATTTTCCTTACCAAAAATACGAATACGTTTCCCGGCTGATTACCGAGGCAGCAGCTAACCCGGCGGTTCATACCTTGCGCATCACCCTTTACCGGGTGGCGAGTAATTCGGCAATCGTCAGTGGTTTGAAGGAAGCGTTGGCCGCTGGTAAAAAAGTGGAAGTATTTGTCGAAGCCAAAGCCCGCTTTGACGAGGCCTCCAATTTGTACTGGGGCAAAGAACTGGAATTGGCGGGTGCCAAGGTTCGCTACAGCTTTCCGGGGATCAAGGTGCATTCAAAATTACTGCTCATTGAATGCCACGAGGCGGCCGATATCGCCTACCTGGGTACCGGAAATTTCAACGAAAAGACCGCCCGTCTTTATGCCGACCACGCCTTACTTACTGCCGATGAGCGCCTGACCAAAGAAGTTCGCGAAGTATTTGAATTCCTGAGTCAGGATATCAAAAAACCGACAACGGAGCATTTACTGGTGGCCCCGTTCAATTTGCGGGAGCAGTTGCTGGCCCGGATCGACCGGGAAATTGCGTTCGCCAGGGCCGGGAAACCCGCCTTCATTTTCTTAAAGCTGAACAGCCTGGAGGAACAAGGCATGATCGATAAACTGTACGAGGCCAATAACGCCGGGGTAAAGATTCGACTGATTGTGCGGGGGATTTGCTGCCTGGTACCCGGCCTGGAAGGACAAAGTGAACACATCGAGGTCATCAGTATCCTGGATCGCTTCCTGGAACACGCCCGCATTTATCGCTTTGGGAACAACGGCAAGGAAGAAATATTTTTGGCTTCCGCCGACTGGATGAGTCGGAATCTCTTTCGCCGTATCGAAGTAGCTTTTCCTGTTTATGACCCTGTACTGCAACAGGAATTAAAAGACTTACTGACCATTCAGTGGGCCGACAATGTCAAGGCCCGGATAATCAGCCCGACCAAAAACAATGCTTTTCGGAAAAGAACAAAGGCGGAAATCCTGCGCCGCTCCCAATTGGATAGCTACCAGTATTTGCGCAAGAAGAAGGATCATTAAGATAAGGTTTACCTGCCTAACATTTGATTTACCAAAAAATAGCTTTTTCATAAAGTCAAGGACAAGGGTTATGGCTGGCCTGACAAGTACCTTCACCAAGTCCTTTTAACGGGCTGATTCACCGGTCAGTAAAGGATGCTTATTCACTTAAAATAAGTTATCGTGAAGTACGTCCACCAGTTCAGAGATTGGGTTTTTCAGGTTGTACATACCAACAACCTTATTTATAATACTTGTTGGGAAGACCCCCGCTGTGACCGCGAGTTGCTGGGTTTTAACAAGCAGAGCCAGATTGTAATGATCACCAGTGCCGGTTGCAATGCCTTGGATTATCTGTTGGATGAACCCGCGGCTATCCATTGCGTAGACATGAACCCGCGGCAAAATGCCTTACTGGAATTGAAACGGGCAACCCTGGCACACACCGACTTTGTTGCGCACACCGCGCTTTTTGGAAAAGGGCGGCACCAGGAAATTCATCACCTTTATCAAGACAAACTACGTCATCAATTACCCGGCTACGCGCAGGAGATCTGGGATCAGCACATCACCAGTTTTTCCGGAAAGGGTGGGCGTAAATCTTTTTACGACTATGGTACGTCCGGGGTATTGGCCTGGTTGCTGCGCGGTTATTTTAAAACCAGGCCCCGCTTGTTGGCGGAATTGCGGCAGTTGTTTATCAGCGAAACCCTGGAAGCGCAGCAAACCCTTTATTCGGCCATTGAGCCCCGGCTTATCAATCAATTGGTACACTGGGCCGTTAACCGCCACCTGACGATGTGCCTGGTCGGTGTGCCCCGCAGCCAGCAGGAGCTCTTTCGCGGCGATTACGAACGGGGTGTCACCGGCTTTCTGCAAGCTTGTCTGCGCCGGGTTTTTACGACCCAACTCATCAAAGACAATTATTTCTGGCAGCTGTACTTCCACGGTAAGTATCCTGACAACTGCCATCCCAATTACCTGCAGGAGACTCATTTTGACCAATTGCACGAAAGTGTCGATCGCATTTCCCAGCACAATACGACGGTGACTAACTTTCTGCAGGAAAATCCCGCGCCTTATTCCCATTATATTCTACTCGATCACCAGGATTGGCTGGCCGACAATGACCAGCAAGGTCTGGAAGATGAATGGCGGGCAATTTTGCAGAACAGCCAGACCGGCACAAAAATTTTACTTCGGTCGGCTGCGGAGCGCGTTGACTTCATTCCAGCCTTTGTCCACGAACGCGTAGCTTTTGTGCCCACGGTTGATTTGGCGGCCAGTCACGCCGCCGACCGGGTGGGAACCTACGCAAGTGTACACCTGGGGATAGTCAAGTAACAACTGGTTTGACCGCAATTTAATATGATGAGTAATACCGGTGAAAACCAAGCGCAAGCAGAAAAAATTAAGGGATATTACCGCTTCCAGTCGGGAATTTACGACCTGACCCGCTGGTCCTTCCTCTTCGGGCGGTCAGCTATTCTCAAAGCTTTGCCTTTTGCTTACGAAGAGCCTTTTCACCTGCTGGAAGTAGGCTGCGGAACGGGGCGGAATCTTGCGCTGGCCGCCAAACTCTTCCCCGAGGCGAAGCTAACGGGCATGGATGTATCGGCCGATATGCTGGCCCTGGCGAGCAAACGCACGAAACACCAAAAAAGAACCATTCTGCTGGAGCAGCCTTACGAATCTCAGTATTATTCCTGGACCAACAAACTTGATGTCATCCTTTTTTCTTATTCCCTGACCATGATCAATCCGCAGTGGCGATCCCTGATCGCACAGGCCTACAAAGATTTGCGTCCGGGAGGAATCATTGCCGTGGTCGATTTTCACGACTCCCAGGTACCGGCTTTCAAAAACCACATGGCCAACCATCATGTACGTATGGACGGGCACCTTCTGCCAGAACTGGAAGCACATTTTTATTCTGAATACCAGGAAGTGAAAACCGCTTACCGGGGATTGTGGCAGTACGTTTTATACGTAGGTAGAAAGGTGTAAGCGGAAATTAAGAGACGGCACAAAAACAAAGGGAGCAACTTTCCAACCAATTGGTTGGAAAGTTGCTCCCTTCATGTTTTAAGCAGCGCACCATACACATTGGTGGTAAGCCTTTCAGAACGCTCCCGGCGTGTTTAAGTTTTACTGGTCAGCGTTGTCCAGTTTATCGAAGCGCTTAACTTTCCGGCGGCTCTTGAGGGGCAGGTAGCGGTAAGGCTTGTCCTGGAAATCAGCAAGCAGCGAGTCCAGTGAATACGACATGGTATTGAGGTTGTTGTAGAGCCCTTCATCTTGCAGGAGCAAGCCCAGGGTGCCTTCTCCTTTTTTGAGGTTGCCGATCATTTCATTTACCCCACCCAGTGCCGTTTGTGCAACGGCAAGGGTTTCGTTGAGTTGTACGATGGTTTGCTTGGCATCCTGTACCGCCTGTCCCAACTGGGCATCCACCATTTGCTGGCTGAGGCTGTCGGCGTTGCTTATGATACTGGCAATATTGTTTTTCTGGCCTTCCAGGGTAGAGGTCAGGTTGGCTACGTTGGCCAGACTGCGCTCCAGTGCGGGTGAAGAGCGCTGGAGCAGCAGGTTCATGCGTCCGGTCGCATCTTTCAGGTTGCTCATGGTGGCCTGCAGATCGCGGGCCGATTCGGCCAGGGGGCCCGTGCTGTCTTCGCCCAGGATGTCCTGATTCAGGGAATCCACAACTTGTTTGAGACCGCTTTTCAACTCGTCAATATAGGTGGTCATGCCGCCCTCGCCCAACATCGATTCTACCAGGCCCCGGCTGATGCCAACAAACGTATCGCCACTCTGGGCACAGTTGTCACCCGAACACGGCGTATCGTAGTCAAAGACGATAGCCATTTCGCCCAGGAAGCTTTTGGCGACCAACACTGCCCGCGTATCCTTAGGCAGCGGGACATTGCGTTCCAGGTTGAAAGTGAGCTTAACGCGGCGGTCTTCCGTATTCAATTCACGCGCAGAAACCGACCCTACCGTAACGCCACTAATTTGGACGGGGGTACCTACGGTAACACCAGACACGTCGTCGTAGAAGGCGTAGTAAGTATCTGATTTGGAGAGCAGGTTGGTGCCCTGGATATATTTGATACCCCAAAGGCTCAAGGCGATGGCAACTAGTGCTAATAATCCGGTGCGAACTTCGTAAGACATGGTTAATTGATTTGCGGCGGCGAAGGTAGCTGTTTTTTGCGGCTATCCTATTCTCCCAAACCTGATTAGAAAATCAATAGGGCAATTTACTCGCCAGCAAGTTGACGTGCCTCCGCCAGTGAAATGCGTTTTCCCTGGTAATAGGCTACGATAAAGGCATCCTTGAAACCCTGGTTTTGGAGCGCTAAACGAGTAGCAAAGGCCGATTCCATGTTTTTGAGGTTTCTCACCTGGTACTTGAACATTTGATCTTCCTGGACAACCTCAATCAGGTAACTGCTACCCAGCCAGAGCGGGTCCTGGGTGTTGAGGGGATTCGGCGCAGCGGCTAGTTGTACCCCGTAGGCAATGCTGTTGTTTTGTCCCAGGTTATTGGCCCAGTTGGTATTGGTACTTCCTTTGGGTTCCATACCCCGTTCCCGTGCTGGAATACGGCTGCTGATGGTGCCCTGGTTGTTGTTGCTGGCTGGTGCAATGACGGGTTCTGCCCGGGCCTGCACGATGGTGGGATTTGGCGGCGCGTAGTTGCGGTTAACGACGGGAACCGGAGCCGGGGCAGCGGCGGGAGGGGCAGCGGCGGGAGGCACGGCAGGGCTGGGCGTTGCCACCGTTTGGGGCACGGCTGGGCTGGGCGTGTTGTTGACAATGGTGCTGGGGTAACTGCTGGTGCTTGCCGGTGGCCCGTAAGCGGGTGGGTTGGCAACCGCTACCGGCGGGGTAGCGGCCAGGTTGTTTCCTTCCAAGGTGGCTTTGTATTCGGCAAAAGCGTTGAACAAAGCCAGCGCTACCTGGTCTTGTCCTTCGGTCGTGAGCAAAAAGGCTTCGTCTTTGGAGCTGCTTAAAAAGCCGGTTTCTACCAGCACGCTGGGCATGGCGGTCTCTTTAAGCACCACGAAGCCCGCTTGTTTGACGCCCCGGCTCCGCCGCTGGGCAGTGGCTTCGAAGTGGTGTTCAACTTTTTCAGCAAACAAAATACTTTGCTCCAAAAAGGCATTTTGAAACATGCTCAGGAGAATATGGCCTTCGGGCGAATTGGGGTCGTAGTCGTAGTTGCGTTCGTAATTCTCTTCCAGCAGGATGGCATTGTTTTCCCGTTTGGCCACGTCCAGGTTGTGGGCAGCCGTGTGCAAGCCCATGACGTAGGTTTCTGACCCTGAGGTGGGCGAACGCGTGGGCATGGCATTGCAATGGATAGACACGAAGAGGTCGGCATGGGCCCGGTTGGCAATGGCGGCGCGTTCGTAAAGCGGGATGAAAACATCTTTGTCGCGGGTAAGAATGACCTGCATATCGGGGAATTGTTGCCGGATAGCCGCCGCAAATTTTTGCGCTACGGCTAGTGCCAGGTGCTTCTCCGTGGAGTTGGCGCCACTACACCCTGGGTCGTGGCCACCGTGGCCAGCGTCGATGACAATGGTTTTTATCCGAAATGGAGGTGCGTCGTTTGCGGGGATTACAATACCTTTGTGTCTTGGGTGATAATTCGTGGTCGCTTCCACCGGGGATTCAACGCTTGCTAAAGAAGTGTTAAATTCAGCACCGGAAAGCTGCGAAAAAATGAAACCTAGCGTTAGGACAACGGATAAACGCAGGGGAAAGCGCCGCAATAATTTTTGCGACTGGTTAAAAGCCTGTTTTCTCATTAATTGGTGTTTCTTGCGGTTGTTCCTGGGCCTAATAAATTCAGACCATTTACTTTTGCAAACAAAGTTACTCTTTTCCTTTTGGTTCTTGTTAGTTGCCGGGCTTTTGTCTGCCCAGGATACGACTGCCTTGGTGCGGGATACCCTCCCGGCCAGCCTGGTCGTAGACAGCCTCCGCACGGATTCCAGCCTCAGCCTTAGCCTGGGGATACCCCTGTCCAAGGATGCCCTGGAAGCTGCCGTTGAATACAACGCCCGCGACTCCATGAAAATTGATGCCAGTGGCGAAAAAATCCACCTTTACGGCAATGCTTTCGTAGGGTACACCAATATTACCCTCCGGGCCGCCCACATTGAGCTGAGCTGGGCCAAAAGCGAGGTCATCGCCGAGGGGATGCCCAATGACACAACGGGGGTCATGGAGGGATTACCCGAATTTACGGAAGGAGAAAATAAGTTCGTGGCCCGCTCCATGCGCTACAATTTCGAAACCCGCAAAGGGATCGTCTACGACGCCATCACCGAGGAAGATGACATCCGGGTGCGGGGCGAGCGCTCCAAGTTTATCACTGCGCCGCCGGGCGATACCCTGGCCAACGATATCATCTACAGCGAAAACGCCATTTTTACCACGTGCACGGCCGACGATCCCCACTTTGCTATCACCAGCCGCCGGCAAAAGGTGATTCCCAACAAATTGGTCGTGGTGGGGCCTTCCAATTTGCAAATCATGGGCGTGCCGACGCCCTTGTGGCTGCCTTTCGGTTTCTTCCCGGTGTCGAAAGGCCGCCGTACGGGCCTCATCTTTCCGCGCGATTACGAATATTCTGAGCAGTGGGGTTTTGGGCTTAAACAGATAGGGTGGTTCTTTCCGCTCGGAGATAATTTCAACCTTACCTTAGCGGGCGATATTTACCTGGAAGGTACTTACGGACTGGGCACCACCTTGCAGTACCGCAAGCGCTACGGGTACAACGGCAATTTTAATTTCCGCTACGACAGCCGCCGCCAGGAACAGATCGTCAACGTGACTGATCCCCTGACCGGCGAACCCGTGCTGGCACCCAATGGCAGCATTGCCCGCAAATCTATTTTTGAACGCTCCAATGGTATCTACATCAACTGGTCGCACAACCAGGATGCCGCCGCCCACCCCCTGAACCGCCTGGGTGGTGCCATCAATTTCCAGACCAACGACTTTCAGCGCCGCGTCTTCAACGACGCCCGCTCGGTGTCGACCAATGTCATCAACTCCAATTTTACTTTTTCGCGCAACTGGCTGGACAAGCCCATCTCCATGAGCGTGGCTTTTCGCCACAGCCAGAACACCCAGACGCGGCAGATGAGCGTAGATTTCCCGACCTTCCAGTTCCAGACCCAGGCCCTGTACCCCTTCCGGAAAAAGGAAAGAACCGGCCCCAAGCAATGGTACGAAGACATCACCCTGCGCTACACCAACGAAGCCCGCGCCAATTTCTCGGGGCCCGATACGGCTTTCTTCGAACAAAAGACCCTGAGCGATGCCCGCTACGGTATGCAGCACAACGCCACCATGGGGACTTCTTTCAAAGTATTGAAGTATTTCAACCTCAACCCCGGCGCTTCCTACCGCGAAGTCTGGTACGGCGAGCGCCTGTCGGCTACCTTCGACCCCACCAGGGGCATCGGCATCGATACCACCATCTTGCCCAACGGCGAGATAGAGACGGAAATTACCGATTTTGGTACCTACCAGTTTGATACCCTCAGTGGCTTTTCGACCTTCCGGACTTTCTCCGCTAACCTGAGCCTGAATACCCAGATTTTTGGCACTTATTTCTTTAAGAAAGGCCCCATCCGCGGCCTACGGCACGTCATCAAACCCAATATTTCGGTCGGCTACCAACCGGACTACCTGAACAACCCCAACTACTACAACCGACTGGCTGATACGCTGTCGCCCTTTCTCTCCGACGAGGATATTTATTATTCCCGCTTCAACAACGGCATCTTCGGGGGAACCCCCAACCAGGAGACGCAAATGCGACTGTCGTACGGGTTGAACAACATTTTTGAGGCCAAGCTCTTCTCCCGCCGCGATTCGACGGAGAAGAACATCAAGCTCTTCGATAACCTAACCATCAACGGCGATTACAATTTTGCGGCCGACAGCCTGAAATGGTCGCCCATCGCCATGCGGGGCACCACCCGCTTCTTTAAGGGAGCGACCACGTTCTCCTTTTCAGCCACCTTCGACCCCCTGGAACGGATCGAATACCGACCGGGTCTCTTCCGGCGGGTTGACAAAACCACCTGGAGCGAGAGCCGTACGCCTTTTAAATTTGTGGATGCGTCCTTCAACCTCAATACCAACCTCACTATTGGGAAGATCAGGGCCCTTTTTCAGGGCCAGGCCGAAGAATTGGTGGAAGAAGTGGATCCCAACGGCGACGAACTGCGACCGGTGGAAGAAACCGACTTTTTGAGTTTGCTCGAAAATTTTTCCATCCGCCACAACATGGCTTTCGGCTTCAGCCCGGTAGCTGCTGACCGGGACACCTTCAAAGTGACCACCCACAGTATCGAACTACGCGGTAGCCTGGGCCTTACGCCCAACTGGAACGTCGACATCGGTTCCATTGGCTACGATTTTACGCGCAAGCAAACGACCTATCCCTACCTGGGCCTGCGCCGCGATCTGCACTGCTGGGAAATGGGCTTCAACTGGGCGCCCACCCGGAATACCTACTCCTTCTTCCTGCGGGTAAAACCCGGCACCCTCGACTTCATCAAGGTGCCCTACCAACGCAACAATGCCGATGGGCAAAGGGCGTTCAGGTAGCAGTAGCTTAGTTACGGATTGATGAAATACTGTACGCCCAGCTGCAGGGACAAGGTACTGGAATTGTCGAAAACCCGTTGCCAGCTCAAAATGCCCTCCAACGCGAGGTAGGGCGTGATGAATAAATCCGCGCCGATTCCGAAGTTGATGCCGTTTCTCGAATCCGTATTCCCATTGCCATTGCCATTGCTTTTGTTGGTTTGCTGCACCAGCTCCAGTCCGACGGTACCAAAAGGATTGAACCGTTGCGCCGTACCAAAATAATAGCGGGCAAAAGGGGAGAAACCAAGGGTAGTAGTAGAAAAAGTTTGGTTGCCTAATTCTGATCGAAAGGCACTGAGGATAAGCGAAGCCCCAGCTACCCACTGGTCGGAAACAAAATAACCGATATTGGGATTCAGACCAAAACTGCTGTCGCCATCGGAGGGGCTGGTAGAAAAACCTACGCCAGAACCGCCAATAAAGAAGCTACCCCGACCGAAAATGCCGGTAGCCGACCGCCAGGCTCCCTTTTCTGCCGCACCCAGAAAAGCCGTGATGCCCGCCTGCAGGCTCAGATTTAGCGATGTATCGTCTTCCGACGCCGTAATACGGGGCCCAGCCAGGAGGTCGATAGCCACGTTGGGACCAATAAAATGGCTGAATCCTCCCTGCAACTGGAGCCCATAGATTTGATTGTCGAAGTCACCGGTGAGGATGTTGAGGCTGGCACCGGCTTGCCCAAACCAAAAGGTGTTTGCTTTGGCCGGATTGAAGTAGTAGCGCGCATAGGGCGCAAAACCGAAGGAGGCAAAGTCGGTAAAAGAGCTAAAGAAGGTGCCGACCGAGATGCTGCCGCCCACCAAAAGGTGGTCATTCGTAAAGATGCCGTAGCTGGGGCTGAAGTTGGCTGCGAACTGGTCTTCGGAAGAAGAAAAGAAAATAGAATTGTTATCCAGGGTAGTAAAAGCCAGGCCCATACTGCCACCAATGACAATATCTCCTTTTTGGAGCTGTGCACTAGCGAGTAACGGGGAGAGGAGGAGCAAAAAGAGTAAAGCGCGGTAGTTGTTTTTCATTGGAGGTGTTTTAGGAAAATGGTTGGTAAGGCTCTAAAATATAAACGCTGCTGCGATTCTACAAGAATAACGGGGCTTTTTCTGTTCAAGCGGGCAGGAAAACGGCCTGTTCACTCACCGGAATCACCCCTTTTCTTTGGGCTTCCTGGAAGAGGTGGGCGACGGCCGCGCGGCCCTGCTCGCCCAGGTCAAGGGTGAAGTCGTTGACGTAGAGGCCGATGTGGGCAAACATGACGGCCTCGTCCATTTCCTGGGCGTGGGCTTTCACGTAGGCGCTGGTGGCCTGGGGGTGGGCTTGCGCAAAGGCGACACTGCGGGCTAGCACGCGGTTGACCTTTTGCTGCACCTCCAGCGGCAAGCGCCGGTTGACGACAATACCACCCAGGGGAATCGGATGCCCGGTGGTGCTTTCCCAGAACTCACCCAGGTCCTGAATTTTCACGAGGCCCTTGTCCTGGTAGGTGAAGCGGTTTTCGTGGATAATGAGCCCGGCCGTCACTTCGCTGCGGAGCACGGCGCCTTCGATGTCGGAGAAAAGTACTTCCTGTTTGTTCGTCGCCTCGGGGTAAGCCAGGCCGAGGAGGAAATTGGCGGTGGTGTATTTTCCGGGGATGGCAATGGTGCCCGCATTGACCTCGGCCACGGTCAGCGGGCGTTTGGCGATGAGCAGTGGGCCGCAGTTGCGCCCCAGCGCCGAGCCGGCATCGAGCAGGGCGTAGGTGTCCAGCAAATAGGCCAGGGCGTGGTAACTCAGTTTGGTGACATCCAGGGCGCCGGCGAAGGCTTTTTGGTTCAATTCTTCCACGTCGGCGAGCAGAATATCGAATTCCAACCCTTCGGTATCCACTTTTTGGTGCACTAAAGCATCGAAAATGAAGGTATCATTGGGGCAAGGCGAGAAACCGAGGGATAATTTCATAGTTTTGCAGCTTAAAATCGACTAGATATGCACTTACAGGTGCTTTACGAGGACAACCACCTCATTGCGATCAACAAACCAGCAGGCTACCTGGTTCAAGGCGACCAAACGGGCGACGCCACTTTGGCCGAATACGTCAAGGATTACATCAAAACCAAGTACAAGAAACCTGGTGATGTGTTTTTGGGCGTCATCCACCGCCTCGACCGCCCCGTCAGTGGGGTTCTCCTCTTTGCGCGAACCAGCAAAGGCCTGACCCGCATGAACGAAATGTTCAAGAACCAGGAAGTGGAAAAAACCTACTGGGCCGTCACGGCCAACCAGCCCGATCCGCTGGAAGGCGAACTGGTACACTACCTCACCAAGGACCCGGAACGCAACGTGGCCAAGGCTTTCGAGTTTATGAGCAGCCGGGCGGTAGGGGCCAAAAAGGCAGAATTGCACTACCAGATGCTGGGCCGCCTGGGCACCCACGTCCTGGTGGAGGTGAAACCTAAGACGGGGCGCCCCCACCAGATTCGCGTGCAGCTGGCGAAAATTGGTTGCCCGATCCGCGGCGACCTGAAATACGGCAGTACCATCACCAATAAAGACGGAACCATCCACCTGCATTGTCGTTCGCTCTCGTTTATGCACCCCATCAAGAAGGAACAGGTGACCCTGTGGGCCACGCCGCCCAAGGGTGAAATCTGGAGCTTGTTCAGCGATTTTTGGAAGAAGCGATAAAGCACGCCGATGAAAACGACCCTGCCATTCGTGAAATACCAGGGCGCTGGTAATGATTTTGTGATCGTCAACCACTGGTCGGGGCCGGTGCTGACCGACCTGTCGGCCGCCACCATTGCCCGCCTCTGCGACCGCCGCTTCGGCATCGGCGCCGATGGCCTCATGCTGTTGGAGCGCGACCCCGATTACGATTTCCGCATGGTCTACTACAATGCCGACGGCTACCCCAGCACCATGTGTGGCAACGGGGGGCGCTGCATCGTGGCCTTTGCCCACCGTTTGGGCCTCATTGGCGCGCAAACGACTTTCCGCGCCGTAGATGGTCCCCACCGGGCCCACCTCACCCAGCCCGCCTGGGTAGAACTGGAGATGACCCCGGTGACGGCGGTCACGCCGGTGCTAGACGGCCATTTTTTGGATACCGGCTCGCCGCATTACGTGGCGCAAGTGGCCCGCCTGGATGCCATCGACGTCGATGAGCAGGGGCGTACCCTGCGCCAGCGCCCCGAATTCGCCCCCGGTGGCACCAACGTCAACTTCGTCACGGGCACCGCCGACAGCGGCCTGACCATCGCCACCTACGAGCGGGGCGTGGAAGCCGAAACCCTCGCCTGCGGCACCGGCGTGACCGCTGCCGCGCTGGTAGCAGCCCAGGCTACGGGCCGCCAGGGAGACTTCACCATTCCCGTCACCGCCAAAGGCGGGGCGTTGGCCGTTCGCCTGCATTACGATGGAACACAGTTTAGCCAGATCTGGCTGTGTG
This sequence comes from Bacteroidota bacterium, assembly GCA_003045895.1. Lineage (GTDB taxonomy): Bacteria > Bacteroidota > Bacteroidia > Chitinophagales > Saprospiraceae > Lewinella. Next base: position 36,982 of record PZPC01000050.1, read on the forward strand.
GACCAGCGGTTTTTGTCTTTGCGGGGGAGGTGGAGGTGTGATGGCCAAAAAGTCAGCCTCCTGACTTTTAGCAAAAAGCGTTCGCATATTTAGTTTGTTTATGGGTAGGTTTAACCCATTCTTTACGCGCTAAAATTCTATTAAAGATGAAAAACGTGCTTCTTTCTTTCTTTCTACATTGAAACCATTTCAGTACCTCTACAACAATTATATTTACCTGAACACCGCCAACGCTGGCCGCA
>PZPC01000008.1 GCA_003045895.1 Bacteroidota bacterium
CCTTGGCTTCGTCTATGAGATTCCCGTCAGCGGGCTCTCTCGGAACTTGGACCCTATTTTATTAGCGTCCGCATCCGTTAGTGTAGGGCCATGCCTGGCACACACGTCGTGACAACCGCGATCGGTTGTGATGTCCTGGCGGTGAACAGCGGCGATCCCGTGCGCTACAGTGCCACCGGCGACGAGTGTTACAAACTGGCCATCACCTACGACGTCATCAACTGGTGCCTGTGGGACGGTGAGTACGACGGTTATGTGCTGCCTCGCATGACGGAAGACGACGGTGAAGACCTACCCGTAGATCGTGCGGTATCGGCCAACGAGCGGCCGGTCGTTCGCTACAGCACCGCAACCGGATTGGTCATCGATCGCGACCACGAAAACCAGAACGGCACCGTCGCTCAGGACCAGTGGTTCGTCCTCAACCCCGGTGACGACTCTAATATTGCCGACAACATGGGGGTAGACCAACCGCTGCCAAACGACGGCCGCTACCGCTACACCCAGTTCATCAAAATATACGACTCGAGCGCCCCCGTGGTAACGGTTGGTGAATACGGCGGACCGACGGACTTGTGCCCGAGCCTGGCACCTGGTCAGTTTGGCGATGCCATTGGCAGCTGTGAGGCGCCAGTGAGCATTCCGTTTAGTGTCTCTGATGCCTGTGAACTGATCGACGGGCGGGGCAACCTGGTGGTGACCATGGTCTCCGCCGAACTGGATGCCTTCGCCGTAGATGCGAACCGCGACGGTACGATCAAAGCCAACGAATTCGTTGCGGATGCCGACGTCATGGGCAACATGACCAGCAACGGGGACGGCACCTACGTCTTTAGCGGCACCTTCCCGATCATCACCGCAGCCATGGGGGACAACATTGTCCACGCCATCCGGGTACTGTTCGAAGACGGTTGTGGCAACCGGACCAGCCGGTACATCGAATTCGATGTGGTCGACTGCAAAGGACCTGCTCCGGTTTGTATCAATGGCCTGACGGTAACCCTGATGCCACAAACCACGGGCGGCTGCGCCATGGAAATTTGGGCCAGCGACTTCGAAGGCTCACCCATCTTCGACTGTACGGGCCAGGGACCAGAAACAAACGACGGCTTGCTGCGGGTAACCCAATATGCCATCTACCGCGCCAGCGACGTAGCAGCAGCGGGTGAAGAATTTGTGCCTGATCCAGATAATATTGGACTTTTATTGACACAGGATGATGAAGAATTTACCGTCGTACGGGTATACGCTTTTGACGAAGAAGGTAACTTCGACTTTTGTGAAACCTATTTTTCGGTACAACAGCACAGTGATTGCAACCTGGTAGCGCAGGCCCAAATAGCCGGGCAAATCACTACCGAAACCAACGTCGCCGTCAGTGGGGTAGAAGTAAATGTGAGTGGTGACCAACCGCAGTTGACCCTGACCAACGAGGAGGGTTTCTACGGCTTGAGCGTTACAGCTGGGGCAGATATTTCGGTCGTTCTTGCCCTGAACGCTAACCCACTCAACGGGGTGACCACTTTTGATCTGGTGTTGATCAGCAAGCACATCCTGGGCGTCCGGCCCTTAAATAGCCCCTACAAACTGATTGCCGCTGATGCCAACCGATCCGGCACCATTTCTACGTTGGACATGATCCAACTGCGGAAGCTCATTCTTAATATTGATACCGCTTTCACCCAGAATACCAGCTGGCGTTTTGTGGATGCTAATTATGTCTTCCCCGATCCAACCAACCCGTGGTTAGAAAATTTCCCGGAATTCATCAGCGAAAACAATATTTCAGGTGACCTGTCCCTCCATTTCATGGGGGTCAAAATTGGTGATGTCAATAATACTGCCCAAGCCAATCTATTTGCCGGTGGCGAGCGGCAGGCCCGTGGTCATTTCAACCTGGAAGTAGCAGATCAGTTGCTCTCCCAAGGCCAGGAGTACCATATCCCCTGCTATGCGAACAACCTGGAAGATATCCAGGGTTTTCAGGGGACGCTAGCCTTGCAGGGTGCTGATTTACTTGCGGTAGAATACAACGTTGCCAGGGCCGAAAACTTTGGCTGGCGATTCCAGGATGAAGGTATACTAACCATGAGTTGGAATGCCCCGGCAGGCCAGGTCACTGAGCTACCAGGAGCAACACTGGTCAATAAAACTCGTTTGTTTACCCTCGTTATTCGGGCAACGGAAAACAAGGCACTACACGAAGTATTGGGCATAAATAGCCGGTATACCGCGGCCGAAGCCTACCGCCAGCAGGAAGAGATCCTGCAGTTGGGTATTGAATTCCGGGCGGCAGCCCCGGCAGATCATGGATTTGAAGTGTATCAAAACGTCCCCAATCCTTTTCAGGATGTTACGGCACTCCGATTTTACCTCCCGGAGGCCGCCGACGTTCACTTGACCATCCACCATTTGAATGGCCAGCAGGTGCTCTCTTTACCGGGAAGTTACGCTGCGGGTTTTAATCAAATAAAAATAACACCAGTTATGTTATCCGGAGCTACCGGTATCTTGAGCTATACGCTGCAAACCGGCCAGTACGCGCTAACCCGCAGAATGGTGATCCTGAAATAAGCTAAAACCACCATATGGTTTATCCAGGGCGGCTATTTTAACTTGTCGATGGTCGCCCCGTTAAAAATATCCAGTGTGGCGTCCCGAACCCGTAGGAAAACCGCGCGAATCACACAGTCTTCTTCCTGCTTACATTCGTCGCAGGGCGTGTAATAGTTGAGTGACACGCAGGGCATCAGGGCAATTGGCCCGTCCATGATACGCATGACTTCGGTAAAGGAAATCTCTTCCGGTTTCCGCAACAAACGGTACCCACCGTAACGCCCCCGCTTGCTGATCAGAATGCGCTGGTTACATAATTCACGGAGAATACTCTCCAGGAATTTTTGCGGAATCCGCTCCTTTTCCGCTATCTCAGAAGTAAAAATAGACCGGTCTTCTGCCTGGTTACGAGCGATATACAAAATGGCCTTGATGGCGTATTTACATTTCTTTGATACCATGTTTTCTTTTCAGTGTGTACAAATATAAGCTATTCCAAGGTAGTGAATTGGAGCATAAAATCCAGGCTTTCCGAAATGGGTAAGCCGGGATCGCACGCCAGCGTACCGGCAACCGTTTTACCGGACAAAATTAGACAATCCGACTATATTGACCCCCAAATTACCACTGAGTAGCATCACGACCCGAATACCATCAGCGCTAAGGTAGGCATTGTGGATAGCGAGTTCTTCCAGGTTACCTTGAAGTTCTATGCCTGAGGCAATCTCATATCCCTGCAACGTTTCACGCATTTGCCGCTGGGCATCCTGAAGGTTGTTATCCAATAAATAATCCATATTTTCCTGTAGCTTACTTTTCAGGGTACCTTTAGCCAGCCAGGCAGCGGAGCGCAGGAGGAAATTTTTAGAATCCAGGGTATATTCCAGGTTTTCCACTTCGATGCGATTGCGTTTGGGGTTAAAGACGGGCGCTCCAATCAGGTAGATATGACCGTTGTAGCTGCCCGACAGTTTTAAATTGACGACAATATTATTGCCCTGCCCGTACAACTCCAGGTCTTCAACAACCACGTAGCGCTTGCCTTGCTCAAAGCGTTGGCCCTGAATGCTTTGTTTGGTCAGGCGTTCGGCATCGGCGTAAGTCAGGGTTGCATCCAGGTAGATCTGGAAACCTTCCTCAGCGGAAGAATTTAGGTTGCGGAAACTGAAATTTGGCAATTTGATCTGCGGGTTAGTGGTAGGGCGGGCACCAAACCGCAAGCTGGGCTGCGATTGCACAACGATGGTAGCCAACATTTTCCCATTTTCCACCTTAAGAGGAGTCATACCCAGATCGGTAGGATTCACCACCAGCCAGGTCTGGTAGTCGGATGACAATTCGAAAGGATGAAACATGAGTTGCCAAGCACTGGTTACGTATTCTTCCAGTTTAAAAGATTTGGCCACCGTCTCGTCAATGTTCTTACCGATTGTGGCGGTGCTGCGTTGCAAGATCAAATTGGCAAGGGGCTCCACCGGAATACTTACCCCTCCAAACCGGATGCGGGGTTTCTCTTTCCATTCGTGGCTTTGCAAAAAGGTTTGGGTCAGCATTTTCCAATCCTGGCCAATGAAAAAGCTGGTTTTTAAATTCAGGTTCAGGCGGCCGGTAGCTTCCACTTTCCCAATCCCCGTATTGTATTGTATCCACAGCGATAGGGGCACCTGGTAACTGATCGCCATCCCTTCCACGGAAAGCCGAATAACACCGTCTTTTGTTGCTTTGACCTTCATTCGATCCCCATCCTCAAAACTGTCATCCTCGTAAAGAGACGAATCCAAATAGGTATTCAGCGATTTCTCCAGTTCCGCAAGATCCAGGTTAACCGGAATTCGAATAATGGAGGTTTTCGGCTCGAATCGCTCTTCTTGGTTATAGGTTTCCATAGGTCGTAATGGTTTGCTGGCGTTACAAGCCCACAAGCAGAAGACACCCCATAAAAGGGTTAAAAAAGGTAGACCTCGCATGTATTGTCAAATTTGGGGGGGGATATTTGAATAGACAAAGATAGGTGCTTTGTAAAAAGAAAGGTTCAAAAAAAATGAAGTGAAGATGCAACGCTACCCATTTGAAGTTTGTCCTTTAAAAATATGTGCCATTAATTCAGCAAAAATAAAATCCATGCAACACCTGCTGCTACTTTTCCTCTCTTTTGCGACCGTGCTGGGCACTGCGCAAAACAATTATTACCAATCCCACAAAAGCAACACCGCTTTCCTGGGGATCAGCGATGCCCAGATCAGCAACGAAAAGGCAAAAGTACTTGGCTTGCCAAATGCCTACGGTTCCTACGTACGCTACGTGTACGAAGGCACTGCCGCCGCGATGGCCGGGCTGCAGCCCTTTGATTATATCTATGGTTTTGATGAAGACATGATGTCCCGCGGGACGGGCCTGACCAAACTCTTGTCCCGCCACCAGCCCGGCGACCAGGTCAACCTGCGCGTCATTCGGCAAGGCAAAGAAATGACACTTCCCGCTACCCTTGGCCAACCCAATGACTCGACTGGCGAACACGCCGGAGGTACCGCTTTCCTGGGGGTCCGGGAACACGACGACAATGAAAACGATGAACTGGGCGTCCGTATTGAGACGGTCCGCAACTCATCTGCCCGCCAATTGGGTCTCCTGGATGACGACGTGATTACGGCGGTCAACGGCTACAAAATGGTCGACTGGCACGATATCAGTGCGGTTCTCAACAACATGGATGCCGGTGACCCCATCACCATTGATTTCCTCCGCGACGGCAGCCCCCAGCAGGTCACGGGCGCAGTTGGAAGCCACGACGAGAGCGCCATGCGCTCCAACTCACGGGGCTTTCTGGGCATCTATTCCGGCCACATGGATGAGACCAAGGCGAAGCAGTTGAATTTTGACAACCCTTACGGCTCGTACATCAAGCGCGTTATCCCAGGGTCAGCAGCAGAAAAGGCCGGATTGGAGCCCTTGGATTACGTGGTAGGTATCAATGACTACGACATGACGGAGCATCGTTCGCTCACGGGCGCGCTGAGCAAATTCAGCCCCGGCGACCAGGTCACCGTAACTTACATCCGCAACGGCAAACGCCTCCAAACCAACGCCATCCTGGGTGACGAGAGCGATGAAAATCTTTCCCGCCCTTGCGCCGAAGAACCATTCTTCGGCGTTAGCGCCACCCACAACGACAACGGCAGCCGCCCGGGTGTTTCCGTTAATATTGTAAAGAATTCGGCCGCTCAGCAGGCCGGACTTGAAAATGGAGACGTGATTCTGGCTATGGATGGTAAAATGCTCATCGACTGGGGTGACCTCAGCGCGATCATCAACGCTTCAGCGGTTGGTGAAGAAATAGCCATCGACTACCGCCGCAAGGAAGAAAAACGCACGACGGTAGTTGCCATGGGCTCCGAATGTGATGAAAACGGGAAAGACCGCAACGAAAACCAATGGTACGATTACAATTACGACTACAGCTTCAGCGATCAACCCCAGCAGATGCCAGATGAGGAGCCAGCGGTCGATATGGATCGCATCAAGGTGGATCTCAAGGATATGGAGCAGGACGATGCCGACGCGATGGCCCGCAAAGGGGTAGCGATGCCCCTGATCAATAACCTGACGATCGAGAATATCCAACTCTTCCCCAATCCCAACCGCGGCATGTTCCGGCTGGAATTTGAACTGCCGCAGCGTGGAGAAACCAGTGTCCGGGTGTTCAACAGCGATGCCCGCCTCATCTATTCCTTCGACCTGGGCGAATACCAGGGCAAGTTCAGCGACGATATCGACATCTCCCAGAATGGCCCGGGCGCCTACTTCCTCGAAGTACGCCAGGGAGCAACCAGCATGGTGAAGAAAGTAATTTTGCAGTATTAGCGTTCAACTGATGGTGTACGCGAAGTGGCTTCGGAATAGTTTCGGAGCCACTTCGTTTGTTTTAGGAGTTAAGCTTTGCTGCTAATCCTGGTAAGCCCGAACAGGGTACGGTCCCGCTGAGAAATGACCAAACCGCAACCGTTAAATTTTCCCCTACCAGTAACACCGTTAAATTCCTACCTTCGTTTTCTAAACTTCAAAAGCGCATGTCCCTCCCTGTTCCAATCTCAGCAATTATTTTCGACCTGGATGGTACCCTGGTCAATACCGAGCCGGTACATTGCCAGGCCTGGCTCGAAATCCTGGCCACCCGGGGATTCCACTACGACGAACAATGGTTTGAGCAATGGATCGGCACGGCGGATCGCTACCTGGCTCAGGGCGTTATTGACGAACACGGTCTCAGCATTCCGGCGCGGGTGCTGCAGCGAGAGAAGGAACACCTTTTCCACCGTTTGGTCGTGCAGCAAAATCAGGCTTTCCCAGGTACCGAAGCAGCGCTGGCTCGGCTGCAAAAGATAATCCCCCTGGCTATTGCCACCAACAGTGCCTACCGCGATACCGTCCAAATTTTTCAGACGACGCCCCTGGATCGCTACGTGAAGACCATTGTCACCGCCGACGACGTGACCCTCCTCAAACCCGCTCCCGACATGTACCTGCTGGCCGCTGAGCTACTGGGGGTAGAACCCGAACAATGCCTCGTGCTGGAAGATTCACCCGCCGGATCCCTGGCCGCTGCCGAGGCGGGCATGTACGTGCTGGGGCTCACCAGCTCGCAGCCGCAAGCCCGCATGAGCGCCGCCCACGAGTGGCACGCTACGCCCGAGGCGGGTATGCGGCGGTTGGAGACTTTGCTTAATGGCGTTTAGAAGAAAACCTTCAACCCAAGCCAGACAAATGCATCATCCCATCCACCATGCCATCCTGGGCCTGGCCGTTGCCGATGCCCTGGGCGTGCCGGTAGAATTTCAGTTTCGGGAAGAGTTGACACGCAACCCTGTAGTCGGTATCCGGGGCTACGGCACCCACCACCAACCACCGGGCACCTCCGAATGACTGGCTAAATGCCCTGGTAAAACGAGCAGAAATAATAGCACTTTGTGACCGGTTGGTGACGAAATACGGACCCCTTATCTTGCCATTTGCCTGACAATTACTCCTTTAGCGCTGTACACCAGGCAGAAAAACCTTATTTTTATTTAGTTTCCAAGATTAATTACAAACACGAAAAACCCCAACCTAATGAAAAAACGTTACGCCCTCCTGCTCACCCCCCTTTTCCTTTTCCTGGTCCATCTACTGCCTGCCCAGCATTCCCTGGTCTGCTACAATCCGCTGGAATGGTGGGCGTGGGGATGGGATGTAGGTGATGAACTGGAAGGTCAAATAGAAATGGCAACCATTCGCGTCGAACCCGCTGGTCTTTACGCCAACGTAGAACTAGAACTGACCATAGCTGCCGCCGAAACGGCTTGGTACTGGACGGAATCTGACACCCTTGAAGTGGTGCTCCATTTTGACCTCCCCCAGGATGCCATTGTCTACGATTCCTACCTCTGGATCAACGACGAGCAGGTGCAAGCCGATATTTTCGAAAGAAACTTTGGGGTGATTTATTACGAGAGTTTTGTGGAGCGCCGCCAGGATCCCTCGCTCCTACTCAAGATGAATCAGGGCAAATACCAATTGCGCATCTTCCCGCTGCCCGCTTTTAGCAGCCGGAAGATCCGCATCGATTACCGAACGCCCATTTTATGGAAAGACGGGGTGGCTACTGCTACCCTACCCACCCAATTGCTGCAAACTTCTGCCAGTTCCAATTTTCCGGTACAGCTGGAGTTGCGGGACAATGCCAACTACACGATTGACGGCTTTTCCAACCCTGGTGTCGTATTTTCCGGTACGGGCAATACCCAGACGGCCACGGTTAACGCCGCTGAATTGCGCGGCGGCGAATTCATCAGTTGGGCCTTACCCACTAATAATGGGGTCTGGCTGGAGGTTGATCCCATTGCCAAAGCCTACCAGTTCCTGTTTGATACCCGCAGCCAAATACCCGCCTTTGAATCCGCCCGGGATATTGCGGTGGTGCTCAACTTCAGCGATGCAACTGCCGAAACCGATGCGGCTACGCTTAAACAGACCCTGGCCCGCGCCCTGGCCCATTACCTGACCCCCTCCGATCGGGTGGCCTTGTTTACGGGCAGCAATCCTGTACCGAGTGGCAATGGCGAATTTTGGTTTACCACGGCCGCCAGCCTGAACGCCCAAATTGGCGCCAGCAATCCCTCCACCACGGGTAACCTGAGTGATAAGCTCCGGGCCGCCAACGTCTTTCTGAATACCAACTCGACTCAGCGAAAAATGCTGTTGGTTGTCACCTCGGAAGACCTCACCAACGCGGAATGGACCACCTGGCAACAGTGGTTCCCCACCTCTGGCAGTGCGGCACCTACCTACCTGTTAGACGTCATCAAACAGCAGCGTTCAAGTAGCTACTACTACGATCGTTCGCTCCTCCGGCTCAACAACATCTTGCAATTGCACGGTGGTTTCACCAGCCGTTTTGGCGCACTGGAAGATCGTCTTTTTCAGGCTTTGGAGCACCACAGCATTCAACCCGGTATTTTGCAGTTGGATGTTGCTCCAGAAAATGGCCTGACCTACCAACGCTTTGGTAACCTGGCAACTTCTAATGGCAACGGGATTCGCCCACTTTACCGGGAATTTGGCAAATACGTAGGCTCGGGAGATTGGACGGCGGACCTGGCAACCTTCCAAAACAATGAATTCCTCCAGGCCAACTTCGTTGCGAATATCCAAACCAACGCGGATGGCAACATACCAGCGGCGTGGTTAGGCAATAAATTGAAAAACGACGAACAATTACCAGGCAGCAAAGTTGCCCACATCAACGAGAGCATTGCCGCGCGTATACTGTCGCTCTATACCGTCTTTTTGGCGCTGGATCCGGCCATAACAGGCGACGAAGAATGCACGGGCTGCGAAGTACAACCCAATGATGTCCTTATCGGCACCTCTGAAGTCAACCCGACCACCTGGGCAGCGCGGGCTACGCCCAATCCTTTCACCGACGCCATCCGCCTGTCTTGGGCTCAGGCACCGGCTACCAACCAGCTGGAGGTTAGCATCTACAATGCGCAGGGCCAGTTGCTGGTGCAACAAACCGTTGCGAGCGGCTTTGCCGACGGCACGCCGTTCTTTGAGTATACTGCCGCACAGGGCTGGCCCAGTGGCGCTTACTTTGTAAAAATAAGCATGTCCAGTGGTACCCAATTGCTAAAATTGATTAAACGGTAAGCTGATAGCCAGGAGGCAGGAGGCCCGTGGCAACCATCCGCCTGACTTTGTGCTGAATCCGGCCCAGCCGGGCTGCTGCCTCCTGAACTATTTTGCAGGTTTTGCCGGAATCTTCCGCGACAAGGTGACAATTTGTCAGTCGGAAAACGTATCTTTGCGCTTCCAAAATAAGGAAATATGTACAACGACAACCCCACCCTGGAGGGCATCAGTAAGGAGATTAACGAGCAGCAGCAGGGTGAAGTCTATTTCAAAGCGGGCAATAGTACGGGTAGTAAGCATTTCTACATTGAAAGCTACGGCTGCCAAATGAATTTTAGCGACAGCGAAATTGTCGGTTCTATTTTGGGGGAAGCGGGATTTCAGCCTACCCGCAACATGGAAATCGCGGATCTCATTCTGATCAACACCTGTTCCATTCGCGAAAAAGCAGAAGATACCGTCCGCCGTCGTTTGCGCATCTTTGACCAGGTCAAGCGCCAACGTCCGGGAACCCTGGTAGGTGTGCTGGGTTGTATGGCTGAACGCCTGAAAAGCAAATTTCTGGAAGAAGAACAACTGGTCGACCTCGTTGTTGGGCCCGATGCTTACCGCGATCTGCCCAAGTTGGTAGGCAGCGCCGAAGAAGGTCAAAAAGGGGTAAATGTTTTTCTGAGCCGGGAAGAAACCTACGCCGACATCAGCCCGTTGCGCCTGGACAGCAACGGGGTAGCTGCTTTCATCTCCATCATGCGGGGCTGTGACAACATGTGTTCTTTCTGCGTGGTTCCCTTTACCCGCGGCCGTGAACGCAGCCGCAATACCTTTAGCATCATTGCCGAAGCGACCGATCTGTTTGAACGCGGCTACCGGGAAGTGACCTTGCTGGGGCAAAATGTAGACAGCTACAAATGGGAAAACCCCGAGACCCAAAAGGTGGTGAACTTTGCCCAACTCCTGGAAATGGTGGCCAACGTTCATCCCGATCTGCGTATCCGTTTTAGCACCAGCCACCCCAAAGACATTACCGACGAGGTACTGTACACCATGGCCCGGTACGAAAACATTTGCAAGTATATCCACCTCCCCGTACAGTCGGGCAACTCCCGCATCCTGGAGCTCATGAACCGTACCTATTCCCGGGAATGGTACATGGAGCGGGTGCAACGCATCTACGAAATTATGCCGGACTGTGCTATCAGTTCGGATATCATTGCCGGTTTTTGTTCCGAAACGGAGGCTGAACACCAGGAAACTTTAAGCATGATGGCTTACGCCAACTACAGCATGTCTTATATGTTCTTTTACTCCGAGCGACCAGGAACCGTTGCTGCGCGCAAATACCCCGATGATATTCCGCTGGCGGTGAAAAAGAAGCGCCTACAGGAAATCATTGACCTGCAAGGCCAGATTAGCCACGAAGTCAACCAGGGCGATCTGGGCAAAACTTTTAAAGTCCTCATTGAAGGATCATCCAAACGGTCTGACGCCGACTGGAAAGGTCGCAATTCCCAAAACAAGATGGTGGTATTCCCCAAAAAAGGCAATCACCAGGCCGGCGATTATGTGTACGTAAAAATACACGAAGCCACCAGCGCAACCCTCCTTGGTGAAATGATTAGCGCGCACTAAAGACAAGCGAATGGCCTCCAAATTACAGACGATAAAACAACGCTACGGTATTATTGGGCGTAGCGAAGCGCTGGATCGTGCCCTGGATACCGCGATTAGAGTGGCCAGCACCGATTTGAGTGTCCTCATCACGGGCGAAAGCGGAGTCGGCAAGGAGGTTTTTTCCCGGGTTATCCACGACAACAGCCCCCGCAAACACGAAGGGTTTATTGCCATTAACTGCGGCGCCATCCCCGAGGGTACCATCAATTCTGAATTATTTGGCCACGAAAAAGGCTCCTTTACCAGTGCTGCAGGCGAGCGCAAAGGCTACTTTGAAACTTACGATGGTGGCACCATCTTCCTGGACGAGATTGGCGAGATGCCCCTCAACACGCAAACTATTTTATTGCGGGTATTGGAATCCGGCGAATTTGTCAGGATAGGTAGCAACAAAACCCTGCGCACCGATGTCCGCATTATTGCTGCTACCAATGTAGCCTTATTGGATAATGTGCGGACGGGTAAGTTCCGCGAAGATCTTTACTACCGGCTCAATACCGTTCCCATTGACCTCCCCCCGCTCCGCGAGCGCCGGGAAGATATTTACTTGCTGTTTCGTAAATTCTCCCTGGATTTTGCGGAAAAATACCGCCTGGAGCCTATCCACCTGGATGACGAGGCCCAGCGGATCTTGGAAAACTACAACTGGCCCGGTAATATCCGGGAACTCAAAAACGTCGCCGAACAACTGAGTATCTTGTCAGAAACCCGGTTGCTTCACGCCAACGACTTGCGGCAGTTTATGCCTCAACTGAACCAACGCCACCTGCCCAGCTTGACCGACCAACTGAAGGGCGGTGAAAACCTGCAGGAACGCGAAATCCTCTACAAGGTGCTTTTCGACATGAAAAAGGATCTCAACGATCTCAAGTCACTGGTTTTTGAACTCATCAGCACCAATGACCTGAAAATGCCGAATACCCAGCAGGTAAAGAGTTTGCTGCTGCCCGAAGGAGGAAGTAGCTCCAAGGCGGTGCAACGTGTAGAGCATGCTCCTCCCAAGGAATTCGTCGAAAAAGACCGGCGGTTTGACGATGTAGATTACCAGGAAAACGAGTCTTTCGAACCCATTATTTTGAGCGACGACCAACGGCACAAGTACGATATCAGCGAAGTCGTAGAAGAAAACCTCAGCCTGGAAGACAACGAAAGGGAACTGATCAATAAAGCCCTGAAAAAACACCAGGGCCACCGGCGCGAGGCCGCCCTGGACCTGGGAATTTCGGAACGGACCCTTTACCGTAAGATCGAAAAATACGGGCTTTAATAGCCGCTAAAAAAAAAACGGATTAATCCACTCTATCATGTCTGTACCAATCCTTATCAAACATGCCCGTATCGTCAACCGGGGAACCATCCAGGAAGGCGATATACTGGTAAAAAGGGGCCGCATCGAAAAAGTGGCCGCATCCATCAGCGCGCCTGCCAACGCACGTATCATTGAGGCCAACGGCCAGGTGGCCATGCCAGGCATTATCGACGACCAGGTTCATTTCCGGGAACCCGGCCTGACCCATAAGGGTGAAATTTACACCGAAGCCAAAGCCGCGGTTGCTGGTGGGATCACCAGTTTTATGGAGATGCCCAACGTGAAGCCCCCAACCCTCACGCAGGAATTGCTGGCCGCAAAATACCAACGGGCTGCCGACTGCTCACTGGCGAACTATTCTTTCTACATGGGAGCGGCCAACGACAATGCGGAGGAAGTACTTAAAACCGATCCGACAACGGTTTGCGGGGTAAAAATTTTCATGGGCTCCAGCACGGGAAATATGCTGGTGGACAATGAAAAAACCCTCGAGCAACTGTTTTCCCGGGTTCCCATGCTGATTGCCACCCACTGTGAAGACGAAGCAACTATTCGCGCCAATACCGAGCGGGCACAGGCCATTTACGGCGAAAACATTCCCATTGCGATGCATCCGGTTATCCGCTCGGTAGAAGGGTGTTACCGCTCGTCGAATATGGCCGTTGCACTGGCGCGTAAACACGATACCCGGCTACACATCCTACATATTTCTACCGCTGATGAGTTGGCACTTTTCCGCAATGACATCCCTTTGGAACAAAAACGCATTACGGCAGAAGTATGTGTGCACCACTTGTTCTTTAATAGTGACGATTACGAAAAGAAAGGTGCGCTGATCAAGTGGAACCCCGCAGTAAAAAGCAAGGAACACCAGGCGGCCCTGCTGCCTGCCTTGCTCGACAATCGGTTGGATGTAATCGCTACTGACCACGCTCCCCATTTGCTGAGCGAAAAAGCAGGAACCTATTTTAATTGCCCCTCTGGTGGTCCGCTCGTACAACACGCGCTAAACGTCATGCTGGATTTCTACCACCGCGGGCTAATTAGTCTCGAAAAAGTGGTCGAAAAAATGTGCCACGCGCCAGCCATTTGTTTCCAGGTCGCCGAACGAGGCTACCTCGACGAAGGCTACTGGGCCGACATTGTACTGGTGGATGAAAATGAAAAATGGACGGTCAACTCAGACAACATCCTCTACAAATGTGGCTGGTCGCCGTTTCAGGATTATACCTTTCGGGGAAAGGTAAAGTCAACTTTTGTTAGTGGCCACCTGGCTTACCATCACAACCAGTTTGATGAGTCTAAACAGGGAGAAAGACTGCGCTTCGCCCGCTAAATGGCAACCGGCTTATTCGGTAGGCAGGCACCTGAAAATGGCGCTGGCCTGGCTAATCAGGGCCAAATAACCACCCTTCCGTAAACCGGAGCGGTTTTTTGCCCTGACCTGTGAGAAAAAGAATAATTTAGAGCGGCAATTTTCGTTATTGCGAAGGAAGGAATTTGGGTAAGCTCTAATCTTTATGCGGCTGAAATCATACATTATATTCTTATTGGTACTGGTATCGATTACTCCTGGGGTTACCCAGCAGTTTTTTCCGGTAAAACTGAACCAAAAGTGGGGACTCATCAATACCGAAGGCGAGTTGGTGCAAGCAGCCGTATACGATGCCATTGGTGAATTTAAGCATTACGGTTTTGCGGTTATGCAACGCAACGGCCTGGTGGGGTTGCTCGGCCCCAACGGCAAAGAAACCTTGCCAGCCCGCTATGACGACATCAAAGTGCTGGACACCAGCCTGGTGGCCGTTATGCAAGACAACGAATGGCGGGTAATCAACCACCGGGGGCAAACGGTACTGGCTAAAGGCTACCAGCGGGTACAGATTCTCCAACCGGGCTACCTAACCTACCAAATTGCTGGTAAATGGGGCCTTGTCAAGGCCAACGGAACAATTATTGCACCACCTGCCTTTGATAAAATTGAGGTCCGCGGAAAGGATTTTTTCCAAACCAGCCTGGACGACAAGTTAGGGCTAATCGACAACCAGGGGCATACCATCCTTAAAACCTGTGCCTCAGAAATAAAGATTACGGACCAGGGCCTCATCTTCTTCCGCCAGGGACGGCACTGGGGCGCAGTGGACCAACACGGCGTGGAAAAACTAGCCCTTCAATATGAGTCCTTTCAGGCTCTCAGTCCCTACTATTTCAAACTGTTTGCCGACGGCAAAGTCATCCTCTATTCCTGGTCCTGCGACGCCCTCATCCGACAAACAGCCTACACCGATTTTTACGTCTTTTCCCCGTATTACCTGGTCGCGAAAAAAAGTCAAAAGTTAGGGTTATTGGATCGCTGCGGCCAACAAGTACTACCCGCTGTATACCAGGAAATCCAATCTTATGGCGATAGCCTATTTCGGGTAAAGATGAATGAAAACTGGGGCGTGGTCAACCTCAACAATGTTCCTGTAATCCCCCTGGCATTCCAGTATATTTCGCCGATGCAGGGTTCGGTTTGTGTGGTAAAACAAGGTAATTCCTACGGCGTACTCAATACCATGGGAACGCTCGTGGTACCCGCGGCCTACCAACGTATCGAACTGGATCAGAACCAAGCCAGAGCCTACCGTGCCAGTGACCAGGAAAAAGAAGAACTTACCCTTTTTTCCTTTGACAACAACGGGCAACTGCTGCAAAACAGCCAGTTTAGTCAGCATTTTCAAATCAAAGTTGCGGGCAGCAAACCGGTGGTGCAGGAAACTGAAGTAGCCAAGTCCAACTACCAACTGGACAAATTCGAATGGTTTTTTGATCCAACCAATGATCGCTGGGGCCTGCGGGATATTTTTACCGGCCAAATCAAAATTGACCCCACTTTTGATTTCATTCAGGTGGATAAAGCGCTCGGCTATACCATTGTTGGTATCTGGAAATCCAACGATTACGAATTTGAACGAACCAGTTTCCGTTTTGATGTGATTTACGGGCTGGTCTTAAACGATCTGGGAATCTTGGTTACGGAAGTAAATTTCCTGGATATCAGGTTAGCAGATTTTACCGCAGGTTACCCAACAGCACGCGTCATATTTCCCGATGGTCATCATGGTTTAATGGATCGGATTGGCCGCATTGTACGCAAAGACATTACTTTCATCGGTAATTTTGAGGATGGTCTGGCCCGGGTAAGTTTTGCGGGAAAATTGTCGGGGAAACGCGATTCCAAGTATCACCTGGGCCCGCTGAATAAATACCTCAGCGGCTTTCTTTCACCCAACTACATGCTGGATTACACGCAGTATGACCAGCTCTTCCAACAAAATGCCAATCTGGTTTGTGAAGATTGCGAATGGGGTTACCTGGACACCCTGGGGCAGGTCGTGGTCAAGCCAGCCTATACCTTCGCCTGGGACATCCTGAATGGCGCCGGACTGGTCAACTGTGCTGGAAAATGGGGAATGATCAACCGCTCAGGGCGCGAGCTAATCCCTTGCCAGTATGACAAAATCGAATTCCTGGAAAATACCGGCAACCGCATGGTGAGAGTCTACCTGGAACAACCCAAATACGGATTGATTGACACCCTCGGACAACTGACCGTAAGTGCCATTTACGAAGAAATAGGTTCCTTTGCCGACGGCCGCCTGGCCGTTAAACGGCAGGGCTTATGGGGTTTTGTTGATCGCTATGGATTGGAAGTTATTCCCTGCCGCTTCAAAGAAGTGTTGAATTTTAGTGAGGGGAAAGCTGCTGCCCGGCTAGGCAACAAGTGGGGATTCATTGACATCAATGGCGACACCGCCGTACCGTTTGTCTACCTACACGCCGGAAACTTTCAGCAAGGGGTCGCCTGGGTAGAGACGCCACAGGGAGTAGGCTACATCGACATCCAGGAAAAATTCATCATTCCGGCCACCTTTGACCGGGCCTACGATTTCTCTGGTGGTACTGCGCGCGTAGTTGTCAACCAGGAATACGGGCTCATTGACCAAACTGGACGCTATCTCTTAAAAACCCGTTTCGCAGATATTTCCGCTTTCAATGAACACGGTTTGGCCATTGTCAAGTATGGCAAAGACCAGGGCCGTTACGGCATCATCAACCAGGTAGGTGAAATCATTACGACAGCTGAATACAAAAGTATCAACCCCTACAACGAAGGCCTGGCACAGGTAAAAACCAAGCAAGGATTCGGTTTTATTGATACCATGGGCAGGCTGGTGATTGATGCGATCTACACCAAAGTAGGCGATTTCCACGAAGGCCGGGCTACCGTGCAGCAAAACAACAAATGTGGCTTTATCGATCAATACGGAAAACTGATCGTCCCCTGTATGTATTCCCGCTGCCAGGATTTCAATGGGGGGCGGGCTGTCGTTTACCAGGGTATCAAGAACGCTGGTATTGTTGACCTGGCCGGCAAACTGATCGTCGAACCGAGCCTGGATCGCCTACTGGAATTCCAGGAGGGCCGGGGCCTGATGCGCGATGAACAATACCGCTTTTATTACATCACCGAACAGACGAGTCTTTACGATGGCTACTATGATCGGGCTACCGCCTTCCGCCACGGCGTGGCCGTGGTGCAAATTGGCGGCAAATGGGGTATTATCAACCAGAAAGGGATAGAAATTATTCCGCCCAAGTATGATCACATTGACAGCTTCGAGAACGGTTATGCGAAAGTCAAGATCGAAGGTTACAACGGGTTGAGCAACCTCAACGGCGACCTGATTGTACAGCCCAATTACGAATTTATTTCCTACGCAGGTGAAGGTTTATTTCGGGTCGAACAAGGTGACAAGATCGGCTATTTCGACAGCGCTGGCACGTGGGTCTGGGAATTGAACAAGTAGCAAAGGCTCTGCTCTGCTTTCTGGCTGATCATGAATCGTATTAACGCATCTTTACGTTTTGACGCTCCCACCTCCGATTTCCCACTTCAAGTTCCTTTCCTCCTCCGCTCACGCCCGGGCGTGACACCTCCTCCAAAGGAGGACTTTTGACCGTCTTTATTTGTCGGAAACTCACCCGCCAGCACGGCCAAAAAATCGACTGGACGGAAGGCGGAGCACAGTCTAAAGTCCCCCTTTGGTGGGGGCAGGGGGAAGGCTTTTGACCTTTTCCCACCTCCTAATTCGAACCTAACTTACTCCCTCCCCTTCCAGGCCACCTCCTCTACCCCCAACGACTTCGCCGAATACCGGGCAAGCATAAAGAAATAATCCGACAACCGGTTGAGGTATTGTAATAGCAAGGGATGAAGCGGGGAATCACGGTGCAACGACACACAGGAACGCTCCGCCCGCCGGCAAACTGTACGCGCCAAATGGGCATAAGAAACCAGCGGATGCCCTCCTGGAAGGATAAAATTCCGGAGCGGTTCCAACGCAGTATCCATGCGATCCATTTCTTGTTCCAACAGCAAAATGTCCGTATCCGTCACATCGGGAACAGGCGCTGGAGCAGCTGCTTTGGCAGGAGTAGCCAGGTAAGCTCCCAGGCTAAACAGCCGGTTCTGAATTTGAAACAGCGTATCCCTTACGGCCTCTTCCGACTGTCCGTCGCGCAAAAGTCCGACAAAAGCATTCAGTTCGTCGAGCGTCCCGTAAGCGGCTAGCCGCCTATCGTCTTTGGCAACCCGCTGCCCGCCGAAAAGACCCGTTTCGCCCTCGTCACCGGTTTTGGTATAAATTTTCATGTTAATCTTATTAACGGTAGTTAGTCCTGGTTATAACGGTGTTCCGGGTTATCTACTTTTACAATGTTATGGTTGACCACATCGGATTCAACTTCTCCGTCGCGCAAGCGAACGATGCGGTGAGCATGTTCAGAGATATCTGGTTCGTGGGTCACCAGAATGACGGTATTCCCCTGTGCGTGGATGTTTTCCAGAATCGACATGATTTCAATAGAGGTCTTGGTATCCAGGTTTCCCGTGGGCTCATCGGCCAGGATAATACTTGGTCGGTTGACCAATGCCCGGGCAATGGCTACCCGCTGCCTTTGACCGCCAGAGAGTTCGTTGGGCTTGTGGTCTACCCGATCACCCAGGCCCACGGAAGCCAGCACTTCGCGTGCCCGCGCTTCCCGATCGGCCTTAGAGAAGCCCGCATAAACCAGTGGAAGAGCTACATTATCAAGCGCCGTCAAGCGGGGTAAGAGGTTAAAGGTCTGAAAAACAAAACCGATCTTTCGATTGCGGACTTCAGCCAACTCGCCATCCGTCATCGTACTGACATTGGTACCATCCAAAAAGTACTCCCCACCGGAAGGGGTATCCAGGCAACCCAGGAGGTTCATCAACGTGGATTTACCAGATCCCGAAGGCCCCATCAGCGCGACGTACTCATTCTTTTCGATGGTTAAATTAACCCCACGTAGTGCATGCACCTGGGTCAGGCCCATATCGTAGGTCTTGTCTAAATTTTGAGTCGAAATTACAACAGCCATAAAAATGGTTTGCGGGTGATGTCGTTTACCTGATTACCAAATACTTCTTTACAGGTCAATGACCTTAGGTACCCGGAAATGATTACCATCGTGATCCGGTGCATTGCGCAACGCTTCCTGCTGAGCGACCTGTCCGGCGATCTTATCCGCCCGCAACCGGTTTGCTCCTGCATTGACGTAAACCAAAGGTTCAACACCCGAAACATCCAGCTCCTGCAATTTTTCCACCATCGTGAGGATATTGTCTAAGTCCGTGATGATGGCTTGCCTTTCTGCTGTTGATAATTGTAAACGCGCTAAATTTTCCAATCGGGAAATTAGTTGATCATCGATCCGCATGATAAATTTTTAGATGAGTGACGCCGAAACATCGCCTAAAATCATTTACTGGAACCAAAGGTAAGAGAAGTAGGCATAATAATTCCTGTAGAAAGTTTAAATTCGCGCCAGCAACAACGAGATTTTGTCTGGCATACCTGAAAAAACTACCCACAAAAGTTAATTGATGATTGATAATCAACCGATCCCGCCAGTTAAGCACATCGCTATCGCGGGAAATATTGGCGCAGGCAAAACGACCCTTTGCACCCAGTTAGGCAAACATTTCAACTGGGAAGTACACTACGAATCCACCGATAACAATCCGTATTTGAGCGATTTTTACATGGACATGCAACGGTGGTCCTTTAACCTCCAGATTTATTTCCTCCACAATCGGTACGCACAAATCCTCAATATCCACCAGGGGCCTCGCACCGTGGTTCAGGATCGTACGATCTACGAGGATGCTTACATCTTTGCCCCCAACCTCCATGATATGGGGTTGATGACGACCCGGGATTTCGAAAATTATATGTCGTTGTTCAAAACGATGACTTCCCAGATTCAGCCCCCCGACCTGCTGATCTACCTCCGGGCCAGTATTCCTACCCTCGTGAGCCACATTCAGTCGCGGGGCCGCGAGTACGAAGGCAGTATGTCCCTTGACTATCTCCGGCGCCTCAACGAACGCTACGAAGCCTGGATACAAACCTACACGGATGGTAACCTCCTCATTATCAATTCCGATGAGATTGATTTTATCATGAATCCGGAAGATTTAGGTAAGGTGCTCAACCAGGTGCAAGGGGAATTGCACGGCCTTTTTAAAGGCTAGAGCCTGTTTGAATATTTAATTTGGCTAAAAACGAATATACCAAATCAAATAAAACAAAAAGGTTGATGCTTCCTGATTGTCAAGGATTTCAGAACCTGGCGTCGGCATGAAAATTTAATTTAGCCCGCTAAATTCAATTTTAATCCCTTAGTCAGAACCTTAAATCGTTGAAAATCAGTTCGCAAAATTTTTAAACAGGCTCTTAGTAAAAAAAGGAACTAATTTTTTTAGCGATTCGTTTCACATAACGGTTGCTATGTCTATATTTGCAGCCGCTAAAGGAGGAATGGCAGAGCGGTTTAATGCACCGGTCTTGAAAACCGACGTACCGAAAGGTACCGGGGGTTCGAATCCCTCTTCCTCCGCTCAATTCCTAAAGCCGGTGCGTCTTCGACACACCGGCTTTTTTTTTTTATCCCTGTCTATCGTTTTTCTTCCTTAATTTGTCGAGAATCCTTGCCCACCACGCGTTGAGGCGTGAAATTGCCTTCATCTTGTTATCACATCTAAATCCATGTCAATATCTCCTAAAAGTAGGCTCCGGTTAACCACTTCCGCCAATGCGTTGGTGATGCTCCTGATCAGTTTTTACTGGCTGGGCCTTCCCTACACCTTTGGTGATGAAGCGTTTCTCATCAAGTGGACAGCTTTGACCAAGAAGTCTTTATTTGGAATTGACCCCAAGCCTTCTCCCGAAAGTGTGCTCTTCGTTGATCTTTCCGAAAGCAAAACCACGGAATCCATTCCCAATGAATTTGGAGAAATTAACGACTACCACCGTATCATTACCACCGACCGGCAGCAATTGGCAAGTTTTTTGGAAATGATTGTCCCTTACCGCGATGACGTCCGCCTGGTTGTGTTGGATGTCTTACTGGACAAACCTAGTCCGGGCGATTCCATTCTTCAACGTACCGTAGAAAAACTAGGCGATAAAATACTCGGAATCAACCAATTGAACAACGAAGGGGGAATTGATTCTACCGCCATTCACTTTCCCAACCAGGCACTGGCCAACTACCGGTCTGCGCAGGGGCTTTTCCTTAAATACCCGCTGTTGCTCAAAGGCCACTTCCCTACTGTACCACTCGCCATGTACCAGTAGTTGCACCACCAATACCTCGATTATTCGGGGCTGGTCTATCGCTTCCCGCAGGGGATTTCTCTTCCGTCGCCAGTGGTCGATTTCAAAATCAGAAGCAGTGACTTTCACGCTAGTAGCACCTTGGGTGAAAGCAACTTCACGATCAATAAGATGGGCACGATTCTCGAATCCCGAGCGTTTATGCCCCCCGAAGACGTGGCGGCTTACTTCAAAGGCAAGATCATCTTCTTAGGTGATTTCAAGCACGACTTTCACGAAACGCCTTTTGGAAAGACCGCTGGACCGTTGGTCATCTACAACGCCTACCTGACCTTGGCTGGCCGGGAAAATATCGTGTCCTTCTTCTGGATACTCCTCCTTTTCATAGGATTTTGGCTGATTTCATGGCGTATTTTCAATGACATAAATGTGGAGCGCGGCTGGTTGGTAGATCTTTTTCACTCTAAAATTGGTCAGCTAATTATCAATTCCCTGGATGAACTGATGCTGCTAATTATCCTCACCGTTATATCGTACTTCATTTTCAATATCCACATCAATATCCTCATTCTGCTGGTCTACACAAAAGTGGTCGAATTCCTGTGGAAAAAAACCAGGTTTTATAACCTGGTCATCTTTAAAAAAACCTAATGCCAAATACTATGAAAAACTTACCCCTTATTTTGCTGCTATTCGCTGGCTACGTTCCTCCTGCCACACGCGCAAGGAATACACACCAGCGGGCAAATGGGCAACTTCTATTGCTATTTGTCCAGCCGACGGATAATTTTGCTTGAGCACCAGTCTACCGGTGCTATCCAACAAATCGATAACCACCGGTTCCTGAGAGTGCTCCCCATCCAGACGGATATTCAGGGTGTCCCGCACCGGATTCGGAAACAGGACCAAATCGAGTTCCAGGCCGGTCAACTTCACACTCCGGATGGGTGAATAGCGGTAGGTGTCATCTACATCTACCATTTTTAAACGGTAGTACAGGTAGCTCCCTTTTTGCTGTAAAGCACCCTCGTCAATCCAACGGTAAGTTACCGTGGCTTGAGCGTTTCCTTGACCAGGCACCTTGCCCAGGGGCACCCAGGTGCGCTGATCGGCGCTGCGCTGGATTTCGTAGTGGGAGAAGTTGGTTTCGGATTGGGTTTCCCAGGAAAGGAGCGCGTCTTGATCTGCTTCTTTCACTTCAAACCTCAGCAATTCAACAGGAAGGGAAACGCTTAAGGGAATGATACACCCCGCATTATTTGTAGTCGCATAAATCGAAGTAAAATCATCGTCTAAGAAAGCAACCGTAGCGGTAGTTCCTCCATTGTAACGCCACGCTAACCCTGACAATTCCTGGGCATCAATAATATCAAACTTAACCCGGGCCATACTCGAAAAGACATTCCCTACGCTAAATCCAGGCGCAAAATTCAGTTCTACATTAAAGGAAACCCTATTGGTAGGCGGAAAAGTGGTCAGGGTAGGGTTTTGAAAAGTAGGCGTAGAAATGGCTGTTGATACCAAAGTTGGGTTAACCAAACCATTATTGTTATAGGTAAATTCGAAATTACTCGAACCCAGGCCAAACGGCGCTGATCCAGCAATTTGCAGATCAATTACATATTCCGTTCCATTGTTTGAAACTTCTGCAAAATTCAGGCAAAAAGTTTGCCCGATGGCAAAGAAATGGCAGACAAAAACAAGGAAGATTGCCAGTATAATTTTTTTCATGAAAATGCTTTACGGTAGTTGTTGAATAACTGAATTATTGATCCGCCAGTACAAATTTCGATCTACCGCATTCACGGCGCCATCCAGGTTGAAGTCAGCGGTAGAAGTGGTGTAACTGTAGGGTTGCCCATTTTGTAATCGCCAAAACAAATTCCGGTCTACCGCATTAATCTGCCCATCTCTATTCGCATCGCCCGCCCAAAGCCCCAGTTTTCCACCCCCCAGGTCTTTTTGGGCGTTGCTGCCCCAGGTGGGTGTGCTGCCTTTGGTAAAATCGATGGTTTGGGCCGTGGTGCTGAATGGCAGGGCCGTCGCCGTAGCGATCGCCAGGTGGTTGCGGTGGCGGATGGCCAGGTAGTAATTGCCTGCTGGCACGCCCGTAAAAGCCACTTTGGTGGAAGTGCCGTCCAACGCTACAATATCGCCGTCGCGCTGGATGAGGGCCGCGCGGGATTTGACCACCGTGGCGAGTGTGGCAGGGTCGCGCAGCTCCACGACCACCCAGTCGACAATAGCATCGTCACCGGTGGTGGAGAAAACCGTGGGAGATACCATTTCGCCGCCGCCACCGCCCGTGAAGGCGTAGCCCAGAGCCGTGTAGGGTTCGGTAGTAGGGATATAATTCAAGGCCCGCAAATCGTCCCGCATCAGGCTGGAGGTGGTCACGTAGGCGCCACCCAGCAGTACGCGGGCGGCTATGTTGACTTTACTGCCGTCCAATACTTCGTTTTGAGCCGGGGCATTGACGAGTACCATTACTTCGCTCGGAGCCAAATAGTAGGGTGCTCCCGTATTGGTCACAGTAAACGAGGTACCATCAATCGTTAGATCGCCATTGTAGCGGTACCAGGTTCCCATTTCAGGGTAGTTCGGGTAGGCATCGTGTCCGGCCTCTGGATCGAGGTTACCGATCACGATGACGTGGTGCCCGGCTCCATCACTCAGCGTCATGCGGCGGGGCGTGGTGATGACGTTGGCACCCCAACCGATGTTGTCGTAATTGGGGGGCGTTGCGTAAAGGTTATAGGTGTTGCGCAAGGAGAGCAGGGTGGACGTCTGCCGGAACAACTCGCGCCGCAGTGGATCTTCCAGGTAGTCCCAGTGGACGGGTTTTTCACCCGTCCGGCCATTGAAGTTGATGCTGACGTCGTAGGCCAGTTCTTCGAACTCCCACAACATGCGCGGCCCGGGAAAGAGGAGGTTAAAGGATGCCCCCAGCTTGAGGCGATCCACGGTCTTTTCCAATTTGATGGTGGGGTCCGTTTCGGTGGCAATGGTGTTGCCGTAGTTCATCACTTCGTAGGCCTGGCGTTCTTCGTCGTGGCTTTCCAGGTAACTCATCCAGTTGGCAAAAATAAAGTTGCGCCCACCCTCACTGTAAATACCGGTAGTGCGGATATCCGGATTATCGGCATTGTAGCCCAACATGAAGTTTTTTCCGGCGTTGTGGTGCCCTACCCCACTCCACATGAGGATACCGTAATCGGCGAGTGCCTTGTCTTCGCTGGCTTCGGCCAGGTGTTCGAAAATTGCTACGGAGCCCGGATTCTCGGTCCACATGTGATCCACCATGCGTTTCAGCAGGTTCACGCGGTCTAAATCGTAGGAACTGGCCCATTCGTCGTTCGAATCGGGGGCCGTTTGGGTAAACCCTTTGGTGAAATCAAAGCGAAAACCATCGAATTTAAATTCCTGCAACCAGTAGTTCAGGATGCGATCCAACATTGCCTGGGTGTGTTCACTTTCGTGGTTCCAGTCGGCTCCCCACCACCCCGCCGGGTTGGCTACCGCCTTGTGGTCCGGATTGAACCAGGGGTTATCGTTGGCGGGTTTGTTGTCTACCTTGTTCCAGTAGAGGCGGGCCATGGCGTTGGAGTAAAAAGCGTGGTTCAGCACCAGGTCATTGAAAACCTGAATTTCCCGCAGGTGACAGGCATTGATGAACTTTTTCAAATCGGCTTTGGTACCGTAGGCTTTGTCTGGAGCGAAATAGAAGTTGGGGTTGTAGCCCCAGCTGGAATTGCCCTCAAACTCAGACACGGGCATCACGTGAATGGCATTGATGCCCAATGACTTGAGGTAATCCAGTTTATCAATAGCCGCCAGATAGGTACCTTCTTCGGTAAAATCCCGGAAATGTAATTCGTAGATATTCAGGTTGTTGGTACTGGGCCGATTGAATGCCGGAGCCGTCCAGTTGAATACCGGCTGGTTGGTTTGCAATACCGCCGCCCGCCTACCCCCAGCCTGGCTGGGAAAGGGCGCTATATTGGGGTAAACCGACGGGGAGATACCGCCATCGTCAGGATCGGAAATTTTTTCCGCATAAGCATCCGCCACCTGGATGGTACCGTCAACCAGGTATTGAAAAACATACTCCTGCCCCGGCGTGAGGCCCGTCAATTCGATCCACCAGTAATCCCCGTGGTCGCCATCGTTATCGGCATCCGTAGTGCCGTTCCAACCGTCGGTGTCGCGGCAAAGTTTATAAGCTTCGCTGATGGTCCAGTTGTTGAAATCACCAATCACGTGTACCACATTTTTCGCGATCGTGTTGGCTATTCCCGTCACCTGTCCGGTCCCTTTCTTGTAGCGGGTATAGGTAGGGGCTTGCAACACCAGGGTAACTTTGGTCGGATCGCCGTTGTGGTAATTGATGCCGGGCCTGGTCCAGGCTGGCCGGGCCGTGGTACAAATGGGGCCGTACCCCTGGGCCGTAAAGGTTTTGGATTTTGCCCCACTCCCAAAATTAGCCGTTACTCTAAAATACTGGGTAGTGGTTTGGTTGAGGGTGAGCCCCTCGGTATAAGTACTCCCGCCAGTTTGGGTGCCCAATGGCGCCAGCAGGTTGCCCATCGCATCCACTTCTTCCAGCGACCAACTAAGGGGAGGTGTACTGGCTTCCGACACCAGGTTAAAAGCCGTACCCGTGGGTGCCAGATAGGGCGAAGCGTCGGGCGCCGTGATGGTGAAATAATCTCCGGGATTTACCGGGTTGTAATAGTTGGTACTGCTGTTGTCTTCTTTCAGGGTACCATCCGCACTGCGGAAGAGGAAATTCATGCCAAAGACATCTTCGGTAGCAGCCACGCCGTAGAACGCACGCAGCGAAGGCAAGGTAATCTGCCAGTTGTTGCCGCCCGTATGGGTCATTTCCCCCACGCCATCATCCCGGCCCCAATTGCCCACCGAACGGTCAAAACTCGTGACGGAAGCAGCGGTAACCGATACCCCGGAATGAAAATAGACCTGGGGTGCCCCAGCGAGCGCGGAGCCCGTCGCGTCGAAAGTCACGGTAACCGGTTCTTCGGCGGTAGGGATGGCCGGGGTGACCGTCACATTGCCGGTGGCACTGCCGCAGGTACCCGTCGCCGACCAACCGTTGTCGTACCAACTATCCGTACTCCTGCTAAGGTCATCAGTTTGGTTGCCATTGCCGTCATTGAACAGCAGGTTCGAGCTGCTGGTGGAGGTGAAGGTATAAGACCACCAGTCGTTGCCGCAGAGGGTCATATTTACGCCCGGCCAGGTGGTTGCCATATTTCCTGGTTGGCGCTCCCAGTAATGGATTTTCACCGGGGTACTCCAGCTCTGGGGCTTTTTGAAGTAGACGGTAAAGTTGGTAGAACCCAGGCAGGTACAGCCGTCAGCCTGGATGACATCGTCCATCGTACCCGCGTTGCCGTCATCACAGGCCGTTCCCGGCACGGTGGGCACACTGGGGTCGTTGTCGTTACAATCGGTGCCGGCACACACGCCGTCGTTGTCGGCGTCGGTGGCACACCCGATACAGGCAAAAGATGCCGGGGGCGTTGCCGACCAACCGCCATCGTACCAGCCGTCCGTACTTCTAGACAGGTCAGCCGTTTGGTTGCCATTGCCGTCGTGAAACAGCAAATTGGTGCTGGTCGTAGCGGTGAACGTAAAATACCACCAATTGGGATCGGTGCTGCACTGGGTCATATCTACGCCCGGCCAGCTGGTGCTGCCACCCCCGGGTTGCTGGTTCCAGTAGTGAATTTTTACCGTGGAATTCCAGCCAGCCAGCTTTTTGAAGTACACCGTAAAGTCGACATTCAGGGGCTTTGCACCAGGATCACCACTCCCGCCAATAGGGAGATCGTTTGACCAATCTGCTTCAATAGCATTTGGCTTTGTTGCCGCTGAGGGGGTGCAGTTAAAATGGATTAGGGCCTCCGTTTCGACTGCCGCAGCGGCCCTGGCGGTGAACAGCCCCACCGGGTTCAACCCCAAAAACAATATGATAAAAACGGGTATTAACAGGCTACTATTTCTGAGCAATTGCATAGAAATTCTAATTTAGAAACAACACGTAAGTATCCTGGGTACAGGGTACTTGGTTCCATTTTGCTAACTAAATTTCGGTTCTAATTGAGATTCCGTCGGAAGACGGAAATTTAACGACTGTTCGCATTGGGCGCGAACAACATATTAGTGGTAAAAGTCTAAAATTCCGGAATAATAACCAAGCAATTCTTCTGCTTTAAAGAATAAATCTCTTTTTTAAATATTATTACTTAACAAATCTATTGACATGACAAATAGAGTCGGGCATAAAACGCCCCCACCTGAACCATTTTTCCGGCTCAGTACTTCAACCCTTCCTTAGGAATACGCTCCAAATGCACATCACCAAAAGTTACGCTAACGGTGATGGTGGGAAAGGACTCCATACGCACCGGTTTGAACTGCACTTTCTTGACCTCGGGCGTATCTTCCAGCGAGAGCAGCCGCAGGTTATCGGGCGTAGAAACCTGTCCGTGGGTAGCGGTCAGGGTATAGGCAAAACGCTCGGGGCGGTCGCCGTAGAGAAAGACCTCCGATTTTTCGGCGCTGATATCCAGGCCCAGCAGGCCGCTGGTAGGTTGCAGGCGCAGGATACCGTACTGGGCATTGATCTGGTAATTGCCCGCTATTTCGTAGAGGGTCACATCTGAGCGCCGGGCGTTAATAGTAACGTTGCCATCCAGTTTTTCACCCACAATATCCCCGAAGCGGGTGCGGATATCTAACAAGCCTTTGACATTATCGATATCAATCTGGCTGTACTCCCCGAAGATGCGCAGGCGGTTGGTCAGATTGGAAATACTGGCCGATCCGAAGTAATTCTTTACGTACACCGGGCAATCTTCGGGTAGAGTAATATGGTAGATTACCGTTAGCACCGAAGCCGTCTGGACTTCCCCGCCAAAGCGGTAGTTGCGCAGGTAAATCTTGTTCTTGATCCGCTGTGCTACGAAGTTGACGGTTTCCAGATCGGCTTCGGCGATGGCCTTGCTGGGGTGCCTGGCCGAAATTTCCAGCCGTACGCCGATCTCGTTCTTGTTCCAGGTCGCCACAAATATTTCGGCTTTTTGTCCTTCGACATTCACTTCATAACCCGCCTGGTAATTAAAGGTTTTTTCAATAATTTTAGTGATCACCTGAACCACCTCCTGAGCGGAAAGACAACTACCCCAAGCCAAGAGAAGTACCATAAGGAATACACGCATAGGACGGGAGCAAATTTAGATTAGTTCAATAATTTGGCGGTAGATATCAGTTCTTTCCCGTTCAATATCAGCCATTTGGCGAATCAGTTGCGGGTCTTGGCCATAGGATTTGAGCATCGCTTCCACGTCCAGGTGGGCAGCCATCAATTCTTCGTATTCCAGGCGTAGTTTGTTCACCACCGGATCGTTGATGCTCGCTAATTCTTCTTCCAGCCGGTCGAAGGTACTTTGATCGGCATTCCAATCGATATCCAATTTAAATTGCTGCAGGATCTCCTGGCTGTACTGTAAACTCACCTTTGGCGGCGGTTCGCGGAAAACCCAGTAGGCAACGGTGGTCAGCAACGCCAGTGAGGCAGCTATCGCAAACCCACGCCGACGAACGGTTAAGCGCGTGTGGCGGGTGCTTTTTTCTTCATCGAGCGTCTTATTCAAGTGATTCCAAACGGCAGCGGGTGGCGTGTGGGCAGGTAACTGGCCAATGGCCTCCTGCAGGGGTGCTTCATCGGGTAGCGGCTCCTCTCCTATCCGCGGCAGCAACTGTTCCCAGGCATGGGCCGGTGGATCGTAGGAGGGCAACTGCCCCAGCGCACGTTTTAAACTGTTCCTGTTTTTCTCAAAATCTGGCATGACCGTCAACAGCTTTGGAAAATGAATAATTATAAAAATTAGGATACCTCGGCAACAAATAATACCTGTGTTGGTACTTGGAGGTACTGCTAATCCCGGTATTTCGCCAGCGATTGGCGCAACTTTTTCTTCGCGTAGAACAACTGTGATTTCGAGGTACCGACCGAAATATTCAACATATTGGCTACCTCCTGGTGAGAAAAACCTTCCACTTCAATCATCACAAAAACCGAACGATAGCCGGTGGGTAAGACCTGGATAGCTTTTTCCAGGTAATCGGCGTCCAGGTGGTGTCCCCAGTCGATGATTAGATCCTGCTGGTGATGATCTTCCAGGCTTTCCATCCGAATCTCGCGCCTTACCCGCGACAAAGCCGTCCGAACCACAATGGTTTTGATCCAAGCTCCCAGCGTCGATTCTCGTCTAAAGCCATTGAGGTGGCGAAAGACTTTGAGAAAAGCTTCTTGCAGGACATCATTGGCCAATTCGAAATCAGCCGTAATGCGGTAAGCAGCCGTGTACATGGCACGTGCGTAACGGTCGTAGAGCTCCTTTTGAGCTAAACGGTCATCTAGCAAACATGCATCAATCAATTCGGCTTCAGTCATAGCGGCTGTCGTCATCATCCAATAAGTGTAGTTCGCTGTTCATTTTTGTGCTTTAAGTCAAGCAAAAACGGATCGCGAAGGGTAATGGGTCACGCAACAAAAAAACAAAACCACCCGGGCGGACAAATTCGTGGTTATGCTTCAAAGAGCGACTCGCCTAGGTAACGGTTGTATGGAAGAAGAAATTTCGTACGTCCCAACAATACCCAACCCACCACCTGCGTTTTGCCCGCAGTAAGTTCCATTCAAAAACAAGGATGGCTCGAAGACCAACTGCAACTATGAAAAAAATTATCCTCGCCGCACTGGCCCTTGTTATTTCCCAAACTATCTTTTCTCAATCTTATGACCTGGCGATAGGAGTTCGCCTGGGCACCGATCTGGGTATCAGCACCAAAGTGCGGATACCCCCATTTGACGAAAACTTCACCCTGGAAGCGATCCTGCAAACCAGCCTGGAACGCTCCGAAGGCCTATTCACCTTGCTCGGCGAACAACATTTCCCCCTCATCACCCGCCGGGTTAATATTTACGCGGGTGCGGGCCTGCACGTAGGCTGGCTGGACGCTGATCCCGACCGCGCCATCGACTACAAGGCCCCCGCAGGAGTAAGCCTGATTGGTGGCGCCGAAATCAACTTCAAAAAGATCAATATTAGCGCGGATTACAAACCCGTCATCAACCTGAGTGGTGGCGAAAAAACCATGTACTCGCAGACGGCCGTTACGCTGCGCTTCATCCCCTTCAAGCGGCATGACCTCTTCGAGTCTCCTCGCGACAAACGCAAAAAACAACGCCAAAGGACCCGCGACAAAAAGAAGCAGGACCGGGCGATTTCCGGAAAGAAAGACTGGCAGTTCTGGAAGAAAAATTAAGGCTTACTGCTTCAGCTTAACGGTATGCTAAAAATCCATCTTTAGCCGGAGGTTGATCCGACGCGACGTCAGGTAATTGGGGATGGCGTACTGTTGGGCAAAAATGGTTTTGATCCAGGTATTGCCGGCCTGGTTCTGTACCTGCATCAGGTTGAAGACTTCCAGGCTCAGCCAGGTTGTTTCAGAAAACCGCAAGAAATGGTTGGGCCGCTTCGCCCGCCGATTCTGATCAAATAACAGGAAGCTGAAGCCAATATCTACGCGGTGGTAAGGGTTAAAGCGATACGTATTCCGATAAACCTGGTTGTTGCCCAGCAAACCGTACGGCAAGCCCGTCCCGACCGTCAGGTTGAGGTGCATTTTGATGTTCTCGTTGGTGCGCAGGTAATCCTGGAAAAACATACTCAACTGCATCAATTGGTCTGTATTGCGGGGTACATCTTTGACGACTACGGCTGCGGGTACGTTCAACTCCCGACGCAGGTGTTCCACCCCTAACAATTGCTCGCGGGTGCGCAGGAAAGAGAGGTTGATCCAGCTTTCGGCACCGGGCACAAACTCCCCGTTGAGCCGAAAATCGATCCCCATGGCATAGCCTTTCGCATCGTTCTGCCCGCTGTATCTGATCCTGACGTTTTCGATCTCGTAGCTGACCAGGTCCCACAACTGCTTGTAGTAGGCTTCGGTAATGAAGCGAAATTTCTTGGGGTTGCGTTTGCCCAGGTAAAAATCCAGCGTAAAACCACCAACCACGTGCAGCGACTTTTGGGCAAGTAGCCCGGTATTCACCTGGCCATCGAACCCGCGCAACTCCCGGTAGAAAGGCGCCTGGTAATAGAGGCCCGTAGCCAGTCGGTAGCTGATGTCGCGCTTGCCTGTAAGGGGTTTGTACAACAGTTGTACCCGTGGCGAGATGAGTAATTCCTGGTTCAGATCCCAGTAACTGCCACGGATACCCGCCGATAAGCAGACTTCGCTGCGATCATCCTTCCGCCAGGTATAGGTGTCCTGCAAGGAAGTCGAAAAACGGTTGGACCGCAGTTGATTGGCCGTCTTCAGGGTCGTGAACAAAAGCACCTGACGGTCGTCATAGGGCAGGCTATAACCCGCCGAATCAAGGCGTTCCCATTCGTTGATCAGGTCGTCGATCCGCTCGTGCTGGGCTTTCACACTCCACTGAATAAAGTGGGTAGCCTCCACTTCCTCGTTGCCTTTTTGAATTTCTATCCCGCCTTTGTGTTCTATATTGTAGAGTTGAATATCCAGAAAATTGCGGACAAATTGCTGCTGGGTACCGGCCCCCAATTCCGAGAGTACTTCCCCAAAATTGTCACTCCCCAGGTTGCTGTCGATCTGGCGGAGGCTGTAGCGGCCGATAACATCGATCCGCTCGTTTTCGTCGCTGCGGAAACCCGATACCAGGAACTTCAAAAAATAGGGATTTTCCCGGCGATCAGGCAAATAAGTAAAACTCAGCCCGCCCATTTTAGTCGTAAAATCATTGACCTCCTGACCTTCAAAAACACTGAACAACTGCAATGCCAGGTTGATCAGACCAAAACCCGTGCTGCGTTGGACGGGTTGGAATCGGTATATACTTTGGTTGAAGTTGCCCAGCAGGCCCACCTGCCAATCGCGGTTGAGATCGTAGGTAATGTAGGTCTGGATATCGGTAAAACTAGGCGTGTATTCACCGCTCACGTCCAGTGAACCCAACAGGTAGCGGGTATCTTTGTAGCGGGCTCCCACCAGGAAACGCAGTCGGCGGTACGAATCCTTCTGGGGTTTCAGGCTGCCTTCGAGGTGTGCCGACCCGCCCAGAAAACTCAACCCAACCGAGGCGTGCAAGCTGTCGGGGCGTTTGTATTTAATGTCCAATACACTCGAAAGCTTGTCGCCATAGCGCGCTTCAAACCCACCCGAAGAAAAGGACAGGTCGCGCACCAGGTCAATATTGGCAAAGGTGAGGCCTTCCTGCTGTCCGGCGCGGATCAGTTGGGGCCGGTAAATTTCAAAATCGTTGACGTACACGAGGTTTTCGTCGTAGTTGCCACCGCGCACATTGTACTGGCTGCTGAGTTCGCCCCCCGAACCACTGCTGACCCCCAGGGCAATATGGGGCAGTACGCTTTCCAGGTTCCCGGTGGTAGTGGGCAGCAGTTTCAGTTGGCTTACGTCTTCCCGTACCATCCCACCTTCCTCAATTTTACTTTCCCGAACAATGACTTCGATGTTGCTTTCTGCCGGTGCCAGACTGACGTCAACCTGCTGGTTGGACCGCGCCGGCAAGGGACCAACCTCGACCATTGCTTCCGTATATCCAAGCCGCGTGTATACGATGCGGACGATCTCACCGGCCGGAACAACGATGCTGTAGCGGCCGTTTTCGGCCGTCTCCGAGGCGGTGTTACTCCCTTTTATATAAACCGTAGCCAGGTCAATAACCCGATCAGAGACGGCATCCCGGACAATACCCGTGACCGTAGCCCGCTCGTTCTGAGCGCTGACACCTGCCGCAAGGCTGGCGGCAAGTAATAGCAATAAAATAGATCGCATATGAAAAAGTTAACTTGCTTTTGACAAAGGTAGGAAGTGTTCCTTGGACGGACAGGCTAATCGCTAGACAAACTTATGCACCTCGTGCCCCGTGTCCTTCAACCGTTGAATAGCCAAATTGGGGTCATCACTTTTAAAGACACTGCTGCCTGCTACCAATACCTGGGCGCCCGCCAGGAGCAATTGCTGGGCATTTTGCTGCCCTACGCCACCATCTACCTCAATGAGTGCCGTCGCATTGCGCACCGTGATCATTTCGTGCAGCTGTTTAATTTTGGGGATACTTTGGTAAATGAACTTCTGGCCACCAAAACCGGGGTTAACGGACATGATCAGGACCAGGTCCAAATCTTCGATGATGTCTTCCAATAAAGCTACGGGGGTATGGGGATTCAACGCTACACCTGCCTGGGCACCCGATTCCTTGATCTCCTGCACCACCCGGTGCAAGTGACGACAGGCCTCGTAGTGGACGGTAATCACGTCGGCGCCAGCTTTTCGAAAAGCAGTAATGTACTTTTCCGGCTCTTCAATCATCAGGTGAACGTCCAATGGTTTGGTAGCTTGCGTCTTAATGGCCGCAATAATATCCATGCCGTAAGAAATATTGGGCACAAAACGACCATCCATGACGTCCAAATGAAACCAATCGGCAGAACTTTCGTTAACTAACTTAATTTCGGCTGCGAGATGGAGAAAATCGGCTGCTAATAACGATGGCGCCACTAAATGCTTCTTCATATTAAATTTTATACTTACATTTGTCTTTATACAGCCGAAATTAAATAAAAAAAACCGGTTAGTAAACTAACCGGTTCATAAAAAAGAGCTTTGAGAGGCTATCTACATACCAAAATACTGAAGTATCCTTTGATACTTCTAAAACTTCATGAGATTACAATTGGTCTTCTGTGACAAAAATGTCATAGGATTATAATTTGTCGTTAAGCAGGTCTCAAAAATTGACCTCAGATTTCATGTTTATTTGTTTGGGTCGCCTTCTTTTGAAGGAGCTTTTCGAAGCTTCTTTTCTTCGAGTCAGCTTCCTATCTCCGGCTGACAATACAAAGATGCAGCAAGAAAGTCCAGCCACTAAGTACATTATCAATTCTAACTGGAATTAAAGCCAACTCTTATTTATTTTCAACTATTTGATTTATAGTTAATTACATTAAAAAACAACAGCTATTTCTGGAAAAAAATTAGCTTATTTTGCTTTTTTCAGGTCGCTTTTTTCTTTATTTTTTTATAAAATTTCTTTCCCAGCGGTTCTTTTTCTCAAAAAATCGACTGATTCCTGAAAAAATCCCAATCCTCCGGACGGTCTACATCAAAGTCTCCCTGCGGGAAATCAAGTGGGATGATGTTGTTTTGCTGATCGCTCAATATTTTTTTCGCCCCGGCTGCATCTTCCATACGCTCCAGTAAAGGAAAATGGTAGCGGCTAAACAAAACGGGCACACCAATTACCTGGCTGGCATAACGCGCCGCAAAAATAGCCGCAGGCTGCTCGTTAGTCTGGAATTGCGTAAGGAATTGCTGCAGGAGCCCTGCACTCAGAAAAGGTTGGTCTGCGACACAAACCAACACCCCTGCTAGCGTTGGATGCGCTTGCCAGATTGCCCGCAGGCCGCTTTTCAACGACGCTCCCATGCCCCGTTCCCAGTCCTTGCATTCGACAACCTGGATCGCAAAATCTGCGATGACGGGCCTGATCATGGCAGCCCGGGCACCGAGGACCACGCAGATCGGCAAATTAAGGGTTTGCAATTTTTCCAACAGGTGACGAATCATGGGTTGTTGCCGGTACACCAACAATTGTTTGGGCATCCCCATCCGACTGGCGGAGCCTGCTGCCAGCAAAATAATACCGGGTTGTTGTGGGGTTACTTCCATCTGTCGCTATCTTTTAACTGCTCAAGGACAATACTTGTATTCTTTTTACCTTTGTCCATCCACACTTTGAAGCCCCAAATATGCGCTTTATTCCCTTTTTCATCTTTATAACAACGTTTGGTGTAACCTTGCTGGGCCAACAGGAAGAACACCCTGCTTTGTCTCTGGCGGCACCAACAGGTCACCTGGCTACCCCACGCCTCAACCTATTGGCTGATTTCCCGCGCTTAGCAACCACCACGACGGATCCGGAGTTGATTGGCTGGAACTGGCTGGAACCAGCTGACACCTTGAATAAAAAACGCTTTAGGACGACCGTTGGGGTGGGTACCGCCATTTATGGTACAGCGGCCTATGCCTTGTATATCACCTGGTACAAAGATTATGAATTCTCGCGTTTTCGCACCTTTAACGACGCCCGGGAATGGAACCAGATGGATAAAATGGGACACCTGCTTACCACCTTTTCCGAAACCCGTTGGCTATATGATGGTGCCCGCTGGACCGGATTGGACAAAAAGCGGGCACTCTGGCTGGCTGGGGGGCTGGGCATGTTTCTGCAAGGCACCCTGGAGGTGATGGATGGCTATTCCGAGAAGTGGGGCTTTTCCTGGTCGGACATCGGTTTCAACACCATTGGCATGGCGGCTTTTGTAAGCCAGGAAGCCATCTGGGATGAACAACGGATTATTTTCAAACTTTCGGGCAACCGAACGGACCCGCCCGACCTGCAGGTGGCCAGCAGCAACGGCGAAGGTGTCGCTAGCCTGGTTGCCCGAAGCCGGGAACTCTACGGCCAATCGATTCCAGAGCGACTGCTCAAGGACTACAATACCATGACGGTTTGGGGAAGTGTCAACGTGCGGGCTTTTGCCCCGGAAAGCCGCTGGCCCCGCTGGCTCAATGTAGCTGTTGGCTATGGTGCCGGCAATTTGTACGGTGGTTTTGGTAACAGCTGGACGGATGAAGCCGGATTAAATTACCAGCTAACTACAGCTGATTTCCCCCGTTACCGGCAGCTTTATCTGTCGTTCGATATTGATCTTAAACGTATCCCGGTACGTCGGCGTTGGTTGAAGTCGGCGCTGAGCATTCTGAATTTTCTAAAATTCCCGGCCCCCGCTCTCGAGTGGAACACCCTGGGCAAGGTGCGCTTTCATCCATTCTATTTTTGATCATCCATCTGCGTAAGCCACGTGAAAAAGGGCATCCCCCTGCCCTACTACCGGCGTGTTGTTGTGTCCGATGATGAAACCACTCCGGCTGGCGTGAACGTACACCGGAGGTTTTACACCGTTGGGATCGCTGATAAAGCCCAGTGCTTCTCCCTTCTGCACAAAATTCCCCGAAGCTTTCATCCACTGAAACAGCCCCCCGCGCGGCGCACGCAACCAGACCGTTTTGGGGAAACTTTGACTGGGAGCTGCTTTAAATTCACCATCGATCATCTGTTGGTACTGCAGTAAACGGCGAATACCGGCCAACCCATACTGGATACTCAGTCCATCGTAACGCAAGTTTTCACCACCTTCGAATACCAATAGCGGAAGCTGGTGCTTATCGAGGGCTATTTTGCGCAGCGATTTAGCCACTGAAGCGTAGGGAAGCGTGAGCGGTGCACCAAAAGCAAAAGCCAGGGCCTCTGCTACCTTGTCTTCGCGGGTATAGCGGATTTGTGGATAGTTGTAATTGTTGTTGCCGCCGGTATGAAAATCCACCCCAAAATCAACCAGTGGCAAGATATGTTTATGCAGCTCGAAAGCTACCCGCGCGGCCAACGATCCCGTACTGGTTCCCGGAAAAGAGCGGTTGAGGTCTTTCCCGTCGGGCACTTCCCGGGAAAAATTGATAAATCCGTATACATTGAGCAATGGAATGGCAATAACGGTACCTTTGGTGAGGGTGGTAAAAAGCCCACTTTGTACTGCCTGGCGAACAATCTCCACCCCGTTGATTTCATCGCCGTGCATCCCTCCCAGCAACAATAAGGTAGGTCCCCTGGCTGGTCCGCGAAATACGTGGGTGATCACGTTGATCACATTACCGCTTGGCAATTGCCCTATCGGAATCTTGACCAGACCTTGTTCCCCAACAGCGATGGTGGTCTCATTGATAACCATGATGATCTACTTTATAGCTGATTTTTGGCCTTTACCTTTTTTTCCAATAAACGAATAATTTTTCCCGCAACATCTACGCCGGTGGTTGTTTCTATCCCCTCCAGCCCGGGGCTCGCATTGACCTCCATGACCAGTGGTCCTTTTCCTGAAGGTAAGATATCGACACCCGCCACGTCAATTTTCATGGTGTGTACAACCCGCTCGACCAATTCCAATTCTTCCGCTTTTAATTTAACGGAAAAAGAAGAAGCTCCGCGGTGCAGGTTGGAACGAAACTCGCCGGGCTGCGCCTGCCGACGCATACAGGCTACCACCTTGCCATCTACGACGAGGGCCCGGATATCGGCACCCCTTGCTTCTTCAATGAACTCTTGCAGGATAACCCGATCGTGGTGCTGAAAATAGTAATCGAGTAATCTTTGCAATTCCCAGGAACTGCCCGCCAACTCTACCCCAATTCCGTGGGTACTCTCCAGCAATTTGACGACGACCGGAAAACCGCCCAACAAATCGACCACCTTTTCCGTGTTCCCGTAAGGACCGACCATAACCGTTCGCGGGACAGGGATCCCCTGCTGAGCCAACAACTGCAGACAACGCAATTTGTCGCGGGCGATTTGTAGGGCAGCGGCACTGGTGGGGCTCACGACCCCCATCAGTTCGAATTGGTTGATGACTGCCGCGCCCTGCCCGGTAACGCTGGCACCAATACGCGGAATGACGGCATCCAAAACAGGCAACAAGGCCGATTCGTAAAATATCTGATGTCCATTCTCGTCGATCACCAGGCTACAACGGGTGTGGTCAATTACGTGGACCGTATGCCCGCGCCGCCGACCTGCCTGGTACAAACTTCGGGTAGAGTACAGTTGCGTACTACGTGACAGGATTCCAATGTTCATACGTTAGATATAGGAATGGGAAAGGTAAGGAAAGTTTGTATCTTCCGCTCTAATAACCTACCCACTATGAAAAAGATCGACCCCCCAGGGCAGGCCCAGGCTCCGAAAAATGATTGGAAAGTAATCAATGGTTGGGCCATGTTCGACTGGGCGAACTCAGCTTTTGCCCTCGTTATTACCGTGGCCATTTTTCCACCTTATTTCCTCGGCGTTACCGACGACGTAGTTACGATCTTAGGAATCGAGCTGTCCAACAGCACCCTTTTTTCCTTCTGCATCTCTTCGGCATATCTGATGATTGTCTTGGTTTCGCCCTGGCTGTCGGGCATTGCCGATGCCGGCGGCCGGAAGATGTTTTTTCTGAAATTTTTTACTACGCTGGGCTCCTTTGGCTGTTTGTCCTTACTCTGGTTCAACGGGATGTCCACCTTGTGGGTAGGCACCATTGGGTTTATCCTGGCAATGGTTGGTTTTGCCGGCGGGCTGGTTTTTTACAACAGCTACCTCCCGGATATCGCTACGGAAGATCTTTACGACCGGGTCAGCGCCCGCGGGTTCGCTTTTGGTTACGTGGGGAGTATCCTGCTGCTAATCATTAACCTGTCCATGATCTTAAATCCTGATTTTTTCGGACTTCCCTCCGAAGGGACTTTACCTGCCCGCATTTCATTTTTAATGGTCGGGCTGTGGTGGCTGGGGTTTGCCCAGGTGGCTTTTCGCCGGCTGCCCAAAGACCGGCGCAAAGGCAGTGAAAAATTGTCGGTGATGGCCCGGCAGGGCTGGCAGGAAATCCGTAAAGTGTACCGCGCACTGGCGCACCAAACACAGGTTAAGCGTTTCCTGGGCAGCTTTTTTTGCTACAGCATGGGCGTGCAGACCATTTTGTACCTGGCCTCTATCTTCGCGGAGAAGGAACTGGCCTTTGGCACCTCCGAACTCATTTACGTGGTGCTCATCCTACAGGTCGTAGCCATCGGTGGTGCTTACCTTTTCGCCACCCTTTCGGAGCGCAAGGGTAATATTTTCAGCCTGGCCACGATGCTCGTGACCTGGGTCCTGATCTGTCTTTTTGCCTATTTTGTGCAAGACAAGTTCCAATTTTATTGCATTGCCGCCGCCGTGGGCATGGTTATGGGTGGCATCCAATCGCTGTCGCGATCAACCTATTCAAAGCTCCTGCCTGCGGGTACCCCAGATACGACCTCGTATTTCAGTTTTTACGATGTGTTGGAAAAACTGGCCATTGTTTCCGGCACCCTGGTCTTCGGACTGGCTGAACTGATTACTGGCGATATCCGCAACAGCATGCTGGTGTTGGGCTCGTTCTTTGTGGTTAGCCTCATCTTACTTTTGCGCATTCAGGTTGCCCGGCCGAGTATAGCGTGAGCAATAGCTGGCAGGACGAACGGCAAGGCTTTGCCTTATAAACTACTTGTTCAACATAAAATCATTTCGCTTTCGCTAAAACAGCCCCTCGTAGAATCAGGCTAACGCAAGCGGTATTGAACCCCCAATTGGGCACCCAGCATTTGGTAGCGCTCTGCAAAAGGTGCCGTTGACCGCGTATAATTTTGCGGCGCATAGCGCACACTGGCACCCAGTGACAGACTGACCCGCGGACTCACCGAATACCCCAACTGCACCCCGCCCTGTAAGCTGTAGCCAAAACCAGTGCGGTACCAGTTAGTCGTTGACCAATCCAGGATTTCTTCAGCTGGCGTCAGGAGGTCACCTTCCAGCTTGCGCTGCAATTGCAGGCGGATACCCGCCTCCAGCAGTACGTTTAATTTTCCCTGGGTAAAACGGTACCCCCCCATAACCGGTAGTTCCCACTGCCGGATGCTGTTGTAGGTTCGCTTGCGGTAGGTCGTTGTTTGGTACCGAGCTACTGATCCATAGATAGAATCCACCGAATTGTCGGGATAAAAGACCAGCATTTGCAGGCCTTCTATGCTATCAACTTCGGTGGTAGTAGCCGTGTAAGCAAAAGCGGTATTGAGCTGGGTAAAGCCCAGGCCGGCACGCACTTGCCACCCCTTTTTGTGGTGATAACCCAAGGTAATTTCGGCTGCTGTCGCTTCCAGTACCGTTTCCGTTCCCCGGCGGGCGGCGGCCCAGCGGCTTAGGTTGACGGAGTCGTTGGGGGCCGTCAGGTCGCGGCTGAGTTTGTAATAATAGGCATCGGCCTGGACAAACCAGGGCGACATTTTCTGCTTTGGAGCGCTGGGCATTTCAGCCACCACCAGGTTGGGCAATTGGGGTTGCACACCTTGCCCAACTGCCAGAAATTCAAGGTTGGGTAATAAGGTTACAGTAGAGGTGTGGAGTAGCTTACTGTTGGGGGCAGCAATTACGGGAGGCATTTCCGTAGATACAACCCCGTCAGGGTGGGCAGCTTCAGCCACACCTGGTGTGGTGGGTAAACCTTCAGCTTCCTTGCTAAAGGTGCTGGCGTGAGCAGGAAAGGTCTGTTCAGCTGAATTCGCCGAGGCGGTATTTGAGGTCGAAAAAGAGGAAGGAATTCGCTTATCCTCATTGGTGACAGGTGCTTTATCCGCTTGCGTTGAAACAGGTACGTCGAGGATCGGTACTACTGAATTTGGCGCAGCTGCGGACGATGTTTTATGCGCCAGGGTCTGCGTAGCTGACGAGGAAGTATTATCCGTTCCTGGCTCGAAGGAAACTGCTTGCTCCAGGGTGCCACTGGCAGAAACAGGGTTAGCCTGCTTACGCAACCACCACCCGCTCCCCGCGCCTGCCACCAGTAAAGCAGCCAGCAACAAGACCAACCCAAACGGCCGCCGGCGGCGCGGCGGGCGCACCGCTTGCCAGAGCGCTTCGGCGTCTACTGCCGATTCGTATTTCCCCAACTTGGCGTTGATGTGCTTATCCAACTCGTTTGACATAACATTCCTTTTCGCGTTGCAAAATCATGGCTTGTAATTTTTGGCGGGCCCGCACCAGTTGGGAACGGGAAGTACCGGGCGCAATGCCCAACATATCGGCAATTTCATCGTGGCTATACCCTTCGAGGACGTACAGGTTGAACACGTCCCGGAAGCCATCCGGCAATTGCTGAATAAGGGCTATGAGTTCCTCCGCTCCCATTTGGCTGAGCACATTAGGTGCCACCAACGGGTGGGCCACGGCGTCGAGATTCGTTTGTTCACGCTGATAGGACGCTTTATCTTTGGTTTGGAGTGCAGCATTGATGACAATACGGCGCAGCCAGGCAGGAAAAGCGCCCGTTGGCTCGTAGCGATCAATGGCACGGAATACCTTGATAAAAGCCTCCTGCAGGACATCCCGCGCCGCGTGGTCATCACGGCAGTAACGGCGGGCCACCGTCATCAGTTGCGGCGAGTAGCGAAGTACCAGTTCTTTCTGGTACTTCGCTTTTCCCCGTTGACAACCGCGAATGATTTCGCTTTCGGTCATAGATAAGGGTGTTCTCGTTTTTACTGGGGTATCCGAACCCGGAAAGTACCGCTTACTGGTACATTAAACAATGGTTGTTGATTGCCATCCCAGCCATCAGAAGTACCCGAATAATTGCCTTCCAGGAAGCCGCCGGGGCCGCCATTGCTGGTTATATTAAGGGTTACGGAACCACAGGGAACAAAACAATCCAGGTAGCGATAAGAACCACCGGGACTATTTCCTCCGGAAACATAATTAAACCCGACATCGTTACCGGAATAATTACCCGGAGCCAGGTCACTGACGTACAGGTTAATAGATGTCCGTATACCGGTACCACTGATTTGCTCTCCAGAAATCACACTGTAGGATGCAAAAATCAAACTATCTGGCGAAACGGTCAAACTGTCGATACTCAGACCAACCAGGTAGAAATAATCGGATGTGCCATCGTTACTGGCGTCAATGAATTCTTCCAGCGGGTTATCGCAGGCAGCAATTGCGCCAATGTCCAAGTCTTCGGTAAAACTGTAGCTGGTTGTTTCCGTGGATTGGCTGTTCAGGAAATCAAAACCACGAACGGACACCTCGTTACTGGTACAGGAAGTTAAAGACAGGGAGAAATTGCCGTTTTCATCGGTTACTGCCACTTCAGAAAAGTAACTCCACCGGATTTGCACCAAACCGCCATCTACACCATTGCCGTCACAATCGGTCAGCTGCCCACTGAAGGTAG
Source organism: Bacteroidota bacterium (assembly GCA_003045895.1). Classification (GTDB taxonomy): domain Bacteria; phylum Bacteroidota; class Bacteroidia; order Chitinophagales; family Saprospiraceae; genus Lewinella. Next base: position 42,381 of record PZPC01000008.1, read on the forward strand.
CCAAGTCAGCACTGTTGATCACAAAACATTCCCCCAGGTTGGCATCGTCGCTGAATGGCCCCACGGAAAAAGATTGCAACTGACCACATTCGTCGTATACATTGAAGCCTATGGTTTCGTTGGCGGGTATGTACCCACTAAACTCGCCGTTGGTATTGGCCGATCCGTAGCCAAAATTCCAACCATTATCCAGGGAAACCACCCGGAAGTGTTGGCTAACGGCGGGAGATCCGTCGTCGTATACGAAACAGCCATTCACAAACACCAATTCATCAGTAGGGACATCAATGTTCCAATCCGTGAAGTGACTCACTTCGCCCACGTAAAGATTACCGTTGAGGTTGGCACTGCCTTCTTCGATCCAGACGCCATCGGTTTCGTCGAAGTACCAGAGTGGAATTTCGGCGGGGGCATTGGCCAGCAGGCTGCCAGGTACCGTAAACTGTAGGGTTGCCCGCTTGCCGGGCGCAACTTGTAATGCGTTGCCAGCACCGTCCAGCAATTCCACTGCGACCATGCCCATGGAGGCCATCATCACCTCTTCACCCTTGGTGTTGACACCAAAAAGGCCGCCGGGCATGATGTCGGCAATGTTATTAGCCACCGGATTCATATAGGCTGCTACCACCTGTACCGTGCCGGTATACGTATTGTTCTGGGCATCGATCACCCCGTTGGCCGGCAGGCTGACCTCAGCGCCACCCACCGTCACACTTCCCCCCTGGGCACCATTGAAGGAACCTACAATAGTTTTGGGTTTGAGTTCAATGGTACTGACATTGCGGGATCCGTTGCTGACGTAAAGCCGGTCGGAACCCTGAAAATAGCCCTGCTTATAAGCTTTGACGTAAGTGCCCCGGGCGTTCATTTGGATATCGCGAAACTGGTACAGTCCCGCTTCGTTGGTGACGGCGGCGTGGCTGCCCACGCGCACCATCACGTCGCTGATGCCGGTACCGTCGGGCCCCACGATCTGGCCGCTCAGGCTGCCGGTAACCAGGACGATCGGCGGTTGGTAGTCGGTTTGGGTAATGCGGATGTCTTCGCTATCCTTGCGGCAACTGAAAGTCACCAAAGGCAGGAGCAGGAAAAAAAAGAACCAATTTTTCATCATTTATGTTTTTGTGAAGCGGTTGCTCCACCAGGTTGCGGAAGAAATTCATTGCGTGCACAACCTAATAATCGGACGTCAGCAAGAAATGCTGCACGAGTGGGTATTTTTTTTTGTTTATAGTCCTCCAAGGCAGGATTTGTCCTACCGTCGTTCGCCGACACCGCTCACCTAAAGGTTTCCGGGGGTTACCATTTCAACCAATCACCTCCCGAGTGGCAACCAACTTTAAGCTAATGTTGCCAAAAAGGTCATCGTATCTACGCCGTCGGCATAATCATCCAGGGCGGGTTGTTGGGCTTCACCAAAGCCAAAGGTTTTAATACCGGGCAAGGTCAATTGACTAACCACGAGCTGAATTTCTTCCTCCCGGGAAAGGAGTTCCTCCACCAATTCAGCTGCTTCCCGGTAGTATTCATAGTACAACCCCGCAATGGGCGATTGCAGGGACACATCTTCCCGCAGGAGGATACAGCCATTGGCTTGAAAGTCTACCTTATTGAGTAAAAACAGGGCGTAATTGTAATCGAAATTGTTTTTGTACTTGGTGTGGAGAATGATCTCCCGGTACCCATGCAAGGCTTCCAATAAGGGATCAAAATTATAATCCGCGGGCAGGTACAACTTGGAGACGTTGCGGCAGCCCAATCCAAAATAATCGAAAACATCGCGGCCTAAAGCGTGTAATTCTTCGGCCGTCTCCTGACCCGTAAGCACGGCTACTGCGTTGCGGTTGCGGCGAATAATGTGGGGATATTGACCAAAGTAAGCCTGAAAGTAGCGTGCCGAGTTGTTGCTGCCCGTAGCAATGATCGCGGAAAAATCATGCAGCCGATTCGTTACGTCGAAATAAGCCGCCGTGCGGGGATCGATCTGTTGGAAGGCCCGCAGCAGTGCCGGCAAGAGGTAGGGATCTTTTTCCGAGAGCTTTATCCGTGCCCGATGCCCGGCGGCAAAGACGCAAAGCAGATCGTGAAAGCCCACCAGGGGCAAATTACCGGCCATGACCAGTCCTATCCAGCGGGCATCCGTTTCCTCCGGAATGGAGTAGGCAGCCAACCAGGTGGCCAGTTTTTCTGCAACCAGCAGCTGGTCGGCGATGGCTTGAATGGCTTTTTGCTGGTTCGGCTCGGTAAACCAGGGGTTGTGGATAGCCGTGCGCTTGATCGTTGCGTCCAGGTATTCATCGTGGCCAGCGCGGAGCCAGTCGCCTAACTTTCCGAGGGCCGCTATTCTTTCCGACTTCGTCATCATGGGTGTCCGGTCCTTAGTAACTCTAATGCTTCTTTGTTCATGGTACGCAACAAGGCCATGTTGCGGGTGGGAATATCCGCAATATCGGGATGTTGCACGACGGCTTCCGTCACGCTCTCCTGCCGCAACAAGTGCAAGAGCGGATAAGGTGAGCGATTGGTATAGTTGGCCAGGTCGGCGGGGCCGGCATCGTCGAAGTAATAGTCGGGGTGAAACCCAACAACCTGGATGAGTTCCGCAATGTCGTTTTCTTCCAGGATCTCCGTTACCCATTCCAGGTAGGCCCAGAAGTCGTCAAAATCCAGCAGGAGATTGGGATGTACGAGTAAAGTGGTTTCCAGCTGGTCCCGTGGGGTGTCCACCAAGGCAGCCAATTCCGCCAGCAAAGCCTGCGTCAGCTCGGTTTCTACGGTGCTTTCTAGCACCTTGATACGCACCAACTTCTGGGCCAGCGGCCGCTTGGCGAAAGGGCAAACGTTTAGCCCTACGATAAAGCTTTCCAGCCACTGGCTGACGGTTGTTTGGTACGTACTCAAGGCATGTTGGTTTTACCAGCCTGCCGCTGCGCGACGTAGTCGCGCCACAAGGTCAGGCTGTCGTTAAAATCTTCGGGGAGTTCCGATTCAAAAAAGACCCGTTCACCGGTACGCGGGTGGATAAAACCCAATGATTTGGCGTGCAGGCCTTGCCGGGGCAGAACCTGAAAAATACGCTCAACGTACTGTTTGTATTTGGTATAAACCGTACCCTTGACAATTTTATCCCCACCGTATTTGCTGTCGCTGAACAGCGGATGCCCCAGGTGTTCCATGTGTACACGGATCTGGTGCGTACGACCGGTTTCCAGGTTACACTTGACCAGCGTAACGTAGTACAGGCGTTCCACCACCTCGTAGTGCGTCACCGCCCATTTGCCTTTGTCCTCGTCTTCGGGGTAAACCATGTATTTTTTGGCATCGCGGTAATCGCGGCCGATGTGCCCGGTGATGGTGCCTTTGTCTTTTTCCAGGTCGCCCCAAACCAGGGCGTAGTACGTCCGTTCAATGGTGTGGTCAAAAAACTGTTTGGCCAGGTGGGTCATGGCAAAATCGGTCTTCGCGATCACCATCAGGCCCGACGTATCTTTGTCGATGCGGTGCACCAGCCCAATGCGGCTGTTGGGGTTGCCGTCCAGCACCGGTAGGTCATCCCCAAAATAATAAGCCAGGCCATTGACCAGGGTTCCCGTCCAGTTGCCTACCCCGGGGTGTACCACCAGTCCGGGCGGCTTGTGGAGAATGAGCAGATCTTCGTCTTCGTAGCGAATATCCAGCGGAATATTCTCCGGCAGCAGGGAAGTTTCTTCGGAGAATGCCCGCGGCAGGACGATATAAATATGTTCGCCGGGTTTCACCTTATGGTTGGCCTTGACGGGCTTGCCATCAACGGTGATGGAACCCGCTTTAATAGCATTCTGAATGCGATTCCGGGAAGATTGCAGCCGCCCGTGTAGGAACTTGTCTATCCGCAGCTGGTCTTGCTTTGGATCCACAACAATTTCTTTGGTTTCGAAATAATCATCACTGGCAGTTTCCTGCACTTCTAAATCCTCTTGCATGGTGGTATTTTGAACTGCAAAAATAACAATTAATTAGCTTCCAATAGCAAGTCCGCGCGATCTTCGCAACCAACGGTGTACTATTGCCGTTACTTTCACAGCTTTTCAAAACCTACGACTATGTCAGACCAATCCTTCGGCCCTGGTTCTATTAGTGCACGCGACCCGCAGTGGGAAGCGGGCAACGCGCCGCACCAGTTGCCTATTTACGCTGCTTCCTCTTTTGTTTTCGACAGTATCGAACAAGGTATTGCTATTTTTGAAGGCGAGCAGCCGGGAAATATCTACTCCCGTTTCGGCAATCCGACCGTAACGGCGGTAGCGGATAAAATTGCCTTGCTGGAAAGCCGGGGGTTGGCCGTTCCGGCCTTCGGGTTGCTGACCAGCTCCGGCATGGCAGCCATTTCCGTGCTGGCGTTGGGGCTCCTGAAGTCGGGCGACAGCCTGGTTACACAAGCGGACCTGTACGGTGGCACCGTGGCCTTATTCCGGGATATTTTGCAGCCGCTGGGTATTCAACTCATCACCCATGACCTGCGCGACGCCGGCGGGTTGACCCAGTTGCTCGAAAAAGAGCCCAGCGTCAGGATGATCTACTGCGAGACCCCCTCCAATCCGGTACTGCGTTGCGTAGACCTGGAACAACTGGCAGCCCTGGGCAAAGCATACGGTTGCTACACGGTGGTTGACAACACCTTCGCCACCCCCATGTTACAGCAACCGCTGGCCCACGGCATTGATTTTGTGTTGCATTCCACCACCAAATACCTCAATGGACACGGCACCGGAACCGCCGGGGTGTTGGTTGGTCAGGACGAAGAGCTGGTCAAGGGGAGGCTGCTGCCGGTTCTCCGCCTACTGGGCTGTAATGCCAGCCCCTGGGAAGCGTGGCTGCTGCACAACGGCATGAAAACCCTGGCGCTGCGCATGGAGCGCCACTGCCTGAACGCCCAACTCATCGCCGACTACCTCGCTCCGCACCCACAAGTACAACAAGTCAATTACCTGGGGCTACCGGAACACCCGGACTACGAACTGGTTCAACGCCAGATGCAAGGCCCCGGTGGCATGATCAGCTTTGAACTTCAGGGCGGCCTGGCGGCGGGAAAAGCCTTCATGAACAAACTCCGTTTTTGCACCCTCACCCCTACCCTGGGCGATGTCGATACGTTGGTCTTGCACCCGGCTACCATGTCGCACCGGGCTATACCGCCCGCGATTCGTGCAGCGCACGGCATTACCGATGGACTGGTACGCATTTCCGTGGGTATTGAAGATGTGGCGGATATCATCCATGACCTGAAACAGGCATTGGGGTAATAGCCCTGGTTTTTAACGGCTGCTTTTAAAATGCTTCGGTTGTCGTGGTTATAGGTGCTGGCGTTAAACTTCCCTTAACGCTCATTAACCCTCTTTAACCATGGCTGGCACTTACTTAACTTTTTCAAAGGCATCTGGCAGGGTGGCTCGCCCTATCTTTAAGGTAGGAATTGTAGCCCGGTCAGACCATTCTCTACAACGAAGCGAAACCCATTGAACGACCGTTAAACGAAGAGCCATGAAAAACCTTGCGTCCATTACCAGCATCCTGATCGTCTTTTTATTTTTGTTATTACAAAGCTGTTCTTCTGCTGAAAAACTGGTAGAAACCGGCCAGTACGACCAGGCTATTGCCCTGGCTCAAAAGCGGCTGAGTGGCAAAGACCGGAAGAATCCTAAACTGGTACGGGCTGCCGAAGATGCCTTTGCCAAGATTACGGTGCGCAATCTCCGCGAGATCGACCGGCTGAAAGGGGCCAATCAGGACGAAAACTGGGGCACCATCAACAGCCTCTACCGCGACATCCGCAAGCGGCAGGACGCCCTGGCTCCCTTGTTACCCCTCACGGACAAGAATGGTTACACGGCCACCTTCAATTTTGTGGAAGTTGACCGACTGGAGCAGGAAAGCCGCAACAAGGCGGCTGCCTATCACTACCAGGAAGCTAACCGATTGCTGGCCCTCGCCGAAAAAGGAGATAAGCCTGCGGCCCGTGCCGCTTACCGGGACCTGGAGCAAACCCTGCGTTATTTCCGCAATTACCGCGATGCGGCACAGCTGCAAAACCGGGCCCATGAGTTGGGTACAACCCACATTGTGGTGAAGGTCGAAAATGTAGCCCCGGTGGTGACTCCCGTAGCTTTTGAACGCCAGTTGCAGCAAGTCAACGTGGCCGACCTCAACAATTTCTGGCAGCAGTACCACCTGGACAACAATCCTCGCTTTGCGTATGACTACCAGATCAAGTTGAAAATCACGCAAATTTCCGTTAGTCCGGAAGTCGTGCGCGAACGCGAATACGTAGACACCCGCACCATTGAGGACGGCTACGAATACATCTTAGATACCCGCGGCAACGTGAAGAAAGACTCTTTGGGCAACGACATCAAGGTGCCGAAAAAAATAACCATTCAGGCTGTTGTCCTGGAAGTGTTGCAGCAGAAAGAAGCTACCGTAGCGGGAACCGTAGAGGTATACAACCTGCACGAACGGCGCCTGGTCCGTTCACAGCCGCTGAACGCTACCACGGTATTCGAGAACTATGCTTCTACTTTCCGGGGAGATGAAAGAGCTCTGAGCAATGATACGCGCCGTCGGATCGGGAACCGTCCGGTACCGTTCCCACCCAACGAAGTGATGATCCTGCAAGCAGCCGACGAGTTGAAGCCCGCCCTGATGGATCGGATTCTGGATTACAATAACCTGGTACAGCTTTAAGGCAGCTCCCCCCCAAGGGCAAATTTAATCAACTACCGCAGTAGAAAACCAAACCCCAAACACGCCCCCAACCCTTGGGTATAAACCAAATGTAAGGCCCATCATCCGCACGGACGATGGGCTCTTTTTTTTACCGCTATTATTATTGTACCGCCTGGATACGGCGCAGGAACAAATTGGCCGAACCAGCATCTACCGCCTGGATCTCGTAAGTTTCGCCATCAGGCATTTTGGTGATGAGTTCACTGGCCTTCATCCCTTCCAATTGTTGCATGAAAACCGTATTGTTGGAAGTGATACTGAGGATGCCACTTTTGAAACCAAAGAAATAAAACAACCCACTGGGCGATTTCAGGTACACGTACAAGCGGTCGTCTTTTTCGGCACTGGGCATTTTGAGTTCGACATAACATTCAACGGTCTTGTTCAGGGATTCTCCGTTGATGCTAATGAGTCCATTTTCCTTGCTGGTAGACACGAATGACTGGTAGTCTTCGTGCCACTTCATGGGCAATTTACTGAACAAGAACGCGTAGGGGTTCACCCGTTTAGGCATATCCAGAAAGCCGAGAGCCAGCCCATCCAGCGCATCACGCCGTTCTTTGGATTCCGGAAACAGTTCTTCCACCGTCTTCTTAAAGAAGGCAATGTCCGTCAGGTAGCCGATGGGGCGGGCCTCAAAGGCAGCGGAGACAAAATCATTGAACACAATTTTCATTAAGGCTTCGGGCATTGGCATCTTTAGGCCCATCATCCATTCTGCTGTGACCTCAATTTTCTCCACTTCCGGAGCTGGTTCTGGTTCTACCGGCACCAACGGTTCGTCAGCCAACATAATATTGGGCTTATTATCAACGCTATCAGCAGCCTCCTCTTCCGGCTTAGGGGGCGGAAAAGTAGTGAAGGCGCGGCCAGCAGCGTCGACACTCACGTATTTCAACTCGGAACCCAGGGTAAACTTTCCTTCGAATTCAGCGCTGCCATCGCTGTTTTTGAAAAGCATCTTATTCCCCACCCTTTCGTTCCTAACGACCACCGAAGAGTCGCCGAACACAAACTGATCTTTATCCTTCAGGTACCGGAATACGCCTTTAGAAAGGGATAGCATCGGCCGATCTTTGCGAAACAGCAGCGGAGTCAGGATTCGCGGGTAAATCGTACCAAATTCTTTGGACAGGAATAAGCCGGTAAAAAGTGGTTCGCTATCGTAACTCTTGGGGACATCGTAATTGATAACGAGGTCGTTTTTATCACCTTCGAAACTGACGGTAAACCAGTATTTATTGGGTAAATTTTCAGCAACGATTCGGGCAAAACCATTAAAATTTAAACTTTTCGACCCGGCATCCAGGCTAATGGTACCCCGAAACTGGGTTTTATTATCGATGTAGAAAGTATCTGCGGGTTCTATTTCACCGGTTGCCCGGGTAGCGGTCAGCTTATCCTTGTAAGCGCCCTTCCCGATAGGCTGGCCAATGATATTCTGCAACTCGAATTCTTGTTGGTGAGTGCCTACGTTGTACTCATAAAAACCGCTGGCTTCGTACATGCGGCGGCCTTTGACCGCGACGGTAGCCCGGTTGATGACGTGGTACCGGTTGATGGTATCGGCAATGATCCGGGCATTCTTCAAAATTGCCATTTCTGCATTTGGGGCAATCTCCACGTACTGGCTGTCGGGGTAGATTAAAGCATCAGCAGTCACAATGTAGTCTACACCCACAATTTGCAGCAAGCTATTTTTCAGGTTATAAGTGGCTTCCTTACCCCGGAATCTGAGCGAATCCTGATCGGGGTGGATAGAAGTAAACAAGGCGGGTTGTCCCTCCTCCGACTCAAACTTAATCGTGCTGCCTTTCATGTCCCAGTCGAACTCGTTCATGGTGGTGAGGTACTGGTTGTAGGGCAAAATGGTCACCACCGATTCGTCGTTGGCCTCGAAGTGGCCAATACTTTTATCAAAGTCGAGGGAGCCTTTGACGTTGCTGGTTTCCAGCGCCAGGCGATCACCTACCTCCAGTGCTTTAATCTGGATATTCATGGTGTCGGCCTGGGCGTCGTTCGGGCCAAAAGAAAAAATCGGGGAATTAGCTACGGCCAGGCTCCAACCGAGTTTTCCGGCACCACGCAAACTTGCGGGTGTGAGTACCAGCGACCCATCGAGCTGGTGATCACCTTGTTTAAACATTTCAAAAGGTGCCTCGGCACTTCTTACAATCAAACTGTCACTATAGGGGCGCCATTCGATATTTACCTGTTCACCGTGCACCTCCGGCACGGGTACAGGCCCTTCCCGGTCTTCCTGCAGATCAAAAGCTTCTGCGCTTCCAGTCGTCAGTTTAGGCATAAAAGTCAGGTCATCCGAATTAATCTTAGCCGCCAGGTAATCTAAGCGTCCTTTGCCGAGCAGGCCTTTGTTGCTCAGGTCCAATTCACCCGAAAAAGTGCCTTTGTTGTCATAGGTAGGAAAACCGGCGGTGGGCGTTTTGGTCGAAAAGCCCAGCGACTGATCTTCCTCCTGCAAGACCAGGGTTTCATTAATTTCAGGAAACATGTTGTTGGAAAAGAGCCGGCCCTTGAACTTCACATCCTGAGGTCCGAAAATATCGAGGTGATCAAAGGTAAAAGGCTGCAATTCAAAGAAAAAAGAATCGCGGGCATAGACACCACCCTGGGTGGTCGTTTTATCGTAGTAAACGAAACTGTTGGTCTTGCTTTGCAGCGATGGAAAGATGAAAATATTTTTTCGTCCCGACTTATTGTTCGGTGCATCCACCAGTAAAACACCACTGAGGTGCTCAATGCGGGAATCCATACTCAGGGCAATGGGTTGCTGGTTATCGTCTACGGCACCCGTTGGGATAAACAGATCGAAATAACGAACAGAATCCATTTGAACAATAAAATCCTGGTATTTAAAACGGAAATCTTTACCCTCGAATACAGCAAAACCGGCAAAAAGGCGGCCATCAAAATCAAAATTGCGATCCCCCCGCAGGTAGGCTTGCTGCGCGGCCGGCCGGGCAGCTACCCGCTGCGTCTTACTGAATTCGATTTTATTGACGCCATTGAGCAGGGAATACCCATTCGACAGGCTGATGGTGGCATTCACCGTATCAGACTGGGAAACCAGGCGCAAAAAATCGTAGTCGACATTGCCCGCATCGGCATTGACGTAGTGGTAAATTTTGTCTTTCATCTCGACCTCCTGCGTCTCCGGATCGTAGTTGATAAACCCTTTGCTCACCAGGTCATAAATGAGTGGCGTTATTCCTTCTACCGTAAAGCGGGAATTGATCCGACTGGCTAACAACGAAGCGGGGATAAAATTCGTGCCTTCTTTTTCGGCCGTAGCCTTCATGATGGCCAAAGGGTTTGCGGTAGCAATACTTTGAATTTGTTCGTATTCCCGCTGGTTGAAGTAATCCAGGGATTCGAAAGTGACATCATTTTTACTAACAAAGCTAACGGTAGGACGGCCGATGACCAGCGAATCCTGGTTGAGGTACGCCTTGAGGAAATCGGCATCGATATTCATCTGGTGTAAACTGTGGAAGAAGGGGTACCGCTCGGTACCTTTCTTTCCCCGGCTGAGCTCCAGCGACAAATCGCTGAGGTTGAGCCGGACGTTGGCAGCAGGATGAAAAAGGCTGTCGGCCGCCAGGTAAAGCACCGAGCGAATATCTTCACCAATAATGCGGCCCTGGTCTTTAACGGAGATGAGGTTACCCACTCCCAGGTAGCGGGGTTGGTTTAATTTGTTGAGCACCAGGAGTTCAGCAGGCCAGCTTTTGTCTCCTACGGCAAAGACGGTCGACCCGTGCAACCGAAAGCCGCCCCGCAGCCGGACACCTTCACCAACATTCGAAATATTGATATACTTATCATCTGATTCAAACCGGGGATAAGTGGTACGGCTATCGTCAGCAACCAATTTATCGGAAAAAGACCCTTTGATTTTTTTTGCGCCAAAATACAGTGGGAAGGTAAGGTACGCTACCGGCGCTTCGTACAAACTGCTGATGGTACTGATGGTATATTGTTCCAGGTCAACGGAAACGGCACTTCCCAGGCCCGTGCGTTGCCAGTTGGTTTTTCCACCCGCCCCCCGCAACTCATTCTCCAACGGAAGATAAGTGAAATTAGCCTGGGTGATGGTCAGGGTATCATCCGATCGGAGAGCGGTCAGGATCGCCTGCTCTACCTTAAGGATGGGTTCTTCGTTGTAGGACCAGGTGTAATTATCAGCAAAGGCAAACCAACTGATGCTGGCAGGTGAGTACTTGATGGCATTGAATGCGTAGAAATCCCGGGAAAAGGAGAGAAAACTGGTGATGCTATTGGCTCGAAAATTGGCCTCATCAGCCAGCATCTGCTTAAAAACAGCTTGCCATTCGGCAAACTGGCTGCTTTGTCCGGCGTACTGCTTAATGTTCACCAATGCTTCCAGGTAATTCTGAAAATGCGGCGTCGCTCCCAGGCGCAAACTGCGCATGGTCAATCCCGTGTTTACGATCAGGGTTTGCTCCTCGGGGCTAAACCCGCCGCCGGAAAATACTTTGATAAAACTGCGGTAGGCTTCTTCCACCGGCTTGGGCTTCCCGTTGGTCATTAGCGTCTGCAGCTCCTCTAAAAATTCGACCTGTTGCTGGGCAGGCGACATAGAATCCTGAGCGGTCTGGCCGGTGACAGCAGCTATCCAACCAAGCGAAATGGTCAGGGCAAATAACAATCGCAACATAAATTTCTTTAATTTTCTTGTCCAGGTAGCGTTTTTAAGGCACCAATTACAAAGGTCGTTGGTAATGCAGCATCAGCCAACCTTCTCTTTCGCGTTGGCCTACTTTTTTCCAGCCCTGCAAGATGGCTTCTGCTTCGACCAATGTCTGATCTTGCCGAAGAATGCCGGAAACCAGTAAATCACCGCCTGCTTCAGTTCGCTCGTATAACGCCCCCAGACTAGCGAGTATTACATTGCGGTTAATGTTAGCCAAGATCACCTGGTATTTTCGCCGGGGTACGGCCGACAGGTCGCCGGTGTAGACCGCGATATCCGCTACCTGATTCACGGCCATATTGACCAGGGTGTTCTCCGTGGCCGGTGGCTCAATATCTACGGCATCGGTCATACCGGCACCTAATTTTTGGGCAAGAATCGCCAGAATCCCCGTCCCACAGCCAAAGTCAAAAACACTTTTGCCGGTCCACTCCAATTCCCCCATCCGTTCCATCATCAGATAAGTCGTGGCGTGGTGTCCCGTACCAAAAGCCATCCGGGGATGGATGAGTAATTCGTAGGTAACCCCAACAAAAGAAGGGTGAAATTCGGCCCTGACCCCTACAAAATTCCCCACCTGCACGGGCTGAAAAGCGGCTTCCCACTGTTCGTTCCAGTTTTGGTCAGGCAACAACTCCCGTTCCCAGGCACAAGAAAAGTTGGCAACAATGGCTTTTAATTCCTGCTCTACGGCCGTATCCGTCAGGCTTACCGGCAGGTAGCCTGTGAGCGAATTTTCCGCTTCCAGAAAACCATTAAAGGGCAGTTCTTCCAGTCGACACAGCATGCGCTCCATCGGTTCGCCACCGAGGTGGAAAGTATATATCCAGTAACCAGCACTATCCATAAATCGTTTTTTTACTGGCGCTCAAGGTATTCATCAGCAACGAAACCACCGTCATTTGTCCAACGCCACCAGGAACGGGCGTAATAAAGCTACATTTGGGGGAAACGTTCGGAAAATCCACATCACCTACCAGTCGGTACCCACGAGCAGCTGTTGGATCATCGATCCGATTGATTCCTACATCAATGACAACAGCACCGGGTTTGACCATGTCGGCCGTAATGGTATTGGGGCTGCCCACAGAGGCTACGATAATATCAGCGCGCAGGGTATGCTCAGCCAGGTTGGCTGTCCGGCTGTGGCAGAGGGTAACCGTAGCATCACCCACGGGTCCCTTGCGGGAAAGCAGGATACTAATGGGAGTTCCCACAATGTTGCTGCGCCCCACAACGACCACCTCTTTACCCGCCGTGGCAATGCCATAGCGGCGGAGGGTTTCGATGATTCCACACGGCGTTGCCGGCAAATAGCAAGGCATCCCGAGAGCCATACGGCCCATGTTCACCGGATGAAAACCATCGACATCCTTGGCGGGGTCGATGGCCAGGGTGAGGGTTTCCTCGTCGAGATGATCGGGTAAAGGCAACTGCACAATAAACCCGTCAATACCAGGATCGTGGTTCAATTCCTGGATAATATGCAACAATTCAGCCTGAGAGACATCACTTGGCCTCCGAATGAGCGTAGAGTGAAAACCCACTTGTTCACAAGATTTCACTTTATTGCGGACGTAAACCTGGCTAGCAGGATTGTCGCCAACCAAAATGGCTGCCAGATGGGGTACTTTACCCCCCTTACTGAGGAGAGCAGCTACTTCTTCTGCTATTTCTTCTTTAATTTGGCGTGCCAAATATTTTCCGTCTAATAGTTCCATGCTTCTTTTTCGGTGAGTGGCAAAGATAGTTGATTTGATCAATTGCACGATCCTTTGGGCGGTGAATGCCGCACGGATTGCGCACAGATTTACCAGAACGTCCTGGGAATGGCCAAATGCCGGTTATTTGGTAAGGAACGAAAACAGACTTCGATAAAATAAATACTTTTGCCTGTCCTATCCTCCATGCGGCGGAAATTACCAGGCCAAGAAAATATTTTCACTCAAATTCTAGTTGTGTCTGGTACGCTAATCCAACTCAAACCCAGCAATAATTGATAACCATGAAAATAAATTTACCCAGAAACTGTTTGTTGGTGCTCGGCTTGGTGGTCTTGCTTTTTGAATTGAATGCCCAGAATTACCTCCTGAATGGCCTGCCTATTACAGCCTGCACCGGCAATTTCCTGGACAGTGGTGGTAATGCAGGCGGTTATGGGATCAACGAAAATTTCACGACTACCATCTGCAGTGATGGCAGTTCGGGGTCCCATATCCAGTTGCTGTTCTCCGGAATCAATATTGGCAGTGGTGAAACCATTTCTTTTTATGACGCCCCTACGGCCGACCCGGCCTTTGTTTTTGACAACGCTTTTCTTATCACGCCCAACAATCCCTTTATTATCCAGGCCACTACCGCCAACAGCAGTGGCTGCCTGACAGTGGTCTTTACTTCTGACGACCAGGATGGTGGTGAAAGTGGTTGGGGGGCCGTTATCAATTGCACGGTAGCATGCCAAAGCATCTATGCCAATCTACTCGGTAGTACGCCCAGTGTCATGCCCGCAGATACGGGTTGGATAGACATCTGCCCGGGGGAAGCAATCACCTTCAACAGCGCGGGAAGCTATCCACAAAATGGCCTGGCTTATACCCAAAATGACCAACTCAGCAATTTTACCTGGGAATTTGGCGACGGCAACACCGCGCAGGGGCCAACGACCAGCCATACCTACACCGAACCAGGTGGTTACACCGCACAATTGCGAATCGTTGATACGTTTGGCTGCCGAAACACCAATTTCTTGTCACAACGCATTCGGGTAGCGCCCTATCCTGTTTTTGTGCTCAACAATGCCCTCGACACCCTGTTGTGCAGTGGCGACACCCTCCGTATCACCTCCTCCACCAATCCACTCAACCCAGCGGACTTACTGGTCATTCCGGACACGGGATTTTTCAACCGCAACAATGTCCGTGCCGATACTACTTTTCTACCCGATGGTACGGGAGCCGAATACGAATCCAGTATTACCTTTACCCAGTTTCTGCCGGGTGCGACCCTGACCAGTGCCGATGCCATTGATTTTATTACCCTGGAGATCGAGCATTCTTTCGGTGGTGATTTGAACCTGGAGATCGTCTGTCCGGACGGGACGGCGGTTGACCTGCTGCGTTTTCCATCGGCCATTGCTTCCACCAATTTCGGCGAACCTTTTGCCACCGCTCCAGTGGACGGGCGTTCCAATGATCCTACGCCAGGTATTCCCTATACCTACCTGTTCCAGGAAGGTGCCGCCAACGGAACCTTGCGGCAATTCGCCACCACAGCACCTTTTTATAATTATACCACCGTTCCCAGTGTAGTAGATGGTGCCACCTTCACCAATACCGACCGGTATTTCCCCGCCGGCACCTACCGTCCCGAACAAAGCTTCGCCAACCTGGTAGGCTGCCCGCTGAATGGCGAGTGGAAAATCCGGATACGTGACAACATCGGCCAGGACAATGGGTGGCTGTTTGCCTGGAGAATCACCTTCCGGGAGGACCTCTATCCCGTTACCGAAACGTTCACCCCTGCTTTTGTCGATTGGGGCTGGACGACCAACCCTACGGTTATTACCACCAACCAAAACCAGGTGGTTGCCGCTGCCCAAAATGCCGGAATAGCTACCCAAAACTTTTTTGTACTGGACGCTTTTGGCTGTCGCAGCGACACCACCTTCAACTTCACCATCCTCCCTCCTACTCACCCCGATTGCACCCAGTGTGATATCGAGCTCAACGAACAGGAAGATGTGATTTTGTGCGAAAACGAAGCCGCCAATTTCAACGTTAGTCCGGTCGGATCACTTGCCCGGCCAATCACCTTTGAACGCTTTCCCCAGTACACCATCGGGCGGGCCAACCACCCGGCCAACAATCCCTACCGCAGTACGCTCAACGTCAGCAACATTTCCCCCGGTATCTTAAATAACCCGCTGGGGCAAATTGTCTCGGTTTGTGTCACCCTTACAACCGACGTTGCGGCCGATATCAATCTGATCCTGGAGGCCCCCAATGGTGTCCGGCTGACCCTTTCTTCCGGAAATGGCGGCAATTCAGCAGCGGGCTACCTCAACACCTGCTTTACCCCTTCGTCCTTGCTGTCCATAACCGACCCTGGGCAACAACCGCCCTACACCGGCGCCTTCCAGCCCCAAGGCAACTGGAACACCCTGATTGGCACCAATATAACGGGCAATTGGACGCTCCTGGTTAGCGACGGCATGAATCCGTTGGAATTTGGAGAACTCCTGACCTGGTCCATTACCTTTCGTAACCAAAATACCTATACCTACACCTGGACCCCAACGGAGGGCCTTTCCTGTAGCGAGTGCCCCAATCCCGTAGCCCGTCCTACCACTACTACCGCCTACGAACTCACGGTCACGGACCTGAACGGCTGCCAGCTGCAAGACACCATTTTAGCGCTGGTGGTTGCCGACATTCCGGCACCAATGGTAACCTGCCAGGAAAACGGTAATGCCATTTTATTTTCCTGGCTCCCACTTACCAATGTTGCCAATTACGAATACCGGATCACAACTGCAAATGGTACCACCAACTGGTTGGGGCCCATTTCCGATACCAGTGTGCTGGTGGAAAACCTGATCAATGGCGATCAAACGACCCTGGAAGTAAGGGCGTTTTTCCCCGGCCTGGAGGCCACTTGTTCCCTGCCCAGTGCAATGACCACCTGCATGTCAACTTTTTGCGGGCTGCAGGTCGATCCGCCAACCCTTACGCCCACCACTTGTTTTGACGCCGCAGATGGCGCATTACAGGTAAATATAAGTGCGGGAGCCCCTCCCTTTTCCGTAACCTTCAATGGTACGACCTCGAACCAGACCTTCTTTCCGGGCCTTGCTGCTGGAAATTACAGCTACACCGTTCTGGACGCCCAGAACTGTGAATTTTCTGACAACATCACCATTGCGGCCCCCGATAGTCTCTACGCGTTTGTTAACCAAACCTACCGGAGTTGTGCCGGGCTCCAGGAGAACGAAGCCCTGATTGCGGGTGGTGGTGGAGCCGGCAACTACACTTACGGGTGGAGTGATGGCCAAACGGGTGCCTTAGCGACTAACTTAATGAACGGCAATTATTCCATCACCGTTACCGATGGGTCGGGATGCCAGACCACCACGACAATAACCATTGTCGGACTGGACTCCATCCGGATAAATTTCATTGCCGACCGCCCCAGCTGTAATGGCCTGTCGGATGGTGGAATTGGGATTAACCAGGTAACCGGAGGGGTGGGTATGAACGAAAGCGACTACACCTACCGCTGGGACAATGGCGATACCACCCTGGTCAGGACGGGCATTCCTGGTGGCGTTATTTATGCCGTTACCGCAACGGATGCCCAAGGTTGTACCGGCGTCCAATCCCGACTATTGGCTGACCCTCCTCCGATCACTTTTGACTTGTTGGCCACAACCCCCAATTGCTTTGGCGATGCCAACGGGAGTCTTACCCTTGCCAACCTAAACAGTCCGAATGGGATGCTTACCAACATCCAATGGGACAATGCCGCCAACAACCAAACAACCGTCACCGCCACCAATCTTGCGGCGGGCGCTTACAGCGTTACCGTTACCGATGCCAACAGCTGCATGGCCAATGCAACGGCTACCCTAGGCCAACCGCCGACCTTAGTTGCAGCATTTACGACCAGGGACAACATTTGCTTTGGTTACGCAGATGGGGCAGTCCTTGTTACGGCAAGTGGTGGCGTGCCAGACTACGACTACCAGTGGTTCAATGGTGCTGTGGGCCCGAATCTGACCAACCTCCAGGCAGGCACCTACGCCGTAACCGTTAGCGACAGCCGTGGCTGCGAGGTTGTTCTTTTGCCCACCGTTACGCAACCTCCCTCCTTCACCGCAAGCGCTGAAACCGAGCCAACCAGTTGTTTCGGAACCCGCGACGGGCGAATTACGGTTACTCCTGCCGGCGGTGCACCCCCCTACCGGTACAGCATTGGCAACATGAACTTTTCGGCCAGCAATGTACTACTCGGACTAGCTGGCGGCAACTATACGCTCTTCATCCGGGATGCCAGTGGCTGCCAGTTCAATCTGGCTGCTACCGTAGGCGAACCTGCCGAATTCAGCGTCGATGCTGGCCCTGACCTGCGCATGCTGTACGGCGACAGCATTGAACTAGCCGCCGTTGTCAGCAATGCCCAAGGCAGCGTTTCGTTGGTTTGGAACCCGCCCTATCCTGGTAGTCTAAGTTGTGAGGTATGCCCCAACCCGATAGCCTCGCCGGATTACACCCTCGACTACCAATTATTGGCTTATGATGAGAACGATTGTGAAGCCAGCGATATCCTTCGCGTGTTTGTGGACAAACCCAAATTGGCGGTGGTTCCCACGGGTTTCACGCCTAATAATGATGGCTACAATGACCTGCTCCTGGTACACGGCTTACCAGGCACCCAGGTCCTGAACTTTCAGGTTTTCGATCGCTGGGGTGAATTGGTCTATACCGCTTCCGACTTTCCCGTTAATCAAGCAGCAGTGGGCTGGGATGGCTCCTTCCGGAATCAGCCGATGAACGGCGGCGTTTTTGTGTGGTTGTTGGTTGTCCGCCACCTCGATGGTACAGAAGAACGCTACCAGGGACAGACCACGCTGATCAGGTAAGCCGCGGAGTTATCCCAGTGGGCGACCTAATGGATATAAAGTCAGCACATTTGTCGGTTAACAGTTGTAATTAAGGTATAAAAGTCTACCTTCCCCGCTCAAAACAAAATAGTTTTGCGGGGAATTGTTAAATGCAATGTTGCTTACAAAATAAATTAGGCTCGTTAGATGAAGATGGTTATATTTGCTTTAAGCATAGCAACAGCAATCAAACTTCTCCTAACTGACTTTTTCCAAAGTCCGTGACGCCCTTCAGCATATTGTGTAATTCCCAGTTATACCCCTGCGTTAACGAGCAGCTGCTTTGTTAATAGATTTTTACGTTAATTCGAATCAAAAAAGGTCATCCATGGGACAATTTTCACCCAAATTCACTTGGACTACCATCGCCTTGGTTGTCTTTCTTTTGCCGTTAAGTGGTCAGAATTACCTGATGAATGGTATGCCGATCAACGACTGTAGCGGCTACTTTCTCGATAGTGGCGGCAGCGCTAATAGCTACGGACCCAACGAAAATTTCACGACTACCATTTGTAGTGATGCCAGCACAGGAACCCACGTACAATTGGTGTTCTCCGGCATTGACATTGGCCCGGGGGAATCCATCTTTTTCTACGATGCCCCTACCGCTGATCCGGCTTTTCAGTACGACAATTCATTTTTGATGTTCCCGAATAACCCCTTCATTATTCAGGCAACAGCTGCCAATACCAGTGGCTGTGTCACCATCGTTTTTACCTCAGATGGGATTAACGGCGGGGAAGCAGGCTGGAGTGCCGACATCAATTGTATTGCCGCCTGCCAGACTATTCTGGCGGATTTGGCCAGCACCATTCCTGCCATCGTTCCGGTCGATACCGGTTACATTGACATCTGCCCTGGCCAGCGCGTGACCTTTAGCGGTACGGGGATTTATCCACAAAACAACCTGGTCTACAACCACAGTGACCTGACCAGCAGTTTCGAGTGGGATTTTGGGAACGGCAATACGGCTATCGGGCCAAACGTGACCAATGTTTTTGACGAACCCGGGGGGTACACCGTACAAATGACCATTACGGATCAGTTTGGTTGTAAAAACACCAACTTCATCTCCCAGCGGGTGCGGGTTTCTACCTATCCGACCTATCAGTTTAGCGGAACGCTTGACCCCACCATTTGTAGTGGGGATTCGCTCATGATTACCTCGTCTATCAATGAAACCAGCAATACCAACGTAGTTGTTACGCCCACCGAAGGCACCTTTGTCCAGGATGGTGTGCGCTCCGATACGCTCTTGCTACCTGATGGTTCCGGGGGCGTTTACCGATCCAGCATTCCGTTTACCCAGTTCCGGCCTGGTGCCACGCTGACCAATCCTGCCGATATCAACTTTGTTTCCCTGAACCTGGAACACTCCTACAGTGGCGACCTGGATATTGAGTTGATCTGCCCCAACGGTTCTTCGGCATATATCCTGCAGTACGGTTCCGGCTTAGGATCCACCAATTTTGGCGAACCTTTTGCCAGTGCACCCGTCGACGGGCAATCTGCGAATTTGACCCCCGGTATTCCTTATACCTACGTGTTTGTAGAAAATGCAGCCCGCGGCACCTTGCCGCAATTTCGGCCTATGGCCCCCTCCTACACCTACACCACCGTACCCAGTGTGAGTACCGGACAAACCTATACCTATACCGACACCTACTTTCCAGCTGGCGAGTACCGGCCCCAGCAAAGTTTTGCCAACCTGGTCGGTTGCCCATTGAATGGCGACTGGACCATCCGGGTACAAGACAACCTGGGATTGGACAACGGCTGGCTCTTTGAATGGAGTATCTCCTTTGCCGACTACCTCTACCCCAACGTAGAAACCTTTACGCCCACCTTCGTCGATTGGGGCTGGAGCAACAACCCGACGGTTATCAGCTCCACCCAGGACTCCCTGCTGGCCTCCCCCATTAATGCGGGCTTTGCCGCTTATACTTTTTGGGTATTGGACAATTTTGGCTGTTTGAACGACAGCACGCTTACCTTCGAGATATTGCCACCTACGCATCCCGATTGCTACACCTGCAACATCCAGATCAACGACCAGGAAGATGTAGCTATCTGCCAAGGCGAAAGTACCAACCTGGATTTGAGTCCCGCCATTCCCCTGGAGCAAGAGATCACTTTTGAGCGCTTTCCCCAGTACACTTTGGGTCGCGCCAATCACCCACCAGGAAACCCCTACCGCAGCGTATTGAGTGTAAACAGCATTTCACCGGTTACCATTACCAATCCGCTGGCGCAGATCGCATCCATTTGCCTGACATTTACGACGGATTTTACCTCTGATATCAATTTGGTGCTGCGCGCGCCCAACGGTAGTCAGCTTCCCCTCTCGCTGAGTAACGGTGGCGG
Source organism: Bacteroidota bacterium (assembly GCA_003045895.1). Classification (GTDB taxonomy): domain Bacteria; phylum Bacteroidota; class Bacteroidia; order Chitinophagales; family Saprospiraceae; genus Lewinella. The sequence continues at coordinate 62,900 of PZPC01000008.1, forward strand.
ATCCAACCTGGGCTACGTCAACACCTGCTTTTCGCCTACCGCCTTAACGTCGATCAATGCGCCTTCTTCGATGCCTCCCTACACGGGTACCTACCAACCTCAGGGCAACTGGAATACATTGATTGGTTCTCCGGTCAACGGAGACTGGACCCTATTGGTAACCGACGCCTTCGGGCCGCTTCAGTTTGGCGAACTCCTGGAATGGTCAATTACCTTCAACAACCTCACCACTTATACTTATTCCTGGACCCCCACCACTGGCCTCAGCCCAACAACGGGCCCTACGCCTACGGCTAGCCCGGTTGCTACTACAACCTATGTTGCTCTGATCCAGGATAACTACGGCTGTAGCCGACGTGATACGGTACTGGTTAGCGTCATCCCTGATGCGGTAGCCCCCGTGGTGTCCTGCCAGGAAGCAGGCGAAAGTATCCTTTTCACCTGGCTGCCTATTCCAGGCGTTACTGAATACGAGTATAACATTATCTTACCCAGTGGCCCCTTGGGTTGGACCGGGCCGCTTTCTGCTACCCAGCTCCAGGTAGACAACCTCAACAACAACGACGAGGTCACCCTCGAAGTGCGGGCTTACTTTGCTGGCACCAATGCCAATTGCCCGATCCCCATTGGCTCGGCTACCTGTGTGTCTTCGTTTTGCGGTTTGCAGGTAAGCCCACCTACCCTGACCGATGTCAGTTGTTTTGGAGCTACCGATGGTGTACTGGCGGTTAATATTACTGCTGGTGAAGGCCCTTTCTCTATTGTCCTTGATGGAGTGACCTACACCAATCCAGTCATTCCCAACCTGGCGGCCGGCGACTACACTTATACGGTACTGGATGCCCTGGGGTGTGCTATCCCCAACGATTTCACCATTGGCACCCCAGACAGCTTGTTTGCAACGGTGAGTCAAACCCAGCAGAGTTGCGCCAATTTAAACCAAAGTGAAGCAGTCGTTGTACCTGGCGGCGGGACGGGTGGTTTTTCCTATGCCTGGAGCAACGGACAGCAGGCGGCGACCGTCAACAACCTCGCTCCTGGCAACGTACAGGTAACCGTAACCGATAATTCGGGCTGTACGGTCACCGCTTCGGCCAACATGGCCGAATTAGCGCCCATCACCTTTGACCTGGCGGCTACTTCACCTACCTGCAATGGCGCGGCGGATGGATCGGTGGCGGTATCCCAAATTGCTGGCGGCATAGGAACGACTGATACCGACTACCTGGTTCTCTGGCAAGACGGCGTGACAACGCAAGTACGCCCGGCCGTACCCGGTGGTATTACTTACCAGGCTAATGTGGCGGATGCCCAGGGCTGTATCAGTAGCCAGACTGTTTTGCTGCCCAACCCAGTGCCAGTTACCTTCAACATTACAGCTGGCGAACCCAGCTGTAACTCGTTTACAGACGGGAGTGCCACTGTCGTGAATCTGGCTGGCCCCAATGGCAATACGTTCTCGGTCCGCTGGGACAGCGCAACCGGGGCCCAGAACACGACCACCGCTACCAATTTGGCGGCGGGGACTTACAGTGTTACCGTTACGGACCCGCTGAACTGCGAGGCCACCCAAACCGTGTCCATTGGTCAACCGTCAGCGATGGCGGTCGATTTCTCGATTCAAAACAACAAATGTTTTGGCTTCAATGATGGCGCAATAACCGTCAATACCAGTGGTGGCAGCCCCGGCTACACCTATCGCTGGCCTGGTGGCGCTACGACACCGAATAATACCAACCTGGTGACGGGGGATTATACGATCACCATTACGGACACGAAGGGCTGTGAAGTTATTGAAACAGCGACGGTTGCACAACCCCTGGAGCTAACCCTGAGTACCGAAGTGGAAGCGACCAGTTGCTACCAGGTACGCGACGGTCGTATAACCGTACTGGCGCAAGGTGGTACGCCGCCTTTCCGGTACAGTTTGAATACCCTCGACTTCTTTTCCACCAATGTACTCATTGGGTTGGAAGCTGGCGACTACAACATTTTGGTCAAGGACAACAACGGGTGCCAATTGCAGACCTCTGCAATCGTCCTTGAACCTGCTGAATTCATGGTAGATGCCGGTCCTGATCTAACTATCCTCTATGGTGATAGCATAGAATTAGCCGCAACGGCCAGCAATGCCCAGGGGATGGTAGAGTTTGTCTGGCAAGCTCCCTACGCCGGCACCCTCAGTTGTGACGAATGCATCAAACCTTTTGCATCACCGGTGTATACCATCGATTATGAGTTGTACGCCATTGATGAAAATGGCTGTGATGACACCGACATGATCCGCGTTTTCGTGGAAAAACCCAAGCTGGCAGTCGTGCCCACCGGTTTCACGCCGAACAATGACACCCACAACGACCTCCTGTTGGTCCATGGGCGGCCGGGGACACAAGTGTTGTTGTTCCAGATTTTTGACCGCTGGGGGGAATTGGTCTACGTGGCCGAAGATTTCCCCGTCAACCAGACCACCGTTGGCTGGGACGGCACCTACCGGGACCAACCCATGAATCCCGGGGTTTTCATCTGGTCGATACTCGTCCGTCACGAAGATGGCACGGAAGAAAATATCCGTGGCCAAACTACGCTGATCCGCTAATCCAATAAAAAACTTTCCCGCCTGGTTGTCGGGCAGAACTGCCCGACAACCAGGTCTCTTTAAAGTTAAAAATTCGCCATTATGAACGTCAATTCTACTATTTCACGTCTGGTTTTTTTTACGCTTCTGATCGCAGGCATGAGTCAGCGCACGCTGGCGCAGGATCCCCATTTCAGTCAATTCTACGCTGCTCCGCTACAGATGAATCCTGCCCAAACGGGGGTATTTTCGGGCGAGTACCGCTTTACAGCCAACTACCGTACCCAGAACTACGCCATTTTAGGCAACCAATCTTACCGCAGTATCGCGGCCAGCTTTGAAGGTCGGCGCAGTGTGGGCCGCGACGACTATTACAGCCTTGGGGTAGCCATTCTACGCGACCAGGTTGGCGAATCCAAATTCAGTCAATCGCGCGCAGTATTCAGCGGATCCTACCTGAAAAACCTGGGCGGTGGCGGACGGCGCGGTTCCGGGCAGTTCCTGGTTGGTGGCGCACAACTGGGGCTCGGACAATGGACGTACGATTGGAACAACCTCTGGTTCAGTGAGCAGTTCTTTGTGGATGATGTCAACCGGCAGGCCTTTATCAACTACGGTTCGAGCAGTGGCGAAAACCTCAACCTGATGGAAACCGATCTTTTCCTGGAATTCAATGCCGGGGTATTGTACTACAATGTGATCGACGAAGACAACAGCTTCTACCTCGGTGGCGCTATGCATCACCTGACGGAGCCCAACGTTTCCTTTCTGGAAGATCAGGCCGAAAAACTACACCGCCGTTGGGTTGCACAAACGGGTGGCGAAATTGGGCTGACCCGCGAGCTCAGCCTGTTACCTGCATTGGCGGTGATGGGTCAGGGCAGTTCCTTTATGGGGATTGGCGGCCTTAACCTGCGCTACAATAACCACGACTGGCGGGAAGTAGCCATTCGGGCTGGCTTGTGGGGCCGGATAGCCAATCAGGATGTCAAAGGTATGGGTATGGATGCGGTGGTGGTCAGCGCGATTCTGGAGATGGAAAGGTGGCAATTTGGGTTGAGTTACGATATCACGACTTCCGACTTATCGTCGGCTAATAATTCGCGGGGCGCTTTTGAACTATCTCTCATCTACGTCCACCCAAGCAAAGAACGCTTTAAGGTGATTTGCCCTAAATTTTAGCAAAGGATAAATCCTGTATAGACCAACAGTTTATTCCGCCATTAGCCCTTCCAGCATCCAATCGGCAAGTAATTGCCGATTGCGATCGATGATAATGCGTTGCTGATCGAACGTGTTGCGAATGTTCGCCAATTCAACGTAAACAGCAGGCGGCTCGCATTCGCGCAGCATGTGCAGATCGCGGGCGGTTACGGTGCCGTGGTATTCCCCATTGGCACGGTATTGGCGGTATTTTTGCCGCATAATGCGGTGCATTTGCCGGGCCAACTCCTGGCCCGGTTCGCTGGAAGATTTGTAATAGAAAAACAAGTCGGTGCGTTGGCTTTGGCTGCGCGAATCTACGTGTACAACCACGACCTTCTGATCGGTAACCCCTTGCAAGCGGTGTTTGTTGTACAACTCATTGATCACATCAGAACGCTGGGTCAGGCGAACTTTTTGGTTCAGCGAGTGGGGGGTATTCCCCCAAACGACTTCGTCTTTGTCACAGGTAAGAAACTTATCATCGCGAATACCATCATTCAGATCGCGGTTGATCATGTAGGCGGTAGCCCCGTGGGCAATGAGATTGCGGCACAGCCGCAGCGCCACATCGTAAGCATATTCATCTTCACACAACTGGTAATTGCCCCGTTGTCCGATAGCACCAGGGTCAGGCCCCCCGTGTCCGCTGACAATGTAAAACACCTTGCCGCGGAGTTTGGTGCTGGCCAGCGGGGTGTAGGCGTATTCAGGGCCGAAAATGGGAAACATCCGCCGCCCGTTGGAACTGGAAGGACTGCTGTTTTTGCCACCGGCTATTGCTGTTGATTCCTCCGGATCAATGTCTACCGGATCAGGAATGTCAACAATGTTATCCGTACAATTCAAGAGATGGTAGGGCACCAACAAAATTTTTGTAGTTTCGTAGGCCCCACTGATCAGTCCCAAATTGAGTAGGTCGCGATTGTAATCCCGGATTTTTACGGCGGTAGTCCAATCATCCTGGCCAATGCTGGAGCGAATGGTATGACCATCGAAGGCGAAGACTTCAATCGGCAGCAAATAAGTTTTCCCCACCAGCAAACTGCTGTTTTTCGCTATGCGATTGATGCTGTAAAATTGATCAAAATTACAGCGGTAATCATCCAGTTTATAGCGCCGCAACAAGCTATAAATCCCGTCGCCAGGCAAGGCCTTGGTTTCAAGATAATTAGCTGCGGCACCAGCCATCCCGAAGGCGAGCAACAGCAAAAACAACAAACATCCCCGGACCAGAATTTTACTGACCGTGGATAGCCTCCTCCCTTGCAGGCTGTCCAGGCGTTGCCCAATTACTGCCAAAAGCTTTCCTATGTGATCCTTCATGTAGTTTTGCACTTCTCTAATCCTTATAACAAGCCTCACAAATATACAGTTGTCCCTTATTCTTCTGTCAGAAAACCATCAACTTTAGCTAAAAACCAAGCCGTTGCGGTAATTAAGCGGGGCTTTGCAGGTGCAAATTGCTATTTTTGTGCCACTGGGCAAAAAAAGGAGGAGGATAACCCAATCCAACCAACAACGCCCCCATTGCTTATGAATATGTTTCGGCAGACACTGAGGTTACTCTGGCGCGACTGGGTGCTGGAATGGCGTTCAAGTTACGCGTTGAGTGGGATCATCTTGTACGTTATTGCTACCGTGGTGCTCGTCTATTCGGCGCTGTTAAATATCGGGCCCCAGCTTTGGAACGCCATCTTCTGGGTCATCCTGCTCTTTGCGGCCGTGAGTGCTATTGTCAAAAGTTTTGTCCAGGAAAGCCAGCATCGACAACTCTATTACTACAGCCTGGTGGATCCGCTGGCGCTCCTGGCCGCAAAGATGATTTACAACACCCTGCTGTTATTCGGCCTGAGCCTGCTCATTTGGGGAATGCTGGCCTTGTTAACCGGAAATCCGGTAAAAGAAACGGGGCTTTTTGTCCTGGCGGTTTTTTTGGGTAGTATGGGGCTGGCTATTGCGTTTACGTTTGTGTCGGCTATTTCAGCCAAAGCTCAAAACAGCGCTACGCTCCTGGCCGTCTTGGGTTTTCCCATTATTGTTCCCATCTTGCTCACGCTCGTAAAGATAGGCGCTAACGCATTAGGGTTCATCCAAGACACCTCTATTACCGGCGACCTGCTCATACTAATGGCGATCAACCTAACTTTGCTCAGCGTAGCTATCTTATTGTATCCATTTCTTTGGCGCGATTAAAACCTAATCATTTTATGGACCGATTGATCAAAAAAAATTGGTGGAAAGCACTGGGTGTACTCATTCTGCTCTACGTCTTTGTGATGGGGATGCTGGTGCCGCTCAAGCCCGGCATTACGCAGGTTACACCTTCAGCTACCCGCACCAATTCGCAGATCGTACTGGATGTTCAAGGTTATAACACCCATTTTGACGAAGCCAAAGATACCATGCGGATCTGGATTAAAATGGACGACGAATACATCCTGGCAGCTACCCGTATCACCGTAAAAGGCCCCACCCAGGTGGAGGCAGCCTTTGAAATACCGGCCTATTTGCCCTCCGATCGGCGGGTTCAGGATTTTGCGCTGGTCATTGACAACCACATCGACGGTGCTGCCGTAAGGCCCAATGCCCTGCTCGTTACCCAGGATTCTATTGATCTGGCCATGGGCCAAACGGTATGGCGAAGTGATCGCATGGAAAACCTGCACCAGCTAAAGGGCATTACGTTCCCCTTTCGAAACATCCTGGGAGAAACCATCCGCAATACTTATTTTCACGTATCGCTGTGGTTGGCCATGATGATCATTTTTACGGCTGCCATGGTATACAGCATCAAGTACCTCCGCAAGCAGGAACGTCGGTTCGATCACTGGGCAGCGGCACTGACCACCGTTGGCCTGCTACTCGGCGGATTAGGCCTGCTCACTGGCGCCATCTGGGCAGAATACACCTGGGGCAAGTTTTGGAGTTGGGACATCAAGCAGTTCACTACCCTGATTGCGCTACTCATCTATTTCGCTTATTTTGTCCTGCGGCGTTCCTTCCCCGACGAAGCCCAGCAAGCGCGCATCTCGGCGGTATACAACATCTTTGCCTTTGTGGCGCTCATTCCCCTAATCTATGTCTTGCCCCGCCTGACGGACAGCTTACACCCCGGCAACGGCGGCAACCCAGCCTTCGGCAGCGAAGACCTGGACAGTACCATGCGGATGGTTTTTTACCCGGCAGTTATCGGTTGGACCCTCCTCAGCTGTTGGATTGCCAGCTTGCTTTACCGGACGGCGGTCATTGAAGAACACCTCTGGGATGAGGAGCCAACCCATGATTAAGCAGACAAACCAAAAGAAAGCGCCCTAAAAAGCGGTAGAGTAATAAAAAATCTCGACTTTAGCCCCCTAAAATTTAGCCTTATGAAAGTACAGAACTGGATACTTACTGCGCTTATTTTTTTCTTCACCCTTAGTTCAGCAACCGCACAATCGAATTCGGGCGATTTTATGCGTAGCATGGGGAAGATGTACGTAGTGGTGGCGGTAATTGTAGCCGTATTCATGGGGATTGTTTTATTTCTGGTCTTTTTAGACCGGCGACTAACCAAAATTGAGAACCAAATTAAAGACCATGGCTAACCAAGAGCCGGACGTTTTCTACGAAAGCGTTCAAAAGTACTTTGACATTGCCGCTGCTCACACCGGATTACCGGAAGGACTGCTGGCGCAGATCAAAGTGTGTAATGCGGTTTACCGCATGCATTTCCCCGTACAAATCGGGAATGAGGTAAAAGTAATCGAAGCCTACCGGGTGCAGCACAGCCACCACCGCAGCCCAACAAAGGGAGGTATTCGTTACAGCAACCACGTTAACCAGGAAGAGGTCATGGCGCTCGCTACCTTGATGACCTATAAGTGCGCTATTGTAGACGTTCCCTTTGGTGGAGCAAAAGGCGGGGTCAAGATCAACCCCTGGGAATACACCCCTCAGCAGTTGGAGAAAATTACCCGCCGCTACACCACCGAGCTTATCCGACTCAACTTAATTGGCCCCGGTATTGATGTACCGGCACCCGATTACGGAACGGGGCCCCGTGAAATGTCCTGGATTTACGACACCTATCGTTCGATTCACGTGGACGACATCAATGCGGCTGGTTGTGTAACTGGTAAGCCAGAGAATCAAAATGGTATTCGGGGCCGGACAGAAGCAACCGGACGCGGTGTTTTCTATGGTATTCGTGAAGCCTGTAGCTTTGCCGATGACATGAAAAAACTAGGCCTCACGGTAGGCACGCAAGGTAAAACCATGGTGGTTCAGGGGCTGGGCAACGTAGGCTCCTATAGTGCCTCTATTGGACAGGATGAAGGAGGAATGGTCTTGGTTGGCGTTTCAGAAGTAGAAGGAGCTATCTACAAAAAAAGTGGTATTGACATCCACGATTTACTGAAGTTCCGCAAGGAAACCGGGTCTATCCTGAAGTACCCGGGAGCAAAGTCTTTCCCCAAAGAACGCCGGCGGGAAGTCTTGGAATTCGAATGTGATATCCTCATACCCGCCGCCCTCGAAAACCAGATTGACAAAGAGAATGCCCCACGTATTAAAGCCAAAATCATTGCCGAAGCAGCCAACGGCCCCGTGACGGCAGAAGCACAAACGATTCTGGTCGAAGGCGGGCACATGATCATCCCCGATCTGTACCTGAATGCCGGTGGGGTTACAGTGTCTTATTTTGAATGGCTGAAAAATTTGTCCCACATGCGCTTCGGACGCATGGACAAACGCTTCAACCAACAAACCAACACCAATATTATCAACCTGGTGGAGGAATTGACCGGAAAAAAAGCTACCGAAGAGCAACGCCGAGTTATTGCACGTGGTGCCGATGAAATTGACCTGGTGCGCAGTGGTTTGGAAGAGACCATGATCGTGGCTTACCATCAAATTCGGGAAATCAAAATGCGCAAACGCAGTATCAAGGATCTGCGCACGGCTGCTTTTGTGAGTGCCATCAATAAAATAGCCAGCGATTATGGTTCTTTAGGTATCTGGCCATAGTACAGTAAGCTCAATTAAGCTACAACTTGACGCGACCCATCGCCGAGCCCAACCGCTGCGATGGGTCGCTCTATTTTCAATCCTAATGGCCCTTCAGCATATTGACCAATGCCCATTTGCCGTATCGGCATAACCCCGAATGACCGAATTTTATTAAAGATAAACCGGTAAAATAGCCGTAGAATGAAATTTAGATGGGTTTTTTTTAAAAATGATTGTAATTTATTTTAAACCTAGCTATCTTAGCCTTTTCATAGATGAACTTTTCAATTCACCACTAACGGAAATAGGGATGTCAGACAAACTGGACAAAATTGACCTCAAAATATTGCAAATTCTCCAGGAGAATAGTAAAATTACGAATCTCGACCTGTCTAAGAAAATAGGACTCTCTCCAGCACCTACCCTGGAGCGTGTAAAAAAGTTGGAACAAAACGAAATTATTCAGAGCTACCACGCTCAGGTCAACCCCCAGTCGATTGGGCTGAATGTGAAAACTTTTGTATTGGTTTCGTTGGCCTGGCAAAAAGAAAATGCCCTCAACAATTTCCTCGAGAAGATCAAAGGTATCGAAGAAATTGTGGAGTGTTATATCATTACCGGTGATGCTGATTTTCTCATTAAAATTGTTTGCCAGGACATTCCTACTTACGAAAAATTACTCTTCAAAACGCTATCTCAAATTGAAGAAATCGAACGCTTGAAAACGTTAATGACCCTTTCCTCCGTAAAAGACAGCAAAGTATTACCTTACAAATACGATTAATACTTCCTATCTGTAAAAAACCGTTAGCTTAAATACTGGCCAGGAATTGATAGCCGTCCCCACCGGCGGCTTTGGGCACGTCTTGTACCGCTGGCCCAACAGCGTCTGAGGTTAATCCTGGTTAAGGGTATTTTCGAGGCAACTTTTCTTTCTTTTTCAGGAGGTAAACCTCGGAGGCCAAAGGCCACCTTTTGTCACAAAAGGCCGCCAAGGAAATCCGTCACGCGAACCAATCCTTTCTAAAACAAAAACTTTTCCCACCGCCACCATCGGCATTGCCTAAATTCTCCGCACCTTTGCAAAATGGAGATGTTAGTAAAAACCCTTGCGGGTCTGGAAGAAGTCCTGGCAGAAGAACTGCGGACATTAGGCGCTACGGAAGTCGTTCTGCTGAAGCGGGCGGTGCGGTGCGAGGGCGATTTGAGCCTGTTGTACCGTGCCAACCTGTGGTTGCGTACCGGCCTGCGCATCCTGATCCCGGTGGAGACGTTCGCCGCGCCTACCGAAAAAGAACTCTACAATTTCTTGCGCGAAATCGACTGGTCGAGGTATATCCACATCGACCAGACTTTCGCCGTGGACGTCGTCACGCAATCCGTGCACCTTACCCACAGTCACTTTCTGGCCCTGCGCACCAAGGATGCCATTGTCGACTGGTTTCGCGACCACAACCGCGGCAAACGCCCCGACATCGATACCCGCGAAGCGGATATCCGCATCCACCTGCACATCGACAGTTTGGACCGGGCTACCCTGCTGCTGGACAGTTCCGGCGACGGCCTACACCGCCGGGGTTACCGCACCGAAGGAGGTCCGGCCCCACTGAACGAAGTGCTGGCCGCTGGCCTGGTCAAGCTTTCCGGCTGGCAGCCTGGGCAGCCCCTCGTGGATATGATGTGTGGCTCGGGAACCATCCTCATTGAGGCTGGCCTAATGGCAACCAACCAGCCACCGAGTATGAACCGGAATTTCTGTTTTGAAAACTGGCCCGATTTCGATCGCGAATTGTGGCAGCAAATCAAGCAGGAAGCCAAAGCCGTCCAACAGCCCTACCTGATACCCATCGTCGGGTTGGACAAGGACTTCAAAGCCTTCCGGATAGCGGAAAACAACATCGCAGCGGCCCATCTCGAAGAAGTCATATTCATCCAGCGGATGAGCTTCCAAAACTATCAGCCACCAGCAGGCCCCGGCATGGTCATCAGTAACCCGCCCTACGGGTTGCGCGTGGAGGACGACAACCTGGGCATGCTGTACAAAGAGATTGGCGACAAGCTGAAAACAGACTTCCTGGACTACCAGGCCTGGCTGTTTTCGGGCAATATGGAGGCCTTGAAAAGTGTCGGCTTGCGGGCATCGCGCAAGATCAGCCTACTCAACGGCCAACTCGAGTGTAAGTTTCAACGTTATGATATTTATGCTGGAACCAAGAAAGTGCGGGAACAACCTTCCGCTTAAAAATTTTAAGCTCACGGGCAAGTCTTGCCGACTGGTCATCGGGCTTTGGCTGCTGCTGCTGCTGGGTGGTCTGCCCCTCGCCCTGACGGGGCAGGCTTCCCCTACCCCACTGCCGGCCGACTGTCTGCTGCTGCGCACTGCCAAGTCCACTGATCTGCCTGTTTTCAACCGGCCCGCACTGGCCTTCGCCACTGCCCCGGAGGCGGCCATCCAGCCACCCGCGTACCTCAGTTTGTCGTCCATTACCAGCAGCGCAACTCCCCGGCAACAGCCCCTGGCTTACTGCACCGCCGACCTCGCTTTCTTTTGCCGGTTGGAAGTAAAAATGGAAAAAGCAGCCAAAATACCCGTCCGTTTTCGCCTCGGCGACGTACAACGCGTGGATTACCTGGAAGGAAAAATGGAAGGTTGGCGCTACGGGCAGGGAAATTAATAGATACATTTCGTAAAAAATCAATTTTCCGGCTTGGTCAGGGCTGGCGTGGTATTTATCTTTAGACTTTTACGATCTTTCCTATTGGTTATCCTTCAATTGGCCACCTTTGTACCTTTTAGGTGTTACCTCTCAATCTACCCCGAAAAATTACCACACATGTCCTATAATGTTACCCGCTTCAAAAAAATACTCATCGCCAACCGGGGGGAAATAGCCATCCGCGTCATGCGCGCAGCCTCGGAACTTAAGTTGCGAACCGTCGCCATTTATACCTACGAAGACCGCTACAGCCTGCACCGCTACAAAGCCGACGAGGCCTACCAGGTAGGCCCTGACGACGAGCCCCTGAAGCCGTATCTCGACATTGAAGCCATTATAAAAATTGCCAAAAAACACCAGGCCGATGCCATCCATCCGGGCTATGGTTTCCTCAGCGAGAATGTTCAGTTTGCCCGGCGCTGTCGCGAAGAAGGCATTGCTTTCGTAGGGCCGGCGCCCGAAGTAATGGAACGGCTCGGTGACAAGGTAGCCGCCAAGGTGCTGGCCCGCAAAGTAGGCGTGCCGCTGATCGAAGATTCGCAGGAACCGCTCACCAGTGCCGCCATTGCCATCCAGGAAGCCAAACGCATTGGTTACCCCGTCATCATCAAGGCTGCGGCTGGCGGTGGTGGACGCGGTATGCGGGTTGTGCGCTCCGAAGCGGAATTGCCCCACGAATTACAGGAAGCACAAGGCGAAGCCCGCACGGCTTTCGGCGATGATACGGTTTTTCTGGAGCGGTTCATCGAAAACCCCAAACACATTGAAGTCCAAATTCTGGGCGACCAGTACGGCAACATCGTCCACCTCTACGAACGCGATTGCTCGGTGCAACGGCGCTTCCAAAAAGTCGTGGAGATCGCGCCCAGCATTACCCTCCAGCAAAGCACCAAAGACAAGCTCTACGCCTACGCTACCCAACTGGCGCGCGCCGTGGACTACAGTTGCGCCGGTACCGTAGAGTTCCTGGTAGACAAAGCCGAAAATGTCTTCTTCATCGAAGTGAACCCCCGCATCCAGGTGGAACACACCATCACGGAAGAAGTGACGGGCATTGACCTGGTGCGCTCGCAGATTCTCGTCACCATGGGCTATCCCCTGGACCACAGCACCATCTTCATCCGCAGCCAGGAAGACGTAAAACTCCACGGTTACGCCATCCAGTGCCGGGTAACCACCGAAGACCCACAGGCTGGTTTTAAGCCCGACTACGGCACCCTCATCGCCTACCGCTCCGCGGCGGGCATGGGGATTCGCCTCGACGCCGGCAGCGCCTTCCCCGGCGCCAAAATCAGCCCCTACTTCGACTCCATGCTCGTAAAGGTAACGGCCTGGGGACGCACCCTCGAAGGCGCCAGCGAACGCCTGCACCGCGCCCTGCGGGAATTCCGCATCCGGGGTGTGAAGACCAACATCGGCTTCCTGCTCAACCTGCTCCAGGATCCAACCTTCCAGAAAGGCGAAGCGACGGTCAACTTCATCAATGATCATCCCGAACTGCTGGCCCCACCCAACTGGCGCGACCGCGGCACCAAGCTCCTCCACTACCTGGCCGAAGTGAATGTGAACGACAACCCCGACGTAAAATCCGTCGACCACACCAAGACCTTCCTAGCTGCCCAGGTTCCTGCTTTCGACGAAGACCAGGGCTTCCCCACTGGCACCAAAGACAAACTTACCGCCCTGGGCCGCGAAGGTTTTGTGGAATGGCTCAAGCAGGAAAAAACCGTCCAGTACACCGACACCACGCTGCGCGACGGCCACCAGAGCCTGCTGGCTACCCGCATGCGTACCTATGATATGCTGCGCGCGGCCGAAAGCTTTGCCCAGCACCACGGAGCTGACGTGTTCAGTATGGAAGTTTGGGGAGGAGCCACCTTCGACGTAGCCATGCGCTTCCTCAAAGAAGATCCCTGGCAGCGCCTGGCCAAATTGCGCAAAGCCATGCCCAATACCCTGCTGCAGATGCTGCTGCGGGGGTCGAACGCCGTAGGCTACAAGGCCTACCCCGACAACCTGGTCATCCGCTTCATCGAAGAAGCGGCAGAAACAGGCATCGATGTATTTCGCATTTTCGACTCCCTCAACTGGGTGGAGAACATGACGACCAGCATCAGCACCGTGCGCAACAACACCAACAGCCTGGCCGAAGCCTGCCTCTGTTATTCGGGCGACATTACCGACCCCACCAAGACGAAGTTCACCCTCGATTACTACCTGGATATGGCCAAACGGCTGGAAGATGCCGGCGCCCATATTATTGCCATCAAGGACATGGCCGGCTTGTTGAAACCGCTGGCTGCTGAAATCCTGGTAAGTCGGCTGAAAGAAACCGTGTCGACGCCCATCCATTTGCATACCCACGACACCAGCAGCATCCAGGCGGCTACCTACCTGCGGGCCATCGAAGCCGGGGTGGACGTGGTGGACGTAGCCATGGGAGCGCTGTCGGGTCTCACTTCGCAGCCCAACTTCAATTCGATCGTAGCCATGATGCAGGGGCACGAACGGGAAAACAAGATGAATCTGCACTCACTCAACAGTTTTAGCAACTACTGGGAGACCGTGCGCACCTACTACTACCCCTTCGAAACGGAACTGCGGGCCGGCACGGCCAGCGTGTACGAACACGAAATTCCCGGTGGTCAATACTCCAACCTCCGCCCCCAGGCTCGCGGACTCGGGCTGGAAGAACAGTTTGAAACCATCAAAGCCAACTACCAGGCCGCCAATGACCTCTTCGGCGGGCTCATCAAAGTAACCCCTTCTTCCAAAGTGGTGGGCGATATGGCCATGTTTATGACCAGCAACGGCCTGACCAAAGCGGATGTACTGGCCAAAGGAGCTACCCTGGCTTTCCCCGACAGTGTAAAAGCATTGATGCGGGGCGAACTGGGTCAAATTGCCGGCGGTTTCCCTCCCGAGATTCAGCAGCTGGTGCTGAAGGGCGAAAAACCTTTCACTGACCGACCCAATGCCCACCTGGAGCCGGTGGATTTCGACCAGGAACTGGTAGCTTTCCGCAATACCTATGGCGATAAGCTGGGAATCAAAGACTTACTTAGTTATCTCCTTTACCCCAAAGTATACGAGGAGTACCACGCTTTTCGCGAAGATTTTGGCGAAGTGAGCCACCTGCCGAGTCCGGCCTTTTTCTTCGGGCTGAAGCCCAACGAAGAAATCATGGTCACCATTGGTCCGGGCAAGGGCATTCTCATCAAATACCTCAACATCACGGAAGCCGACGAAATGGGCAACCGCCTGGCGTTCTTCACCCTCAACGGGCAGACCCGCTCGGTACAGTTGCGCGACCGCAAGCTCAAAGTCGATAAGATGGCCCACCGCAAAGCCAGCGGAACCCAGGAAATTGGCGCCCCCCTACAAGGCAACCTCAGCAAAATACTGGTGGAAGAAGGCGAAGAGATCAAGGTAGACACGCCACTCTTTATCATTGAAGCCATGAAGATGGAAAGCACCATTACTTCACCCGTAGCGGGGGTGGTGAAAAAGCTACATTTGAAAGAAAAAACTTTGGTGGAGCAGGATGACCTGGTGGTGGAGCTGCAGGGGTAGGTTGAATCAACGCCCGAAATAAATTTCGGGCGACTGCCTAAACCGCCCGCACCAGATCGGCAACGGCATCCATCCAGCGGGGATCATCGTTGAGGCTGGGGACGAGGTCGACTTTCTCACCGCCCATCTCTTCAAATTCTTCCTGGTATTCGTCGCTGATCTCCACGACGGTCTCCAGGCAATCGGCCACGAAAGCGGGGCTAAAGACGAGGATGTTTTTGGCACCCTTATGGGCTTGTTCTTCCAGCACGGTGCTGGTATAGGGCTGGGCCCAGGCATCGGGGCCCAGGCGGCTCTGGAAGGTGGTGGTGAACTGATCGGGGGTCAGGCCGAGTTCCGTGGCAATGGCGCGGGTGGTGGCGTGGCACTGGGCCGAGTAACAGAACTGGTTGACAATGCTGATGGAGTTGCAACAACCTTCTACCTTCAGGCAGTGGTTGCAATCGTCGGCTTTGCGCAGCTGGCGCTGGGGTAAGCCATGGAAGCTGAAGAGAATGTGGTCGTATTTTTTGAGGTCGAATTTGCGGGCATTGTCGGCGAAGATTTTGATCATCGCGGGTTCGTCGTAGTAAGAATTCACCATTTTGACGTTGGGGATAGCCTCTCTTTTCACCAGAAGCCGCATCACTTCCTCGTGGATGGATCCTGTGGTAGCGCCTGCGTACTGGGGGAACAGCGGAAAAACGATGATCTCGCTCACCTGCTGCTTCAATAAGGTATCCAGTGCCGAAGCGATCGAGGGGTTTTGGTAGCGCATGGCCAGCTCCACCACGTAGTCGTCGCCGAGACGCTCCTGTACGCCGGCAGCTACCAGCTCGCCGTAGTATTTGAGGGGGGATCCCTTGTCGGTCCACAACAATTGGTACATTTTCGCCGATTTACCCGAGCGCAGCGGCGCAATGAGACCGCGTACCAGAAGGTTGCGGGCGATCCAGGGGTAGTCGATTACCCGGCGGTCGAGCAGGAATTGTTTAAGGTAGCGGTACACCGCCCCCCGGGTGGGTTCGTCGGGCGTACCCAGGTTGACCAAAAGAACGCCGGTTTTTCCAAAATGAGCCATAATCTTTATTTGAATGCAAGGATACAACATAAGCAGCCCTGGCTGGTTTAGTTTGTACGTAAAAACATTGTCAGGAATGGCATATATTTGCGCGACACCCCCCAACTAAGGAAAACAGTTATGTCTAAACCATTAATATTGATCACCAATGATGACGGCATCACGGCGCCTGGCATCAAAGCGCTCGTAGAGATTGCGCAGGAGTTAGGCGACGTCGTTATTGTCGCGCCCGACAGTCCGCAATCCGGAATGGGCCACGCTATTACGCTGGATAGCCCGCTGCGCTTGCACAAAACCCAAGCTTTCCCCACTTTGGAAGCCTACGAATGCTCGGGGACCCCTGTCGATTGCGTAAAGCTGGCGAAAAATGTAATTTGCAAAGACCGGCAGATCGACCTGTGTGTGTCTGGTATCAACCACGGGAGCAACGCCGCCATCAACATCCTCTACAGCGGTACCCTGTCCGCGGCCATGGAAGCCTCGCTGGAGTCTATTCCTTCCATCGGTTTTTCTTTTCTGGACTACCGCTACGAAGCGGACTTCAGCGTGGCCCGCAAACAAATCAAGGCCATCATGCAGCACGTACTCACCAAAGGCATGGAAGCTGGCAGCCTGTTGAACGTCAATATCCCTCATCTGCCTGCTGACGAGATCAAGGGGATCAAAATATGCCGGCAAGCCGATGCCCGCTGGGTCGAAGATTACGCAGAGGCCAAAGATCCACGGGGCCGCAAATACTACTGGCTCACCGGCCGCTTCATCAACGACGATCCGGGCACCGACACGGATGTGGCCGCACTGGAAGCTGGCTATATTTCGGTTGTACCTTCACACCATGATCTGACCAACTATAAAGCCTTGCACAACGGCACCTTACAGCAACTGGAGGGAAAAACGGTTGTCGGCGACTAAACAAAAGCTATGCAAACTAAAAATGATAAACTTTGGATCGGCCTGGCCGTAGGGCTAGTGGTTCCATTTGTAGGGTATGCCCTGTTATTGATGCTCCTGGAAATGTTGGGAGAGAACCAGACACTGGCCGCCACGGATCTTAACTTTGATTTCCGAACGCGGACCGTAGCCCTCCTGGCGTTGGCGCTGAATATGATCCCGATCAATATCTTTCGCCGACAGCGGGCCGACCAGTCGATGCGGGGTTTAATCATTGCCACCTTTATCTACGGGGGTATCTGGCTCTTTTTCTTTGGCCGCCAGTTGTTAACTTCATGAAGTACTACCTTGTGGCCGGCGAAGCTTCCGGCGACCTGCACGGGTCTTACCTCATGAAAGCCCTGCAGCGGGCCGACGAACGGGCAGCATTCCGCTTTTGGGGCGGCGACCTGATGGCGGCCGTGGGGGGAGAATTGCGCAAGCACTACCGCGAGCTGGCCTTTATGGGTTTTGCCGAAGTGGTGATGAATTTGCGAACCATTCTGGGCAATTTCAAAGCTTGCAAGGCCGACATCCTCGCCTACGCGCCCGACGTGCTCGTCCTTGTGGATTATCCCGGTTTCAATCTGCGGATGGCCAAGTGGGCCAAACAGCAGGGGATCAAAGTGTTTTACTACATCTCGCCCCAGATCTGGGCCTGGCACAGCAGCCGGGTACACCAGATCAAGGCCCATGTAGACCGCATGTTCGTCATCTTACCCTTCGAGGAGGCTTTTTATCAACAGTATGATGTGCAGGTCGATTACGTGGGCCACCCGCTGCTGGACGTCATCAAGGACCAACCAGTGGCTACCGGTTTTCGCGCCCAAAACCAACTGACCGATCAGCCACTCGTGGCCTTGTTGCCCGGCAGCCGTAAACAAGAGATCAACCGCATGTTGGCGGTGATGCTGGCCACAGCCCGGTACTTTCCGGATTGGCAATTCGTGGTAGCCGGTGCACCCGCTCAGGAAACGAGCTATTACCACCAGCTTTTTGCCCAGTACGGCCAGCCCGCTAATGTACAACTGGTAGAAGGGCAAACTTATGCCCTGCTGCAAAACGCGCAGGCCGCTCTGGTAACGTCCGGTACGGCGACCCTGGAAACTGCTTTGCTCGATTGCCCCCAGCTCGTTTGTTACCGTGGCAATCCCCTCTCCTATGCCATTGCCCGGCGGGTGATCAACGTAAAATACATCTCCCTGGTTAACCTCGTTATGGATCAACCGCTCGTATTGGAGCTCATCCAGAACGATTTTAAGGTGGAACGGCTGCAGCGCGAATTGGCACAGCTGATGACCTCCAACCAACAGGCCACCATCAAAGCAGGCTACGCACAACTCCGGGATATTCTCGGCGATGGGGGGGCCGCACAGCGTTGCGCCGACCTGATGGTGGGTTACCTAAAACAAGCCTGAAAATCAACGGGAAGCAGGTTTAGCGCAAAAAATATTGATCGCCGGTTGTTTTTTTTTAAAAAAAAACGGCCTACGCCCTCGAAAACAACCTAAACAGCCTTTCTGAGCACCAACCACTCCCTTGCCGGAAGCTACCGTTCTCCCTTTTTTGTATTATAATTTTTATTAATTTATTATTTTTCATTATAAACTAACACCAGAATACGAGTTTGGCACACATTTTGAATTATACCTATACGTAAGCGCAGGGCGATAAATCAAATGGTGAATTATTTAATATTAATTTTTTTTACCATATTTGTTCTGCACATTGAAACTACTTTTGATCACACGGCTTCTAAACGGGGCCCTATCACTGAAACACTATGAAAAATTTTACAACTTTCCCTGTCCCTTTCGGACCACCACCTTCACCTGAGGGTACAAGCTGATCGCCACTTAAGGCTATCGCTGGTTCACATTTCCATCTGTTTTATAAGGCTATCAAAACCACTGACTACAACCAGGCATCTGGTGTAAGCCCTTACGGGTTTATGATCCTTTAATGCCACTCAACGGCTTTACCACCGCTGGGTATGGAACACTATTTATTCTAATCCGTTGCTGCTGCCCTCCAGCAGCCAGGCATTGCCATGCCTAAACAACTATTACACTATGAAAAATTTTACAATTTCTCTGGAAGCACTATTTCTCGTTTTACTGCTTATTATAGGATTTTATGGTGCCCATTTAATGCTCAAAGAAGAGAACAATTCGCCGGGATTGGCCTCACCCCGGCAGGAATCCCCGGCAATGGTCTTGGTTCCGCAGCAGCAGACCGATGGGTATGCTGAATTCCCGAATTAGGCCAGCTACTGGTGAAAAACCAATATTCTGGTGATCAAAAATCAATAAATACTGTTAAAACCCTTATCTTTAGCTAAGCAACGCAGTTATGGAAACAGTAAGACAACTATTAGAGCGATCTGCCTTTGGGGTTTGCAGCTACCTGGGCGAAAAAATGGGCTTAGCGAGTAGCAGGGTACGTGTTTACTTCATTTATTTGTCCTTTCTGACGTTTGGCTCACCGATTGTTGTCTATTTGTTTGCCGCATTTTGGCTCAATATCCGGCAGTACCTCAAAAGAGGTCGCAGTATCCTATGGGATTAAGAGCGGCCAATTGGATTGGCGGGCGAGATGAGTGCTCATAACAACAACTGTCACCGCTTACGAAAACAAACAGCCCGCAGATTTACGAATCTGCGGGCTGTTTGTTTTCCATCATCCAGCCTTCCGGCAATACGACCTTATGGCTTATCTACCTTATTCTTGGCAAAGTCACCAGCCTTGATCACAACCATTTTGTTGGGGTCGAGGTATTTTTTCATGGCGGCATTCACTTCTTTTACCGTCAGGGCCATTACGCGCGCCTCCATGTCTTTATTCCAGGACATATCACGATCCAGGTAGAGATTGGTATTCAACTGACCTGCCAGCGAACGATCCTGGGCCCGGGCTACGCCCTGGCTTTGGCTCCAACCACTCTTAGCGGCCACCAATTCCTCGTCGGTAAAACCATCCGCCAGTACTTTGGCAATCTCTTCGAAGAAGGCTTTCTCTACGGCCGCCACATTTTCGGGTGCGAAGAAAGCGTACCCACCTAACATGGCAGATTCGTCCTGGTCTTCGGCGTTGAAGAAAGAGCCGACGCCGTAGCTCAGTCCATCCTGTTGACGAATCCGGTCAGCCAGACGTGATTTCAGGGCACCGCCGCCGAGCATGTAATTGCCGATCAACACCGCCGGATAATCCGGACTGTTGGTGCTTAACTTCATTTTCTGTCCGGCCAGGAACCAGGCATTGGCTTTGTCGGGTGTTTCAAATTCAACGTCCTGCTTTTCGGGCTGGAAAAAAACCTCTTCCAGGCGTTCGTAGCGGGTGGGGCTTTTCCACTGGGCAAAATTGCTTTCCAGTTTAGCCGTAATTTCCGCTTCATCGAAATCCCCTACCACCGCAATAGTCGCGTCGGAAGCACCGAAGAAATTGGCATGAAAAGCCTTAACGTCGTCCAGGGTGAGGGCGTTGACCGCGGCTACTTCCTCGTCAAAATTCATGGTATAGCGAGGATCCGTAGGGCTGTAGTTGTTCATCCGGCGGCCCAGTTCCGTCATGGCAATAGCCTGGGGCTCGGAGCGATTTTCTTCCAGCGAAGCCAGTTGCTCCTGCTTGAGCTTTTCAAACTCGTCGGCGGGAAAATTAGCGGAGCGCATCATTTCACCCACCAGGTCAATTACTTCGGGCAACTTTTCCCGATCGGTTTCGATGAGGGCAAAGGCGCCTTCGGCATCACCACCGACCCGGATAGAGGCCTTGAGTTCGTCCAGTTTATCTTCAATTTGCTGGCGGGTCATGCTGGTGGTACCTTTATCGAGCATCATGCCGGCAAAAGCAGCAGCCATTTGTTGTCCTTTGAGGCTACGTGGATCCCCAAAACGCAGGGACAACCGCGCAACAACGGCATCGGCACGACTTTCCTTCGCGAGGAAGGCATATTCCATCCCACCCTTGAACTTTTCTTGCTTGGTGCGAAGGTCAATATTGTCGTAGGAAGGATCGAAGGCTTCTCCTTCAGCGACCAACTCCCGTCCGGCATAACCATCGACCATGGCGCTGATGTTGGGCACGTCGGGGATGTCCGCCCGCTCGGGACTTTCGGTGGGCAGGAAGCGACCAACGGTGCGGTTGCTGGGCAGAAAATACCGCTTAGCTACGGCGGCCACTTGTTCGGATGTCACCTGCTCGAGGCGATCGCGGTAGATGAAGCCCAACCGCCAGTCGCCCTGGGCGATGAACTCGCTGATCAGGCGACCAACCCGGTCACTTTCGCGGCTCTGCAAATTGAAATCCTTGAGTAAGCGATTTTTGGCGCGCTCTACTTCCTCCGCGGTGGGTGGATTATTTTTGACGGCATCCAGCGTTGACAACATAGCCTCCTCGGCCTCAGCCAGGTCTTTGTCTTTGAGGACATCGGCACTGAAGTACACAAAACCGGGTTCTGCCAGTCCGGCCGCCCAGCCAAACTGAGAAGAAGCCTTACCGGAACCTACGAGCGACTCGTACAAACGGCCACTGGGTTCGCTGGTGAGTACTTCCGTCAAGACATCAATGGCCGGATAATCCTGGTGGCTACCCGGCGCAATGTGGTAAGCGGAACTGATAACCTGCACATCACCCACTCTTTTGAGGTCGGCATAGCGTTCACCGTCCTGAATAGGTTCCCGCGTATAGGTAGGAATGAGTTTCCGCTCCGGCTTAGGAATCTTAGCGAAGGTTTCGTTGATCATACCCAGGGCAGTCATGGGGTCAAACTTGCCCGCAATGATCAAAAAGGAATTGTCAGGCTGGTAGTATTTGCGGTAAAACCCCTGCAAACGGTCGATCGGAACGTTCTCGAGGTCGGCGCGCGCACCGATGGTTGATTTGCCATAGTTGTGCCAGAGGTAGGCCGTAGACAAGACCCGCTCCATCAACACCCTACTGGGGCTGTTTTCGCCCATCTCGAATTCATTGCGCACCACCGTCATTTCGCTCTTGAGGTCATCACCGGAAATGTAGGAATTGACCATGCGGTCGGCTTCCATTTCCAGTGCCCAACGGAGGTTTTCGTCAGAAGAACTGACGGTTTCAAAGTAATTGGTCCGGTCGTACCAGGTGGTACCGTTGAAGCGGGCACCGTGCTCATTGAGTTCTTTGGGAATATCCGGGTGGTTGGGCGTACCCTTGAACACCAGGTGTTCCAGCAGGTGGGCCATACCCGTCTCGCCGTAAGCTTCGTGGCGGGAACCTACTAGGTAGGTTACGTTGACCGTTACGGTTGGCTTAGACTGGTCGGGGAACAGTAAAATATGCAGGCCGTTGGCCTCAATGACATATTCTGTAATTCCTTCTACCGAGGCCAATTTTTGGATGCCAGGTGGTAAGGTTTTGTTTTGTGCAGTCACGACCGCACTAAAAGAAAGCGTAAAAAACAGGGCTAGGGTTAACCCCAATTGGAGGATTTTGTTCATCATCAAGTAACTTGGTTAGCTAATATATTTGGTGTTAAAGATAAGTCAAAATTAGACCTTCTTCATTAAGAGAACCAACGTTTGGCGGCAAGGTTGCAGTACATCAGGGGGAAAATGATGCAAAATTGGTTAATTCCAGGTGGTGGCTGCCAATTTCATGCGCGCGGACAAGTCTGGTCCGATGAATCGTTCAATGCCAGCATGAACCCAGTAAATGACCGGCGTAAGCACAATGGCCATGGTAAATTTATACGTGTACTGCACCGTAGCAACGGCTAACAATTGCCCCCACGACCAGGGCGTAAATTGCCCCGTGATCTCTGGGCCCCATTTGAAGGCAATAATCAAAACGACGAAAGTATCCACCAGTTGGGAAATGACGGTAGATCCTGTAGCACGTAACCAGATCATCTTTTCACCGGTAACTTCCTTGATCCGGTGAAAACTGACCACATCCGTTAGCTGCGACAGCAAAAAGGCCGACAGCGAAGCTACGATCATGAGCATGCCCTGCCCAAAGACCGCACGAAAAGCCGCCTGCATACTGGGTACGCCGTTGGCCTGGTACTGGGTTTGCCACCAATCTGCCGGCGCCAGGGAAATGGCCGCATAGATCATGATGAAGGCGTAGCTGATCAGCCCCATGGTGAGCAAACTCAATAGGCGGATACCGCGTTTGCCGTAGTACTCATTGATGATGTCGGTCATCACAAAGACTACCGGCCAGAGGAGTACCCCAGCCGAGAACTGCAACGCGCCCACCTGACCAAAGAGATTGAAATTGAAGGGTGGCCAACCAAACGTATCCTCGAGGGCAAATATCTTTACCCCAATAAATTCGGCTACCAGCGCATTGGTTACAAAAAAGCCCCCGAGAATGATAAACAACAAGGTGGGCCGGTGCGCTGCTACGTTGGCGAAATCGACTTCAACAGCAGACACTTTTTTTTCATCAACAGTCTTTTTCATAGGAAACACCAAATTGAACAGTTGCCTGAGCAGCCTCGGTTAAAGGAAGTAATAACCGCAATTAAATGGTATTTTTCTACCTTAGTTTAGTGAATAGCAAATTTCACGGTAAATAATTCGCACGTCCTGTAGCTACTCGTTTTAAGGGCAAAATCTTTCCGGGCAATAAGAATCTGGCAGGTAGGCCTAACTTTCCCCGCATTATGCTGTTACCTTTGCAACAGACAAAATTAGGACATGGCAAAATTATCGATAGACCTGAAGGCAGGTAAACTGAAAGACGAACGCGACGTGATTGTGGGTATTGACCTGGGCACCACCAACAGCCTGGTGGCCTACATGGTCAACGGGCAAGCCGTAGCCGTGAAAGATGCAGCCGGAAAAAGCACCCTGGTGCCCTCTGTGGTACACTTCAACGCGGATCAGGAAGTCCTGGTCGGTGATGCTGCTAAAGAAAAGTTGATCACCGATCCTGCTCATACCATCTATTCGGTGAAGCGGCTAATGGGTAAGTCCTTTGGTGACATTTCTAATTTTGAACAATATTTTGGTTATAAAATAATCGACGAAGACACCGAAAGCCTGGTAAAAATCCGGGTTGCCGATCGCTTCTTCACCCCGATTGAACTCTCCGCAGAGATTCTCAAAGAATTGAAGCGTCGCATCGAAGGAGTCCTTCAGGCCCCGGTCTCCAAGGCCGTCATCACCGTACCTGCGTACTTCAATGATGCCCAACGCCAGGCTACGCGCGACGCGGGCAAACTGGCCGGATTGGATGTGTTGCGCATTGTCAACGAACCCACGGCGGCCAGCCTGGCCTACGGTATTGGCCTGGACCAGGAAGCCGAAGGACAAAAAATTGCCGTCTATGACCTGGGCGGTGGCACTTTCGACATCTCGATTCTTTCGATAGAAAATGGCATTTTCGAAGTATTGTCTACCAATGGTGATACTTTTCTGGGCGGTGACGATTTTGACCGGGCGATCATCGATCACTGGTTGGCGGTAAATGACATTCCAGCCAGCCGGATCCAGAAAGACAAACATTTGGGTCAGACCATCCGCCTGGAAGCCGAGCGCGCCAAGAAAGCCCTCAGCACGGCCGACCATTACACCGGAAGCCTGGATGATTGGCAGATCACCCTCAGCCGGGAGCAGTTCGAAACGTTGGTTACGCCCCTGGTCGATCGTACCATTGTAGCCTGTAACCAGGCGTTGGCCGACGCGGGTCTGGCAACCTCCGCTGTTGACCACGTAGTGATGGTAGGTGGATCTACCCGCATGCCCCTGGTGAAGCAGCGCGTAGCAAAATGTTTTGGCCGGGAAGTAAACGCCCAGCTCAACCCGGACGAAGTGGTAGCGCTGGGCGCCGCTATTCAGGCGGATATCCTGGCAGGTAACCAACAAGATATTTTGTTGTTGGACATTACGCCGTTGTCACTGGGTATTGAAACCGTGGGTGGGTTGATGGACGTGATCGTCCCCCGCAACAGCAAAGTACCCGCCAAGGTAGGCCGGCAGTATACCACCTCCGTCGACGGCCAGACCAACCTAAAAATTGCCGTCTACCAGGGGGAGCGCGACCTCGTGGAACACAACCGCAAATTAGGCGAATTCGTCCTGCGTGGTATCCCCCCCATGCCGGCGGGATTACCCAAAATAGAAATCCACTTTTACCTGGATGCCGACGGTATCCTGAAGGTTAAAGCAACAGAGTTGCGCTCAAACGTAGCCACCGAGATTGAGATTCGTTCGCAATATGGTATCAGTGAAGAAGATATGGCCAGAATGTTGATCGACTCCATCCAAAACGCCCAGTCGGACATGGCCACCCGGGCACTGCTGGAAGCCCGTAATGAGGCCAATAATATTTTACTGGCTACCACCAAATTCCTGGTGCAGAACAAGTCATGGCTAGCGGCCGCAGCAAGCGCAGAAATCAGTCGGCTGGCGGAAGAATTGCGACAAGCAACAGCAGCCACCGACAAGGACGCGATCAACAAGGCCATGGAAACGTTGAACGAATACGCCCGCCCGCTGGCCCAGGATGCGTTGGAGAAAAACATTGCGCAAGCGATGAAAGGCGAAAAGGTGTAAGAGTCGGTCAAATTATTCCACCTGCACTGAATCATTAAACGTCATCCGTTAAGTCTTAACCCTGAATTCGAACAAATCCGGCCGGTGGTAATGGCCGGCGGGCGCAAAATCCAGGCGGCTTTTCACGACCTCATCCAGCGACAGATCGGCCGTCAGTACCCCTTCGGCATCCCAGAGCGGACCGGCGATGATTTCGCCAAGTGGTGAAATGATGGCACTGCCTCCCCGGCAAAGGTCTTCGTGATCCAGCTGAACCAGCTCGCGCCAGGGTGCGGGGTAATCGGTGCGGCGGAAGTACTGATTGGCGCCCAGCACATAGCAACGCCCCTCCTGAGCGATGTGCTGAAGGATAGGAATCCAGGTTGGGCGCGCATCAGCCGTGGGCGCCAGGTATACCTGAATGCCCTGTTGGTACAAAGCCATCCGCGCCAGGGGCATCAGGTTTTCCCAGCAGATGAGTCCGCCCAGGCGCCCTAGTTCGGTTGGAAAAACTTGTAGGTCTTCGGCATTTCCCTCGGCCCAAACGAGGCGTTCCGTTCCCGTAGCTTTCAGTTTGCGGTGCTTGCCAATGAGTCCCTGCACCGGATCGAAATACAGGAGGGTGCAGTAGAGACTCCCGTTTAGCTCATCGCGTTCCGTTACCCCCATCACCAGAAAAAGCTCATAGTTTTTGGCCCAGGTGGCCAATTGTTGGGTGATCGTGCCCGGAACAGGCACACTGTTTTCCCAGAAAGCCAGCCAGGCCGCCCGGCCAGCCGGCAGGCGCTGCCCAATGACAGCACCAAAATCGAACCCGCGCGGATAACCCGGCAGGTAAGACTCCGGAAATAGCAGTAACTTTACCCCTGCCGCTGCTTGTTGAGCAATAATTGCTTCAATTTTTTGCAGGCTCGCTGGCAAATCAAAAAAAACTGGCGTACTTTGTACAACACCTACTTTATAATGATCCATAATGTTGCTTTATGCTGATAAACATCCATCCTGACAATCCAGAAGACCGTAAAGTACAACAGGTTGTCGACCAATTGAACAATGGCGGTGTGATTATTTACCCTACCGATACCGTCTACGCTTTGGGTTGTGACCTGATGAATAAAAATGCGGTCGAGCGCATCGCCCGCATCCGTCGCCTGGATCCTAAAAAAGCACAGTTTTCCTTTATTTGCGAGAGCATCAGTCAGGTTGCCGAATATGCGGCACAAATTGACAACGAAGTTTTCCGGTTGATGAAGCAGCTGTTGCCAGGCCCCTACACCTTCATCCTGAAGGCGAGTCACCAGGTCCCCAAGATTATTCAGGGTAAGCGATCGAGTATTGGCGTGCGCGTGCCCGAGCACAACATCCCCATTCGGATCGTGCAAATGTTGGGACGCCCGATTATTACGGCCTCTTTGAAGATAGAAGATGATTTCCTCGAGTACTTTACCGATGCCCAGGACATTGATGATGCCTTCGGCAAACTGGTGGATATCGTCATCGATGGTGGTCCGGGCGGCATGGATGCTTCTACCGTTATCGACTGCACCGTACATCCACCCGTTTTGGTGCGCGAGGGTGCGGGATCGATAGACTTTTTAGACTTAAGTTAAAATGCTCAGCGCCACGGGAACCCTGTCATAGACAGGAGCCTATTAGCGGCCTGGTTCAGCAAACCCAACAACAGCATGATTCAGTACGACTTCCAGGACAAGCGAGTCCTCATCACGGGTAGTTCCCGGGGAATAGGCCGGGCAACCGCACAGTTATTCGCCGAAGCAGGTGCAGTGGTGACCGTCCATTACCAACAAAACAAAGCCGCTGGAGAAGAGTGCCTGGCCTCCCTGCCGGGCCACGGACACCAACTGCGCCAGGCGGATCTGGCACAACCACAAGCGGTAAGAACCCTGGTTCAGGAGGCAGCAGCCAGCATGGGCGGCCTGGACATATTGGTCAACAATGCCGGGGTTTTCCTGCCCCATCCGGTAGACAGCATGCCTTTTGAGGAATGGCTGGCGGTGTGGCAGCAAACCATGAATACCAACCTGACGGGAGCAGCCATCGCCGCCTACACCGCCGCCGAAACCATGCGGGCACAAGGGAGCGGAAAAATTATCAACGTGGGTAGCCGGGGTGCCTTTCGTGGAGAAGCAGCCCAACCGGCGTACGGTGCCAGCAAAGCTGGCCTGCACGCCATGGGGCAAAGCCTGGCCCAGGCGCTGGGGGGCTACGGTATTACCGTACACACGGTAGCCCCTGGTTTTGTGGAAACGGCCATGGCCCGGCCACACCTGCAGGGAGCTGCTGGCGAAGCCGTGAAGAAACAGAGCCCGCTCAACCGGGTAGCCACCGTACTGGACGTGGCGCAAGCCATTTTGTACCTGGCCAGCCCCGAAGCCGAGTTTACCACGGGCTGTATCCTGGATCTGAACGGCGCTTCTTATTTGCGGACTTAGCCCAGCTGTATCTTTGCGACCAAAAACCACCCCTTCATGAAACCATTAGCCGAGCGCATGCGCCCCCAGACGCTGGCGGATTACGTCGGGCAGGAGCACCTGGTGGGCCCTGGCGCTGTATTGGAACGGGCCATTAGCAGTGGACGTTTGCCTTCGTTTATCTTGTGGGGGCCTCCGGGAGTGGGCAAAACCACCCTGGCCAGGATCATTACCAACCAGCTCGACTTGCCCTTCCACAGCCTTAGCGCCATCAACTCTGGCGTCAAGGATGTGCGCGATGCCATCGACAAAGCACGCCGCCAGCAGTTCTTTGACCGACCCAACCCGGTGCTGTTCATTGATGAAATCCATCGTTTTAGTAAATCACAACAGGACAGCCTGCTGGGTGCCGTAGAGCAAGGCGTGGTCACGTTGATCGGCGCCACCACCGAGAATCCCAGCTTCGAGGTTATCCCGGCTTTGTTGTCGCGCACGCAGGTGTACGTACTGCGGGAATTGGGGCCGGAAGACCTGCGCAAAATGGTGGACAAAGCCCTCGCCGAAGATGAGATCCTGAAAACGAAACAACTACAGATAACCGAATACGACACGATACTGCAACTGAGTGGTGGCGACGGGCGCAAGCTGTACAACGTGTTGGAACTCGTGACCAGCGAAGCCCAGGACACTGGCGAACCACTGGTCATCAGCAACGAATTTGTCCGCACCCGGGTGCAGGAGAACCTGACGCGCTTCGACAAGGGTGGCGAACAGCATTACGACATTGCCAGCGCTTTCATCAAAAGTATCCGGGGCAGTGATCCCAACGGAGCTATCTACTGGTTGGCCCGCATGGTAGAGGGTGGCGAGGATGTTAAATTTATTGCCCGCCGGCTGGTCATCTCGGCCGCCGAAGACATTGGGCTGGCCAATCCGAATGCCCTGCTCATGGCCACCACCACCTTTCAGGCCGTACAGGCCGTGGGTTGGCCCGAGGCGCGAATCATCCTGGCCCAGGCGACCATCTACCTGGCGACTTCGCCGAAAAGCAACGCCGCTTACCTGGCCATCAACGCCGCCCAGCAAAAAGTGAAGCAAACGGGCACTCTGGCCGTGCCACTGCCCCTGCGCAACGCGCCTACCAAACTGATGAAGGACCTGGATTATGGGGAAGGCTATAAATACGCCCACGATTTCCCCGGCAACTTTGTGACCCAGGAGTTTTTACCCACAGAAATCAGCGGCACCGTTTTTTTTCAGCCCCAACAGAACGCCGCTGAAAAATCCATCCTGGAACGGCTGGCCCGCTGGTGGAAAGGAAAGTATGGTTACAAATAACAGACACCTACTCCCCTACTGTCGGAGCTCAGCGCTGCGCGACCACCTGCTCGTAGAACCGCAGCAAATGACCTTCTTCCTGCTCCCAACACAGGTCGGCTGCTGCCCGTAGGCAATTTTGCCGGATTTCCTGGTAACAGACAGGATCGTCCAGCAGCTTGCTGACCGTAGCCACGAAGGAAGATACGGACAAGTCGGGCAGCAAGGCAAAAACACCGTACTGGTCTTGCAGGGAGCGGTACTCCGGAAAATCCATTTGCAGGGAGAGCAACCCTACCTGGACATAGTCGAACGCTTTGTTGGCCAGGGAATAATAGTAACTCAAGCCCCGGTTTTCCAGCAGGTTAAGCCCCAACCAGGCCTGCGTGGTATAGGCAGGCAGATCGGCAGGCATCACAAACCCTAAAAAACGTACGCGCTCCGTCAGGTAGAGCGTGGCCACTTGCTGCTGGAGTGCGGCCTTTACATCCCCGTCGCCGATGAGCCACAATTCGCAGGTAGGCAGATCGGGCAACGCAGCAATGGCGACCTCCAGCCCGCGGCCTTCGTTGAGGGCTCCCTGATAGAGGATGATGTGGCCTGCCGGAGCAGGAACAGCTTCCACCATGCGGCGCAACGGTAGGTTGCGAACAACCGCAAACGGCGTACGGTAACGCTCACCCATAATTTGCGCCAGCGCTGGCCCGACCGTGTAGCAATAGTTCAGCTGCGGGATGATCCAGTTGGCCAAAGCATTCCAGACTTTCTGAATACGGGGGCGACGTACCACTTCCGGCACTTCCGTAAAATACTCGTGGGCGTCGTAGACACAGGGAATACGGCGCCAGCGGCTAACCAAAAAGGCGGGCAAAAGGGTGTCCAGGTCAACGGCATTGATGAGTTCGCAACGATGGCGCAATAGAAAAAACAGCAGGCGCAAATTGTATTCCAGGTAGAACCACTTTCCTTTCCTGAAGTAGCAAAACAGGCGATGTTGCTGAAAAGGTTGTGCTGCCAGCGGCAAGGAGCCGGGCAGGAGTCGCCCGATGAGGTGCACTTCGTAACCGGCACGCTGGAGGGTGCTGCAAATGCGGATCATCCGCTGGTCCTGGGACAAGTCGTTGGTGACGGTGCAAAAGATTTTCATAATAAAGCGAAGATACCTGCTTTTCTTAGAACCAAGTACCGGCGATTTCCGTTCTTTTAAGGTATCAACAAATCCAAGGAGTAGTGTTATGATAGGATGGCGATTTGAAAACTACGTACCCGGCCCCACCGATGGTGACCCTTTCGAGCGGTTGTTGAAAATTTTTCAGGAATTGCTCGTGCATACCTCTGGTGAAGTCACCGAAGCGCTATCCTGGTTAACGCAACTCGATAAAGAATACAACCTCACGGATGACAACTACGGCATGGCCGATTTCATCCAGGACCTCATCGACAAAGGGTACATCCGGCAGCAAGATGCCGATAACCCCAAATTTGTACCTTCGGCGAAAATGGAGTTGGCCCTCCGCAAGAAAGCCCTCCAAGATATTTTTGGCGACATCAAGAAAACCAAACGCGGCAACCACGATACCCGCTACGGTGGCGGCGGGGACGAACCCACCTCCGAATTGCGGCCCTATGAGTTTGGCGACAAGCTGGACAACCTGGCCGTGAGCGAAAGCCTGCGCAATGCCCAGATCAACCACGGCATTGATGAATTCAAGCTGACGGGCGAAGACCTGGAAGTGCGGGAAACCCACTACCAGAGCCAGACGAGTACGGTGCTGATGATCGATATTTCGCACTCCATGATCCTCTACGGGGAAGACCGGATTACGCCCGCCAAGAAAGTAGCGATGGCACTGAGCGAGTACATCACCACCCGCTTCGCCAAGGACACCCTCGACATTATTGTCTTTGGCAACGATGCCTGGCCCATTGAGATCAAAGACCTCCCCTACTTGCAGGTAGGTCCTTACCATACCAATACCGTTGCCGGGCTGGAACTGGCCATGGATATTTTGCGCAAACGGCGGAATCCGAACAAGCAAATTTTCATGATCACCGACGGGAAACCGACGTGCCTGAAGAAAGGAAAAAAATACTACAAGAACAGCTTCGGCCTGGACCGCAAGATTGTCAACCGCACCCTGAACCTGGCTACCCGCTGCCGCAAGATGAGTATTCCCATTACCACCTTCATGATTGCCCAGGATCCTTACCTGGTCAGCTTTGTGGACCAGTTCACGCAGGCCAATAATGGCAAGGCCTTTTACAGCAGTTTGCAGGGGTTGGGGGAGTTCATCTTCCGGGATTATAAAAACAACAAAATGCGCGGACGCTAACAATCTCTACAGGTTTCCTGCCGTTATCAGGGCGAGGAAAATCTGAACGAAATGAAAAGTGTATTTTTTGTAGTCGCTGTGGTGCTGGCATCCTTTTCCGGACACGTCGCCAACGGCCAATCTTCCATCAGCCAACCGGATTTGGCGGCGCTGGAAGCATCCGAGGATACCCTCGGATTGCTGGCCTACGCCTTCATCAATGACTCATTGGAGGAAAATCGGTTCGGCGCCGTACGGGCGTTTATCCCCACCCTGGTGAAGGCGCTGAAGCGGCCAAACAGCTTCCACTATCCTTTCGAGCAGTTGCATGCCGTGTCGATTCAGTATCCGGCGGATAGTACCTTTCGGATTTTCACCTGGCAACTGTACGTAGACGAAAACACCTACCGCTACTACGGCGCCATCCAAATGAATACCCCTGATTTGCAGTTGTTCCCCCTGGTAGACCGCTCCTTTACCCTCACCGAAGATTTGGAACAGGCCACTCTTACGGCTGACCAGTGGTACGGCAGTGTCTATTACAACCTTTACGAAGTAGAAAAAGGGCAGGAAAAGTATTACCTGCTTTTTGGCTTTGATGGATTCGAATTTTTCCGCAAGCGCAAAATTGTCGATGTCCTTACTTTTCCCAACGGGAAGCCACAGTTTGGTGCCCCAGTTTTCCTCGCGGAAGACGCCCAGGGGAGCGTGGGTAGCAAAAAGCGCCTGGTACTCGAATACTCCGCCGCGGCCAGTGTGCGCTGCAATTATGATCCGGCGTTGGACCTGCTCATTTTTGACCACCTGACCAAAGCTGGTGGGGAATACGGCGAAGGGGAAGTACAAATTCCCGACGGCACCTACGAGGGCTATCGCCTGCAGCAAGGCCGCTGGATTTACGAAGAAAAGGTATTTCACGAAGTCCTGGACGAGGCTCCCCGACCTTCGCCGATACTGGATGACCGCACCAGAAACATCTTAGGCAAAGGGGGCGGTAAAAATTAAGCGCTTGTTGGAGGTTAGTCCTACTAAGCAAAAACAGGTTCCTGAATGAAGTTGGCAAATGCCTGTGCATGGTCTGCCAGTATCGCCAGCGTATCTGCGTCCTCGATCACTTTATCCTTACTGATCAATTTGCCAATGCTGGAAATGGGCAACTGGTTGGGCATGGTCGTCGTACCCAGGTAGTGCAGCACACCAGCCAGGTCGCCCATTCCGCGCAGGTTGCCGGCGCGTCCGGAAGCAACGCCAACCAAAGCTGCTTTTTTACCCTTAAAATTGAGCGCGTATTCCCGCACCGAACAAGCGTCGATAAATAATTTGAGGGCGCCAGGAAAGCTACCATTGTATTCCGGGCTGATAAAAACAAAGTGCCGGGCACCAAGAATGTATTTATCCTGAACGGCGCTCAGGCTGGCAGACTGTCCGCCGCTAGCGTACATTTCGGGCGAGAACCAATCGTGGGGTAAATCTTCCAAGGCCAGTAACTGGACTTCTTCCCCCAAGTGTTCAGCCAACAAATCGCAATACTTCTCCGCAAAAACTTTACAAAAGCTGCCTTTGCGATTTGTTCCGGAAATAACAGTAACCATTTATTTGTCTTTTTCTATTGTTTGAATAAAAGCGGCCTGATTGGGTTGGCAAATTCCCTAAATTTGCAGCTCGGGAAATCAGAACAACACAATATTGAAATTGTTGCTCCGGAAATGAGGAATAAGCTTATTTTTATCGACGAACCTATTTTGTAAAGCGTTGGCAGAAGCCTTGAACCTACCTCGTTCCCAATCGTTTAGTACTGTAGCCCGGTTGGTTCTTTGGGTAAGCACATCTGGTCGAAAATAATCCACTAAAAAATTGTTAAAGAATCAAAATTCACAACATGAAAATTACTTATTACGGCCATGCTTGCTTACTTGTGGAGACCATGGGGAAGCGCCTGCTCTTCGATCCATTTATTACGCCCAATGAATTGGCAGCTAAAGTAGACCTTGACAGTATACAGGCGGACTACATCCTGCTGACTCACGCGCACAGCGACCACCTTGCTGACGCTGAAAGTATTGGCCAGCGCTGCGGCAGCACCATCATCAGCAACTACGAAGTAGCGGCCCATTACGGCAGCAAGGGACTGGCTTATCACCCGCTCAACCACGGCGGTAAGGCCAAGTTTGATTTTGGTACTGCCAAATATGTCAATGCGGTGCATTCCAGTAGCTTCCCTGACGGTTCCTACGGTGGCAACCCCGGTGGTTTTGTCATTTGGAACGAAGAAGGCACCTTTTACCATGCGGGCGATACGGCCCTGACGATGGATATGCAACTCATCCCCATGACCTGCCCGGCGCTGGATTTTGCCATCCTTCCCATTGGCGACAACTTCACCATGGGCTACGAAGATGCCGTTATTGCAGCCGATTTTGTGAAGGCCAGGAAAGTCATCGGAATGCACTACGATACCTTCGGTTACATCAAAATTGACCATGCTGCAGCAAAAAAGGCTTTTGCGGATAGCGGAAAAGAGTTAATTTTGCTCTCAATTGGAGAAAGCATTGTGCTTTAATACTTTTTTTAGCCCGCCTCCCTTCAGTTATTAGCAACTTACAGGATACCACACAAAATAGGTTGCTGCCACTTTTGTGGCAGGTCTCAGACCAAGGTTGGCCCTCGCCTCCGCCCGTGGCGGAGACAATGTCTGACCTTCGCCTGAGACAAAAAATTAGCGAACGAAATTAATTCAAATCTTCATTTCGCCTTATGGGAAAAGTAATTGCTATTGCCAATCAGAAAGGAGGCGTTGGAAAAACGACCACCGCCATTAACCTGGCTGCCTGCCTGGCCATCCTGGAAAAGAAGGTCTTGCTCGTTGATTCCGACCCGCAGGCCAACGCCTCTTCCGGTGTCGGAGCCCTGGAAGCTGATGTTGACACTTCCTTGTACGACTGCCTGATCAACGATCTGGAGCCGGAAGACGCCATTTATGAAACCGATACACCTAACCTCCATCTTATGCCTTCCCACATCAACCTGGTGGGCGCAGAATTAGAGTTGGCGACCATGGAGAACCGGGCCTACGTCATGAAGGGGGTCATCGATAAGGTAAAAGACAATTACGATTACGTTTTCATCGACTGTCTTCCATCGCTGGGTATTGTCACCATCAATGCGCTGACCGCAGCAGATTCCGTACTGGTACCCGTGCAGTGCGAATTCTTTGCCCTGGAAGGCCTTTCCAAGCTGCAAAACAGTATCAACCTGGTGAAAACCAATTTCAATCCCAACCTCCAACTCGAAGGGATTTTGCTCAGCATGTACGACAGCCGCCTGCGACTGGCCAATGTGGTGGTCGATAAAGTGCGCGAGATTTTTGGCGATCAGGTTTTCGATACCATTGTGCACCGCAACTCCCGCATCGGTGAGGCGCCCAATATGCACATGCCGGTCGTATTGATCAATGCCGGCAGCCGGGGAGCCATCAATTTTCTGAATTTGGCGCAGGAATTCCTGCGCAAGAACAACGACGTCTTGGTTTAATCACCATTGGGTTGGGCATGATCACTACACACGTCGTTATATTACCGCTACAAAGATTTTAGTCATGGCAAAGAAGTTAGGAAGCAAATCCTCGAAGTTACAGATTGGTGAAGGAATTGAAGCCCTCTTCGGCAGTGGTGGATCGAAGAACATGGACGAAGCCATTGCGGCGAACCCCGAGCGGGTGGTACGGGAACTGGCCAAGCATTTTGCGATGATTCCCCTCGCGGAGATCGAGCGCAACCCCGACCAGCCTCGCTACGATTTCGACCCGGAAGCCCTCAAGGAATTGTCAGACAGCATTGTGGTGCACGGCATCATTCAACCGCTCACCGTGCGCTACCTGGAACCCAAGCGCTACCAGATCATCTCGGGCGAACGCCGTTGGCGGGCGTCCAAGCTAGCCGGACTGACGGAGGTGCCTGCCTATATTCGGGTTGCCAACGACCAGACGCTACTGGAGATGGCCATCATTGAGAATATCCAGCGCGAAGACCTCAATCCACTGGAAATTGCCAGCTCCTACAACCGACTCAAGCAAGAATGCCAGCTCACCGACGAAAATCTGGCCGAACGAGTGGGAAAAAAACGGGCTACCATCACCAATTACCTGCGCCTGCTCAACCTCCACATCGCCGTACAGGATGCCCTGAAGAAAGAAGACATCAGTATGGGCCACGCCAAGGCCATTGCCGGTATTGACCTTTTGCTCCAGGAAGAATTCCTCAAAGCAATAATCGCTAAAAATTGGTCCGTCCGCCAGACCGAAGCCCAGGCTAAAACCTACCAGGCACCCAAAAAAGCAGCAGCTCCCAAGCCCCCGGTTCCAGTAGACGACAAATACAGCAGCGAATACGCCAAAATTATCCAAGACTTTAAAGCATTCTTCGGTACTGGAAAAATCCGCGTCCAGATAGACGATAAGGCCACCGGAAAAGGCCAGGTCGTTATTCAATTCGACAATCACGACCAACTGACGGAGCTGTTTAAGTGTGTGGAGCAGTGAAAGGCAGGTGTAAAAGGGGAAAGGTGTAAACGTGTAAGGGGGGAAGGGTGTAAAAGTGGAAAGGTGTAAAAGTGAAGAGTGGACACGTATTAACGCATCTTTACGTTGGGAAAAAAATCAATAAAGGTTAATATTAGCTATTTTATTAGCGTTTGCAGCTTAGCCTGCGTTTTAGGATGATGTGGTTCCGGATATATGAATAGAAAAACAATTCACCTACTGCTGTTTAACCTGATGTTGCTGGGGATGATCCAGGCGCAAACGCCCGATTCGGTATTAACCATTGGGGTTATTCCTGCGGAAGCAGCTCCGGTGATAGACCTGGCGCTAGTGAACCGCGAACCCAAGGTTTACGTACCCCGCCAGGCGCTACTGTGGTCGTTGATTCCCGGTGGAGGTCAGGTGTACAACGAGCGCTGGTGGAAAGTGCCGCTGGTCTTCAGTGCCTTTTCCGGCGTGGTAGCGGTGCTGGATTTCAACCAGAGCAATTACCAGCGGTTCAAAACGGCCTACGACCTGGAACTGGCTGGCCAACCCCACGAATTTACCGGCATTATTATTGGTGCTGATCGGCTGCGGGTCTTCCGGGACAACTTCAACAAATCCCGGCAAACCAATTACTTTTTCCTCGGAGCGGTATACCTGCTGCAAGCCGTAGAAGCCTACGTAGATGCGCAACTCCGCAATTTTGACATTGATGACGACTTGACCCAGTGGCAGCTCCGGCCCCAGTTCCTGCCCAGCGGACCAGCCCAACCACCAGTGGTTGTGCTGCAATTGCAGTATAGTTTTTAAGCAGCGCCGCCAAGCAATGCTCATTGGCAACTACCAGACATTTTTGGGGCGTTCAGCTGACAACATATTGACGCGATTTACGCTCTAATCAAAAGAAAAAAGAGAATGCGCATAACCCTAATGTTAGTGTTGTTGAGTTCGGTTGCACTGGCCTTTGGCCAAAACTATTCCGGAATTGGGATCAACCTCTTCCCGAACGTATCGCACCGGCGCCTGGTGGCTTTCGATCCCGACGCCCAAAACCAGGTCGATTCGCTGGAAGCCTACGAAGTGTCCCGTCCTTCCTACGCGGGCGGATTGGTCTTGAGTTACCGTGGAAAAAAAGCAGGCGTACAAGTGGGGCTCAACTACAGCCAGACGGGCTATCGGGGCATTCGCCGGGCTATTCCTTTCAACGACCCGCAGGCCGCCAATTTCTCAGAACAAGCTTATGCTTTCCGCTCGCAACAGCTGGAGGTTCCTTTTTCCATCTTCTTTTACCAGGCGTTATCGGATAAGGATGATTTTTTCTTCTCGCTGGGTAGCGGCCTGAGCTACAACCTTTCCAACCAGGACATCACCACCCGCTACGCTGGCGATAGCAGCGAGCGCGAAGTTAAAACGGCGGCGGGGGATTTTCGGCGGGTCAACTACGCTTTCCAGACCTCAATGGGTTGGGAACACCGCTTCAACGACAAATGGGTCATGAGTGTGGCGCCAACTTTCCGGCTCTGGCTGGGAGGGCTCTACCGCGATGAATCGCTCAACCGGAACCTCTACCAGGCGGGCTTGCGCCTTACCTTTCGGTTTGAGCGGGAAATCATCTACCTGGAGAACGACTGATCTCCAAGGCTATTTCAGCAATCTTCTGCTCCAGCCAGGCCCGGTTAAAAATGGCGTCGGTCTGTTCTACATCTTGCTTGATTTTTTCCAGCGACAGGACAGCACGCTCCTGGGGAATGTACCCTGCCTGTGCCCGCAGCCCAGCCACCCGACGGGTCAGCCGAAACAAGTGGTAATAACCATTGCGGCGGGAATCGGCCATTAGCCGGTTGCGCTGCAGGTACTGGCGAAATGACTCCACCAGGGCGTGGAGGGCATCAAATTCATTGAGTTCATAATAGGTTCGCAGGAGCAGCGCTTTGGCGCCCAGGTTATACCGCAAGTCGCTGTACTCCACCTGGGTGAGCAATTCCAATACTTGCCCGTAATCCCCGACAGCGTGGCAGTAAGCAGCCTTATTGAAGCGGTAGGCATTTTCAGCTGCGACTGGCGACAATGCTGCCCGTTGCGTTTCAATAAAATCATTGGCCCAGTTCTGCTCCCCCAGCCGCAAAGCCGTTGTGACAATGTTTTTGTAGTGCCACTCAATAAGGTAACCGTCTTCGTGCAGCAGTTGGCGGGCCAACTGTTCATTGTAAAGCCGAAAAATTTCGCGTAGAAAGACCGTTTGATTGCGATTGATGCAGGCGATGCAAAAATTTTGCAGGTAGTTGTAAATCGCTGCTACCTCGGGGAATTGAAACCGATCTTCGTTTTCCTGAAAAACAGCCAACGCCCGCCGGTAGGCCACCAGCGTAGCTTGTTCCATCATTTGATAGAGATGGAAGTAGACCTGGATGGCGGGAGCACCCGCATAAGCCGCCGCATTCTGGCGCAATTCTTCCAGTACCCCTTCCAGTAGCCGGGCGGAGTAATCGCCTTGCAGAATTTGGCGACGCACCTGTAATTCCAGGGCATCCCGCAGCTTTTCCAATACGTAATACTGGTCCAGCACGTGTTCTTTTTCGACGAGGCTGTTGTCCTGTTCCCGATTTTCGCGGAGCAAGAAATACTGATTTGCTTCTTCGGCAAAAGCGATGGCGGTGTGGTAATATTGGGTGTCGCGGGTTTTAATTTTTTCCTGCTCCCGTTTCGATTTCCGCCACTGCCGTTCGTAAGCCTGCCACTGTCGGTGCTGACGCAGGGCCTCCAGTAGCCAGCTTTCCTGGAGTTGACTGCCAGCGAGCTGCTCCTGCACCAAAAACTGCTCGGCCAACCGCCAGGCGTAGGTAAATAAAACCGCTAACTTGGCATTGTCGAAATCCTGACCGGGGAACAGCCTGGCCCAAAGCGATGCTCGACCACAGTTGCTGTCCGTAAATTCAGGGTAACATTTATTTAAATAAGTAATCAATTGCTGAGTTTCCACGTGCTTATGGTGATAAGGAGAGTGCGAAAACTCCCAAAAGCGGGTCATTTCCTTGCGGTTAAACGTGCGCAGCAAAGAGATCAAATGGTGGTCTAGCATTTTTATTCAAAAAATAATTGACACAAATTACTTATTATCAATTAGTTAAAAATTTAATTATCATTAAAATTCTCAAAAACAGAAATACAAAATACTAGAATTTATTTAATGAATACAGCACTTTTGTATTGTCAATCAACCAAAATGCTCCCCACATGAACATTCGTCTACTTACCACCTTGTTTTTATGCCTCTGGGTGATGGGGTTGTCCCTGGTGGCACAACCCACCAACTGCCTGTTCTTCGACGATTTGGAGGTGGGCACAACCTGGGGAATCAGCAGCGGCAACACCCCCGGCCAAACCATCTATAGCGTTCAGGGCACCACCATAACGCTTGGTCTCTACACCAACTTAAATGAGAATAGTACTTTTGGCGATGTGACCGTCGCCGCCAACCAAGGATTCGGCACCGACGAACCCTACCTGTTTATCAACAACACCAATCTGGTTTTTGAATGGGGCGGACCGGCCAATAATGTCTGCTTTACGGCTTCGCGCAGCGGACTCCCCATCAATTTTGGCATCAACGGCCAGGTTGGCGTATACGAAAGCCTACTGGACCCCCGCATCGCCACCGATTTTCCCGATTTCGATATTTCCGCCTCGGTGCAGAACAACTTGCCCTCTGATCCCGTGCAGGTATGTATTTTCGGAACCATTGAAAGCCTGACGATGGGCGGAATCGAGCAGATTATCGACAATGTATGCGCCGACTATTATCCCAACCCCGACTGCGGTTTCTACGGCCCGGTAATCCAGGCCTATTGCCTGAACGGGCAATCGGTCAGCCTCGGCATCGATTTCCAGGACATTGTAGGGAACAACGATTTTGTCGATGTATTGATCAACGGCAATCTGGCAGGCTCCTACCCTATCGCAGCCTTCCCCCTCAACCTCAACAACATCATACCTTCCGGTCAGCAGGATTCCCTCATCGTCACGGTATGCATCAATGACATTCCCGAATGCTGTTACAGCGAGGTCGTCTTTCTGCCCGTATGCGAAGAGACCGGCTGCGTAGGTTTTGAAATTTACGGGGAAGAAATGAGCCATGCCATTGCCACTGGCTTCCCTTATGACAGCATTTACTACCGCGAACAAGGCATTACTTTCACCACCATTCAGGTGCAGAAAAACGGCGTTATTTTACCGCCTTCGGGCACGCTACTGCGCCTGTTAGCGGCGTCCATTCCGGCTTTCACCAACGCCAACTTTGTCAATATTGGCCACCTCGACGCGGCCAGCCGAATCGACTTTACGGGCTATTCCGCCCCCGTTTACTCCGTCAGCCTCGATTTCTTTAATCTGGGCCCGGCGGGTAGTGTGCTGAATATTGGCGTCAATGGCCAATCCGTGATACAACCCACAGCTCCTTATCAAACGGGGAACGTGAACTACACACTGAGCAATGGCACACGGATTCGCATGACCTATAGCCAGGCCAATCCCAACGAAGGAACAATTACCATTCTCTCCCAAAACATTACGGAAATTATCGTGGGCGGCGAGTACGTCTCCATCGACAA
Organism: Bacteroidota bacterium; assembly: GCA_003045895.1. Classification (GTDB taxonomy): domain Bacteria; phylum Bacteroidota; class Bacteroidia; order Chitinophagales; family Saprospiraceae; genus Lewinella. The sequence continues at coordinate 103,650 of PZPC01000008.1, forward strand.
CCTGTGCCTGAACAATGTGGATTGTTCAATCAGCAACTTAGCCGTTGGTCAATATGCCTGTGAAAATGACGACTTACCTTCTCGTTTTTACCTCCATTTCGAGCACAATGCGCTGGCGCAGGATTCTTTCCAACTAACCATTAACAATGAACTTTATGGTACTTTTAGCTACAACAGCTTACCGCTAACAAATTTGGAGTTAGCCACGGCGCCCGGTACAGCCGTTCGCTTCCTGGTGCGCGATATTTACTTTGAAAACTGCGCCGAAGACCTGACCATTGAAGCACATAACTGCGCCAATGCCTGTGCCGATTTTGCGGCTACGACCGCAACGGTATACTGTACAGGATTAAATGAATTTAATGTGGGCCTGGTACTTAGCACACCACCAACCTGGCAAACGATCCGGATGACGGGTTTGAGTAATGGTCAGACCAATGCGGTCGATTATACCAGCCCAAATGGTATAACCCTGAACTTTTTCGGCGAACCCGACCCCGAAGGCTACCGCATCACCGATGAGTTAACGGGCTGTGAAACCATCCTTCCACCACTTGATATTAATATTAACGACTGCCAGGAATGCGAATTTTTTGACGTCTCCCTCACCCCTACGGCATGTAATCCCAACGGCGTTTACCGCGTCGTCGTCGACTTCCAAACCACCCACCCCGACGGTCAGTTCGTGGTAGTGGTAGGTAACAACCAAACCTTTGGCCCCTTTGGCGCGGTTGACTTCCCCGTAACCGTTGGCTCCATTCTGGGCAGCAACCAGGAACCCACGGCGGTAACCATCATGGAAGTAAATGGGTTTTGCATCTACACGGGAGAAATAGTTCACCAGTGTAATACCTGTGCCAATTTTTCCGCTCAATTGGACTTTGTGGAATGTATCACGCCGGGGCAAACCATCCAGGTGGGGGTCTTCCTAACCGGCATCGATACGGGGGAACCGCTGCGGATTGTCAGCTTGCCGGGCAACCAGGTCATCGAAACCACCTTCCAGGGCAACCCCCTGGTGCTGGAACTTCCGGCCACCAATACGGGTGAATTAATCATTCAGGCGCAGGGAATCAATTGCGAGGCGATCGTTAGCTATACCACGCCCGAGAATTGCGTGACGAATTGCGACAATGCCTTTGCCGTAGTCAGTATCAACTGTGTCGAAGGGCAGCCGCAGCTTATTTTCACCGCCAACGGCCCCGCGGATCAGCCCTTCGTGGTGCGGATCAATGGGGGAACTTATTCCTTCCTCTACGGGCAAAATGTGTACGTCGTTGACCTGACCATTCCCGCCAATGCCAATAACCGCTACAACCTCCGCTACGCCGACGCGGCCACCGGTTGTGTGCGGGAAGTCGGTCTGGACAATCCTTGCCCGGGTGGTGGTGCCTGTAATTTCGCCAACATCTTTGCGGAGCCGTACGCCTGCGACGGCAACTCCTTCCAGGTAGACATCGAATTTGACAACCCCAATGGCGGCCCACTCGGTTTCTATATTTTCGGCGACGGGATGATCTTTGGCCCCTATGCCTACGGACAAAACTTCTACACCTTTGGCCCATTGAACGGTACCAACACCCAGCATACGATCCTGATCCTGGACATTGCCAATCCGGCCTGCTTTGGCAATTACAACTTCAACTACACTTGTAGTACGGATTGCAATATCCAGGAAGTGGTGGCTACCGCATCCGATTGTGATGGCGATTTCTTCAGCGTCAGTCTGGATGTAAGCGGTACCAACCTCGGTGAAACCTTCACGGTAGTGGGGAACGGCGCCAACTACGGCACCTTTAGCTACGCCGATCTGCCCATCAACCTGGGCCCCTTTGCCGGTAATGATGAAACGATTTACGAATTCGGCGTCATTGACCTCCAAAATCCGGGCTGCACCAACTGGACGGAGATCGGCCCCATCAACTGCCGCCCCTGCGCCATCCGCGACTTCGTCTACGAGGTCGACTGTGCCGCAACAGGCTATGCCCTGACCATCGACTTCATTTACGAAAACCCAACCAGCGACCGCTTTGCCCTGCTCATCGGCGGCGACGTGGTCGAGTGGTTCCTGTACGAGGATCTGCCCCTGACCCTCCAGAATCTTCCGTTCTCGTTGCACGGCGCCACCATCCGCGTCGAAGATGTAGACAATGAACTTTGTGGCCAAACGCTGGACTTCGACCTGCCCTGTTGCAGCCTGGGTAACGCCCTGAACGAATTGACCGTAGCAGCCTGTGAGGCCAACGGCGATTACTACCTTTCCATTGGCCAATTCAATGGCGGCAATCTTTCGGATACCCTGCTGGTAGATTACGCACCAGCAGGTAGCAGCATCATCGCTACGGTCGCGGTTGCCTATACGGACTTACCCGCAACTGTTGGCCCCCTGATGGGAGATGGAAATACGGCCTATCTCATTGTGCTCCGGGACGCCGAACATGAGTGTGCCGTCACGACGACCATCGAACCCGTTTTCTGCGACAACAGCAGCTGTGTCGAGTTCGAGGGCATCAGTGGCGTCTTTGGTCCCAGCTTCGGATACGATTCCGGCGACCTGATTACCACCGAGAACGAAGTGCGGGTGACCTACCAGCGCAACCCGGCCAGCAATTGTGCCTGCAACGTGTTCGTGACCGATGGTGACCCCAGCAATGCCTTTGGGGAAGGCCATATCATAGCTACCCAAAACGCCGGTTTGGGCCTGGACTTTACGGGGGTGACGGTAAATTTCAACACCGTCAACATCGATTTCTACTACCCTGGTGGTGGCCTGACGGTTCGGGTAAATGATGCACCACCGGTTACCGTGGCCAATATTGCGGATCTACCCGCAGCCATTGGCTTTGGGGTGGCCCTGCAGGTGACCCTAAATCCCAATGACCCCACTTCCGGCATGCTCACCTTAAGCGGAGAAAACATAGACCACATTTACTTGTACAGCAACGAAAATGCGGCGTTCGACAACGTATGCCTCAGCCTCGATGATAACGTTTGGCCTGGCGATACCAATGCCGACAACATAGCGAACCACATTGACTTGCTCAGTATTGGCCTGACCTACGGACTCACCGGGCCCAGCCGCCAGGCTGTAACCGACGAATGGGCCGGTCTCATCAGCCAGAACTGGGGCGAAAGTTTTGCTGACGGCACCAACCACAAGCACGCCGATGCCAATGGCGACGGACAAGTGGATGCCGAAGACCGCCAGGTACTAATCCAGAATTACGGCCGGGTACACGGAGAGGTGGAGCCTTTCGTTGCGCTCCCGTATACGGATCTGGACCCACCCGTGGTGGTCGACCTGGCAGGAATTGAAGAACTGGCGGCTGGCGCTGCCTTTCAAATCCCGGTAGTTGCCGGATCGATCGACCAGCAAATAGCAGACATCTACGGCCTGGCCTTCACCCTGCACCTCGATCCGGAGATCTTTGTCATGAGTTCTTTAGAGATCATCTATCCCACTTCCTGGTTTGGCGAACCCGGCGTCAACACCACCTCTATCCACCAATACTACGGGGACGGGCGCCTGGAGGTCGCCCTCACCCGTACCGACCACAACAATGTGTCCGGATTCGGTCCTATCCTTTATATCCGGGGGATTATCGACGATATTGCGGGGATTGCGGACATCCCTACCGAGTTGATCCTGGAGGATGCACTGGGTATTGACCACGACGAGCGACAACTGGCCCTGCGCCCAGGTCGGGCCAACCTGTTGGTCACCAAAACGGCGGAAAGTATGGATCGGGAACTCCTTCGTTCTTCCTTCGGCATCTACCCCAACCCTACGTCCGGACGGGTATTTTTCCGCAATGCCTACAGCTACGCTCCTGACCGGGTGCGTGTGTTCAATGCAGCAGCCCAACACCTGGCGACCTTTGAGGATCCAGGTATGAGGCTCGACCTCAAGCAATTGCCAGCCGGCGTTTATTTCCTCAAAATACACCTGGAGGGTTACATCTTCACCGAACGAGTGGTGAAGCTGGAATAGCGACAGCTTACAACTAATTCCAAAACGTAATTATAGCGGCACCACTGAATAGGTCAGTGGTGCCTTTTTTTATCAAGACTAGGTAAAAAGGCTTATTTTTGTAACAACAAAACCGAAATGTAATGATCAGAAGTCTTTTAAAACTCGGCCTGCTCTTGTTGGTAGGTATTTTGTTCTACAATTATTTTTTTGGTACGGAAGTAGAAAAAACCCAGTCGAAGGAAATATTTGGAAAGGTGCGCGATGTGAGTAAGGATGCCTGGGGTTTACTGAAATCCGAGAAATCCAAACTTGACGAAGGCAAGTACGACGGCGCGGTTGACAAAGTGGGAAGTACCGTAGAAAGCCTGGGGAGCCTGCTGGGCAAATTGCGCACTACCGCCAAAGACCTCAACGATTCTGGTGCGCTGAACCGCCTGAATGAACTGCAAGCCCAACAGCGGGAATTGGAAACGCAGTTGAAAAACGAAGATCCTGCTACTTACGATGCCAAGGAACAAGCGGAAGTAAAAAGCAAGATTCAATCCCTGCTCAAAGAAACCGAACAGCTCATGCTTGACATGGAAAAAGAACAGTAATTTAACACACCAAGACCGCTAAAAAACAACTTATATGCGCTATTCCTCCTACTGCCTTATCCTCGTAACCGGTTTTTTGCTGACCAATTGTGCCCGGAAGGTCAACCTGGCCTTTTCGGTACCGGAAAAGATGGACTACAATTACCGGCTAACGAGTACGACCCTGTCCCAAACCCAAGTCATGGGGATGGATATGGAGAACAACAGCGAGCAAGTCATGGAGTACAACATTTTTGCGACGGGCAATGACGCGAATGGGAACAAGCAGCTCCGTACCCGGTATACCGCCATCCAGATCAACCAAACGGCCATGGGGCAGGAAATGGTCTACGACTCCAAAGACCCGTCCCGCAATACCGAACCCAACCTGGAAGCCATCTACGACGCAATGATCAACAAGAGCTTCGATTTAACCTACGGCCCTGACGGAAAAATTATTGAGGCCCAAGGTTTAAACGAATTAATGGAAGATGTACTGGACAAGGCACCGGCGGAAGTTCAGGAAACCCTGAAAAGCCAACTGGGAGGGGAAGTTATGTTGCAGAGCTTCAAGGCCATGACTGGCTTTTACCCTGGTAAACCTTTAAAGAAAGGAGATGCCTGGCCCATAAGTAACGACCTGAACTTAGGCGGCATGGCTCTGCAGGTAGATGTGGTTTACACCCTGGAGGAAAGTAAGAACGGTGTGGCCAAAATCAGAATCGACGGCGAGATAGCTACCGACCCGGAGGCCCCCGGTATGGATATTATGGGGATGAGCATGAAATTTGACCTGCAAGGTACCCAGCAGGGCTATATGTGGGTAAATGAAGCCACCGGCTGGGCAGAAAAATCAGAATTGCTCCAATTGATGAACGGCAATATGCAAATGGACAGCCCCCAGACGGGTAATATGACCATCGGCATGAGCATTACTTCCAACCAGCAATTGGAGCGGATAAAATAACAGTGTAATTCGTAAAATCATTTTCCGCCAAATTACCCCATAAACGCTTGTATACAAAAGCAGGAATGGTAGGCCTACCATTCCTGCAATGAACAATACAAATAAGTGTATTGGCCTGAAAGTCAATTAAAAAGCCCACCCTAATTCGGGTAAAACAAGAACTATAATTTGCTCAGCCGCAGGGTCCGGATTCCCGCAGCCGTTTGCAGTCGGAACAAGTAAATCCCGCCCGGCAAGGTGGACAAGTCCAATGGTAATGATTCTTTTGCGCCAGTGCTCGTCGCATTACGCGTTTGTAGCAAACGACCGTTCAGGTCGAACAACTGCCAGGTGTAAGCCCCTGCAGTCGTGTTGGTCCAACTGACATCTACCCGTCCATGAGTGGGATTGGGTGCCACGGTTAATTCTGGCAAACTGGCCACCTCATCCGTACCATTGACCAACGAGAAAACTGGATTGCTGGTAAAACCGTCGCCTTCCAGATCGATCGTGCTGGAGAAGGTGTTGGTACAACCG
>PZPC01000051.1 GCA_003045895.1 Bacteroidota bacterium
GTTGATCTGCCGGAGCCAAATTTGCAAGCCCAACCCCACGTTGCCGGCGCTGGCGGCATAAATTCTGCCAATCAGCTGTTTGAAGGCCGTGCGTTCCAGGTTGTTCTTCTCCTCCTGGTAAATCACATCCAGACCGCCGAGCTGGTGCCTTTCCAGGATAATATCGCGCAGGGCGGCTTCGCTGACCGGCGCCAGGACAATGGTCGTAGGAATCAGCTGCTGGATGGGCCGTTGCTTATGCAGGGCCGCCATGGCGTGGATATTGGCGTTTAAAATAAAATAGTGCTGTTGGCTGAATTTATCCACCAGCCCGAGCAAGGTTGTCAGGGCATCCTCCTGGGCAGCGGGATCCCACCACGTCTCCAGGTCATTGACCAGGATGGTAGAATTCCGGGGTAACGCCGTCAGGCACTGGCTCATATTCCCACTTTCACCCGTAGCCTTGGTGAACAGTTGCTGGAGTTCCTTGATGGTCCCTTGTACCCCCTGCGCATCGATGGTGATGATCCGAGCTGATTGCAGCTGCTGGGCCAGGTAGGCGGAAAAATGGGTTTTCCCGGCACCACTTTTTCCGAGGATCAACAGGGGGCTTACCCTGCCCTCAGCACGGGCCTGTTCAAATTGGGCCAACTCCCTCGTTCGGCCAAGGTAATTGGTTTGCACCGGAATTTGTTTGCCCAAAAACAGTTGCTTGTAGTAGAACGGCAAGGCCGCACTTGCTGCCGGAGCGGGATAAATACGATTCACAAAACTCAGTCCCTGTTCCAGGTTGCTTTTGAGGTTGTATTTGGCTTCAAAGCTGGCTACTACTGATTCGTGCTTTTTTGCAGCAATTACTTTCGTAAAGTCATCGTACAACCCTACAAAAAGGGACCGCAATTTTCTTTTTGCTTCCGCAATTCCCCGGTTTCTTTTCGAGGCCTTGATGTGGCTGCGCCAGTTGTCGGCGTGTTCGACTAGAAACCGGCTGTCCAGCTCCAGCTGCAAATCATAGGCAATCGACTTGATCCGTTCGTCGAGCTTCATGTTTGCCGTCTCCAACTGGTCGCTCTCGGTGGCCAATCGTTGCTTCACCGTTTGCAGTAGCGTGGCAATTTCTTCCTGGTCCTGTGCTTCCACCAAGGCGTATTTCAGGAGGTTAACCCGGTTGTTTTGGTTGTAGTAAAGCATGGCGCTGTCCGACAGGTAGGCTTCGATCTGGTTAGGAAGGAGGTCGTGGAATTTTGTGTCCAACACAAAATCTACAATCATGGCCAGGTTCAAGGTCGTGGCGCCACCACCGTCTAATTGCTGATTGGCAAAATCAGCAAACATCAATTTGTTCATCAGCACCGCGTCCTGGTCCATGAGCCTGGGGATCGTAGTCGTCTCCGCGAGCAGCTGCTGGGTCCAGGTTTCCGCGCTTGGGAAGGGAGTATCATTCAACTTAAACTGCGCTGTGACCTCAATCGGTTCACCACGCTCAAACGCCTGCTGGATCCGCTGCAGGGTTTCGGCATCTTCAGCAAACTGGACGGTCACGCGCTGGGTGACCTCCTGGTTGAGGCTGGTAAAAAGTCGATTTATACCTCGGTTGATGCGTAAATTAGCTTGCGCGAACACCAAATTGGTTTCCAGGGTGCGATGGATGAGCTGTTGGTTGTTCCGCCAGGTGCCCGGAAAAGCACGGAGATCCTGCAGGTAGGCTTTTTGTGTGCTTTTGTTGGCCTGCTTTTTAATTTCCTGCTGGCGTAAGAGGGGTTCCTCGTGCTGACAAACCGCCACCCATTCATTGGAAAAAACCCTCCCTGCCGTTAGCAATTGATGGCTAATTTGGGCAACCAGGTTTTGGATAAACTGTCGCTGTGCCTGCACGAATGGCAACAACTCATCGACCGTCGAACGCACCGCGGTGTTGGCGTGTTCACCCGCCCCGGCAAAGCCATCCAATTCAAATAGATGATAAGTTTTGGAGACTATTTCACTGGTGGTTTTTGATAAATTGCGGTACAGGTTATCGCCAAAATCCAGATACACCTGCCGGAGTGCTGGCAACAGGTTAATCATTTGCAATTGCGACGCAATTTGTTTTGTTTGGTACACTGTCCGCCGGCCACCTGAATTAATTTTCAACTGCCTGGGCAGGGCACTGAAAGCTTCTGCGAGGGTGTCCAGGTAGGTGGTGTTTTCTTCGGCAAACAGCTCTGCCAGGACCGGAATTTCTTGTTCCCTCAGGCTGGCCAAGGTGTCTTGTAGTTGTTTAAAAAACGCCTCAAAGGCCCGGTAGTTTTCCTCGTCTCTGACCGCCGAATCGCCCAGCGTGTCCAGGCTGGTTAATAAGCCCTGGTACCAGGCGAGGTATTTTTCCTGAATTGGGCCAAAAGCATGTTCAGCGAGCGTGGCCATGCCCGTGGCCAGGCGTTGTTCCAATTGGTCCACGGCGGCGTTCAATGCGCTATCCTCCGCCGGGACGCGCACGGGCAGGTCTGGTGTGAACGGCAACTGACCAGGGTTGGCGAGGAGTGGCGTCCGGGGTTCGGCGGTAAGCCGAATATCGCTGAATTGGGAAGAGGCTTTTACCAATAAGGTTGTACCAATGGTGCCGACGAGGTCGTTGGTCTTGGTGACAAATTTTTTGACCTGGTCTAATCTAACTTCCGGAATCCCAACCAGCACCAGGTCCGTTTCGGAAGAATACAGCTTCATGAGTTCGTACAGGGGCCGCCGCTTGTCACCAGCGTTGCCAATAATTTTTACCACCGCAGTCAACCGTTGCTCTTCCAGGATATGCTGGATTTTCTTTTCAATCACTTTCTGGTTGCTGTTGGTATCATCCACCAGTAGAATCCTGATTTGCGCCTGGCGCCACAATTCGGAAGCCAATAAGAATTTAGCAATATTGAGCATCAACTCGGCATTGTTGCCAATACCCCGCCACCAAAGATCAATGGTACTGTATTTCCTGAATCCGAACCGCCAATCGTAATCGAGGTACAGGACATTGTAATCCAGGTCGATCAACTTTTGGGTCATTTGGGCAAACCAGATGGGATCCTCCGTATTCTTGGCCCAGCCCATGAGGATCGTATTGGGTTCTATTCCCGAAAAGCCAAAAGTAGACGCAATGGACTCAATGCCTTTGAAAATATTTTTGACTTCAATTTGCCGCCCAAAAACGCCATATTTCTTGAGTATTTCGTCACTTACACTTTGTTGGTGTTTGGGAAAGAGCAGGGTGGCTTCCTGGTTTTCGTGCAGGTCAAAATTGGTGACAATTCCCCGATTGCCCACTAATTCTTTGCTAAACTCCAGCAGGTGTGGGCGTTGGTCGGTACCACCACTAAATAGTAGCACGTTGGGTTTCCAGTTTCTTTTGTGGTCTTCCTTGTCGTCCATGCGGCGTAGCCCCGTCTTCACCACCGAAGACCAGACACTTTGCCAGACGTCGCCCGAACCCAAGGCCAATTCCTTTCTGGCCAACCAAAAGTAAATGCCGCCAATGACGAGGAAGGCCACAATCATAGCAAACATATCCAGCCGGAACATGACCACAAACGTGGCGATGAACCCGACCAGGCCAATCCATTTCTTCACTTTAAATGTGGGCTTAAAATCCGCGCTGGCCCAACTTTCCAGAAAAAAGGACAGGTTGATGAAGCCATAGGCGGCCAGGTAGAACATGGAACAGACCCGCGCGATGGTATCCAACTCTCCGATCAGAATACCCGCTTCGGCAATGAGCACGGTCAGGATCAGGGCGTTGCGCGGTTCGTTGCCCTTGCCCACCCCTATCTGGAAGATGCGCGGCGTTATTTTATCGACCGACATGGCCTGTAAAATACGTGGCCCACCCAAAATCCCCCCCAGTGCGGAAGACAAGGTGGCCCCCCAGATACCCGCTACGACAGCCGGTGCGAAAAGGGCCAATTTTAGCATGATGTTGTTATCGGTTTTCAGCAGTTCGGCATCAACCGAAAAAAAGAGAAAAATGGCCAATCCGATATACACGATGAATCCTACAAAAATAGCCCACAGCGTACCGCTGGGAATGGATTTCTTGGGGTCTTTCAAATCACCTGACATGGCTATGCCCGCCGTGAAACCCGTTACCGCCGGGAAGAAGACCGCAAAGATTGTCTCCATGGAAACATTGCCTTCGGCAGCTACATATTGCAGCGTTTGTGGCACCTGCGGTGACACGCCAAAGATTATCGCCAGCAAAGAAATGACAATGGCTGCCATAATAAAAAATTGCGCCTTGAGCGCCAGCGAAGTACTGATCAAGGCCAGCACGGTGAGGCAGATCAAAGCCAGCGAACCACCCATCCGCAGGCCATTGATATCGGCAGCGATGCCAAAGTAGCCATTGAAACTTTCGGCAAAACCAATGAGATACAAGGCAATACTCATGGCCGTACCCGTAAACAAGGTAATGCCGATGGCGCCGCCAATGGGCAGGCCCAGGCTGCGCGACAAGACATAGTATACCCCGCCCGCACCAATTTTTTTATCGGTGGCAATCGCCGAGATGCTGAGCCCCGTCGTGATGGAGATCACGTGCGCAATGACAACAATGACAAGGGTGCCGATCAACCCGGCATTACCCACCACCCAGCCCAGGCGCATATACATAATGACGCCCAGGATAGTGAGCAGGGACGGGGTAAAAACACCCACAAAGGCGCCAAATTTTTTTTGATTGGACATGGTACTTTTTTTCCAGGAACGTGTCGTAGCCTTCTGCTAGGCTCGCTTTCAAGGCTACAATGTATCCTTTTATTAATGCGCTGGCAATTTTTGGGTCTTGAGTCTTAGCTGGAACAACCACAAATACCTGCAATCGGCCAATCCGACTACCCCCAATAAATTCTTCCATCACCTAAAAACAAAAACCGCAGGATCGAGCTGATCGATCCTGCGGTTTTTGTTTTTCTAGTGTCTATCAGCTGATCCTGTATTCAGCCCCTTCAGGTAACGGTTACGAAATCTCCCCCCCACAGCTACTCCCCGCGCCCGCCGTACAGCCGTAGCAGTGCTGATTGAGCACCACGTTGCGCTTTTCGAGGGCGGCGAAGTCAAAGTTGTCGATGTGTTGCGCCGTGCTGGCCACCTTGAGGTCGAGCATCTGGTTGAAATCACAGTCGAAGATGTAACCGTCCCAGCTGATGGAGATGGTATTCCGGCACATGAGACCGTCAATGGTACCCGGGTTGAAGGCATCGACCAGTTTTTGCATGTACTCCTGGTAATTGCCGCTTTCGAGGAGATAGTCCAGGAAGCGTGCAATGGGCAGGTTGGTGATGGCGAAGAGCATATTGAATTCCACGTCGTACTTGCGCTTAAGCTGGCGCTTGAACTCCGCTTCCAGGCTATCCTGGCTAGCGGGCAAAAAAGCACCGGAAGGGTTGTAGACGAGGTTCAGTTCGAGCCCGGTTCCTGGTTTGCCGTACCCTACTTTATTGAGCATTTGGAGGGCCGCAATGGAATCTTCAAAAACACCGTCGCCGCGCTGGCTATCGGTCCGGCTTTTGGAGAAGTACGGTAGCGACGAGACCACTTGCACTTTATGTTTGGCAAAAAACTCGGGCAGGTCGTGGTATTTCGGATTGGCCCGCAGGATGGTCAGGTTGCAGCGGTCGATCACCTGCTTACCCAGGGCACTGACTTCTTCGACAAACCAGCGGAAGTGGGCATTCATTTCAGGCGCCCCGCCGGTAATATCCACGATCTTAATGCTCGGCACTGACTTGATGATCGCCAGGCATTTTTCCAGCGTCGCACGATCCATGTTCTCTTCCTTGCGGTCGGGGCCGGCATCCACGTGGCAGTGTGAGCACGTTTGGTTGCAGAGCTTACCGATGTTGAGCTGAAATACTTCAATGCCCGTGGTGCGTAAGGGAATATGCCCAAGTGATCCCAGCTGATCGGCAAAGCCCGTAAATTTGCTGTCTACGATGTCTTTACCGTTGAGTACGTTGAGTTGTACAAAAGTATCATTGAGCTCGACACCGCGGGCTTTCAATGATTTACCTAGTTGCTTAATAGCCATCCTGTTCTTACTTAAATTTACACGTTCCCGGTTGAAGACAATACCGGAAGAAACAACCTACATGGACAATCGTTCAGCGTGGTTCATCATTTGCACGCCGAAAACCAGGGTAGCACCGCCTTTGATGGCCGCCGCTACGTGTACGGCTTCCATCATCTGCTCTTCGTCGGCACCTTTTTCCAGGCACGAAGAGGTATAGGCATCGATACAATAAGGACACTGTACGGCGTGGGATACGGCCAGGGCAATCAACGATTTTTCCCGCTCGGTAAGGGCGGTGTCGCCTTTGAAGACGGTGTTGTACCAGTCGAAAAATTTGGTTCCCATCTCCTCCTGGAGATTGGTAATCTTGCCAAATTTGCGCAGATCCTTGGGATCAAAATAGGTCTTTTCCATTTTATTACTAATTCTGCTAATGAGCAGCAATAGTAGCAATAAAAACGCAGACTTGAAAATGGGACACTTGGTCTTTGTCCGTACTTTGACAAGTCCGGACCAACTGAAGGGATCACACGCGTTGTCCTTCGGCAACTTCGGTCAGGATGCGTTGTATTTGCTGGTGGTGGCGTTGCTGGTGCGCGATGACAAAGCGGAAGGTGTCCCCCAATTTTAGGCGAACCAGTGGAGAAAGGGAAGTCGGAACCCGAATAGTACCCAGGTTTTTGTGGTGGACTTGCTGCAACAATTGCTGCAAGGTTTGCTGGTAAGCCTGGTACTGTTGCAGCACTTCTTGCGGGTCCAGCTGCCGGGGCGCCAACGGCTTAGCATTGGCCGGTGCTTTAAATTTTTGTTTCAGTACCTTTCCCGCCGGTGCCGGACCGATAATACGCGTAAAGTAGTTTCCCAACCAACCACTATTAAACTGGCCGCCGGGTGCGCGCCCGGAATTAGCCATGGCAGTGGCTATCGCTTCGGTGTAGAAGGCACCGTAAAAGTTGAGGTGATCCAACACCTCGACCACGCTCCAACCGCCGTTGGCTGGTGGTTGTCGCAGGGTTTCCACTGACAATTGTGCCCAATGGGCGGTTGCTGTGATGCAGGTTTGTACGTCTGCTTCCAGATCGGCTAGAAGTTGCTTACTGTTAAATACTGGCATAACTCTTTTCCTTTTTTTGTTAGATAAACTGCTCGTAGCTGATGCGGATAAATTGGCTGGCGGTAATGGTCTCCAGGTAAAACCGCGAAGGTTGCTGGCTCAGAAAAGCATTGGCAACCCCACTCACCGAGGGAGCATAGGTAAACACGAGGGTTGCCTCCCTGGCACCATCTTCCGAGAGGTAGAATACGCGCTGAATACCTTCGGTCACAAAATAAAGATAGCGCTCCCGTTCGCCTGCCGCCGTGAGGATAGTCCGCCGACTTGCAGCATAAGGTTGCCAATCGGGCAAACAGGCTGCCCAAACCATCCGTAATAGCCAGGCTTTGGTTAAAGCGTGTTTTCAATTGGTTGTGCGCAGGAAGTAATTCCATCATGCCAGAAAATTACGGCAATGCATTTATTTTTTTCCAAAAAACCTTGTCTTTTTTACTAATCCACCTATCTTTGCACCGCAAATTTAACAACTGACAAGAATCATGCTGATCATAGACGTTCGCAGTGGCGAAACCATCGACAAGGCACTTAAGCGCTACAAGCGCAAGTCCATCAACACCCGTGTCATTCGCGAAGTTAGAACGCGCCGGGAATTTGTTAAGCCGTCGGTTAAGCGCCGGGAGGAGACCCTCAAGGCCGTATACCGGGAAAATAAATTCCGCGGAGACGAATAGCCAGGTAAAAAACAGGATGCAAATCCCCAAAAAGAGGTACTGACATTGTTGTTGCCTCTTTTTTTGTGCACTCAATTTTCGCCCCCTCCGAATGCGCATTTAAAGATGTGTTTCCCCGACAAAGATCAGTTCATTTGGCTGAATAAAATCAGCCTGCGTACCGGCAGATTGTAAGATCTTGCTATTCTAATCAATCCACCAGGAAGAATATGGTAAAGTCCACCACTGTTGACCAAATTATGACCCGGGAGGTAATCAGTGTTCCCGAATCACTCAGTTTTGCCGCTATTAAAAAACTATTCGCCCAGCACGCCTTCCATCACCTGCCCGTCACCGACGAACAGGGGGCGCTCGTAGGTATGATTAGCAAGGAAGACCTGGCCAAGGTCAACTACCTGGTTTCGCTCAACACTTCCGGAAAGACCTATAGCCAACAAACCTTTGGCCACCTGAAAGCCAAAGACATGATGTCGAAGTACCCGGTCTTTCTTACCCCTGATGATACGATTGAGTTGGCGGCCGACATTTTCCTTTCCAACAAATTACACGCCTTACCCGTACTCGCAGCCGAAAAATTGGTGGGTATCGTGAGTGCCCACGACCTCATTCGCTACGCTTTTTCGAACAAGAAAGCAGGGGCTCTTTAGAAAAAGGAGGTTACCTTCGCAAAAAATTAGAGACGGGAAAAAATAAGTCTAGCAACTTCCGATTTTTTAAAATCTCCTAAACAACTGACTGAAGGAAAGTTGTGTGGAAATTTTCAAAAATCTCCCGAGCAAGTTGCTGGATTTATTTCCGTCAAAATACTTAGCCCCTGAATTTTCCATATACTACCCAGACCGATACGCTGGACCTCGCGGGGTTGGCCGTCAAGCTTACCCACATCACCAATGTGGATGACCTGCTGAATGCGTTGATCGCTAAAGGAGAGGATCACGATGATTTTATGGATGAACGCCTCCCCTACTGGGCAGATTTGTGGCACGCTGCGCTGGCGCTGGGGCGTTACCTGGTTACGGCGGAAGTGGTACAGCCCGGTATGACTGCTACAGAAATTGGTTGTGGGTTAGGTTTGCCGGGGATTGTAGCGGGGCTGTTGGGAGCTGAAGTTACGCTAACCGATTACTTGCCGGAAACTTTGGAATTTTTAGCCCTGAATTGGGCCCAGAACCTTTCGCAGCCTTTGCGCTGCCAGCTACTGGATTGGCGCAAACCTGATCCAAGCCTCCGGGCAGCGTTGCTCCTGGCGTCGGACGTGGCCTACGAAAAACGGTCGTTCGAGTACCTTGCGCAAACGATAAAAACACTATCCCAACCCGGCGGAAGAATCATCATCACCGAACCGAACCGGGAAATCGGTAAAAGCTTCATCGAATCCCTGGCCGCAGACCCCCATTACCAGATAAAACAAATTCAGGAAAATATTTATTGGAACGATTTCTACAAACCCGTCAATATCATCGATATTAACAGAATAGAGTAATGCGCGGAGGCTACTTAGGGCCCAGCCCAGTCGAGGTTGCAACAATCGGCTACCAACTGGCTGTAGTCTGGCCGATCGTGAGATAATTTGTGAATGAAAGCCTCCCTGATCGTACCGCGAAAAATAACGAAAACACCCGGCATCTGAAAACCATCGCCTACTTGCTTGAAACCGACACCATTGCCATCGATAACGCCGGATTGGAAGCCTCGAATCCAGGATTGCAACCCGAACAGCTGGGTAAAGTTCCCCTTGATCAAGCCGAATGAAGCGTAGGAATTGCAGGTAGGATCGCTGATGTGAATAGATCCCGTCAGTTGGTAGCGGTTAAAATACCGTTCTGCTGTTTTGTCATCCGTCATGTGAACAAAAACGACCTGGGTCCCTGATTCCTCTATTTCAGGCTTGAGCCTGGCAATATCCGCCAGGGCTTCCCGACAAAAAGTACACCCAAAATGACGCAGGAAGACGAGTAAAACAGGTCGCTCAAAGGTCAACTGCCAGAGACTGCTGCCTTGATTCGTCATCATTCCTTCCATGACTTCCTGGTCAACCGAAATACTTACCATGTGTTGCAAATAACTTGTCTTATTAGTTGTCTATACAACAAATCAAAAGCAGGTTTTTGTTCATGATCTGCCTTAATTAAATAGCATTTTCCCTAATAACTTTTAAAAAACGTGAGCCAACCTGTTATCTGGTTAGCTCACATCACTGATTGACTTCAGTAAACGCTAATTTGTGGGGCCTTTTTAGCCGAATTCGGCATCCGTTACAGCCAGGTCTTTTTCGTATTTTCTGACCAGACTGGCTTGGTTAAATGCTAACTGATTGAGGATGCGCAACTCTTCTTCTAACTGGACCGTTTTGTTTTCAATTTCATTTAAATGGCTAAGGACTTTTCGCTTGCGGTTGATGTCCAGTATTCGTTGTAGGGTCTGTGTGAGCGAAATACGGGTTCTTAACAACCTTTGCTTGAGCGACCGGTAATTCATGAGCATTGGAGTTTGGTGATAAGGGATTAGGAAAACAAGTTCTTATAGCAAAAAGAAATAACATCAACTTGTTTTCTGAAAAATAAGAATTTAATTCCGATCAATCAACATTAATCAAGAATTAATTCCAATTCTACAATCCTTAAAAAAACTATTGAGCCCTTTCTATAGTTTTATACGAACCTTATTTTAACAGTTTTTATTGCTGAATTTTTGACCAGTTGCGGAAAATTATCCAGGTAGACACCACAACCACTGACAAACTCAACAAAGCCTGGTAGTAGGCACCATAAAGTACAAACCCCGTGCTGAACAACAGTCCGTAAACCAGAAAACAACCCGCAAACATACAACTCAACTCCAGGGCAAATGAACTGGTGGGGATGGGTGCGGCCAACTCCTCTGCTTTGATCGCGTACTGAATAACGGCATCCCACCCCGGCGAATGGGGCCGAATCAGGCGATAAAACCTGATGAGGGTCTCCTTGGCCGTGGGGCGGGTCAGGAAAGTGACGACCACCCAACCTACCGTCGTAATTCCTACCCCGTAAACCAGGCGGGCATGGTCGGGGATATCCGTAGGGTGAATAAACTCAAAATAAACAGCTACCAGGAAAGAGATCAACATAGCCGCTATTTCTGAAAAGGCGCTGATGCGCCACCAGAACCACCGCAAAATGAAAAGCAAGCCGGTGCCAGCGCCAATTTGCAGGATAATATTAAAGGAGGACAGCGCATCCTCCAGCGACAGGGCCAATAGCGCCGCCAGCACCATCAGCACAACCGTCGTCAGCCGGCCAACGAGCACCTGTTGTTGATCCGTCGCCTCTGGGCGGACAAAGCGCTTGTACACATCGTTAACAACGTAGGAGGCGCCCCAGTTAAGGTGAGTAGAGATCGTCGACATAAAGGCAGCAATCAGCGCCGCCAGCAGTAAGCCCAGGAGACCGGCCGGCATAAATTGCAACATGAGCGAAAAGCCCAAATCATGGCCCAGCTTACTAATCGCAATATCCGGCTGCGCCAACTGGATATAAACCAGGCCTTCCTCGTCAAGGGGATCGCTCCACGAGGCGGGGTCTTTGTCTTTGTTTTTGCTGGCAAAAATATAGGCCAACGAACGGACCTCCAAAGACAAGGGGTGCTCAGCAACGATAGTCTGCAGGCGTTGGTACTCGGCGTGTTTTTCGGCGGGTTCCGCTTGCGCTACTTTCTCCGCCAAAACCGCCTCCAGCACCGGAAGCGCTTCCGGTGTGAGGTGCTCATTGAGGAATTTGGCGGCGCTGGCTTGTACGTAGATTTGTGGGGCTGCCGGGGAGGGATTTACCTTAAGTGGGTAATAGATCAACGACGCCAACGCAATTAACAACCAGGGCCAGGGCCGCAGCGCATAGTGGGAAATATTGAAGAACAAGGTGGCACCAATCGCGTGCTTCTCGTTTTTTGCCGACAACATCCGCTGTACAATGTAGCCCCCTCCACCGGGCTCGGCGCCGGGGTACCAAACGGACCACCACTGCACAGCCAACGGCAAGATGAACAAAGGCCAAACCACTTCCCAATTGTTGAAATCGGGTAAAAAATTCAACTTCCCTTGTAAATTAGGGTGGGCC
This sequence comes from Bacteroidota bacterium, assembly GCA_003045895.1. Taxonomy (GTDB): domain Bacteria; phylum Bacteroidota; class Bacteroidia; order Chitinophagales; family Saprospiraceae; genus Lewinella. The sequence goes on from PZPC01000051.1 coordinate 11,887, forward strand.
AGCAGGCTCTCCAGCCCTTGAATATCCGGGCGGTGCAGAATGATTACCGCCGCCCATACCATACCGATCATGGCCAGGATAAATTGGAAAAAGTCGGTGATGATCACCCCCCGCAAACCACCCAAACTGGTATATACAACCGTAATAATGGAAGCGATAAGCACCGTCTGAACCGGGCTCAGGCCCAACAATACCCCACCAATTTTTATGGCAGCCAGGCAAACCGTAGCCATAATGACCACGTTGAAAATCACCCCCAGGTAAATGGCCCGGAAACCTCGTAAAAAAGAAGCCGGTCGGCCACTGTAGCGCAGCTCATAGAACTCCAGATCGGTAAGAATCCCCGACCGCCGCCACAATTTGGCGTAAACGAAGACGGTTAGCATCCCGGTAAGCAGAAAAGCCCACCAAACCCAGTTGCCGGAAATACCGTTTTGCCGAACAATGTCAGCAACCAGGTTGGGCGTATCTGCGCTGAAAGTGGTAGCCACCATACTTACGCCCAATAACCACCAGGGCATTCCCCGGCCCGAGAGAAAATACTCCGTAAAACCTTTGCCTGCGCGGCGGGAGGTCCACAGGCCAATGATTAACGACAGCAAGAAAAATACGGCAATGATGCCCCAATCCAATGTTGTTAAACGCATAATGCTAGGTGGTTTGGCAAAAGATGGGCTCAATTTAGCAAATAAACGAGTAAGCGGCGGGACAAAATAAAGTAAGCAACTTTAGTTTCGCAGCTATTTCGTGATCGGCTTAAAAAAAAGACAGGCACGATCAAACTTTGCTGATCGTGCCTGTCTTAAAAATCATTTATCGGCGTTCCGGCGTTATTCGTCTTCACCGGCTTTGCGCTTGCGCCGGGTTTTGAACAACAGTACAATTTCTTTATCCGTAAGAAAGTTGAAATCCAAAAAGGTGCTGGACACAAATTTCTTGATATCCTGGTAGTCTTTTCCCCGTTTGTCGGTATAAACTTTGAGTAATTTACGCACGTAGCTCATCGACAATTCTTTCAAATCCTGGTTGAACTGCTGGTTGCCAAACAAACCCATGTAGACGGTGAAGAGCTTGGTAATCTCGAAAAACGATGTGTACTCGCCAGCCCCCAGGTTTTTCATGAAGGTGGAGAAATAGGCAAAAACCGTCCGTCGAATTCCTTCGTTAAAAGCCGATAAACCTTCGTGGTTGAGGTATACGGAACGGATAGCTTCTTGCGTAGTCTCATTGGTATAGCCGCCGTTGTGAATGGTTTCAATGATATCGAAGTAAGGACTGAGTTGGTCCTTGGTTTTGCGATCGAACAGGCTGGCCAGTCGCAAATCTGCTTCCGGGGTCAGTTTTGCCTCTTTATTTTCGTGTAACTGCAGGATGAACTGGAGCAAGAGTTCATCCGCTTCGGGCAATTTCTTCCGCGCTTTGGCCAGGCTATCAACAAGAACCTTGCGGTTGGCAGCCGGCAAGTCCAGGAAGGCACCGTAAAGGGCACTCAGGTAGAGGTGCTCTTTGGTACCGATCAATTCTTCGTTGGCAACAAAGTTATCCATGGGTTCCAGGAGGGAGGTGTTGTCTTCCTGGGTATTAATCCGGAACAAGAGGAACCGCTCCAACCCGCTGTATTCAATCGTCAGCTCGGCCGGGGTATCCGGAAAAACGACACACAGGAAGTTTTCGTTCAGGAACTGCTTGGCGTACCGTTCGTAATCCCGCTTGCGTTCTGCCTCTACCCGCAGCCGGTCAATTTTGAGGCTCTGGAGGTAATGACGTACCCGCTTATTGTCGATGTTATTGATCAAATTCGTTACCCAAATATCACTACTCAGCGAAAAACCAATTTGAATGGTCTGCCCGATCCGCTTTTTGAGGATATCAAAATTTGCGGATTCGCAGATGGTCAGCAGAATGGCCTGAAAATGATGCTGGGGGCGAATATACTTGTAGTGCGCATCAATCGTCCCCCGGAGTACACTGAAGCCTAAAATACGGGGCAAGAACAAGCCTTCAAAGGCGGAATCCAGCAGAATCTGCTCCAGGTGAATCAACTGAAGGGGGAAATGCTGGGCCACCTCCTGGTACACCAGGTTGATGTGGGGTTCGTAGAGATCCTTGAGGGTGTTGTAGTATTCTTCCTCCTCTTCTTCCAGGTATTGCTTCAATTCTTCACTCTCCTGGATCTGGCCGGCAATGATTTCCAGTTTTTCTAAATACTCGGGCCGCAGTTCGTACATCAGTAGGGTATTTTAAAAGCAAACCTGGTAGTGCAACATTACGGCACTACCAGGTTCACTGTTCATAATTTGGAATAAAAGTATGGCCTTAACAGCCGTTGCAAATATACGCTTATTTACGAGATCGGCAAATGAAAAATGCTAAATCTATCCAGGTGTAAACGGGTAAATGAAAAAAAATAGCAAGGGCTTTTCTGCGACGGCTACGCGTTGCTGTCGTACCCAACGACCGACGGCTCACCTACCCGGAGGTAAATGAGCCGTCGGCCTAACATTCAGGTAGTTAAAACTACTCTTCGGTTTTTTCTTCTTCGGCAGCAGGAGCTTCTTCAGCTACTTCAGCTACCACTTCTTCCGCAGGAGCTTCTTCCGCCACCGCTTCTACAACCAGAGCAGGAGCCGCTTCTACAACCGGAGCCGGAGCAGGAGCAGGAGCCGCTTCTACAACTGGCTCTTCTTCTACGACTACAACTGTAGGCTTGTGTCCGAAGCGCACTGCGTGCATTTCGGCAATCTCAGCCAACGTAACATCCCGACGGGCAGAAACCTTGGCTTCTTTGCTGTTGATCCACTGTTCCCACTTTTCGTCGGCAATTTCTTGCGTCAGTGCGCCTTTTTCAACACCGCGCATCAAATGCTTGCGATACAATACGCCTTTGAAACGTAAAATAGCACGGACGGTATCGGTGGGCTGAGCACCTTTTGCCAACCAATTGTAAGCAGCTTCCCGATCGATCTCGATGGTAGCAGGCTTAGTCATTGGGTTGTAGGTACCCAGTTTTTCGATGAAACGACCATCGCGGGGGGAACGAACATCAGCAACGACGATGTGATAAAACGGACGTTGTTTACGTCCCTTGCGCTGTAAGCGAATTTTTACTGGCATGTTTAATGTCAATTTTTTTAATGATCCCCGATTACCTTGAGCGAGCAAGCTGCGGGATTGCCATGTGACCCTATTTCTAAAGCCGGGCGCAAATATACAGCAATTATATTAATCTGCTAATTTTTTACTGATTTTACTGCCTCAACTTAGCATCCTTCGTAGTAAATCACATCTTCGGCGGCTTTGCGCCACCGCCAGGCGCCGTTTTCCTGCCCGGAAACCAGCAGCACATACGCTACGGAGCCGCCGCAGCTTTCCCCAACGGGCGGGCAGTGGAAGAGCAAATCGGGCATTTGGTCGCCATTGATATCGCCCTGCCAGAGTAAAATGGGATGGTGATAGAAATTGGTGGCCAGTTCTGGCTTCTGGCCCGGTTCCCAGGTTATCGCCAGCTCTGCACTCAGGTCTTGCTCGAAACCATTGAAGTAGCCCTCCGGATAAGCATTCCTGACAATCCCCAGTTGGTACTGCCGATCAGTTGCTTCCTCACCACTTGCGGCCAGACAAATTTCCTGGGCCTGCAGCGCATACCGATCATTCCCTTGCGGCGAGGTGAACAATTCTACCTGCTCATAAGGATACACCGGGCGCCCCCATTTGAAATAATTAGAGAAATACTGCAGGTAAGTTTGTTGTACCACTTCCAAAGGGTTTGCTATTGGCTTTTTAGTACCAATCAACAAGGTTGCCCACTGCTCGCTCAGGCCGCAGTCTATCCTTACCATCCCACGCCCATCTTCAGGTGCATAATCTACTTTTGGGCTTACTTTCTTCAAAAGAAAATTCCCGGCATTACCCTCTTCGGAGGAAATCAAAGCATACCAGTTGAGTTGATCATCGAAGTTCAATGACTCGAACCGGACGTCGGGCACCACAATTCGAATGTCCCGATCTACCTTCCCTTGCGAAGGTTTAAACAAGGCGCCGGGCTTGAGGTAAGCCGAAAACAAATACCCCTTTTGCTGGCCGTACTGCACGGGGTACCAGTACGCCGTCCGGCCATCAATGGTTTCGGTCTTCTGGTAGTCGATATTTGCCGAAAGCACTTTCACTTGGGTGTTAAAGGGTACCCCTCCGATGCGATCAAAAGTTTGACCGGGGCCTTCGCGCAAAGACATTCCCGAAGGCGCAATGACCGTGTAGATGGCAGGCTCATCCTGGGCACTGATTGGAGTGGTAAAACAGCAGCAGTAGCAGCAGCAGCAGAAAATTAAGTTACGCATAGTGGGTTGGTTTTTAGTGATGGATTAAAATTAGGGGTACCCTGGTCGACAATCCATCGCCGATGCGTAAGTGTGGAGGGTGGGTGAGTATTTGTGACTATTCGCTGGGCATTTTGTTTTTATCGTTTTTGATTGCCAAATTACCATGTCAGGTGAGTAACCTGCCTACGGCACCCCCCAGGGCTGTCGAATCTGGGATTATTTAATGCGTTATCGCGATGTTTATCCGAAATGGCGCATTCAAGAGAACCCATCCCCCGCCCACGCTAAAAAGCGTGGCAAGCTCTTTCGCCGCGAGCCGTTGCTGCGCTGCGTCGCTGCGAGAACCAACTTTAGAAGAAAACGCCGTTGATTATATTATCTATTTCCAGATTCGACAGCCCCTACGGCACCCCCTCCCCTATTTTTGCCCACACCAACCCGAAAGCTGCGGCAAAAATTTGTGGGTCAGCGGCAAAAAGCGTGCCGCGTGCACCCGCATTGACGAGTATCTCCGGCCACTGGCGCGCGCCCTCATCCAGGTAAACGGGAAACCGTTTTTTCATGCCCAGGGGCGAGCAGCCCCCGCGCACGTAGCCCGTGGTAGGCGTCAGGTCTTTGAGGGGCAACAAAGCCATTTTCTTATTTCCGCTCACCCTGGCCAGGGCTTTCAGGTCCAGGCTTTCGTCGCCGGGAACAATGGCTACTACCGGACCGGTTTTGTCGCCCGTACAGACCAGCGTTTTGAATACTTGCCCCAGCGCCAGCTGGTTATCGGCGGCAATGGTGGCCACATCCAGGTTTTCGGCAGCGTAGGCGTAGCTGATCAGGCGGTACGGCACACCAGCTTTGTCCAGTAAACGCAGGGCATTGGTCTTGGTCATTCTTGCTATCCTTGACTTTCTTTTTAACTTCGTGGCAAAGATAAAAAGAAAGCTATGGACCGGCAGCAACTCTTCCAGTGGATAAAAGAACGAAAATCTTTCCTTTGCGTAGGCCTCGACCCCGACCCGCGGTTCATCCCCGCGCACTTGGGTACTGGTCCGGCGGCCGTGTACCGCTTCAACCAGGCGATCATTGACGCTACCCGTGACCTCTGCATAGCCTACAAACCCAATACGGCCTTCTACGAAGCCATGGGCCCCGAAGGATGGGAAGTGCTACGTGCCACGCTGGAATACATCGGCGACCTGCACCTCAAAATTGCCGACGCCAAACGCGGCGATATCGGCAACACCTCGCGCATGTACGCGCAAACCTTCTTCGAGACCCTGAGCGCCGACGCCGTCACGGTAGCCCCCTACATGGGGGAAGACTCGGTGAAGCCCTTCCTCGGTTTTCCTGAAAAATGGGTAATCCTGCTGGCGCTGACCAGCAACGAGGGCAGTGCCGATTTCCAGTTTACCCCCCAGGAAGATGGCCAACCTCTCTACGCCAAACTGATGCAAAAAGCCCAAACCTGGGCCAGCCCCGATGAACTGATGTTCGTCTGCGGCGCCACCCACCCCGAAAAATTCCGCGAGCTGCGCCAACTGGCACCCGATAATTTCTTCCTGGTTCCGGGTATCGGTGCCCAGGGGGGCGATCTGGCGGCCGTAGCCCGCCACGGCATGAACGACCATTGCGGACTGCTGGTCAACTCTTCGCGCGGGATCATTTACGCGGGCAGCGGGGAAGATTTTGCGGAAAAGGCCCGTACGGCGGCACAAAAACTGCGGCGAGAGATGGAGAGCGCGCTGGCCACGTATTTGCCATAAAAGCTACTTTGCTGCGGCACCAAAATACCTGCAATCCACTTTTTGAGCAGTATTAATACCGGAAAACTTAAGTGGCTGGCCATTGAAAATCTCAGCAAATACCGGTAACATTGTTTATTATTCCAGGATAGATTTAATTACCTGAAATGATTAAACAATAAGGTATGGAACTGCCTGTTAGCATTCGCCAATTGCTTACCTCCGCCCGTACTGCCGAGGCGCTTAAACAACTTACCAGCTGGACCGAAAACCAACATCCTACCTGGCAACAGGGGGCTCAGCTCTTACAGGCGGCCTGGGCCAACAACGAGCAGCAAGCCACCCGAGGATTGATCGGCTACGAAGAGGCTGAGCGGGTGCGCAACCGCATTACAGCTGGCACATTGGGTTTGCTTGCGGAAATCGAAAGTGGTGTTGCTTCACCAACGCCAGTACTGGCAGGGCTCCAAAAAGAGTTCCTCAACGACCAGGTTGCTGCGATCCTGCAAACGGGAAATGTAGCCGATTTTCGCGGCAGCCACATCAATGTCCAGAGCGGACAGGATGTGTTGCTGGGTTCGGGTAATACCATCAATAAAAAGACCATTGCGGGCTTGGGACGTTGGCAATTCTGGGGGCTGATAATCGGTTTGTCTGTTCTATTAGCAGGGGGATACTACGCCTTTGGTTTTCTAAGTGGAGGGCAAGAACTTGCCTATGTGTCGCTGCGGGAAATCCAGCAGGAGCTCAAATTGCGTGGCAACCTGGACGCCAGCTTGCGGGAGCGCTTACAAGCCAACGAAACCGACATTGCGCAGTGGCTCACCGAAGGGATGGGTGCCCTGAAAAATCAGGACTATGCGACCGCCGTCCAATACCTGGAAAAAGTAGCGGAACAGGCGCCGCTCGCTACGGTGCACCAAAACCTGGCTTATGCCTACGAACAATTGGGCAACACCGCCAAAGCCCAGGAAAATATGGCCCAGGCCCGGGTTATTAACCCCAATTTGACTACGGGTAAATCGTACGAACAACTGCGCGGAAAGCGAATTAATTTAATTGCACCCGACAACGGGGGCGTCATCCTTGTTTCTGCGGGGGTGCAAATGGAAAGACTGGTGGATGGCAAAGACAATCAGGACATTTTCACCAACAATGATTTTGCCGTTTGGGGGTTCAAAGACAAGCACAGCGCGACCTTTGATCAATTCAATTACCTAATACCCGGAAAATGGGGCAGCCAGTTTTTGACTTTTGAATTGTCCTACGGCAATACCGCCCCCACCGGCCCCTTCACGCGCATTGGCCAATTCAAGGCGATCAGCGCGCTGGTGACCGAAACACCTTTTCAGGAATTCAAATTCAAACCCGTGACGGCCAAATATTTTCGTTTAGAATTGCAGGAACAGTCGCCCAACGGCTACGCTTACGAAGTACAACTGATGGGCGAATTGGAATAGCTTAAAAAATTACGCCCTGTACCATTTCCACCCCACTACTTCCGCCTTTGCCGCGGCTGGTTCCATTCTTCGCGTTGGGCAAATTCCACAATTCGGCGGAGCATGGCCATCATACTGAGAAAGACCAGGTAACCAATGGCCACGACGATGTAAATCCAACGGTAGGATCCCGCTTCGTTCATCGTCAATGACGACAATAGGTAGGCGAAAAAACCTGCCCCCGCAGCCAGGCCCATGAAACAATAGAGCGATTTGCCCCAGTATTTCATCAGGTTTTCGGAACTCAGGCTGAAGATGCTATTGAAGAGTGCAAACAAGAGCATAAAAGAGGCCGCGGCCATCCAGGGAAATCGCTGGGGAACATCGACAAGTCCGGTGGAATGTACTAGTTTTGCGATGAACGAAAAGAGTACCACCCCACCCAAGGCCATGCCAGCCTGATAGATGGGGTTGATGGTCTTGGCAAATATTGATTCTGGCTGATTCATAAGCTGGTATATGTTCAATGGTAACAACAAAACGACTATAATGTTAAAGCCCGCGCGCGCTTTATTCTGGGGGCTGCTCCTGGCCGGTTGGTGTCCGCTGCTCACGGGGCAAAACCTGGAGCTGTGGGAAATCCAGGGCAGTGGCAATACGAGCCCCTTGGTTGGTCAGCTGGTGACTACCGCCAACAACGTAGTGACGGCCGTTGGGCCAGATTTTTTCTTTGCCCAAACCCCACCCCAACGAAGCGACAATGACCCCCTGACCTCCGACGGTATTTTTGTCTATACGGGCAGTTTCCCGACGGTCAGCGTGGGGCAGCTGGTCAATATCAGTGGCATCGTGAAGGAGTTTGCGGGGCAGACGGAATTTTCGGGCAATGACCTCCATGTTACCCCCACCGGCAACACGGCCGTACTACCGCCCGCAGTGGTGTTCACCGCAGATTTTCCCTCGGGAAGCCCTGGCCTGGTACGCGACCTGGAACGGGTCGAGGGCATGTTGGTCAGTTTTGTGGCAGCCGTGGTCGGCCCCGACCAAGGCGACGGGCTGGCGGCGTTGGCGCTCACCCCAAATCGGCCGTTCCGCGAAGCTGGCATCAGCTACCCTGGGCAAAACGGGCTACCGGTGTGGGATGACAACCCCGAAGTTTTCTGGCTCGCAACCGATGCGCTCGGACAACCAGCCAACCGCTTTTTCAGTTACGGACAGACGGTGACGAGCACGGCCGTACTGTTCCAAAGCGACAACATTTACCTGGCTTTCGCGAAAAACTACACCACCACCGGCACGGTGTCCGAGCGCAACCTGCGGGCCAGGGCAGCCGATGAAATTACCATAGGAAGTATCAATGTATTGCAACTGCGGGAAGACAACGAGGCCCTCGCCCTGCAACTGCCCAAAGTAGCCCGCTACATTGTCGATCGCCTGGGCGCACCGGATATTATCGCCCTGCAAGAGGTCGGCAACCTCGGTGTGCTGCAACAGTTGAACATCTTCATCAACCAACGCAATCCAGCGCTGAACTACGTGTCCTACCTCATCCAGGGCAACAACAATACGCCCATCAACTCGGCTTACCTGGTCAGCACCCGTATCCGCGATGTGCAGGTGCGCCTGCTGGGGGCAGCCGAAAAGCTGAGTAACGGCGGGCGCCTGCACGACCGGCCACCGCTGCTGCTGGAGGCCAACCTGCCCACCAATCCGCCCACCCCCATTCGGGTACTCAACCTCCACCTGCGCTCCCTGGGCGGCATCGAAGACCCCAACAGTTCCAACTTTGTCCGGGCCAAGCGCCACCAGCAGTCGATCTCCGTAGCGGAGATGATTCAGGATCGCCAGGACGAAAACCTCTTTATCATTGGTGACTTCAACGCCCTCCCCTACTCGGATGGCTACGTGGATGTGCTGAGCCAGATAGCCGGCCGGGAAAGCCTGGGCGCCCAACTACCCGTGGATCCGATTGTGAACCCCACCCTGATAGATTATGCTTACACCCCGGCTGATACCGAAAGTTATTCCTACGTTTTCCAGGGATCGGCCCAACTGCTGGATCACTGCCTGAGTACCCAGCTGCAGGACCTGGCGGTGAACGAGCTGGCCTTTGCGCGGGGCAATGCCGATGCCGCAACAGCCTATTTCGCCAACCCCAATATCCCGACCCGTTCCAGCGACCACGATGGCTTTGTGCTGTACCTGCGCCCGGCATTCCCGCTGGTTAGCCGTGCCCAGGAAGCCACTACACCTGGTGCTACGTGGGCTATTCCAAATCCTGTTAATAGTGGTACGACCATTCAGCTACCCCCAGGTTTTTCTCCTGACCGGTGTGTATTGCGCGATGCCCAGGGCCGCCTGGTGCAGGAATGGTCAGGGGCAGCAGGAAGTTTAACCTTGCCGCACGTAAACAGTGGCATGTATGGTTTGCAATGGCTGGCACACGGGGTGTGGAGGGTGCAACGACTGGTAATACTGCCGTAAAAGATGCAACGACCGGTTAATTGACCGCTTCGACCGAATTGATTTCGGGCAGGCGCCCCTTAATGGTATGTTCGAGACCTGCCTTCATGGTCATCACCGACATGGAGCAGCCAACACAGTTGCCCAGCCAGCGGACCTTCACGATGTGGTCTTCGGTAATATCTACCACCTCTACGTTGCCACCGTCGACAGCGAGATGGGGCCGTACCTCTTCGAGTGCAGCATCTACCCGGACCAACAAAGCTTCTTTTTCGCTAACAGACATATCTTGAGGTTGAGACGAATAGTAATACGTATCCGTACTAAAGAATACAAATTTACGGAAATAATAGTTCAGTCGTTGCCCTAAGTTACGATTGTACTTTCACCACCTGTGAGGGGCCCATCATTTCGTTGCGCAGGGCCAACTGGCGCACCGTGTTTTGGGCGATTTTCAGAAAAACGGGGCGGGAGATGGTGTCCGCTTTGTTGAGCATGGCGGGCACACCGGCATCGCCCGACTCCCGGATGCCTTGTACCAGGGGTACCTGTCCCAGCAACATGCTGTTGCTGGCCTTGGCGAGTTTGGCACCAGCGCCCTGCCCGAAGATGTAGTACTTGTTGTTGGGTAGCTCGGCGGGCGTGAACCAGGCCATATTTTCGACCACCCCCAGTACGGGAATATTGATGTTGGGCAGGAAGAGCATGTTCATGGCCTTGATGGCATCGTCCAGGGCAACCTGCTGCGGGGTAGTCACGAGGATAGCGCCGGTAAGCGGGACGGTCTGCACCAGGGTCAGTTGGATATCGCCCGTGCCGGGAGGCAGGTCGACGATGAGGTAGTCAAGCGGCGGCCAAACCGTGTCGTTGATGAACTGGCGGATGATACCGCTGAGGCGCGGCCCCCGCAAGACAACGGCTTGTTCGGCCTCGATAATGAAGCCGATGGACATGGTGTAGATGCCGTGGGCCTCCAGTGGCATGATCTTGGGCTGGCCGTGGATGGTCTCGATCTTGGGGCGCTGCCCGGCGAGGCCCAGCATGGTAGGGATGGAAGGCCCGTAGAGGTCGGCATCGAGCAGCCCCACACGGGCACCCAGGGCGCGGAGGCCCAGGGCAAGGTTGACAGCCACGGTAGATTTACCTACGCCCCCCTTGCCACTGCCAACGGCAATGATGTTTTGCACGTGGGGCAGCGGGCTGGTACTTTCCTGCGACTCGGCCGTGTGCGACATCATGTGCACGTGTACGTTGGCCTGGGGGTAATGCGCCAAAATGGCCTCCTGGCAGGCGAAGTTGAGTTGCGACTTGTAGTCGTTATTCAGGTTGGGCAACTCGAGGGTAAAGCGGACGTTAGCGCCGTCCACTTCCAGGTCGCGCACGCGATTGGCCGTAATCAAATCCTGCCCCGTATGGGGATCTTTGACGCCAGCCAGGGCCTTAATGAGGGTGTTTTTGTCTATTTCCATGGTGCAAAGGTAAGGAACAAACGGTTCATCTGCCAAAAGTTGGTTAGTTTTGCACTATACTATTTATTAATTATGACGCCACTCCCCAGCGCTTTTGAGGCGCAGATGCAGGATCTCCTGGCCGCCGACTACCCCACCTTCGCCGAAGTGCTGGAGACGCCACCACCGGTGAGCCTGCATTACAACCCCCGCAAGCCGATGCTACCGCTGGTGGCCAGCGCTACCGTACCCTGGTACGAGCGGGGCGTGTACCTGGCCGAGCGGCCGTCGTTCACCCTCGACCCCTGTTTTCATGCTGGCGCCTACTACGTGCAGGAAGCCAGCAGCATGCTCATTGCCGCCGCGGTGGCACGGTGCTTCCCCGAGCCGCGCCCCCTGCGGGTGCTCGACTTGTGCGCAGCGCCGGGTGGCAAAAGCACCCTGTTGGCCTCCATCCTGCCGCCGGGTAGTTGGCTGTTGGCCAACGAAGTCATCCGCACCCGCTACCAGGTGCTGCGCTACAACCTGACCAAGTGGGGCTACGACAACACGTTCAGCAGCAACCACGACGTCGCCGATTTTGTGGGCCTGGCGGGCTTCTTCGACCTGGTACTCGTAGACGCACCCTGCTCGGGCGAAGGCCTGTTTCGCAAAGACCTGAATGCGCGCAGCGAATGGTCGCCGGAGCACGTCCAGCTTTGCACGGCCCGCCAGGGACGAATACTGGACGTAGCCAGGGAGCTGGTTGCCCCAGGTGGCATCCTCCTCTACAGCACCTGCACCTACAACCGCTCAGAAAACGATACCAATGCCGCCGTACTCGCCGCTGATCCGGCACTGACCCACGAGCCATTGGATTTTCCTGCCGCATGGGGACTGGCGCCCCGCACCCACGGCCAGCAAGCTTATCCCCACCGGCTGGCAGGCGAAGGGTTTTACCTCGCGGCCTTCCGCAAGGCACCGTCCGCACGCAGTTTTCAGGGGATCAGCTCCGCCTTTCACCGACTCACCCCCGTACCCAAAAAAGACCAAGCTGCCGCCGATGCCTGGGCCACGCCGGAGGCCAACCTGCAATACTACGTGACCCCCAGCAACAACTGGCGGGCCCTGGCCACCCCGCTCGTAGCCGACGCCCAAATTTTGGCCAACCACCTCCACCGCCTGGAGGTAGGCACCCTACTGGGAGAATGGAAAGGGCAACAACTTATTCCCAGTAGCAACTGGGCACTCGCCACCGCTAGCAATCCCAACCTGCCCGCCGTGGAGGTAGACGCGGAAACAGCCCTCGATTTCTTGCGCAAGGGTACGCCGCCCATTCCGGAACTGCCCCGCGGCTGGACCATCGTTCGCCACCAGGGCCTCAACCTGGGCTGGGCCAAAGGACTGGGTAACCGCTACAACAACTATTACCCGAAGCATTGGCGAATCAGGATGCAGTAAAGGAAGGTGGTCGAAATCGGAAGTGCGAAATAGGAGGTCGGAAGTGGGACCGTGCTAAGCGGGCGGAATTCTCCTCCTCATTCAATATTCCCCCCAGGATGCAGCCCACTCGGAACCGTTGCCGGGATAATCCGGTCAAAGTCAGGGTCATTCAGCGCCCTGATGAAGGCGATCATATCCTGGACATCGTTGTTATTGAAATTATTGAGGTTGCGGATCTCCACGTCGAGGTCATTGCGGCTGACGTTGGGATTGACATTCAAAGCGCCAGGACCGCCAGGGCCAGGGCCACCATTGCCGCGGGCTGCCAGGTAAAACTGCAGTACCTGCTGTAAGTTGCCGCCAACGCCATTGTGAAAATAGGGGCCCGTTTCCGTCAGGTTGCGCAGGGTGGCCGTCCGGAAGGCGTAGGTGCCGTTGGCGCCCGCGTCACTGGTCGCTAGCTGGGGGCTGTCGGGTACCCCGATCACGTGCAACTGGAAGTCGGAGAACATCGGCCCGCTGTGACAATCCATACAACCAATCTGCTGCAAGCGATCCATCCCCCGAATTTGGTCGGCCGTCAGGGCATTGGAGTCACCCGCCTGGAAACGATCAAAAGGGCTATTGGTGGCCACAATGGTCCGCTCGAAAGCGGCAATAGCCGCCGCAATATTCGTAGCGTTGATGGTATTCTGTTGGCCATAGGCCGCCGCGAACAACGTCTGGTAGGTATCATTGGCGCGCAGCCGGTTGACGATGCTATCCAGGCTGACCGATTCGTCGAAGGCGTGCCCGCGCATTTCCTCAAAGGACTGCAGCGGCAGCAACGCCTGAGCTTCCAGGCCCTGCGCCCGGTTGTCCCAGAACATGGGCGCCTGTCCGGCGTTGAAATTGCCATTCACATCCATCCCGTTGAATGCCGTATTGATGATGGTGGGGGCATTGCGACCCACCAGGCCAATATCGTCATTGACGGCATCAAAACGCCCGGGGCCGAGCCCCTGCCCCCCTACCCCGATGGGTAGCGCGCGGCCGTCGGCATACCCAAAATCAGGGTGGTGGCAAGTGGCGCAAGCTACGTCGAGCTGCCCCGAAAGTGCCGGATCCCAAAACAGCAGGCGGCCCAGTTCCTGCAGGCTAGCTATATTTACACTGGGGTTGCCGGTATTCGGATCGCCACCGGTATCGGTGCCATTGTTGATATCGACGATGGTGCCGTCCATGGCCAACTCTTCGTCGGGCCGACAGGCAGCGAAGGTCATCAGTCCGCATAATGCAAGAAGGGGGAGAACTCTCATTCAATTAGTTTTTAGTAGTTAGTCCAACAATTATTACCTTTGAACCGCTGCTTAGGAGCGCCACTCGGCTCCACCGGCCGTCATTTTTTTTTGACGTTGTTCCCCCTAAAGACAACTCACCCTAATAAAGACCTACCCGGCACATCAAAAAAAAGTTATGTCTCATTCGGACACGGTTTGCGAGGAATCGGTTTACACCGCCATTTTTAAGGACTACGCCAACAACCTCTACCATTTCCTCTACTACAAAACGGGGAACCTGAGTATGGCACAAGACCTGACCCAGGAGGCCTTCACCCGCTTGTGGCAAAACTGCCAGGCGGTATTGAAGGCAAACGCCAAAGGTTACGTCTTTAAAATCGCCAACAACCTCCTGCTCAACACCTACAAACACCGACGGGTGGTACTGCAATTTGAGCACCGGCCACAATCCGAAGCACACCACGAAAGCCCGGCCTTCCTGCTCGAAGAAAAAGAACTGAAAGCACAGCTGGAAACGGCGATTGCAGCCTTGCCAGAAAAACAACGCGTCGTTTTCTTGCTGAGCAGAATAGACAAAAAAACCTACCAGGAAATCGCCGACCTGCTCGGTATCAGCAAGCAGACCGTGGAGAAAAGAATGTACAATGCCCTGGATACCCTGCGCCAATTATTTGCGGGTATCCGGTAAGCGACGGATCAGCAGTACTTTTTTTTTCGGCCAACGACTTACGTCTTGCCGCAGCTGAAGTGTCTTTAAGGAAAGAGGGGAAATTTTAAAACGAGCAAAAATGAGCGATGAAAAATGATGAACTGCTACACAAATGGGTAAATGGCCAACTGACGGCCGCCGAACTGGACCGCTTTAAACAACGTCCGGAATACGAGGCGCTGGAAAAACTGCGGGCCAAGACCGACCAGTTGGAGGTGCCGGCATTCGCGGAAGCGCAAATGCTGGCCGACATCCTGGCGATCGACAAGAAAGCCAAGCCCCCCACAACCGGCAAAAGGCGAACCCTGTCCAGGTGGGCAAAATACGCCGCCGCCGCAGCTGTTTTGCTATTGGCGGGTTGGTTTTTCTGGCCCACAGCACAACCGGTAACCTGGGCCACTGGCCAGCAGGAACAACAAGAAGGCCGTTTGCCCGATGGATCGACCTTCCGGCTGAACGCCGAAAGCGCATTGACCTACCAGCCGAAAACCTGGGCCGCCGAGCGCCGGGTCGAGCTGACGGGCGAAGCCTTTTTCAATGTCGAAAAAGGTCAAACCTTTACCGTTTATACCACCAACGGCACGGTAGCCGTACTGGGCACCACCTTCAACGTTTGGTCGCGGGACAACACCCTGGAAGTCAGCTGCCAGACGGGGAAAGTGGCCGTAACCAACCTGGCGCAAACCCAGCGCCACGTACTCCTGCCCCAGGAAGCCATCCGGCTCACTGCCGGTAAAGTCACGATGCAATGGACGACGCCAGCAAATGACCCGATCAGTTGGATGGCGGGGGTGTCCAAATTTCGCCAAGTCCCCCTGGCTACAGTACTCGCAGCACTGGAACGGCAATTTGGAGTCCGCATCGACGCCCGCGCAGTGGATACCACCACCATCCTTTCCTGTAATTTTGACCACCAGGACCTGGACCTGGCCCTGAAAACCACGCTGACTCCTCTGGGGATTCGCTACGTGCTCCATCCAGACAAAACGGTTGTACTCTATGCCCAATAATGGCCTGATCTTCTTGCTGCTCCTGCTCCTGGGCGCCACGGCAGGCACGGCCCAAGACCTGCGCATTGCGGTGCCGGCCCAGGCCATGCCCCTGGAAAACCTCATCCACACGCTGGAGGCGAAGTACGGCCTTTTGTTCAGCTACAAGCAGGAAGATATTGTCGCCCTGCAAGTGGTGCCCCCCAGGGGTGCGCGTAAACTGCCGGCCTTTTTAACCACCACCTTAAAGGGCAGCGGATTGGTGTTCGAGATCGTACAGGAAAAATACGTCCTACTCTCCAAGCCTGCAGTCAGGCGCAGCACCGTACCCGTTCCCGGGCAAGCCGAAGAGATAACCCTCTGCGGCCAGGTCAGAGACCTGCTGACCCAAGCGCCGCTCCTGGGCGCCAATATTTACTTGCAGCAGGCACGTCAGGGCACCGTCACGGAATCCGATGGCTCGTTCACCTTACGGGTAAACGGAAACGCGAAAACCGACACACTCATCATCAGTTACGTCGGTTACCAGGAGCAGCGGCTGGCGGTACGGCAATTGTGGCAACGCCCCTGCTCCACCATTTTATTGGACTATTACAGCTTTGGCGAAGATTTCCTCATCGTCAAAGAATACCTGACCGACGGTATTTTGTCTGGCGACAACGGCGCCTACACCCAATTGCAGCCCGCCAAGACCGGCACCTTGCCCGGGCAGGTAGCCCCCGACATCCTGCATACCATCCAGTTTTTACCCGGCGTATCGTCCGCCGACGGCACGCCTTCCGGCATTTCGGTACAGGGCGGAACACCCGATCAAAACCTCGTCCTCTGGGAGGGTATCCCCGTCTACCACACGGCGCATTATTTTGGGATGCTCTCGGCTTTCAATCCTTTCTTTATTGATAAAGTAACCGTTTTTGCCGGTGGGTTCGGAGCCGAATACGGTGGGCGTATTTCCAGTGTGATCCAACTGGAATCGGTAGCCGATGCGTCACCGTCCACACAAATCGGGATCGGCACCAATTTGATTGATGGCTTTCTCGATGGCCAGCTGGCATCCAGGGATCAGCGCCTGTCGGCCATATTCTCCCTGCGGCACTCCACCACGGGGCTTTGGCGTTCGCCCACTTTTAAAAATATCACCCGCCGTGTTCAGCAAGGCATCCTGGTGCAAAATATCGACCTTAACCGGCTGCCGCCAGGTATCCATATCAGCGACGATTTCAATTTTTTCGATACCAACCTCAAGCTAACGTATCAATTATCAAAGCAGGATGAGCTAACCGCAGCCGGATACTATGCCGCCAACGACTTCTCGGATAACATCCTGGACGACAAGCGGATGCAAACCCAGGCCGACACCTTCGCCCTGGCCAACAGTGGCATCAAGGTAGCCTGGCGGCATCAATGGCAGCCCCGCTTGTCGACCACCCTGGAAGCCCTGCATACCGATTACCACTACGATTACGGCTACAGTGTGCTGACCCCAGGCCAGGTCAATCCCGACAAGATCGGCCGGAAAAACAGCAGCATTCAGGAACAACAGCTTCACTTGCAGGCGGACTACCTCACGCATGCCAATCATTCGCTAAAAGTAGGCTACCAGCTGACCAACTACAAGGTGGCTTTCGGTATTACAACCAGCAGTATGGATGACGACTCGGGCAACCGCGCCTTTGACTCCCCGTTGCACGTCTTGTACGCCGACTTCCAGACCAACAGCGAAAGCAGAATCGGCTTCCAGGCGGGGCTGCGCCTTAGTCAGTACCAACTGGTTCAAAAGCAGTACCTGGAACCCCGTTTCCGGCTCTGGTACCGCCCCACCGACCAACTCACCCTGTACCTGAATACCGGTAAATACAACCAATACCTGAGCCAGCTCATCCAATTGAAAGGCGATCAGGCGAGCATTGAAACACCCGTCTGGGGACTGACCGGATCGGCAGAAGTACCCGTACTCAATGCCAATCACCTGCAGTTAGGGGCTGTCTATCGAAAAAACACCTGGTTACTCCACGTACAGGCTTACGCCAAAAAAGTCACGGGCCTCACTTCCTTGTCATCGGGTTTCGACCAGGGCCTGTCCAACCGCTATCACCTGGGCGATGCCCACATTCGCGGGCTGGATATTTTGGTCAAAAAGCGGTGGAACAACTACAAAAGCTGGTTGAGCTATTCCTTCAGCCAGATCGATTACCATTTTCCAACGTTCTTCGACACCGACTTTGCGGCAGCCATCGATCAGCCCCACGCCCTGAATTGGGCCCACCTGTGGACCTTCGGCAACCTCGAATGTTCCCTGGGCTGGACCATCAGCTCCGGCAGGCCCTACTCCGCCAGCAGCAACTTCGAGGTCCTGCCGGCACCACCCAACAGCCCGGGACCACGAGAAACCGTGCGCCCGCTCGTCCATGCCTTCAACAGCGAACGCCTACCTGCCGAACACCAGTTAGACGCCTCCCTGGTGTACCAATTCACCCCCTCTCTCCTACACCTCAGCAGTTTACGGGTAGGCCTCTCCTTCTACAATATCTACCACCACCGCAACATCTACAACCGGGAAATCTACATTGACAACCGACCCAACCGACCTTCCGCGCTGGCTTACAACGACAAGGTAAACATGGGTTTCACCCCCAATTTTATCCTCCGACTAACGTGGTGAAGCATTTGGGCAGCCGCCCGGCGCCAGTGGACTCCTCTGGCGGCGTAGCCCACCATCGCCGGGCGCCGGGCTGTCTGGTCGGCGTTGCCTCCCGCCCATCCCTGCTGCTGCTCGTCCCTGCGCCAGACCTACTATTCGTTAACCTTTGAGGTCGCGCGGCAGGCATTAAACTATTCTCATCCACTCTCCCCAAAAATCAAGTACATTCACCCGTACAAAACCCGCCGAGACCTTGAAAAACATAACCCGCACCGTTTGGATCTTATCGTTGGTCAGTTTGTTTACCGACACGGCCAGTGAGATGCTGTATCCCATCCTGCCCATCTACCTCAAAACCATTGGCTTTTCCATTGTGCTCATCGGCATCCTCGAAGGATTGGCCGAAGCGACGGCGGGTTTGAGCAAAGGGTATTTCGGCAAACTTTCGGATACGGCTGGCCGCCGCGTGCCCTTCGTCCAGGTAGGTTATACCATCAGTGCCATTTCCAAGCCCATGATGGCCATTTTTGTGTTTCCGCTCTGGATCTTTCTGGCGCGCACACTGGACCGTTTCGGCAAAGGCATCCGCACCGGCGCCCGCGATGCCATCCTTTCGGGCGAAGCCACCCCCGCCACCAGGGGTGAAGTGTTTGGCTTCCACCGCTCCATGGATACCCTCGGAGCCGCCCTGGGGCCAGCCCTGGCGTTGGTGTACCTGTACTTTTACCCCGAAGACTATAAGACGCTCTTCTTTATTGCTTTTATTCCGGGGATGCTGGCGGTACTGGTGGCTTTGTTACTGAAGGAAAAACCGGTGACCAACCCCCAACATAAGGCAGCTACCCCTTTCTTTTCTTTCCTGAAATACTGGCAAACGGGTCCGGCGGCCTACCGCCAATTGGTAACCGGCCTCCTCCTTTTCACCCTCTTCAACAGCTCGGATGTTTTTCTCCTGCTGCAAGCCAAGCAGTCGGGGTTCGATGACACGATGGTGATCGGGGTCTACATTTTTTACAACCTGGTCTATGCGTTATTGGCTTACCCCATTGGCATCCTGGCAGATAAAATGGGGCTAAAAGCTACTTTCATAGCGGGGCTTGCACTGTTTGCCATGGTCTACTTTGGCATGTCTTTCAATACCAATCTTTATCTCTTTTTCGGCCTCTTCTTCCTTTACGGCGTCTATGCCGCAGCTACGGAAGGAATCTCCAAAGCCTGGATCTCCAACATCACCGCGCCGCAAGACACGGCCACGGCCATTGGCACCTATTCCGGACTCCAGAGCATTTGTGCCCTGGCAGCCAGCTCGCTCACCGGGCTCCTCTGGTACCAGTTTGGTTCTTTCACCGCACTCTTCGCGATTGGTCTGATCACGTTACTGGTCATTGGTTACTTTCTCACTGTTCCTGATCCGCGGAAGACGCTGGCTTAATGATATAACCCCCACAAAAGCTGACCATAGATTTGTTCCCTGGGGGTATACCCCTCCAAATAAAAAAGCGGGTACAAAAATTGCCGTAGCAATTTTTGTGCCCGCCCGAATCGAATATTTGTTGGGGTTATTTAGCGCCTCCGCTGGCTCTTTTATCATTTGACCGATCAGCTACGGAAGCCTTTACGTCAGGCGGGCCATATCCCGAACCAAAATTTTACCACGGTTGAAATAAATCAGATCGGATTTTTTAAGTTCGTTGAGCACCAGGGTCACCGTCTGGCGACTGGTACAGGTAATATTAGCAATATCCTGGTGGGTAAGGCTGTGGCGCAGCAACATCTCGTAGCCCACCCGGCTGCCCCGCTTGTTGACCGATTCGACAATAAAATCGACGATGCGGGTACGGGCGTCCTTGAAGATGAGTGATTCCAGGCGGGTCTCGGCGGAGATGAGCCGCGAGCCGAAGGCGTTCATGATCTTGGTGGTGAGGGCAAAATTGTAGCGCATGAGCCGCTGCAGATCCGTCACTTTAAGTACGTAAATGTGTACATCTTCTTTCAGTGCCTGGGCAAATTCCTTGCGCACTTGCTCCCCAATCAACCCCAGTTCGCCAAACATGGCCATGGGGTGGATGAGGTGTTTGATGACTTCCTTGCCATCGGTGGAGTGCGTGCCGATTTTTACAGCTCCCCGTGCCAGGAAAAAAAGATGATCCGAAGCCTCGTCCGGCTGGTAAATGAAACTGAAGCGCGGCTTCACCCGAAACTCCATCATGCTGCTGAGTTGTTCCAGTTCTTCGGCGTTCAGGTTCTCGAAAAGGGGAAACTGCCGTAGAAAAGTTTGCTTTGCTTCTAGATTCATCTTACTTGGATTTTGGATTTAGCCAAATGGGCTTTGGTTGTTTGGGGCAAACGGGGCTTGTTTATTAGGCGTTTCTATTTGTATAGACACCAAAAATTGGCACACCCCCTAAGCGGTCGCACTATTTTTTACTATTTTTTTCTTATTGGGTTAACTTTGTGCTTTATCCATCATTCAATAGTTCCCATGCGCACTGTACTCGACCGCTTTTTGGATTACGTAAAAATCGATACCCAATCGGACCCCGACTCCCCTACCCACCCCAGTACCGCCAAGCAGCGCGACCTGGGCGAGGTGCTGGTTAAGGAACTGCTGGAACTGGGCCTCACCGACGCCCACCTCGACGAACACTGCTACGTGTACGCCACCTTGCCCGCCACCGTGACCCACGAGGTCCCCGTTATCTGCTACTGCAGCCACATGGACACCTCCCCCGACAGCAGTGGCCACGGCGTAAAACCCCTGGTACACAAAAACTACGACGGCCGCGACCTGGTGCTGCCCGATGACCCTACCGTTGTCATCCGCCTGGCCGAGCATCCCGATCTGGCCGAACAAATGGGCAACGACATCGTTACGGCCAGCGGCACCACCCTTCTCGGAGCGGATAACAAAGCGGGCGTGGCCGAAATCATGGCCGCCGTGGCCCATCTGGTTCAGCACCCGGAGATTCCCCACGGCACCATCAAGATTCTCTTTACCCCCGACGAAGAAATTGGCCGCGGTGTAGATAAAGTCGATCTAAAAAAACTGGGAGCGAACTTCGCTTACACCGTCGATGGCGAACGCCGGGGCTCGCTCGAAGACGAAACCTTCTCGGCCGATGCCGCTACGGTAATCATCCGCGGCATCAGTGCGCACCCGGGGTTTGCCAAAGGCAAGATGGTCAGCGCCCTTAAGGTGGCCGGCGCTTTCCTCGCGGCTCTGCCCACCGATCGCCTGGCACCCGAAGCTACCACCGACCGGGAAGGATTTGTGCACCCCGTGCACGTGAGCGGTGGCGTAGAGGAAACCACGATAAAATTGATCGTCCGCGACTTCGACACCGCCCAACTGGCCCACCACGAGGCCGAATTGCAGGCTATTCTAGACCGAACCCTGACCCAATTCCCCGGCGCCAGTGGCGAAATTCAGGTGACCGAACAGTACCGCAACATGAAGGAAGTGCTGGATCAGCACCCCCAGATCGTGGCCCACGCCGAAGAAGCCATCCGCCGGACGGGGTTGCCGCTCTTGCGCAAAGCCATTCGCGGTGGCACCGACGGTTCCCGACTCAGCTTTATGGGGCTGCCCTGCCCGAATATTTTCGCCGGTGAACACGCTTTCCACTCCAAGCAGGAATGGGTGACGGTGCAGGATATGGAAAAAGTAACCGAAGTATTGGTACACCTGGCGCAGATCTGGGCGGAGCAGCGCTAAGCCTTGCGCCAAAATAAGTGGATTGCAAAAGGAACCTCAGGCCATGGCCGGCTGTTGTCTTTATACCACTGGTATCGTCGATCCACCAATACGATGGATGTTGTGGGACTGCCGGTGTGCGACCATTGGCAATTTTACCCCTCACCAGACGTAGCCTCCTTTATCATCCGGCCAGGATTTTTATCTTTGCTCCGCAAATAGCCAATCTCGATTATGACCAATATCATCCAGCTTATTCAGAACCAGGTAACCAAAGGCGTAAAAGCCCTCTACCAAACCGAATTTTCCGCCGCCGACGTGCCCATCAACACGACGCGCAAAGAGTTTGAAGGCGATTATACCGTAGTAGTTTTCCCCTTCACCAAGGCGGCCCGCAAAGGCCCCGAGGCCATTGCCGCGGAGTTGGGCGAGTACCTGGTGCGGGAAGTACCTGAGATTGATCGCTTCAACGTGGTCAAAGGCTTTCTGAACCTGGTGATCCAGGATACCTACTGGAAGGATTTCCTGCTGGACATCAGCCAGGACGGCCACTATGGCCAACAACCGCCCAACGGGCAGAAAGTGATGGTCGAGTTTTCGTCGCCCAACACCAACAAGCCGCTCCACCTGGGGCATATCCGCAATATCCTCCTGGGCTGGTCTACGGCGCAGATCCTGGAGGCCGTTGGCTACGAGGTGGTGAAAGTACAGGTCATCAACGACCGGGGCATCGCCATTTGCAAAAGCATGCTGGCCTGGCAAAAATACGGCAACGGAGCTACCCCTGCCTCCACCGTAACCAAGCCCGACCATTTTGTCGGGTTTTACTACGTGCAATTTGAGCAACACTTCAAACAAGAATACCACGACTGGCAGCAGAGCGCCGAAGGGCAGGATGTGTACACCAAACTCCGCAAGGCCGAAGAAACCACCGACGACTTCTTCAAGCGGTACAAGAATACCTACTTCAACGAATATAGCCAGCTGGGCCAGGAAGCCCGGAGCCTGCTCCTGGCCTGGGAAGCTGGGGATGAGCAAGCAGTGGCCCTCTGGAAAACAATGAACGGCTGGGTATACAGTGGTTTTGAAACGACCTACCACGAACTGGGCGTTACTTTCGACCAGCTGTACTACGAGTCGGAAACCTACCTGCTGGGCAAAGAAATCGTGGAGCAGGGGCTGGCCAAAGGCGTCTTCTACACCTGCGAAGATGGGTCGATCGAAGCCGACCTCACGGAAGCGAAACTCGATAAAAAGAAAATCCTGCGCAGCGACGGCACTTCCCTCTACGTAACCCAGGACCTGGGTACTGCCCACCAGCGGTACAAGGATTTTGGGGTAGACAAGATGGTGTACGTCGTTGCCGACGAACAAAATTACCACTTCCAGGTGCTCTTCGAATTGCTCAAACGGCTGGAAGAGCCCTACGCGGATGGCTTGTACCACCTGTCGTACGGAATGATCGACTTGCCGACCGGTAAGATGAAATCCCGGGAAGGCACCGTCGTGGATGCCGATGACCTGATTGCCGAAGTGGTGCAGGAGGTAACCTACAATTCGGAAGAGCGGGACACCCTCAGTGAAGTTTCGGAGGATGAAAAAGCGGAGATCATCCACCAGGTAGCCCTGGCGGCCCTCAAGTTCTTCATCATGAAGGTACACCCCCAAAAGCGGATGATCTTCGACCCCAAAGAGTCGGTCGATTTGCAGGGGCAAACCGGTCCTTACATCCAGAATGCGTACGTGCGCATCCAGTCGGTACTGCGCAAGTGGGATGGCACGGCTACCAGCCAGGCCAGCGCCTACCAGCAACTGGCCGCAGAAGAGAAGGAACTGATTCTGCAATTGTTTGCCTTTCCTGAAGTGATTCAGGAAGCGGCTAAAAATTACGATCCCTCTAACGTCGCACAGTTCGTTTACAACCTGGCCAAAAACTACCATCGTTTCTACCACGAACACAGCATCCTCAGCGCCGACACCGAGGCTGCCCGCGATTTCCGTCTGGCGCTGAGTCAGGCCGTGGCACACGCCCTGAAGCTGGGAATGCAGCTGCTCGGCATTGAAATGCCGAACCGGATGTAGAGCCTTTTGCGGCGGACACCTTTCGCCAGGCCAGCAAGGGCATTCAGCGGTTTTGTTTTCCTTGCTTGGTTGTTGGCAGTGCATAACTGGCAGCAATGGTGGTGGTTTGCCCCGTACGGCTAGTCAGCCAAATCAGGGGCCAGCGTTCAGGCCTTGAGGGTGGGGCCCAGGTCTGTCGAATCAAGGAAAACCTAATATGTTGTTGCTGTTTTTATCCGAAATGGCGCATTCAAGAGAACCCATCCCCTTGCCACGCCCCTTCGGCGTGGGAGTCCAGACACGCGATTTTTGCCGAGGCGAGTGGTAAATTCAACGCTGGCAGTTAGCCTGCAAAAAGTCTAAAGATACTGCCCCAAAGGCGAGAAATTACGGATGGCCGACTTTTCACAATCGCCGATTGCCGACTGTTCACAACGGTCAAAACCTCGCGAATACGCGCAGCATGCCTCCCTTCCTTGAAAGGGAAGGGCGGGGGATGGGTTCTTATCAGAGGTATGCCGCGACGATAAATAAAGCTTAAAAGCATTGTCCACGCTAAAAAGCGTGGCAAGCTCTTTCGCCCACGCTGAAGACGCATTCGCGTCAACTTAATAAAACGTAATATGTGAAAAGAAAAAGTTGCTGCTTAAGTTTGTAAATCATCACACTCACAAACATAGAAAGCAGCAACTATGAATAATTGGTAACTATTTAGGTCGATTTGCAAAATAGCTAAAAAATTGCGAACTAGCATCGATG
>PZPC01000052.1 GCA_003045895.1 Bacteroidota bacterium
CTCGGCATCGCACATAATAGCCGTAGGGTCGAGATCAAGAGCTAAGTCAAAATAGCTTACCTCCGGGGAGCCTTGCCGAAAATCGAGCAGGGAGCCCCCAAAATTTGTACTGGTAGGCAACAGTCTTGGAGTACCAAACAACCAAATGACATCGTGCTTTTGTACCAACAGGCCATAAGGGTTCCGTCCTACCACCGTTCTAATTTTTTTTCCGATCTTTAGCAGGTCTTCGTCAGGGGCAAGCACTTCGAAAAGCATCCTGATCTTGATGTCACCATATTAAAGATTAAAATCACCTTTCCCATGTTGCGATTTTTACTGACCCTCTCGAGCTTAGCCGGTCTGCTGGCTGTTGCCCACGCCCAGCTTTCAACCCGGATCGAAGTATATAACGTGCTGCAAGCCAAATGCGCCACCTGCCACCAGGGCAACGAAGCCCCCGCCGGCCTCGACCTGCAAGGCGTTGGCGCCAACGACCAGGCGCGGGCCCTGGATGTGTTCAACAATATCTTTCGCCAAACGCCCGCCAACAGCAGCGCCGCCGCCAGGGGCGATTTCTACATCTACCCCGGCCGCCCCGACCGCAGCTTCCTCTTCCGGAAAATGAATGCTGGCCTGGAAGCTACCGTCACGCTTACCCCGGATACCGAAGGGCAAAGTATGCCGCCCTACGGCGAACCCACCCTCACCGACGTGGAAAAAGAACTGATCCGGCAGTGGATCCTCTACGGCGCGCCCGCTACGGGTACGGTCGTCGATCCGGCGCTGCTGGCCGAATACTACAGTGGCAACGGCCTGGCCTCCTTCCCCGACGGCCCTCCGGAACCACCGGCCGCCGGGGAGGGCTTCCAGTTCAAGATGGGGCCTTTCTTTCTGCCACCCGGCGAGGAGCTGGAGTACTTTCAGAAATACGAACTCGACCTTCCGGGCAATGTAGAAATCAACCGCCTGGACATGCAGATCGGCACCTATTCTCACCACCTCATCCTCTACGATTTTGGCACCAATGGCGGCAACGCCGTCACCGACGGATTCCGCCTGACCCCCTACCACGCCAACATCAGCCTGGTAGCTGCCATCCAGGAAGCCACCGACCTGCAGTTGCCCACCGGAACCGCCTTCCGCTGGCCCAGCGACCTGGTGCTCGACCTGAACTCCCACTACATCAACTACTCGGCGACTATGGTACACCAGGCCGAGGTGTACGTCAATGTCTACACCCAGGATACGGGCACGGCGGCGCAGGAGATGTTCACGACCCTCATCGTCAAGGACAACATCTACATTCCCAACAACGAAAACACGATTACCTTCAACCAGGTCGTCAACCAGAACCTGGGGCAAATTTACCTCTGGGGGCTCATGGGCCACACCCATAAATACGGCACCAGCTACAAGGTGTGGAAGCGACAAAATTTTCAGCCCACCGACCTCCTCTACGACGCCGCCTGTGCCCGCGGCATCCCCGGCTGCGTAGCGCCTTACTTTGACTATCGCCATATTCCGTTCCGCTATTTCGAGCCCCTGCAGCCGCTGACCATGAACTTCGCCAACGGAATGACCCACCAGGCCAGCTGGATCAACAACGGCCCCACGCCCGTCTGGTTTGGCCCCACCAGCGATGACGAAATGATGGTGCTGGTGGCCATGTACACCCTGGGGTCGGAGGGTATCGAAATTGTCGACACCCAAGAACCCCTGCCACAAACCGATGTGCTGGAGATCAGTCCGGCACCAGCTAAAGACCAGGCCGCGTTCACCAGCCCGGTATTCATCCGGCAGGGTACGCTCACCTTATTTGACCTGACGGGGCGACCTGTTTGGCAGCAATCCGTCAGCGGAACCCGATTCCTGGTGGAACGCGGTGCCTGGCCGGCCGGCATGTACTCGTACCAGCTACAAACTTCTGCGGCCAAAGTCTACACGGGCAAAATGCTTTGGCTGGATTAGGGAAGAATTGTTTGCTATAAACTAAGTCACTTTAGGATACGTTTAAAGCAAATGACCTGGATTAAAAGAATTGGTGTCTTCCTCTTGCTGCTCTACCTGGCGGCCTGTGTGGGCTTGTTTTTCGGACAAGAACAGCTCATCTTTCACCCCCAAAAACTGCCAGCCAGCTATGTCTTCGGGGAGGGCGAAGAAGCCTGGGTACCCGTGTCTGACGGGGTACGGCTCAACGGCCTGTGGTTGCGCAGCCAGGCACCCCGGGGCGTCATTTTATACTGGCACGGCAACGTGGGCTCCAACCGGCGCTGCCTGCACCAGGCCGAAAACCTCTTCGACCTGGGTTACGACATTTTTATGCCCGACTACCGCGGCTACGGCAAGAGCGGTGGCGAAATATTTTCGGAAGACCAACTGTTTGCCGACGCCCAAAAAGTGTACACCTGGCTGTTGCAGTATTACCGCGAAGACCAGATCGTGGTGGTCGGTTATTCCCTGGGTAGTGGCGTGTCCACCTACCTGGCCAGCCACAACCACCCGCAGCGCCTGTGCCTGGTGGCGCCCTACCGCAGCATGACGGCCATGAAAGACCTGCTTGTTCCTTTCGTGCCTTCTTTCCTGCTCAAATACCCGCTGCGCAACGAGGTGGCGTTGCCGCAGGCCAACTGCCCGGTTTCGCTTTTCCACGGCACCCAGGACGAACTCATCCCCTACGCGCATTCCGTGGTGCTGCAAAGCAAACAACCGACTAAAAGCCGCCTGATCAGCCTCGGCGAAACCGGTCACCGGGGCGCTATCTTTAGCCAGATTCTCCGGCGGGAGCTCGCTGCTATGCTGAGATAACCAATTTTCGTATTTTTGCTTTTCGCAAAAAAATATCCTTCTTTCTTATGAATAAAATATGCTTTACGCTGGGCATCTGCCTGATGCTCCTGGCGCCCGTTTTCGGCCAAAAGGCCATCACGCTGGAAAACATCTGGCAAGACTATACTTTTATCCCCGAAAGTGTGCCGGGCTTCACCTTCATGAATGATGGCCAGCACTATACCCGCCTGGAAAATAATAAAATCCAAAAATACGACCTCCGCACGGGTAAGCTGGTTGCCACCCTGCTTGATGCGGGGACCCTGCCGGACATCAGTGAAATTGGAGCCTACCGCTTCACGGAAGACGAGTCTAAAATTGTCCTCAGCAACAATGCGGAGTCCATCTACCGCCATTCTTTTACGGCCAATTTCTTCGTTTACGACCGCGAAAGCAACCAGCTAACCGCCATCTTCCCCGGTGGAGCAGGCATCCGGCTGGCCGCCCTCAATCCGCAGGGCACCAAGGCCGCGTTCGTACAAGCCAACAACCTGTACATCAAAGACCTGAACACCGGTAAGATCGAACCGGTCACTACCGACGGCGAAATCAACAAGATTATCAACGGCGCTACCGACTGGGTGTACGAAGAAGAATTTGGCGACGACAACGGCTTCTTCTGGTCGCCCGACGGCCAGCAACTGGCCTACTACCGCTTCGACGAGTCGGCGGTACGCGAATTCACCCTCACCAATTACCACGACGGGAGCTACCCCGACTACGTGACCTTCAAGTACCCCAAAGTAGGGGAAAAGAACAGCGAGGTGAGTATCCACATCTACGACCTGGCCTCGGGTAAGACCCGGGAAGTAGCGAAAACCGGACCGGAGTGGGAATATTTTCCCCGCATCAAATGGACGCGCAAGGCGGGTGAGCTGTGCGTGTTCTTCATGAACCGCCACCAGAGTAAGCTGGAATTGCGCCTGCTGAATTTCGCGGGTACCAGCCGCACGCTCCTCAGCGAAAGCAGCCCCTACTACATCGACATCCACGACAACCTTTACTTCCTGAAAACCAAGGACCAGTTTATCTGGACGAGCGAACTGGCCGGCTGGAACCACGCCTACCTCTACAACATGGACGGCAGCCTGGCCGAGCAACTCACCACCGGCCAGTGGGACATTACGCAGTTCTACGGCCTCGACGAAGCCAACGGAACCATCTATTACCAGGCCGCCAAACAGAATCCCGCGCAGCGCGAGATCTACAGCCAGGAACTCAAAGGACGGGGCGGCAGCAAAATGCTGGCCAGCGAAGCAGGCACCAACAAGGCACAGTTTAGCAGCACGTTCGACTATTTTGTGCTGACGTTTTCTACTCAAAATACCCCCCCGACCTATACCGTCCTCGACCGCCAGAGCAAACGGGTAAGGCTTATCGAAGAGAACGAAGACCTGCGCAGCCTGCAACAGACGTACGGCGTACAACCCGTAACATTTTTCAACTTTAAAACCTCCGAAGACATCCAGTTGAACGGCTACATGATCAAGCCGCCGAATTTCAACGAGAAGATGGTCTACCCCGTGCTCATGTACGTGTACGGCGGGCCGGGTAGCCAGACGGTCAACAACGCCTGGGGGGGGCAGAACTACTGGTGGTTCCAGATGCTGGCCCAACAGGGTTACATCATCGTCAGTGTCGACAACCGCGGCACCGGCGCGCGCGGGGAGCAGTTCAAAAAGATGACCTACCAACGCCTCGGCTACTACGAAACCATCGACCAAACCGAAGCGGCGAAATACCTGGGGCGCCTGGGCTACGTCGACGCCCGCCGCATCGGTATTTTCGGCTGGAGCTACGGCGGTTACATGGCCAGTTCCTGCATCCTCAAGAGCAACGACGTCTTCAAAGCCGCCATTGCCGTGGCGCCGGTCACCAACTGGAAGTGGTACGACTCCATCTACACGGAACGCTACATGCGCACCGTTGAGGAAAATGAGGAAGGCTACCGCCAGCATTCGCCGGTTTACTTCGCCGATCAGCTCAAGGGGAGCTACTTGCTCGTGCACGGCATGGGCGACGACAATGTCCATTTTCAGAACACCGCCGAAATGGCCAACGCCCTGATCATGGCCAACAAGCAGTTTGACACCTATTTTTATCCCAACCGCAACCACGGTATCTCCGGCGGCCCCACCCGCCTGCACCTCTACACCCGCATGACCGACTTCCTCAACGAAAAGTTGAAAGCCAAACCCAATGTGACAGGTCGGCCCGCTGGCTTGCTGCGTGCCGAGCCCATGCAGAAGACCAGGGAATAATTGTACCGTGCAATGCTGGCCCAGCCCGGAAGGAACTAATAGCCGGTACTCGTGTTTAAATAATGAAAAGCGGTTTCGCGGGCTTTGATCCGCAGCAACGGCAGACCAGCGCCCGCGAAACCTACAACCACCCAGAGCAGATGGCAGAAAAAAAGAAACATACCTTAGAGATCGTCAATCGCAGAGCCACCTTCGAGTTCCAGTTTCTGGACGTGGTGGAAGCGGGTGTCATGCTGACGGGGACGGAGATCAAATCGATTCGCAAGGGCAACGTCAACCTGCGCGATGCCTATTGCCTGTTCAAAAACAATGAGCTGTACCTCTACAGCCTTTATATTGCCGAATACGACCACGGCAACCAGTTTAACCACGAAGAAAGACGGACGCGCAAACTGCTGCTCCGCAAGGGAGAACTGCGCAAGCTGGAGAAAAAAGTCAAGGAAAAAGGACTGACCATCGTCCCCCACAAGCTCTACATCAATGACCGCGGGTTTGTTAAGATAGAAATTGCCCTGGCGCAGGGTAAGAAGACTTTTGACAAACGGGATTCGATCAAGCAGAAAGACCTGAAGCGGGATATGGACCGGATAAAGAAGATAAAATTCTAGGAGTCAGCGCCTAGACGAGCTTATTTCCCTCGCCGGGAAATACGACGTGTGGCTGGTAGGCTTTGGCTTCTGCGGGTGTCATCCAACCGTAAGCAATGATGATGACCACATCGCCCACCTGTACCCGGCGCGCAGCGGCACCGTTGAGGCAGATCATTCCCGAGCCCCGTTCGCCGGTGATGACGTAGGTCTCAAAGCGTTCGCCGTTGTTGTTGTTTACAATTTGCACCCGCTCGCCTTCCTGTAGGTTAGCCGCATCCAGCAGGTCTTCATCAATGGTGATGCTGCCCACGTAGTTGAGGTTGGCTTCGGTGACGACCGCCCGGTGTATTTTGGATTTAAATCGTTGAATTAGCATAGTGGCGCAAAAGTATAAAATTTGTTCGACTTCTACTAAAACCTAAATTCTGGTGTTCAGAACTTGTATCGTTAAAGAGAAACAAAATAATATTACGAAAGTTTTAAGACACCGGGGTGGCTTTTGTCGCATCTTATGACGATCCATCGGGGCTAAAGTTACAGGCTACCCCGCAGCACCAGGTTATCGATCAGCCGTACCTTGCCTGCCCATACCGCCGTACAGGCTACCACCAGGTCGGGGAGGGTTGCCGGATCGGGCGGCAGCAAATTCTCGCCATTGACAATGGAGAAATATTCCGGATTAAAATCCGGCTGCGTCAATTGTTCCAGGGCCCATTTTTCAATTTCCGGCACCGGCTCACCTGCTGCCAGCCGGTTTTTAGCACCTTCCAGTGTTTGTTGTAACAGCACGGATCGGGGCCGCAATTCCGGATCGAGTAACAAGTTTCTGGAACTCATCGCCAGGCCATCGCTCTCGCGTTCCGTGGCCACCACAACCACCTTGACTGGTAGTTGTAGCACCGCTATCAACCGCTTGATAATAAGTTGTTGCTGGTAGTCCTTCTGCCCCAGGTAAAGGTAATGCGGCTGTACAATGTTGAGCAGGCGGTTCACTACCTGGGCTACTCCGGCGAAATGGCCGGGGCGCTGGGCACCTTCCAGCACCTGGTCGAGCCCGCCAAAGTCGATGGTTACCTCCGTATTCAGGTCGGTTGGGTAAATAGTGGCTACCTGCGGTAAAAAAACGACATCGCAACCAACCCCGGCCAGCATTTCCAGGTCTTTACCAAGTGTACGCGGGTATTTTTCCAGGTCACTGGCGTCGTTAAACTGCGTTGGATTAACGAAAATGCTCGCCACCGTAATCTGGTTTTCCGCTAACGAGCGTTTCACCAGCTTGAGGTGTCCCGCATGCAGCGCACCCATCGTAGGGACAAAACCTACGGAACGGTTATTAACCCGCTCGGTAGTGAGGTAGGTTTGTAAATCGCTGACTCGCTGAAACAGGTACATCTTGCTGAATTGATTTTGTTTTCCGAAAGCGGGGAGCAAATATAGCCGAATTTGGGAAAGCTGCCTTTTTTAAGTATTGGTTTTCAAAGTTAAATGCCTGATTTTTACTATCTTTGCAGCCAGTTTTAAAATTATGCTGTTTATATAATAGCAGTTTAATTTTTTTAATCAGAACATCGAACGACCCTTGATTTTTTCTTGACATTAGAGATAAGCAGGCGTATGAGTAAAAAGAAGGTATTAATAGTTACCCAGGAGATGGAGCCCTATACCGATCTGTCGTTTGTTTCACAGATGGTACGGGAGGTAGCTCCTTATGTGCAGGATAACGACATGGAGATCAGGGTACTGATGCCTCGGTTTGGTACCATTAACGAACGTCGTCACCGGCTTCATGAAGTGGTCAGGCTTTCGGGAATGAACATCATTGTTGACGATGACGATTACCCCCTCATCATCAAAGTAGCCTCTCTTTCAGAGGTTCGGATGCAGGTGTATTTTCTTGACAACGAAGATTTCTTCAAGCGCAAGAACGTTTTCAAAGACGATGAAGGCAATGCTTACGAAGACAATGCTGACCGCATGGTTTTCTTCTGTAAAGGCGTGTTGGAAACCGTGAAGAAGTTCGGGTGGGCACCTGACATCATCCACTGTCATGGCTGGATGACGAGTTTGATCCCCCTTTACCTCCGGACGGCTTACAAAACCGAACCCTTGTTTGAGCAAGCCAAAGTGGTTTACTCTACTTACGGCGGCGAAAATTTTGGCGCCCAGTTCAACGAAAGCTTTGCGACCAAAGCGTCGATTAACAATCTTTCGGAAGAAGACCTGCACCACTACCAAAATGGCAGTGGCGCTACCCTCGATATTGGCGCTATTCGTTATGCTGATGCGGTGGTTCAAGGTTCCGAAGAATTGCAGGAAGATGTGGTCCAGTATCTGGCTACCTCCGACAAGCCGTTGCTGGCCTACGACGCGGAAGAATTCCGGTCTAAGCTGATCGAATTTTATCAGACTTTACTTACGGAAGAAGTAGAAAACTAAATCACACTTGTCCAGGACAGGCTATACGCCGATCCACTTGGTCGTGTAGCCCGTCCTGTGCACAAGCGTTTAATTATCCTGTTTCTAATTTTGCCCACCCACCTTATCCTCCTGGATGTATCCTCCGAGGAGCGGCCGCGTGGTGAGTTAAAAATTAAGTACCAAACTATTTTATGAAAAATAATTTCCGGGCCAGCATGGTTGCCAGTTGTGCCGTCTTGCTATTGTTCTTTACCAGTTGTTCAGATCCCTTGAATGTAGGTGCCGAGTTGTTGGATGAAGATCTGGCCAGTGTCGGTTTTACGGACACTTTCCAATTAAAGATTCGCACAGAAATAGGCGACTCCGTCCGGGCGTTTTCTCCGTCCAGCAATCCGATTTCGACCTTTCTTTTTGGTCGGACCCAGGACAATTATTTTGGTACCACGGAAGCAGCCATCTACCTCCAGCCGCTTTTGCTTCGGGACCAGGGTGGCAACTTCGTCCGTTTCGACCAGGGCCGCTTCTCCGTACTGGACTCGGTGGTGCTGGTGTTGCCCATCGATTCCGCCGGCATTTACGGCATGGTGGACGGCGATTTTGGCGTGGAAGTCTACGAAGTCAATGAACCCATCGATGTCGACCCCGACGAAAATGGTTCGATCAACTTTTATTCCAACGTCTCCTTCGGTACCAACCCTATGCCGCTGGCCGCTACTACTTTTCGGCCCGCCTACCGGGACACGGTATTCATAAAAAGCGTAATCAGCTTTTCGGATACGACGGCGATCAGCCGCCCCCACGTTCGCATCCGGCTGGACAACAGCTTTGGCCAGCGCTTCCTGGACCAGGATACCTCCGCTTATGTCAATGACTCTACGCTGCTGGACTTCTTCAAAGGTTTGTACATTAAACCTACCGGTACTTCTGCCGGCTTGATGAATTTCACCGCCAACAACAGCTTCACCGGCATTTATTTCTATTACCGGGACGGGACAGACACCCTTACTTACAACCTGGAAGTAGGCGGTATCGGCCGCCGGATCAGCCAGTACAAGCACGATTATACGGGTGCTGTTGCCGGGGAATATATTGCCAACCCCAGCACGCAGGACAGCCTTATTTTTGTACAGGGTATGCAGGGCCTACTGATGGCTTTTGAGGTGCCCACGTTGAAGAACTTCCCCAACCGGGTCATCAACAAAGCAGAATTGGAACTGCACGTAGCGGCCTTGCCGGATTACGACCTGACGTTTATGCCTCCACCGCTCCAAATTGTTGCCCTTAAAAAAGACGCTAACGGCAACCTGACCGCGATTAGAGATGTCACCATTTTACCCAACGACCTGAGTTTTTACTTTGGTGGTCAGCCCGTGAAACAAGCAGATGGGTCCTATATCTACACCTTTAATCTATCGGTCCATACCCAATACCTGATCGATGGTTCTGAGCCGGATACGGTTTATCTGTCGGTGCTTCCCCGCGCTGGAAATGCATCCCGGGTTATCTTCAAAGGGCCTGGAGCCCTGGGAAATCCCGCTATTTTGAAGATTTCGTTTACGGACCTATAGGGCTAATTGGCAAAAAAAAAGCAGATTCAAACAAAATAAACAGAATATCGTGGTATTTTACCGTTTATAAACCTTGTTACTCTAAACTAGATCAAAAAAACAATCAAATGTGCGGAATTGTAGCCTATCTAGGGGCTCGCAATGCTTATCCTGTACTCATTAAGGGACTGCAAAGACTCGAGTACCGTGGATACGATAGTGCTGGTGTAGCACTAATGAATGGCGACCTCAATATTTATAAAAGAAAAGGAAAAGTTCAGGACCTGATTGATTTTGCCGCCGAGCAGAATCATGCGGGTCATCTGGGGATTGGTCACACCCGCTGGGCAACCCATGGTGTTCCGGACAACATCAATGCCCACCCTCACCGATCGGGTAACGGACGACTAGCCCTGGTTCACAACGGTATCATTGAAAATTACGTACTGCTCAAGACCGCCCTCGAAAAAGAAGGCCACGTTTTTCAGAGCCAGACAGATACAGAGGTGCTCACCCACCTGATTGAAGCCATTCAGGAACGAGACCAACTCCCGCTCGAAGAGGCTGTTCGCATTGCCCTCACCCGGGTGACCGGCGCTTATGCCATTGTTGTTATTGACCAACAAGATCCCACCAAAATTGTGGCCGCCCGTAAAGCCAGCCCCCTGGTAGTTGGTTTGGGTAAAGACGAATTCTTCCTGGCTTCTGACGCGACCCCCATTATTGAATACACCAACCGGGTGGTTTACCTGGACGACGAACAGATCGCCGTGATCAGTCTGGCTGACGGTCTCCAACTGCGGTCGATCGGCAACGAGGTTCAGACGCCCTTCGTGCACCAGCTGGATATGAACATCGAAGAGCTGGAAAAGGGCGGTTATGACTTCTTCATGCTCAAGGAAATCAACGAACAACCCCAAACGGTAGCCGACTGTATGCGCGGCCGGCTCAACGCCGAAGAAGGCTGGATTCGGCTGGGTGGACTCGAAGAATTTGCCAACCGCGTACTGCAGGCCGACCGCTTTATTATTGCCGCCTGTGGAACCTCCTGGCACGCGGGGCTCATCGCCGAGTACCTGTTCGAAGACCTGGCCCGCATTCCGGTAGAAGTGGAATACGCCTCGGAATTGCGTTACCGCAACCCGATTATCCGCGAAAAAGACCTGGTCATCGCGATTTCTCAGTCTGGTGAAACAGCCGATACCCTGGCGGCCCTGGAACTCGCCAAACAAAAAGGCGCCATGCTTTTTGGCATTGTCAACTCCGTAGGTTCTTCCATTGCCCGCATCACCGACGCCGGGTGCTACATTCACGCTGGCCCCGAAATTGGGGTGGCCTCAACCAAGGCCTTCACCGGCCAGGTGAGTCTGCTGACAATGATGGCGCTGAGTCTGGCACAAAAGAAGGGGACCATCTCCAATTCCTATTTTCGGCAATTGGTCAGTGAATTGGCCAATATCCCCGATAAGATTCGACAGGTATTGGAAAAGGATGAGCAAATCCGCTATATTGCGGGCGAAATTAAAGACCACCCCAATGCGTTATACCTGGGAAGGGGCTATAATTTCCCCGTAGCGCTGGAAGGTGCCCTCAAATTGAAAGAAATTTCCTACATCCACGCCGAAGGTTACCCGGCAGCTGAAATGAAACACGGGCCCATTGCCCTGATTGACGAAAATATGCCGGTCATTGTCATTACGACCAACCGGAGCGCTTACGATAAAATCGTAAGCAATATTCAAGAAGTGAAAGCCCGCAAGGGTTTTGTTATTGCAATTGTTAACGAAGGAGATACGATAATCAGTAAAATGGCCGATCACGTCATTGAAATTCCTCAAACTGAGGAGCCTTTCACCCCACTCTTATCCGTAATTCCACTACAGTTATTGTCTTACCATATCGCCTTACTGCGTGGTTGCAACGTGGATCAGCCCCGCAACCTGGCCAAGTCGGTAACTGTGGAATAAATAAATAAAAATTATGATAGACTGGAATATGACCTACAACTCGGCGAAGGATACCCTTATTATCCCCGAATACGGCAGGCATGTGCAGTTGTTGGTCGACCACGCCAAAACCATTGAAGATCCGGTGCTGCGCCAACGCCTGGCCGAACGCATCATCAGGCTGATGATGCAGATGGTTCCGCAAAACCGCAACATCGAGGATTACCGGGGCAAGCTCTGGCGCCACCTGTTTCGCATTGCGAAAAACGAACTCAACGTATCACCTCCGGATGACATCAAAATGCCAACCGAGGTGAGTGGCAAGTTCACGCCCGACCACGTCGGTTATCCGGCGTCGGAAGCGCGCTACCGCCACTATGGGCACAATGTGCAAACCATGATCAAGAAGGCGATTGCCATGGAAGAAGGTCCGAAGCGCGATGGTTTCGTTGCAGCGATCGCTGCCTACATGAAACTCGCCTACAAAACCTGGAACCGGGAGCACTACGTGAGTGACGACGTCATTAAAGCCGACCTCAAGACCCTGTCCAACGGCGCCCTGGTCCTTCCCGACGAACAGTCGCTGGAAAACCTGGTCAGCAATACGGCTCCTCGCCGCAGTGCCACCGGTGGCCGCAGCAGCGGAGGATCTGCCAAGCGTTCTTCGGGCAGCAGTTATGGAAGTAGCAGCAACCGCGGAGGAGGAGGCCGCCGCAACAACAACAATACCAGCGGAGGCCGCCGGAGTTATAAGAAATGAGCTCTTCAGGTTGAAATCCAGTAATACATCCAGCTCTTTTGGTCCAGGGTATACCTGCGGTTTCAGCTGCTTTTTACAACTAGACTTGTTCTGCCTTCGTGTTGCAGAACAAGTCTAGTAATTTTAAAACACAAGTATGCAAACATCCGGGACCTTCACCATTGAAGGCGGCCACCAACTCCAGGGAGAGATTGTTCCGCAAGGCGCAAAAAACGAAGCATTACAGGTTTTGTGTGCAGTTTTACTGACTTCCGAACCGGTTACCATCAGTAATTTACCCGCGATCCTGGATGTGGAACTGCTCATCAACCTGCTGCGTGGGCTGGGGGTAGCGGTCACCCAACTGACTCCTCATAGCTACCGATTCATCGCCAAAGACGTTGACCTGGACTACGTCCTGACCCAGGATTTTATCCGCGATGCCAGCCGCATTCGCGGTTCGGTCATGCTCATCGGGCCATTGCTGGCGCGTTTTGGGCAAGCTTCTCTCCCCAAGCCCGGTGGGGATAAGATTGGTCGGCGCCGACTGGATACCCATTTGTTGGGCCTGGAGCAGCTCGGGGGGCATTTTTCTTTCAATGCCGAGCGCAACCTCTATACCTTTAAAGCCCAGGGACGCCTACAGGGCTGTTACATCCACATGGACGAAATCTCCGTCACCGGAACGGCCAATGTCGTCATGTCTGCCGTTCTTGCCGAGGGCGAAACCATCCTCTACAATGCAGCCTGCGAACCCTACGTGCAACAACTCTGCCGGATGCTGCAACAGATGGGGGCCAAAATCGAGGGCATTGGTTCCAACCGATTGATCATTAATGGTGTTGAAACCTTGTCTGGAGCGGAACACCGTTTGCTGCCCGACATGATCGAAATAGGTAGCTTCATCGGGCTGGCCGCGATGACCCAGTCCGAAATTACCATCAAAGACGCCCGGATTGACCAATTGGGTATTATCCCCAATGTCTTCCGCCGCCTGGGCATCGAAATTATTGAGCGCGGTGATGATCTTTACCTGCCGGCTCAGGAAGAATTTGAAATCCAAACCTTCATCGACGGGTCGATCCTGACGATCTATGACGCCCCCTGGCCGGGCTTCACCCCCGACCTGATGAGCGTGGTGCTGGTAGCCGCAACGCAGTCGAAAGGCAGTGTGCTGGTGCACCAGAAAATGTTTGAAAGCCGCTTGTTCTTCGTCGATAAACTTATCGACATGGGGGCCCAAATTATCCTCTGCGATCCCCACCGGGCAACGGTGATCGGCCTCAACCGGCGGTTTCAGCTGCGCGGCATCGAAATGACTTCCCCCGATATCCGCGCAGGCGTGGCTCTGCTGATTGCAGCGCTCTCGGCCAAAGGCACCAGCCGGATTCACAATATCAACCAAATTGACCGGGGCTACGAACGCATCGACGAACGCCTGCGGGCGCTTGGCGCAAAAATTTCCCGTTCAGAAGAATAACAACGCTTAACTTAATCTACTGATTTCGAGTGGCCTTTGAGCCCTCCCTGGTACCAGCAGCAAAATGATATGATTTTATACAACGTTACCGTAAAGGTTAATCATCAGATTCACGACAACTGGCTTGCCTGGATGAAGGTCGTACACTTACCCGCCATGATGGCTACAGGCTTGTTTTCGGAATATACCATCTCGCGTTTACTGGGAACTGACGAATCCGATGGGTTTACTTACAGTGTGCAGTACCTGGCCAAAGACTTCGCCGCTTACCAAACCTATCAGGAAAAACACGCGGCCGATATGCAAAAGCAACACCAGACCCAGTATCCCGACCAATTTGTGGCTTTTCGCACCATTATGAAAGTGATTGAGCGCGGCCTGGAGTAATGCGCACAACCTTTTGCCGCATTTCACAGTTTTAACCTTCAGATTCACTGCAACTTAGGGGCAATAGGCAGCACAGCCCTGAAAAGTTGGACTTACCTGCCTAAGTTGCACGATTATTGGTTATACTAGTATGAACTTGCGCAAAATGAAAAATCTACTTTTAGCACTACTGTGCTTATGTGGGCCGGTCCTGCTCGTAGGACAAATGGTACTGTCAGCTCCCGCTACGGA
The DNA here is from genome assembly GCA_003045895.1 of Bacteroidota bacterium. Taxonomy (GTDB): domain Bacteria; phylum Bacteroidota; class Bacteroidia; order Chitinophagales; family Saprospiraceae; genus Lewinella. The sequence continues at coordinate 14,408 of PZPC01000052.1, forward strand.
CGAAGGTATCCAACTGCAACGTACCCAGGAGCGCATTACTATTGATGGAGATTTGCGGGAATCAGCCTGGTACACCGGAAAATCAGCCACGAACTTTTGGGAAAATTTCCCCTCGGATACTGCTCGTTGTTCCTGGAAGACCGAAATCTTCATGACTTACGACGAGGAATTTCTCTACATCGGCGCCAGGTGTTATGCCCCCGGCAAGGATTACATTGTCCCCAGCCTGCGCCGCGATTACCGCGCCGGCGGAAGTGACAACATTACCTTCCTCATTGACCCTTTCCGCGACCGCACCAATGCCTTTGTTTTTGGGATGAATCCCTACGGGGTCATGCGCGAAGCACTCATCTCCAACGGCGGGCGATCAACCGACGACTGGCTCGATGAGTGGGACAACAAGTGGAAAGGAGAATCTGCCATTTTTGACGATTACTGGTCGTGCGAAATCGCCATCCCTTTTAGTACCATTCGCTTTCCTGAAGGCGAAAAATCCTGGAATTTCAACAGCTATCGCTTCGATACCCAAAGCAATACCCGCTCTACCTGGCAACCCATTCCCCAGAACCAGATCATTATGAGCCTGGCCTACATGGGCAATATGACCTGGGAAGATGCCCCAGCCGTAGCGGGGAAAAGTATCTCTATCATTCCCTTCCTGGCGGGGGGGATAGCGCGCAACCACGAGGAAGGACTGCCTTCCGAAACGGATTTCAGCTTTGGTGGAGATGCCAAAATTGCCATCACCTCGGGTCTCAACCTGGACTTGACCATCAACCCTGATTTCAGTCAGGTTGAAGTGGATCAGCAGGTCATCAATTTGGACCGCTTTGAGGTTTTCTTTCCCGAACGGCGACAGTTTTTTCTGGAAAATTCCGACCTCTTCGGGACTTTTGGTGACGACCGGGCCAACCCTTTTTTCTCCCGCCGTATTGGGGTGGCTACCAATACCGACAACGAAGCTTTTCCGACGCCTATCTACTACGGCGCCCGCCTGAGTGGTAAACTGGATAACAATTGGCGCATTGGCTTGCTGAACATGCAAACGGCCCGCGACCCCGAGAACAACCTGCCCAGCTACAATTATACGGTTGCTGCTCTGCAACGCAAAGTCTTTTCCCGCTCCAATGTAGGAGTGATCCTGGTGAACAAGCAAAACTTTGGCGACAACCAGTCGGACACCACCGCTTACTACTCCGACTTCAACCGCGTGCTGGGCATTGATTACAACCTGGCCTCGGCAGACAACAACTGGCTGGGTAAATTTTATTTCCACCACTCCTTCTCGCCCGTGCAAGGGGTTTCTCCCTATTCCCATGGTGCGCGAATCGACTACCGGAGTCGCAACTTTGCCTTTGGTATGGAGGAACGATTTGTGGGTGAGGAATTCAATGCCGAAGTAGGTTTTGTCCCCCGCACCAACTATTTCCAGTTTAATCCGCGGGCCGAACTCTTCTTTTATCCAAGCAAAGGTGGAATCAACCGACACGGCCCTACTATTCGTACCCGCTACATCTGGACACCTGAAGAAGGCAGCACCGATCGGCGAACGTCCTTGTCCTGGAATTTCAGCTACGCCAACAACAGTAACCTGAGCTTCACGGCTACCAACGAATATGTCTACCTCCTCGATTCGTTTGATCCCTCGGGTACGGAAGCTACCGAACTGCCCGGACAACAAGGGTATCAGTACGCCTTCTTTTCGGCAGAATACCGCTCCGATCAGCGCAAAAAGTTTTCCTTCGGCCTCGAGCCCAGTGTGGGGGAATTCTTCAATGGCCACCGCTACGGCATTTCTACCAATCTGACCTGGCGCTATCAACCCCTGGGCCAAATTGCCCTCACGACCAATTACAACTACATCGACCTTCCGGCGCCCTACGCCAGCACCAGCCTGTTCCTCATCGGACCCCGCATCGACCTGACGTTTACAAAAAACATCTTCCTGACGGCCTTCTTTCAGTTCAACGACCAGATCGACAACGTCAATATCAATACCCGCTTGCAGTGGCGCTTTGCGCCAGTCTCCGATTTTTTCCTGGTCTATACGGACAACTACCATTCCCTCGACTGGAACGTGAAGAACCGCTCCCTGGTGGCTAAGCTGACCTACTGGCTGAATACCTAAGCCAATTCGGCGCCCGCCTAAAAAAAAGCACCCAGCAGATCATTGTCTACGGGGCGCTACATTTGGTTGTATGGGGCGTAATTGTCCTGCTTCAGGGTAGGCTTACGCTATTGGGGGAGATTGGGGAGTTGAGCTGGTTTCCGTTATTCGTTCGATTCCCGCAGCAAAAAGTCGACTTCTCCCTGCAGATAAGGATCCGAAAACGGGCCCTGGTAATTGCCAAAATCGTTGGCGGCAATGCCGGCGTAATCGCGCAGTTCCGGGTTGGCACCTGCTGCTGCCAGTTTACTGGCAATGGCTTCGTGTCCGCGCTGGGCAGCGGCCATGATGGGGGTTGTACCCATGATATTCATGGCGTCGATCAGGGCGCCGTGGTCCAGGAGCAGGTCAACGGCGTCGGTCATTCCCCGTTCAGCAGCCAGGTGCAGGGGCGTATTCTCCAGGTAGTCGACGGCATTGACGTTGGCGCCACTTTCCAACAGCACCCGCAACAAGGGCGTATTTTGTTGGGCTACCGCCATATTCACCAGGGTTTCGCCTACGGGTGTTTGCCAGTTGGCATCTGCTGCCGCCTGCTGGCTGCGGTGCAAGAGTACCCCGGCCAGGACGGCCTGGTTGAGGGTTACGGCCTGGTACAAGGGAATAATGCCGTTGTCGTTAGCTATGCTGGGATCGGCGCCAGCACGTACCAGCATGGCTGCTACGGCAATATTTTCTTTATCAACCGCACGGGACAGCGGGGTGATTCCATTGGACAAGCGGTTGGGGTTAGCGCCCAGGCCGGTCAGCTGGCGGATGAAAGCTGGCGGATATCCGTAATTGATGGCCAGCATTAGGGGCGACTCATTCTGATCGTTGGGTAGATCCGCTTTTGCCCGCACCAGGACCAGGTCGGTGATGGCGGGGTTTTGCTTCTTAATGGCGAGGGTTAGTGGGGTTTCACCATCCTCGTTTTTCAGGTTGATGACGGCGTCTTCGCACAGCCAGCGTACCATTTCGAAGTCACCCTGCTGAACGGCCAGCGTGAGGAGGGTTTCGCCTTCGGTATTGTGTTGGTAATAGGGAAGATGGATGTCGGGCAGCATGGCCTTGGCCAAGGCCATATCACCGCGCTCAACGGCGGCAAACAGAAAGCGGATTTGCTTGTCTGCTTTGAGCTTGTGCCAATTGGAAGGCATATTCAGGATGTCAGCGGCATTGTTGGTTGCTGGCACTTCGGTAGGGGCTTCGTCTTGCGCTTGTACACCGGTGAAAGCGAGTGGCAATAGTGCGAAAAGGACAAATAATTTACGCATGTTGCTTCAGTTTTGCGGGAAATTTCGTTCCCGGAGTTCACGGAAAATTGTTGGTGTACAAGTCTGCTTATGTTGGAAGCTTAATTTTAAAATGAAGTAATGAAGATAATCAGTTCTGCCACTACCCCATTTTTTGTAGTGGCTATTAATAAATGATATTGGTGGCTATTTTATTTTCAACCCTAAAAAAATAAAACCCAGTATAAGTGTAATCAACTGACAGGCAGGCGATTATTTGTCAGTTAAAGAAATCATAATAATTTGGCAGATCAGTTATTAGCTGATTTTAGCTATTTTTGTTAGCATTACGTTCGGCTGATCACACCGTAAAAAAAGCACTTATGTCAAAACTTGATTTATTGACCATCTCTATTGTTATCGTATGCCTGGCGGCACTGGGTTATCTGGTGTACAAGATTGTCGATCTCATGAATCCGCCAGCGGCTCCCACTTCCGGTATCCAGGATACGTACGTGGAACCTGCCCCTACGGCCGATTCCACCTACACCGACTGGGACAACGAAGCAAATGCCAACAACAGTGATGCCGACCTGGACGATGACCAGGTTGGTCAAACCCTGTCTGACGAAAACAGCAGTACGCCCAGTGGGAACAGCAGCTATGCCGACGAAGAAATGGACAACAGTTCCAGTGGAGTTGCAGAGACGGCAACGGGTAGTAACAAATCGGGAGATGCGCAAACAGCTACGGCCTACGACAGCACGCCAGCAGCCAGCAGCCTGGGTAAATACATGGTATTGGCGGGTTCTTATCGGCAGCGCGTCAACGCCGACAACCAGGCCGCCCGGCTCCGGAAATTGGGCTACAGCAGCACCGAAGTGAAACTCTTTGACAAAGGTACTTACGCCGTTGTCCTCGTCAACCGTTTCAGCAATTACAACGATGCCAAAAAATTAGTTACTGAACTAGCTGGCAAAGGAGTGGATGCCCTGGTTAAGGAGCACTAGCCTCCTATTGATTCTTGCCAGGCCAACATGCCTCCCGTCAGGTTGCGCACATTTTTGAATCCAGCCTGTCGCAAAATACCCTGAGCCATGCCACTACGGGCACCGCTCCGGCAATAAACGATAACCTCTTCTTCCTGGTGGTCGGCCAGCTCGGGCATAGCCTCGAGCAGGCTACCCACCGGGACCAATTGGCCACCAATGTTGAAGGCTTCGTGTTCGTGGGGTTCCCGAACGTCGAGCAGGAAAAAATTGGTGTCTCCGCTATCCATGCGGCTTTTCAAGTCTTTTACACTAATATCCATTGCTGATTATTTTAAAATAATTAACCGTTGGCGTACGCTTTGGTTGCCGTTGGCGTCAACTACTTGTAGCCAGTACATACCCGCGGGCAGCTGCCCCACGTTTATGGAGGGCGCAAAAGCCTGCCGTAGCACCAGCTGGCCCGCACTATTGAAAAGCGTAGTGGTGGCTTGTTCGGTCAGTACGGCATCGGTGCGCAGAAAGATTTGATCCCGCCCGGGGTTAGGGAAAACAGTAAGATCAATCCCGGCCACCACGTCGTTCACGCTGGTAGGCAGAACCAGCTCACCGCCACTCATCACCGGCCGCAACATCAGGGCGCCGGCACCAACACCGGCCACCGCTTCCCAGCCGCTACCGTTCTCCGCGTAAATAAAATCCTTACCCTGGGGGCGGTTGCGATCGTAACCCACCCCGACACAACGACCAAAGGTACAGTTGGTCACCTGTTCCCAACCGACGTAAAAGGTGCCCGCCGGAATGGCCAGCGGAGCCCGCAGCCCTTCGGCATCTACCAGCGGATAGGACGTAAACCCTTGCAGGGTATCGTAGTAATTGCTGGCGTAGTCGGCCTGGTAGCTGATATTGTAATCCGGGGTATCGTCCAGTTCGCCAATCCATACCTGCAGGCGAAATTCCTGGCCGGTTATATTGGCATTGGTATGGGGAAAAAACAACCGGACCCCCTGGAGTGAATCGGCTACCCCGGCGGTATAAGCTATCGCAACCTGTTTGCCCGGGCTCGTCTCCAGCGCCGTCTCGGCGGTACCATCATCGTAGGAAAAGTAATTGCTGAACACCGTGGTGCGCTCGGTGGCATCGTTGCGAGCCACGAAAGGCAGGTTGTCCTGGGACGTATTCTGAAAGTTGTAGGCCAACTGGAACGCCAGCTCGGGAATCCCCGCAAAATTGTTGCCCGCCATGGTAGCTACGTAGGCATCCCAAACATCGCTAAAGCCGGTGGGATCGCCCATGAGGCTGTAACTGCGGTTGAGGGGTACGCCATTTTCAACGTTAATCTCCAGGCCGTTAAACAACGTTAGTGGGGTGCCAAAAGGATTGATACCCGTATTCGTTTCCAGCAGCTGAACAGTTGAAGGGCTGACGTTCTGGGTGGCAGAAAAATGGTTGTAGATACCCGCCACGATATACTCATTCAGCTCATTGTCCAGCTGGGGCTGAAAATGCCGCCAGGGCAGGCTGGTGTAGTTCTTCAGGAGAAAATCGGGCTGTTGGGTAAAAGCAATGTCGTTGAAAAAAGGGCTTTGGGTCGGGTTGTTGTCCAGGCGGACGTAATCGAGGTGCCAATTGTCGAAAGCTCCCAGTCGGTCGTTGTTATTGACAAAGCGAAACTGAAACCGGCTGTGCCGATAGGCTTCGGTAACGGGAATCGCGTAAAAAGCAAAGTCGTCCACAAAGCTGAGTGGGGTGCTCGAAGAGACGCCCGCAAAGGAAGCCACCGATACCCATTCGTCGTTGTCATCGCGAAACTGGACAATCATGGAATCCTGCCGCTCCGGCCGATCGGCGATACCGCCACGTTGCAACCAGAAAGACAGCATCCAATCACCCGTATCGGTATCCAAATACGTGGATGTGAGCCGGTCGGCTTCCCCATAACCATCGCCGTAAGGGCGTCCCCGGTAATCGAGGCCGTCAAAAGTAGCCACGCCCAGGGAAGGGGGGGCAATGGCGAGGGTATTGTTGATATAGACCTCGCGGTCGAGCCACAACCCGCGCGCTGGTGCCGGGCCGGAGTAGGAGAAATCGTCGTATACCGGCGGATTGAAACTCGGCACGTTGATCCGAAAAGCATAGTGGGTGGTATCGCAAATACCGTTGGTATCGCACAGCACCAGGCACAGCGAATCGAGTCCGGCGATGCGGCTGGATCGGTAGACAAAACTGGCGACGGGTTGGCTGTAATCGGTGAGGTAAGCCAGCTGCTCCCGGCCTTCGTATTTGTCGGGGCAATTCACAAAAAAGCTGCAGGCGAGGGCACCGGGCAGGTCATTGGTCACCGTCAGGTTCAGGGTTTCCTCCTGTCCGATGAGGATGGCCGGGGGAAAGTTGTTTTCGCCGGGTCGCCGCACCAGGAAGGTCAAAGTGGTAGCTGGCCCGCAGGTGGTGCCATCGGTGTTGCAATACTGGATCAATACCGCTTCGGTAGCAACCGTCACAGCGGCATTGGCCGTAAAGATGAGGGAGTCTTTGGGGGTGCCGTCGGCTTGCTGCGGAATGAAGGCGGTGCCCGTGGTGAGTGTGGCGCAATTCACACACGCATAAAAACCGTCGCTGCCCAACCCAACCGTATCGAGTTCCAGGCGTCGGCGGTTGGTGAGGCCGGCGATAACCGGGATCACATCGGCCGCTTCAGGTTGGCCACACGTTGCTTTTTCAAATCCTTTTGTCAGCGCATCGGCGGCTGGTCCAGACACCGGTAGTTCCGTGGCATACTGGCTTTCCTGCAGTCGGTTACCCGTCAGTGGAACCTCCCGTTGCCCCTGGGCCACCAGTAAAGAAAAGGTCAGGAAAAGGCAAGTTGCTATTATTCTCATCATCATGCAAACCGTTTTATTCCTTCTGGAAACGTATTAAAGTCTTCTTTAGTGTTAGTTGGCAAATGCTTAAATAGCGGTATCCCGACTCCCGTTCCGGTGCCGTCGGGAACTGCCCGGTACGAGGACACATCACTGGCCTCCCGTACTGGTGGTATCCGTAGGACTGTTCATACCACTGTCTTCGTCAAAGCCGCCGGTATCGCTGGGGGGTTCGTCGGTTTCCACTTCCGGGGGGCAGTTATCCGGGCGATTTTCCTGCAGGTAGATCGTGATCTTTTGTCCCCGCATAATTTTAGCGCCGGGGCTGTAAGGCGGATCTTGCTTCCAGACATAGGCATCGGCCCGGTTGGAGACATCGCCAATGACATCGCCGATACTGAGATCCAGGCCGGGTAACAGAAAACTTACTTCACTGAATCGCTTGCAGATCAACAAGGGGGTCCGCACAAAATCATCTTTGGATTTCGTAACGACGAATTCCAGCGTGCTGCCCTGCATTATTTTGATACCTCGCTTGAGGTCGGACGGCGAATATTTGCGCCCCTGGTAGTAAAAATGCAGGATGGTGCTATCGGCTAGTCGGGCATCAAAAACGCCCTCTTTCACCACTGTCCGGATGTGCAGTGGCCGGAGCTTTTGCCGGTAGCGGCTATAATCATCGGCGGCTTCTTCAAAGGAAGGGATGGGTACCTCCTTCGGCGGCCCGATAATCGTCAGGTAGATGGTGCGGTTCTTTTTGATCCGCTTCAGCGGTTTGGGCTCCTGGTCGATGACGTCGCCCTGGGGAATATCCAGGGTGAATGGTGCTTCGTTGACACTTACCTTGAAGCCCCGGCTCCGTGCTTTTTGGGTAGCCTTATCGATCGTAAGCTGCTTGTAGTTTTCCACCTGTACCGAGTTGCCGTGGTTGGTGTACAGGTTGAGTCCTATGTTCATCAAGAAAAAAGCGAGCAGGAGTACCCCCAGCATAGCCGCGATATTTTTCCAAATGTACCGGGATCGCAATAGGCTGACCCAGGAGTTGCCTTGCTGGCCACCAGGGGTGGGTGGCGTAAAACTTTGCGGTGGCTGCGGTGCTGCGGGGGGAGTAAATTCCATTTTAATTGCTGTTGTTAAAGGTCGGGTTCCGGGCGCGGCGCTGGCCGCTACTTCCGGGCGACTGACCGGTACCTGCTGTTCGTTGATGGAACCTGCCGCTTTTTTAGCCTGGCGCTGGAACCCGAAGACAAGAATCTGCCGGATAAATTCTGCCGGTTTATACCCCGCCAGGGCAGCCTGGTGGAAAATGGCGGTAGCGGGCGTCATGCCGGGCAGGGAATTAATTTCGATGACCTGGGTTTCCACTTTGCCATTTGCCAGTATGCGTACGAAGGCATCGATCCGGCAGTAGCCTTCGACCTGAACCAGCCGTGCCGCCCGTTCCAGCGTTTGCTGAACCTGGGGTAAGATCTCCTCGTAGGAAAACCCTGCTACTGCCAGTCGGGCAGGCGTCAGGTTCTGCCCCTCACCCGCCAGGAATTTCTCTTCCAGGGAGAGGACTTCCCCGCTCGACAACGTTTCACTGGGTTCAAAGATCTCGTATTGCAGTTGCCCGCGCTCATCGTAATGGGTGAGCATGCCACCAGTAATTTCCAGAAAATGGATACCGTTCTCGCGGGTGATCAATTCTTCGAAAAGGATTTCTCCCTTGTCGGGAAACTCCTCTTTAATTTTGAGTTTGAGCAGGTGCCGTTGTTGGTCTTCCTCCTCCGGACGCATCCGAAAGATCAAGGCCGAATAAGCCCGCAACTGTTCCCGGTTGTGGATGACTTTAACGGCTGAACTACAGCCATCATCAACGGGTTTGGCAATGAGCGGATAGGCGAAACTTTGTTCGACCTTTTGGTAAAAGCGCTCCTCGTCGACTTTAAAATCCTGCTGCGTCAGCAGCAGTTGCCGGGCTACGGGCAAGCCGTGTAGCGCGAGGGTCTGGAGGGTGCGAAATTTATCGATGGTAATACTCGACGACTTAATGCCGGAACCATTGTACGGCAATTGCCGGGCTTCCAATGCCATTTGAATCTGTCCGTCTTCACCCGGACGCCCATGTAGGGCAATGAATACACCGTCTACTTTGTTGGGCAACCCATCATAGGTGAGTTCCTGGGGCGAAAAAATAACCCGCGCCGATGCATACTTCTGCGTAATGGGCGCACATTCCCGGCGAATTTGCTCCAGTAGGGGGTGGCTTTTCCAATGCGCGATCTTGTCTTTGATATCATCGGCATTGTCTTTCAACAACAAGTTCAGCGGGAGCTGGTAAAGCCGGTGCCGCTGGTCGGAGCCCGTCAGAAAAATGGGTATGGGTTCGTAATCGACGGAGCTGGCTAATTTTTCGTAGATATTGCGCCCGCTCTCCACCGAGATGTGCCGCTCAAAGGAGTAGCCGCCCAGGATGATGCCAATGCGTTTTTTCTGGGCGCTGACCTGCTGCAGTTCCCCAATGCCCTGGTCGAGGGTACCCAGCAACTGGCGCCAGGGTGCTGCTTCCGGCCGCTCCTGCAAACGCTCCTGCAGCGAGACACGCAGGATGTAAGTCAGGAACTGGCTCGGATTGAGCCCAATTTCAGCGGCCTGGTGGAAAAAGAAGGAACTGGGCAGCATGCCCGACGTCGTATTCGGGTCGTTGAGGAAAATGGTGCCTTCCGGCGAATAAAAACCGTCAATTCGGGCATACACCTGAAAAGCCAGTTTGGTAAACAAGCTTTCGCATTCCCGCCGAATGGCCTCAATTCCCGCAGTTGGCAGGTTGATGGGGGTCTCCTTGCGGGAAAGACCGGGCATGTATTTGGCGCGGTAGTCAAATACTTCGCCGCCTTTGATGATCTCCGTCGGTGGCAAAGCGATGGCCGAACCGTCTTCACTGCGCAAAACAATGCATGAAAACTCCTGCCCCCGGATAAAGGATTCCAGGATAACTGCTTCTTCCGAATGGTTGCTCTCCAAAATGAAGACCTGGCTGCGATGTTCGGCAGCGGCTGTTTCTGTATTAAAAAACCGGAGCAATTCCTCGGGATGAGTCAGCAGCACTTTTTTTTCACCCAGGACAACCTGCATAGGAAAACCCAGTCCGTCGCGAATGTCGGCCAGCAACTTTACAAATTCTACCTTCTCAAACGGTGTGCGGTCCTGCCATTCGTCCATGGGGATAACTTCCCGGAAGAACGCCTGATTGATGGCTTCCTCGAAGCCTTCTAGACCAGCAGACTGGTCGATGATGCTTACGCCAATAGAAGAACCCTGGTTGGCGGGGCGGATAACGAGCGGCCAACCCATGGTGGTAGCTACCGACTCGTAGAGGTGGTATACATCAGCTTGCAGCCAGGCCGCCCGCTTCAGCACCTGAAACCGGGGGCAGGCAAAGCCTTTGTCCTGCATCAGCTCTTTTTGCCAGGCTTTGTCCATGCCCAGCTGGCTGGCACGTACACCACAACCCGTGTAGGGTATGCCGAGGTCCTGGAGTTGTTGCTGCAATTGGCCATCTTCCCCGTAAATGCCGTGCAGGGCCAGGAAGGCCACATCGATGTGTTCAGCGATCGCCGCCGGATTCACCGGCTGGCCAACCTGGGCCAGCAGTGCTAACTGATCGGCTTCGGTAGGCTGCGCAATGCTCTCGGCGTAGATCTGGAATCCATTAGGAGAAGAGGGCAACGCTGCTACCGGTGGATAGAAATCGCGGATGCTGCCCTTGTATACGTTGTGCCAGTCGAGAATGACCCAGTTGCGGTGGCTGTCAACAAAAATCGGGATAGGGGTAAACAACTGCTGATTGAGGTTGTCATAGACTGTACGCCCACCAGCGAAAGATATTTCTCGTTCCCGCGAAGGGCCGCCAAAAAAGATGCCAACTCTTATCTTCATAACATTGGAAAACTAATAAATATACTCCAGGTTTCGAGCGGCAAAGTTAGCTAATTTATCGGTTTACCCTTTTATTGAGATGATTGTAGTCGCCAGTTTTTCGAGTAAGCGTGGTTGCGGCACGCGTATCCGTAAGTAGCTCTGGTGGGATGAGTTCAAAATAAAATTCTTTTTGGGGGCTAAAATGTATTTTTTGTTATAATAAAAAATTTATTTCAATGATTAACAGACAATTAACCAACGAATATTTCCAAATCTTCTTTTTTTTGAACATTTTTGCGGGCAGAAGATTAAAAGAAAGCAAATATGGCGAGTAATGAAGAAGTAATTCGATACTCAGATGTGGAACTAGCCGAATTTGGCGCGCTTATTCAAGACAAATTATCGCGGGCAGAAGAGCAGCTGGAAAGCTTGCAGAGCCAAATTATTGAGATTTCAGAAAACTCAAGTGACAAACACGGTGGTGATTGGGTGGACGACAGTTCGGTCAATAACGACATTGAGATGCTCAATAACATGGCTATTCGTCAGCGGAAGTACATCCAGGATCTTAGCAATGCCATGCAGCGCATTAAAAACAAGACCTACGGTATTTGCCTGGTCACGGGGGAATTGATCGACAAACGCCGTTTGCTGGCGGTACCGACCACGACCAAAAGCCTGACCGCTAAAACCGACATTCGCCGCAAGGACGAAGAACGCATGACGCACCGGATTACGGACAATCCTTACGTTAAGGAGAAAAAGCTGGACAAAGAGCAAAAGACCAAAATCATCACCAAAATCGTGCGCAAAGGCCCGGCCGTTACACCTCCACCCAAACCCGTCATGGACGAGGATGAAGATGATGACGACTACCTGGAGGAGGATGATCTGGGTCTGGATGACGTGGACTTCGACAACATCGCTGATGACGATGATGGTGACGACGACTAGTCAACCTGGATCAATTGCCCGTTAATAACAGCGTAGACTACGCTTCCCGCCGTATTCCGTAGCAGGAGTGGCGGATTTGCTCCGGGCTGTAAGGTCTGGTCATAGTATCCTTCGGCCCCCACGATCCACAGGGAGTCATTATCGTAGTCCCAGGTGGGGCCGGGTTTCTCCACTCGCACCACGGCGTAGCCTTCGCGGAGGAGGGCGTTGGCATCCAGTTGGCGGACGGCCGTCAGGGTGGGCAGCAGGGTGGGATAGCATTTTCCAATTTCCACGGTATAGCCACTCGGCGGCAGCTCTTCGTAAGCTTGCTGGAGGCTCAGGTCACCGACATCTCTAATTTTACCCTGGTAATAGAAAGCTCGCGCAGCATTGTAATCCTCCTCGTCGCGATCAAAGGCGATGTCCAGTAGGTAGGATTCGTTGTTCAATGTATAGCGAACCTCCCGCAGGAGCAGGTCGTTGAACAAACCGCTGCGGTTGTAGGGGATTTTGTTGTAATCGGCTACCGTAAAATTTTGGTAGCTGCTACGACCAATGGCGTGTAGCGCCGATAGTATACCCACAAAATTGAGTTGCCGGATGTATTGTTTTTCGCGGTCATCGGGGTAGCCGCCCGATTCAATGAGCACCGTACTGGTTCCCCATTTCTGCATATTATCCCCGAAGGCCCGCGGTTCGAAAGCGTCGTTGTAGCGGGCAATTTTGCGCGGTGCGAAGGGCTGGAGCCGGTTGTTGAGCAGGGCCACCAGCTGCATGGCCCGTTGCCGCACGGGGTTGACCTCGCGGGCTGAATTGTAGGCCGGCGCCAGCAGGGAAAGCGTAGCCATCTGCTTCGTTGGGTAGCCCGCCCCGTAGAACCGGTTTTGGTCATGGAGATTGAAACCCCAGTCGGCCTGGAGTTCGTCGCGCAGCCGCTTGAGCAGGCGGGCTTCGGGGCTGGTCAGGCGCAGGGCGTCCCGGTTGATGTCGATACCCAGGGCATTGCGACGCTCGAACACTTCCGCCCCATCGGGATTTAGAATTGGCACCAAAACGATGGTCAAATCCTTTAACAGCTGGTTGCGAAACACGTCGAATCCATCGTTGGTCGCCTGAAAAAAGCAGAGGATATCCATGAGTGCAGCAGTGGCGGTGGGTTCGTCACCATGCATTTGCGACCAGAGCAACACCGTGGTGGATCCGGTACCAAAACGAATGCTAAAAATCGGCCGCCCCTCCACCGATTGCCCTTCTTCCTGAACTTTAAAAGGCGAACCCAGTGCTTGTACGAGCGAAGCTATATCGCTGGGCTTAAAGCGGCGGTCGGTCAAATTTTTGTCGCGGTAACGGGGGTAAGCATCCTGGAGTTGGGCCGTCCAGTTGGTTTGGGCGCTCAGGCTCGTCAGGCAACTGAGGAGGCAAACAAGGAGATAAAAGAGGATTCGCATTTTTTTTTTGAACAAGATAAGGGTATTTGGCTGTTCGCAAAAATACCTTTCATTCCAGCAGGGAAAAAGGAGGGAATGGGCGTCGTGTCACCAAGGGATATTACCGCTGCCCCCGACCAACCCGTTGCAATAAATTAACCGTGTCACTAACGCTTTACGGCGCGTTGCTTACCTTTGTGATTTAGAGTCTGTGGGGACTTTGTTTTGGGCGCTGACCACGGAGGTCACCACGCTGCGAAATTCCCAACAGCCTCCTATTTATCACGGGCGGTCAGGAACGGCTGGGCGGATGCGGGTGTTGCAGTAGAACACGGCTCCGCCAGAGCAACTGGCAGCTACAACTATTGACAATGATCAATATTACATTACCCGACGGTTCGGTGCGCCAAGTAGAGAGCGGCTCATCGGCCATGGACGTGGCTAAATCCATTAGTGAGGGTTTGGCACGTAACGTGCTCTCTGCCAAGGTGAACGGCGAAATTTGGGATGCCGATCGCCCCATTACCAGCGACGCCACCCTGCAGCTGTTCACCTGGAACGACAAAGATGGTAAGACCACCTTCTGGCACTCGTCAGCACACCTCATGGCCGAGGCCCTGGAGGCGCTGTATCCGGGTATCAAACTGGGCATTGGCCCCGCCATTGATACGGGTTTCTACTACGATGTAGATGCCGGCGACCGCGTCATCAGTATCAACGACCTGCCCGCTATCGAAAAAAAGATGCTGGATTTGGCGCGCGAGAAAAATGACTACGTCCGCCAGGAAATCGGCAAAGCCGACGCCGTCGCCTACTTCAAAGAAAAGGACGACGAGTACAAACTCGAATTGCTGGAAGGCCTGGAAGATGGCCAAATTACCTTTTATACCCAGGGTGGGTTTACCGACTTGTGCCGGGGACCCCACATTCCCAATACGGGCTTCATCAAAGCCGTCAAGCTGATGAACGTGGCGGGGGCTTATTGGCGCGGCGACGAAAAGCGGCAGCAAATGACGCGCATCTACGGCGTATCGTTTCCGAAGCAAAAGGAACTCACCGAATACCTGGAACTGCTGGAGGAAGCCAAAAAACGCGACCACCGCAAACTGGGCCAGGAACTGGAGCTCTTCATGTTCAGCGAACGGGTGGGTGCTGGCCTACCCATCTGGCTACCCAAGGGCAATGCCCTGCGCGAGCGCCTGATGAACTTCCTGCGCGAAGAACAGGAAAAGCGGGGCTATAAACTGGTGACTACCCCCCACATTGGCAAAAAAGAACTGTATGTGACGTCTGGTCACTACGCAAAATACGGTGCAGACAGCTTTCAGCCCATCAAAACGCCCCGGGAAAACGAAGAGTTTTACCTGAAGCCGATGAACTGCCCCCACCACTGCGAAATTTACGGCAACCGTCCCCACTCGTACCGCGACCTCCCGTTGCGGATTGCGGAGTTTGGTACCGTCTACCGCTACGAGCAGAGCGGCGAGCTGCACGGCCTGAGCCGGGTTCGTGGATTTACCCAGGACGATGCCCACATTTTCTGTACCCCCGACCAGGTGAAAGGCGAGTTCCTCAGCGTGCTCGACCTCACGCGGACGGTACTGACCAAGATGGGTTTTGCCGAATTCACGGCCCAGATCAGCCTGCGTGACCCCGCGACCCCGACCAAGTACATCGGCTCGGACGAAAACTGGACCGCCGCCGAAAATGCCATCATCGAAGCCACCCAGGAGGTTGGCCTGGTGACCACCACGGAGATTGGCGAAGCGGCTTTCTACGGTCCCAAGCTCGACTTTATGATCAAGGATGCCATCGGCCGCTCCTGGCAGTTGGGTACTATTCAGGTCGACTACAACCTGCCGGAACGCTTTGAACTCGAGTACATTGGTGCCGACAATAAGCCTCACCGACCCGTGATGATCCACCGTGCGCCCTTCGGGTCGCTGGAGCGGTTTATCAGTATCCTGATCGAAAATACGGCGGGCAAGTTTCCCCTGTGGCTCACGCCAGAGCAGTACGCGATCCTGCCCATCAGCGATAAATTTACCGGCTACTGTCACGAGGTAGAAGCCCAGTTGGCCGCCCACGACATCAAAGGCTTTATCGATGACCGCAGCGAAACCATCGGTCGCAAGATCCGCGATACGGAGTTGAAGAAAATTCCGATCATGCTCATCGTCGGCGAGAAGGAAGCGGAAAGCGGCGAAGTGTCTGTGCGCCTGCAAGGCGATGGCGACAAGGGCGCGATGTCGGTAGCCGATTTTGTGACCTACTTCAAAGGTTTGCTCGCAGCAGAAGCTTAAAAGAGCTTATGCTGCGTTGGAAACCAGACCAATAAGGGAAGGGCGGAGCTGGGGCTTCGCCCTTTTTTGTAGCCGGCAACCGGCGCACGCCGCTGTTCCACAATACACAATATTTAAATTCAATCATCAACTCCTTCCTATTATGCAATACCGAACGCTTGGAAAAACCAACTTCAATGTTTCAGCCATCTCCCTCGGCACCTGGCAGGTAGGTGGTAAATGGGGCAGTGATTTTGATGACCAGAATGCCGATAAGATACTTAACCTCGCCATTGACCACGGCGTGAATTTTATTGACACGGCCGATGTGTATTCCGGTGGCCTGAGCGAGGCGGCCGTGGGTCGGGTCGTCCGCTCCCGTTCCGAACGGGTGTACGTCGCCACTAAGTGTGGCCGCCAGCTCAACCCGCACAACAGCGCCGGTTACCAGCCACAGGTGTTGCGGCAATACGTAGAAGACAGCCTGCGCCGCATGAAGCTCGATACCCTCGACCTGATCCAGTTGCACTGCCCACCCGACGAGGTATACTACCGGCCCGAGATCTTTGAATTGTTCGATCGCTTGCGGGAAGAAGGAAAAATCCAGCACCTGGGCGTGAGCGTCGAGAAAGTGGAGCAAGGACTGAAAGCCATTGAGTTTCCGAACGTGACGACTATCCAACTCATCTTCAATATTTTTCGCCAACGTCCGCAGGAGTTGTTTTTCCGCGAAGCGCAGCGCAAAAATGTGGGTATCATCGTTCGCGTGCCGCTCGCCAGTGGGTTGCTCACCGGAAAATACCACACCCAAACCTCCTTTGGCGAGGGAGACCACCGCCACTTCAACCGCAACGGCGAAGCCTTTGACAAGGGCGAAACTTTTTCCGGTATCGATTACGAACTCGGCCTGCGGGCAGTGGAACAGATCAAGCACCTTTTTCCGCCACAGACCAATCTGGCGCAGGTCGCCCTACAGTGGATACTGACTTTTTCGGAAGTCAGCTGCATCATTCCCGGGGCATCCAATCCGGATCAGTTGTTGACCAATCTTGCTGCTGATAGCACCAACCTGCTCACCCCCGAGTTGGTGGCGCAGCTGAATGCGGTATATACGGAAATGATTAAGCTGGCGGTTCACCAGCTGTGGTAGGGGAGGGCGGTTAAATTTTTTTATTTTCAATTTTTATTGCTGAATCAGTCGAAAAAAACAACCGGAGGTCATCTTTTTGTCGTAAATGGTATTAAGTAGTTAGCGAGAGGTATTTTTTGAATTGCTAGTTGACAGCGGTAAATTCGAATTATTGCCCATCCGGTGTTAAATATTTTTTAATACCGCCAAAAAACCTTGGCAAGATTGAACATTTTGTAGTACTTTGAGGATTAATTAGGATAAGTCAATAATCCCAGAACAAAATACCCCGGAAGATATGAAGCACCTTATACTCCTTTTTTCTTTTTGTTTGCTCACGAGTTTTGCTTTTGGCCAGGGTAGTCTGGCTTATGGTGGCAGCAGTACAAAAAGCATCGATGTGCAGGTTTATCCCAATCCGGCTTCCGATTACGTGAAAGTAACGGACAACAGCGAAGTCCGCCAGGTAGCTGTTTTCAACCTGGCTGGCCGCAAGATCAAATCGTATAACTACAGCATTGGCGAACAATATTTTGTTGGCGACTTACCGCGGGGCATGTACCTGATCCAACTTGTTGGGGAAGAAAACCGCCGCCTGGCAACTCGCCGCATCAATATCAGATAATTTTTTTTACTCTCGAATGTGAAAATTGTGGGGTCTCATCCAGTGGATGTAGACCCCACGCTCTTTTTGCACACTTCCTCAAGCCAGGTTACTTCTTTTTGGCTTTTTTAGCTTTGGTTTCTTCTTCTTCTTTCTGCTCTCCCAGGCGTTCGATCAGTCGGCCGGAGATCCGGACAAAGTCCATTTCCGTGATAATGCCGATCAGTTCGTTGTTGGCCACTACGACGGGCAGGCACCCTACTTTGTTTTCGCGCATAATCCGCATGGCTTCGATGATCGTCGCCTTAGGGTTGATGGTCAGCGGGTTGGCGATCATGATTTCATTGGCCGAGACCACGTGCTCGCCCTTCACCATCTGGCCGTTGGTGAAGTAGCGCAACATAGAGCGGGCGGTGATGAGCCCGATGAGGTGGCCTTTGGTATCTTCCACGGGCATGTGGCGAATTTTGCGCCAGTCCATGAGTTGGGCCACCATTTCAATTAAGTCGTCTTCGTGTACCGTGAAGAGGTCAGTTTCCATGAACTCTTCCACCGTCAGATTAGCGGGTCGATACTCCTTGAGGTCCGTTTGTTTTGGCATTTCCCAGGTATGTACAGGTTTACCTTCATTCTGCTGATCGAGCATGTAGGCGGTTAAAATACTTACAGCTTCGTCGCGATTGACTTCTTTTTTGAGCTTGGTGAAAGCCCGCAGTTGCCAGCGGGCGCCGTTCATGTGGGCCTTGGCGCGCTCTTCAATAATCCCGAGGTACTTGTCAATGTCAGCCGTCGCAATATTTTTGGATTTTAACCCTGCGCGTGCCAACGGCAGCAGTTCTTTGGTGATCAGGTCGCAGGCGTTGATCTTCTTGTCTTTGAACCAGGTGAAATTGGTGTCGACACCGAACTTGGCGGCTTTGCCAAAGTTGTCGCGTACGTCTTCCCAGGAGATCTCTTCCCGGATATCGGGATACTGTTCAGCCATTCCCACCATTGCGCCCAGCCAGAAGGCAGCGTTGGCCATCTCGTCAACCACGGTAGGGCCGGCTGGTAACACGCGGTTTTCGATGCGCAGGTGCGGCTGGCCATTGTCGCTGATGCCGTAACAAGGGCGGTTCCAGCGGTAGACGGTTGAGTTGTGTACCAGCAAGGCCTTCAGGCGGGGCACTTTGTTGGCGAGGACTTGCTCCATGCTGTCTTCCTCGATGTCCGACTCCAAAAGCACCCGGAAACGGGCAATGTCTTCTTTGTAGATTTCCATTAAGGATTTGTCCAGCCAGCCGGTGCCGAAGCTCACCCGTGGGCTGCGTTCGCGCAGGTGATCGTGGGTAGTACGCACATCGAGCGCCTGCTGAAACAAGGCAATGCGCGTTTCGTGCCACAACCGTTTTCCGAAGACAATCGGTGAATTGGCCGCAATGGCTAAAACCGGTGCCGCCAGCGTTTGCGCGATGTTGTACATCTGCACAAAGGTAGCGGGGGTTACCTGCAGGTGCACCTGAAAACTGGTATTGCAGGCTTCCAACAGCGGCGAATCGTGTTTGACGAGCAGCTCGTCGATACCCGACAGGCGCAACTCGTAGGCGTTGCCGATGAGTTGCCGGTTGATGGCTTCCATCAGTGCGAAATAGCGCGGGCGGGGGGTGAGGTTACTCATGTCCAGGTCAAACTTCCGCAGTGTAGGCAGAATGCCCGTGAGCACCACGCCGGCGCCCATTTTGCGGGCCTGTTCCCGGATAATGCGCTGGTGTTCCCGATTTTCGGCCTCCATCTGGCTCAGGCAAGTACCCTTGAATTCGCGGGGCGTAAGGTTGGTCTCCAGGTTGAACCGCGCCAATTCAGCATCAGCCCAGGGGTATTTGCTGAGTTTGGCCAACACCTCGGGGCCTATATTGGCAGGTTTATACGTGTCTAAATCGACCAGGCACATCTCTTGCTCCGCACCAATCCGGATGGTATCCGTTTCAAACCAATCATTGCGCAACATGTACTCCAAGGCACGCACATCTTTGAATAGATGCCGTACAAAATTCTGCATACTCTGTTTATCCTCTGCCAACTTAACCAACTGTTCGCCCATTGTGAAATCTTTATTGGATGTTTTCTGTTTTTTAAAAGTATCCTTTGGCTAAGATAATTCATTGCCGTTATTCGGGGATGATTCTGGCTAAAAATTATGTTTTTATATAAAATTGGGCCCGTCAACGTTATAGGTGTAAACTATCTGCCTGCCTTCGCCCAAGCTTACAAAATACGATTAAGATGAAAAAATTTACCTGCCTACTGGCTCTTTCCGTGCTCACCCTGATGGGGTGTCGGGACGATTTGGGGGAGTCGCTTTTTGAACTCAACTACCCGCCGCGGGAGTTTACGCTTCCCGCTGGCCTGGGCACCTCGCTCGCCCGGGTGCAATCGATCAGCCCCCTGCCAACCAGTTACCCGGATTTCCTCGCTGCCAGTGGCCATTCTGCCGACGAAGTCACCAAAATTTTGCCGCGTTATGCCCGCCTCATTTCATTGGACGGACTTAACTTCGGTTTTCTCTCTTCCGTGTCCGTCCGCATTTGCCCAACGACTCAGCAGGATTGCACTTTCGCTGACGAGGTCTTCTTTCGCGATGACCTTTACCGCCGCAATTCCAGTACGATCAATTTCGATCCTGGCCTGGGCAACGTCAAGAGCCTGCTCTCGGGCAATCTCTACAAACTGGAAGTGGTCTTTTTTCTCGGAGAAATTTCGCCCTACGCGGTAGATTGCCGCCTGGAATACAGCTTTGAGGCGTTTAAATAGGCCAAGCCACGCCTGAGCGTTTAAAATTATTTGTTTTTATTTCTATAAACCAAAGCATTTGTTGTGTATATTGTTGGGTGTTTAAGCTCTTGACAACCACTTATTCTAAACAAAAATCAATTCTTATGATGGCTATTAATTGGCTGGCCCTTGCGGTTACGGCCCTTATTCCTCTCCTCGTAGGTGTGGTTTGGTACAGTCCTTCCATTGGCTTCGGTAAAGCCTGGATGCTGGCCTCCGGCATGACCGACGAAAAGGTCCAAACTGGCAACATGCCCCTTATCTTTGGGCTCACCTACGTACTCGGCTTTTTTGTTGCGCTGGTCTTACAGACTGCGGTGATTCACCAAATGCATTTATTCTCTATTATTGCCAATGAACCCGGCGCGATGGATCCCAATTCCGAGTTGGGTGTTTGGCTCGGCGACTTCCTCGCCAAGTACGGCAGCAACTTCCGCACCTTTAAACACGGTGTTTTTCATGGCATTCTCGAAGGCGTTATGTTTGCCTTTCCGGTCATTGCCATTCTGGCCTTGTTTGAACGGCGCAGCTTCAGGTACATCGCGGTACACGCGGGCTACTGGATCGTTGTGCTGGCCCTGATGGGGGGCGTGATTTGTGCCTGGCAGGCTTAAGTGATTAGACTTGTTCTACTGCTGGCAGCATATCCTCGTAGTGGCATCAGCGCTACCTCCCAAGGTTGGCTGGTGCCACTGCTGTTTCAGGCAGCCGATCAATCGCTTTTTATAGCAGCAAGGTTTGAAACAAATAGATGGTAAACATTCCCCAGATATTCCCCGATACCATGCTCAGGATGGCCAACAGGATGGCGTGGGGCATCCACTCTTCGTTGTAAGCGGCAGTGACGGCCGGGGCCGTAGAAATCCCCCCTAGGTTGGCCATGCTCGCAATGGGCACCCAGGCCATGTGCAACTTGAGCAGGCGGGCCACCAGCAACATGCCCGCAAAATGCAGGATCAGCCAGCAGATCACCAACCCGACCAGCGCCAGGGGCATGCTCAGGTTCGTGAAATTGAGCTTGAGACCCAAAATGGCCATGATCAAAACAATGAGTACCCCACCGAGCTTGAGCACCAACGCATGGTTCCAGCCCGGCACGAAGTTGCCCAGCGCCAGGCCCAGCAACGAGAGCAGGATGACCTGCCCCAAAAAAGAACCGATGCCCCAGTGGACCACCAACACCATCACCACTAATAAAACCAGGGTGCGGGCAATGGACGCCGGTGAACGGTAGCTCCCATTTAGCTCGTCGGGCACAAAATCGGGCACCTGATCCGTAATCGAAAAGAACCGATTAATGGTATCGCTGCGTTGAATAAATTGAAACATCAGGATGGTCCAGATGTTGACGATGATGTTGTCGAGTACCAGAATAGACAGGAACAAGGCCTCGCCGCACCCGACAAGTTCCTTGAGCACCAGCTGGCTGGTACTACCGCCGATCCAACTACCCACGATCGGCACCAACCCTTTCCAGTAGCCCTGCTCCATAAAAAGGGCGTGCCCGGTGGGTTCCAGCTTCCCGTACAACAAGACCAGTAGAACGGGTAAAATGGCAATGAGGAAGGAACCACTGACAAAAAGGATAATGGGCCGCCAACCGATGATTTTCAACTGGCGAAAAGACAAAGCACTCATGACACTCAGGATGGCCAGGGGAATAATCCAATCCTTGCTGAGGCGGTGGAGGGCAACCTGGGAAAAGTCCCAGCCCGACAAATGCGTGATAACCGCTGGGATGAGGTACGCAAACAGAATGGCCGGTAGCCAGTCCAGGAGTTTTTTTACCCAGGGCGCCGTAAGCCGCTGTAAGCCAAAAACGCTGGCTACCGTAAATATGACAATCAGCGTGGCTGTGAACATGGGCGTTACTTTGATGACCGCTCAAAGTAAAGGTAATTTTTGGATTTATGGCGGATTCTATCCTTCTACGCCCAACGTTGGTGTGCCACCGTTTACACCTTTACACAGCCTTATTTCCCACTTCCCACCTCCGACTTCCGACT
>PZPC01000053.1 GCA_003045895.1 Bacteroidota bacterium
CTTAAAGGCTGGCATCAAGAGATAAGCAGGCTCGTTTTTTTCATGCAACAAAGCCCACCCGTCGTAAAATCAAAGAAGAACGTGTTTGGGTGTTGGTTGGCAATGGCTTCTACCATGGTGTTAAAACCTGGATAAACCTTATCTTCTTCGGCCAGCATCTGGCTGCTCACCGGCAGGCGAACCAGGTAAACGGGTCCGAGTTGAGATAGGTAATTGACAGTTTTTACCAGATAAGCTTCCCGTCCTGGCGAGTAACGCAGGTCGAATTTCAATAAATTCTTCCGGTTGGTGCGATCAGGAGGGGTAAATCCTGGTGGAAAAAAAGTGGCCGCGTAGCCGTCTTGGTAGATGGCTCTGCCGGGACGGGTTCTCGATTTTTCGATCACCATTGCCGTCAGCAGGGCTTGTCCGGTGCGCGGATGCCGAAACACGTATTCCAGGTTGGGTTGGGTATTGACCATTAGGAGGTGGTAAAAATCGAAGGTAGACTCACGCGGTACATTGGCTTCGGTGAAATCCATGACATTGCCGGGATTCACGGACAAAATAAAGCAGTAAGGTACTGAGCCTGACCGATCGATTTTTCGCTTGATTAAGTTGAAGTAGGGCCGGCCATAAGGCGAAAGCACCCCGGTGAAGGCCAGGTTGAGTACCCGACCTGGCAGCCGCAGGTCTTCTTGCAAAACCTCGGGAGAAATCCCTTTGAAAGCCCTGGATCCGCCAATGATTAATGTGTTTGCCCGGTAGGTCGATTTCCAGTAAAAAGCATCATTCTTCGCCATCATGGGATATTGGAAGTAGAGGTAGGGTATGCCCACCACCAACAGGAAGAATGATAATTTAAGAAAGAATCGTCCCATTATTGCTCGTCGTAGATGGCGGAAATTTTATTTACCAAGACCGTATTTTGGATTATTTGCTGCACCATTTTTTTCGCCAATAAAGCATGTCCACGGGCATTGGGATGACGGTCCCAGGTGCCCAGGATGAGTTGGTCTTCCGGTGTCTTGCCATTAAAGTTACGCAAATCCAGGACGTAGAAGCCTAATTTTTGAGCTTGCTGGTAGAGTTCTTCATCTTCCTCAGGGGTGTACTTCCCGTCGAGGGAGGGCACAAACATCCATACGGGCAGGGCGCCCATGGCTTCCGTCTGCTGCTTGATGTGCGTAAGCCCCCAGGCAATAACGTCCATCATCTGCGGGCGTAGGGCACGTTTAAAAGTGGCCTCGTCCACTGTTCGTGGTAGGGCGAGATCACTGAAAAGGGTATTTAGGTATTCATATTCCACCGTCAGGCTATCCGCATACACCCGGTAGAGATTGGCCATAATTCGTCTGATCTCATCCGAATGAGCGGTATATATAACGACCTGTGGCTGAAAATCAGGGACGACCTTATCTACCCGGGCCAGGTGCTGCGGCAGGTGAATGCCAGAAACCCCAAAATTGATGATTTCTACCCGTTCGAAAGGTTGGAACGGGTGCTTTTTCGTGAGTTCGTCTTCTACCAGGTTATCGTAAGTCTCCTCGGTAGTTACCCCACTACCCATTTCAATCGACCCCCCCAGGAGGGCCATGCGCAAGGTACCTGGGGGTCTGGTCAGCGACACCGGGCGCTCCCGCAGCCCTAAGTCGTTCGTTTGAAAACGAGCTCCTTTAAAGACTATATCCAGATTGGGTTTCAATTTCTTGGTAATTAAATCGTTGGTGCGAATCAGTGCGTCCGTTGTGTGCAGCTGCAGCCAATTGTCCGGGCGTTCCGCTTCCATTTCATCCAGGGGTGTGGTCATTAAATTCGTCCCCGCCAACATCGTCTCATAATAGCCCTGAAACTGGGCTTCCCGATCGGCAGCATTCAGTTGGGTGGTGAGTACGGGGCCTAAATCCATTCCCAACCGGGTACTTATTTGGCTAGTAATTGGCGACCAGCCAATCAAGGCCAGGCAGCCTAATGCGGTTAGCGACATGGCGTAAACAGCAGGCTGGCCAACCTTGCTGGTCGTGTTTCGTGACTCGTAGATATGTCGCACATACTGAATGGCTATACCGCTTATGACCAATCCGACAAGCCCGCCTGCCAGCACCAGGGCATCTGTGGGTTGAACAGTCTGCCACACCCCCAGTAAGCCCCACCAGGCAGTAATAGAAGGGGCTGTCCACCAGGACCACAAGAAAGCCATAAAGAAAAAAATGCCGATCACCCTTAAAGACAGCAGCCCTGCCCCAAGCAACTGAAAATGTGCTTTTCCCTTCTTCTTGCGGGGCTGCCGGGCCTGGTACACCGAGTTCAGTGTAACGGCTACGCCAAAAACAGCCCAAAAGGAGATATCCTGGAGGGTAAATAAAAAAGCACCCCGTATCCAGAACCACTGGTAGGCATGAAGGAACCAGTTGAACACAAAGGTGATCATGATGCTGATGGCAATGGCGTTGACGGTGCCCAGGTGTTTTACTTTGAAATAAATGGGATAGTAAAACACTTTCATCACAAAATCACGCCAGTACATATTGATCCGGCGCCAGAGATCGCTAAAGCTATCCGCAAAAAAGTAATGGTTGAAGGTAGGTGGCAGGTCGAACCCAAAGAGGCAAATGACCCCCGCCGAGAAATGAAAAATACCGGCCAGCCGCATGATCAGGGCGTAGGAAGTAACGATGAATTGCAGCCAACCATAAATATCCTGAATATCAGTCGGGTTAGGGATGAGGTAATAGTAGATAAGCCGGTATACAAACAAATGCAATGCCCCGTTGGCCATCCAAAGTACGCCCTTGCGGTAGGTTGCGTAGGCGGGTTGGCGGTAGTAATTCTGCACAAACGTTTTGTAATCTACCACCGGAAAAATGACAAAAATCAGATTGGGTAACAGGAAGAAATAATTGAGCCGCAACCAAACACTTACTGCTTGCTTCGCAAAACGTTGCTCGTGTAAAAACAAAATGCCACGAAACATGAAGAGTCCACCCAGAATAGGCAACAAGACAGTAGCGTAAGGCAGTGGCCACAGTTGTAGCCTCGCAAGCGCCAGGAGTATGCCAGCGAAAGCCAGCAGTATGGTCCGCGTGCGCACACTATAGGGCAGGTTGAGGATAGCAAACAAACCCAATGCGAAACCGAGTAACAGCAGGCCTTCCCAGGTGCCCAGCAGGATAAAGAAGGCGGAAACATTAATCAAAAAAAGAAAAGGTAAACGATAGGCTAAGGGCGTGTAGGCATAAAGACCAAACCCTATAACGACCACCCCCAGCAGGGAAATTAAATTTAAATCCGCTTCCAAATGCAAAAAATAGACGGCGGCAACAATAGCCGCAAGCCCACCTAATAAGCCCAAAAAAGCGGGTATTGACAAATCAACATTTTTCGACGAAGCAGCAACGGCAGTTGGTGATGTTAAGGTAAAAAGACGCATAGCGGGTTAAAAATTTTCAATTGCGGAGGGAGAATAAAAATCTAAATAGGCACCAGCGTGGGCTAATAACCGGGCTTTGATGAACGTGTGCAAGGTTTTGTCGTAAAGTGGGTTGGCATTTTTGCTGGAGAGTTCTTCCGATAATTTTACCGCCTCCGAACTGATACTGGCCAGTGAACTTCCGCCACTGGAAATAAGGTCTTCGTAACTAAGGTACGTAGCCTGGGTGGCTTTTAGGTAGGCCTGGTACATTTCATCCAGCAGTTGAACTTGCCGGTCCAATAAATCAGGCACGGCTTCCAGGCTGGTGTGTAAGGTTGGGTTCAACGTCTGCAACACCCGGAGATTACCCTTCGCTACCGGCGCTTCTATGCTGTTCCAGGAAGCGATGGTCGCTACCGGATGGCGCAGTAACACGTAAATAGGGTAGTGGTCTTGCAATTCCGGCAACAGAAAAGTGAAGTGCCCGTTGTGCTTGATGATGAGTTGAAAGTTCGGGCTGAGGGGCTTGTCGAAATGAACGAGCCCTTTGTTTACGATACTGGCTCGCCCATTGGCCCCTTCGGTGCCGAAGGGATTGGCAGGAATCATCCCATCTTTTACCTTCGACCAAGCCGTGCCATCTTTCAGCAAGGACTGGCGCATGTCTGGGAAAAAGGAACGTACAGCGGCTAATGCAGCTACCGGGTCGGGGAACATGCGCAGGTTCATGGGCTCGTGCAAGGCAATCGTATCCGCCACCTTGTTGAGCAGGAAGCAGGCCAGCGTGGTTCCGGATCGGGGAGGCCCCGTGAGTATAATATCATTAAGCATCCTTGGTCATTTGTTGGAGTAACTCCCCGACCACTTCCCGGGAATAGTACCGCCAGTAGTGGCCGCTTGAACGCAAAAGGGCTTCACCACGGCTGTGAAGCTGCGCTTTATCGTACAAAGCACTGGTGTTTTTGCTCTGCAAGGTAGCAAACGGCTCCGACAATTCTCCCTGAGCCAAAGGAGCCAGCACCCCCGCAGGGTCTTGTACCAAATCCTCGTAGCGAAGCAGGCGATTAGGAGAAAAGTCGTTGTACTGCCCAAAGTACCAGGACAAAATAAAGAGTTGGCGTTGCAACAGGTCGTCCCCCTGGCGGGACAGCGCGGCGTGGAAGGCGGGATTTAAGCGGGCTGACTTGGCCACCTGGCCACGCGACACGGGTACATTTACACTGGCCCAGGAAGCCAAAATGGCCAGCGGATTGCGAATAAGCGCATACACGGAAAATTCGGCGGCTAACGCGGGCAACAACAGCGTAAATTCGGCGCAGTGTTTCATAACCAGCGTAAAATCTCTCTCCAGCGGCTTATTGAAAGCGATGGCAGAACGCGCCACTATTCGTTCGCGCTGGGTCGTATCAGGACTATAGGCATTATCCGTCAGCTTTCCGGCCTGGGTACGTGCCAGCGCAGTGCCATCGCACAATAAGGATGTTCTGAATATTTGGCCCTGTTTCTTGATGTTTTGCTGCGCTACCCGTGGATTGCCAAAGAGCTGTCGGTCCAATGGTTCGTTGAGGGCGACGGTTTGCCCGAAATTGCAGAGCAACCGACAGGCGAGGGTCGTTCCCGAACGGGGGATGCCCGTCAGTAAGATATTCTCGCCAACCTTACCGCGTTTTAAAAAGGGAAACATCCTGCCAAATTTTGTCTGCATCCTCCAGTAACTTTAGTAGTCGTTCTTTTTCCAACTTGATATCGTGGTTGGCCGCGATGGCTTTGCCTGCCTGGATGAGTTGTTGCTGGGCTGCGCTATCCATACCCAGGGCGCTTACCACAGCTTTCCTTAGCGCCCGTTCATTGTATTCGGGTTGTAAGCAAGTTTTGTCCGGAATGCAAAAATCGATGTTGCCTACCGCGAACGGACAAATGACCAGCTTGCTCATGGCCATGGCTTCCAGGGCGGGCAAGTAGAAGCCTTCGGCGCCATGCGCCGCATCCAGCGGCAAAAATACAACTATTTTGGCGCGGTTCACCAGGGCCAAAAAATCGGCACGGGTAGGCAGTTTCGGTGGCAATTGAACGGCAATTTTCCAGTTTTTTCGTTGCCACCGGTTTTTCCACTGGAGTTTTTTATAGAGGCGCGTGGCCAGGTCGGGATTTTTGAGACCCACAATGAGTACGTCCAGATCGGATGCTACCGGGGCCGCTGGCAATTGGGAAAAATCAATGGCGTCGGGAATCAGGTACACCGGGCCATTGACGCCAAAGTCTTCGAGGATCTTTTTACCAAGCGAGCTTTTGGCAATTCTGATGGCAGGATACTGTAGGAAGAGATGCCGCGGATCCTCCGGACGGGTATGCCGGGGTTGGGCAATATTAATGATGGGTACCGGCGGAGCAGCGGCTACTGCTGGCGGTAATATTTTCCAATCATGCCCGGCAAAGAAAAGCAGATCGGTAGGCTCAATCGCCCAACTGGACAAGCCTTCAGATCGATACGGTAGCCAATAGTTTCCCGGATTGTCAAACCACACGGTTTCCGGATTGAAATAAACCTGGGGAACAAAGGATTCCGATGCCTTGATGTGCTCGAAGGCATCCCGCACTTTCAGTTGGCCACCGCTGGTGCCCCCGTTGTATTGGGTCCAGGAACGATGAAACAATACCCTTTTCTTTGGTGGCTTCATCATTGTTCAAAGGTATAACCGGCGAAAAATGGATACTGGTCAATCTGGTTTTGGATAAAATCAATGGTGGTCGGCTCCCACAAATTGATGCGCAAGCGACTTTTTTGGGCACTCGGCCAAATCTTAGTGCTACAGGCTTCCAGGTAATTAGCTACCACCGGTAGCCCCAGAAACGAGAGCAATTCCGTCAGGACCTTTTCGGGATCGGCCATCAAATCTTCGTGACGCAAGGTAATGACCGCCGATTTCTCCTGGGCCATAAGGCCTTCAATAATGCTGGCCTTATGAAAAAAGTGCCCGGCTTTGCGCATCAGATCAGCTGCATTAAACTCCTTTTGCTGTTTGTGTGCTCGCTTAGCGACTGCGGTAGCAATGCAGTCAAAGGGATTTCTGGTTATGTGGATGATCCGGTAATCAGCCGCTAATTGTTTCACCTCATCCAATAGTTCGGGATATGCTTCCAAGTGCCTGACACTGGTACCGCCGCGTTTGTCACCTATTAGCCGAATGGTTTCGTAGCGGCCCTGCCACATGCCCGGAATCTGGTACGAATAGCCGCTCCATTCGCTTCCTGTTTCATAAAACGACCTGGCTTTGCCACAGATGGCTTCAAAAAGCGCAGTGCGTCCCAAGCCTTGTTGCAGGAGCCCAAGGGCATCCAGTTCGTGGGAAACTACCGCATTGGGGTGCGCATCCAGGCAGGCGCCAACCAGGGAATGCCCGCTGCGGGGATAGCCTACGAAAAAGGCGAAAGTGGAAATCTCCTTGAATGGGTCCATACCGTTTTGTCTCGCACAAAAGTAAGCATCAGCTGGCATTTGGGTGGTAGCGTGCTAATAATTGTTGGTGTATTTGCAAATCCAAGGCGTTCAGTTCCGCTATAGCTTGTTTTTCCTGCTCACGGACGCTGGCTGGTGCTAAGCGCTGGTCTTTTTGGTTGAGTAGTAGGGGTAGGGGATGAGTCTGCCAATCCAATAGTTGGCCCAGCTTTTTTACGTCGGCAGCAAAGTGTTCGACCCGCCCGACAAAATAAAAATCGTCGATCGGCATCCCTGCCAGAAAGGTAGCTATCCGGTTGCGGTTCTCTGGTCGGGCGGCGAAGGTTAAGAGCGTTTCCTGAATCCGGTGTTTGTTTTGGTCGTAAACCGCCGGATTTCGGTCGGGATCGATAAGGCCCGCCCGAAAAAAGTGGTAGTTGGAAATGACCCGCTCCACCGGATCGCGCAGCCAACAGATCAATTTTGCCCGCTGTTGCTGGTGAATAGGCTGTACTTCGGAATAATAGAAATGGCCGTGGAGCACCCGGCAACCAATGGGTAGGGTAGTGGTTGGAATTTCACCATCGGTCAGCACCGCTACTACGTCCTTTCGGCGATAGGAGATGGATAAACTACGACCGTATTCCTGTTGCAAAAGGTGGTAAAAGGAAGTGCCTGCGGTTTTCGGAATGTGAATGGAGATTATTTCAATCATCAATAGCCAGTCTTTGCTGTCGCAAGGATAATCCTTCCTGATAAAGCGCCATATCAGCCGCATTCCAGGCCGCTATGGCCTGGTATTCGGCGGCACTTAGTTCTTCTTTCTTTTCCGTTGCATTGTGGTGGAACGCCGGAGGCTGTTCCCAACTCATTTGGTGGCCCATAGTCGCCAAATCTGTTTCGTAAAATTCCTGGATACCCACAAAGGCAAACTCCCGCAAGGAGCGCCCTGCGAGAAATTTACTCATCCGGTTCTGATTGACCTCGGCAGCGGCGTATTCCAATAAGGTACGTTGCATTTTACTCAGGATATTGAGTCCTTTTTCTTCTTCCCGCAGTTCTTCCTGCAGCCTGCTTTGTAGGTAGTAATAATTGGAAACTACCCGCTCTACGGGATTGCGCAACCAGGTAATAACCGGAGTAGTGGGGTCAATTTGAAAATACTTTTCCAGAAGTTTCGGACTGAAGTGCCCATGAACCACGCGAACCCGTCGCGGCAGATCCAAAGCCTCAAAATCTTGCTCATTCAACCGAATCTGCTCGTCTTCCAGGTGGATATCGAGCCGCGCTACCGCAGTCTGACCATATACCGCGCAGAGGGTGTTGCGAAAGGAAGTACCTGCCGTTTTGGGGATGTGCACCGAAATCAATTTCAACTGGGTGCCGATCCGCTGGTCCTGGCGCAAACTTTTCTTCAATAGATTTGCGGTGTGCTTAAGATTCATATTCATATTCAAAATTACGCTTTTATCTGCTATCTTGGTGCCAATGATCTTACTTGTTTCTTTTCCCCGGTCGGGTAATACCTTTTTTCGTAACGTGTTGCACGATGTCTACGGCTTGCCTTCCAGTACCTATCACCAGGAACCAGGGCGGGAACTGGATGCCGACTGGGCTGCCTATCCGGTCATCAAAACGCACTTGTTGCCCCACGATCTGCCACCCGAATTACAGGCGGCAAAAGTCGTCTACCTGGTGCGCGATGGCCGGGATGCACTCGTTTCCCTGGCCCATCACCGGAAAGATATCGTCGAGCCGGGCTCCGATTACTACACCAATCTCCTGGAGGCTATGCTCGCCCAAGGGGGGAGCTATTTTGGCGGCTGGTCCGCAAACGTAAAAGCCTGGACGACCCGAGCCGATCTGGTCATCACTTTTGAAGCACTGATCCAGGATCCTATTGGCCAGGTGGAGCGGTTGAGAGGCCTGATGGATTTGCCGCCACCCCAAAAAGAAAAACTCCCCACCTTCGAACAACTCAAATTTGGGGTTCCGACCTACGGTGCAGGAGCAGGCCATCATTTCGATCCCCAAATGCCCGTCAAAAATTTCCGCAAGGGAAAAAAAGGCGGCTGGCGTGAGGAGATGCCTCCGGAGATTCAGCAATTATTCTGGCAGCTCCACGGGCCAACGATGCTGGCGTTCGGATACCAGGATGGCGCCATTGCCTGGCAGGATCGTCCGCTGAAAAAAGTTTTGATTGAGTCTTCAAAAATATTCTCCGCCGACAACGACGGCGTCAAGCGGTATGTATTAGAACTGCTTGCGCATATATCCTTGTTTGTGCACGATGATCCCAGTTGGCAAATCGACTTGTTCAACAAGTACGAATTCATTCCGCTGGATGGGGTGATCATGTCTTCCGAAGCAACCACTACGACGGTTTACCAGCCAGAATTTACCTACGAAAATAAATTGCTGCACATAAAGGCGTCTTTGCAAAAGTTATTGCCTGGTAGAACTTACCATTTCCTCAGTGAACTTTACCGACGTGGGCCTTTTCGTCGGTTGCTGACCTGGTTACGCATCACCGTTGATGCGGTCAAAAATGCCCAGCTCAAGCGAGAATTTAATACTTTGCTGGCCCAATACCAACTCATCCATTTTCCACTTCCACAGCACTATGAAGGGAAGGAACATGCTTCATCGGCCCCGCTCGTCACCATCCATGACCTCACCCATAAGTTATTTCCTCAGTTCCATACACCAGAAAACATCGCCCTGGCTGAAAAAGGAATACAGCTGGCACAAAAAAATAACGCCCACCTCCTGGCCATTTCGGAGGCTACCCGGCAGGATCTGCTTACCCATTATGAGTTTGCCCCAGCGCAAATCAGGGTGATCTACGAAGGCGCCAACGGGAGCTTTTCCAAGCAGGAACAACCTGCTCAATTAGCTGCTTTCCTGCAACAGCTGGGCATCCCCAACCAGCCTTTCTTCCTGACCTTATCCACGGTAGAACCACGCAAGAACCTGGCCAAGGTGATGGCCGCCTTTCGGTTATTAAAAGCAGAATCGCCCGACCAGCAGCTGCAGCTCCTGATTTGCGGAAAACGGGGCTGGAAAAGCAGCAACCTGTACCAGAACGAGCAAGAGCTCAACCAGGCTGGCATCTTCTTTACCGGCTTCGTCCCCGACGAAAAATTACCGCTGCTGTTAAGCCACGCTATCGCCTTGTGCTACGTCTCCCATTACGAGGGTTTTGGCCTGCCCATTCTGGAGGCCATGCAGTGTGGCACACCGGTCATTTACGGGAACAACAGTTCCATGCCCGAAGTGGCGGGCAAGGGCGGCATCGGCGTGAATACCCAGGATGTGAACGTCATTAAAGACGCTATGTCTACGACCAGTAACAACCAGGCTGTCCAGGCAGCATTAGCGGCGCAGGCCACCGCGCAAGCCCAAAAATTCTCCTGGCTCAAGGCGGCTTTTCAAACCTTGTGTTACTACGAGGAAATCATCAACCAACAGCAGCAATGAAGATAGCGATCCTGGCCGACCCTCTGGACAACCAACGGGCCGGTGTACATGTATTTACCAGGGAGCTCATAACGGCACTCATCCAGCTGGGCTATGCCGATCGCTTACTGCTCGTGCGCGAACGCATCGACCCTGAACTCCCGGTGGAACAATTGGCAGTCCCCAATATCCACTTGCCCATTGGCTTCGCCTCGTTGCGCCTATTTTTCATCATTCCTTACCTGTTGCGCCGGCGAAAAGAGGTGGTTGCCGTTTTTGAACCCGCTCATTTCGGCCCTTTCAACCTGCCTAAGCGGATTAAGCGGATCACCATGATCCACGACCTGACGCCGATCCTGTTTCCACAATACCACCGGTGGCACAGCCAGCTCCTGCAGCGCTTGTTTCTTCGTGCGATATTAAAAAAAACGGACTGGGTACTTACCAATTCCAGGTATACCCAGACCGACGTGGCGCGCGTTTTTCCATTTGCCCAACAAAAAGTTAGCCACGTATACCTGGGCCGGCATGCTGCTTTTAAACCGACTTGCAATGCGGCACGTATAGCTGAATTAGGCATTAAGCTGCCTTATTTTTTGAACGTGGGTACGCTTGAGCCGCGTAAAAACCTGCTGACTTTACTGGCCGCTTTTGAGCTTTTTTGTTTGAAAAATGCCGGTAGCAACCAGCAGTTGATCCTGGTAGGGGAGTTGGGCTGGAAAGCCGAGCCTTTGGTACAAACACTGGATAATCATCCCTTTAAAACCCGGATTCAGCGCCTCGGGTACGTCAAGTTCACTGATTTACCCATTTTATACACCCACAGCCAGGCCCTTATTTATCCGTCGGAATACGAAGGATTTGGCTTGCCCATCATCGAAGCGCTGGCGTGCGGCACACCGGTGATCGCTGCCCAAAATTCCAGCCTGGCAGAAATAGGGGAGGGTGCCGTCGTTTTCTTCCCGACCCATGATGCGCAAGCATTATCCGAAGAAATGGAACAGGTGGTCCGGCAACCACCCCCCAAGGAGCCATTAATTGAACACGCCGCACAATTTTCCTGGCTGGCCTGTGCCAGTGGTTTTATGGTGCTGATGGACCAACTAATCGGCGAATAGGGTCTATTCTGCTTACCTTACTTAACATAATATAAATTATGGGCAACTGATTGTGCTTTTTTTAGTCCCTAAATTAAACCATTGCTGGTTTGCTGCATCTTAGAAAGGAACTAAAAAAATAGCCGCCATGAAATTCAATTCCTTGATCTTTTTGCTCCTCAGTGTCGTCAGCTTCGCTAACGCTGGTAACTTTCTCCCGTTGGCCCATACTACAGTTAATCCACCACGCTGGGAAAAATTAGGCGAACGCGCCGTCAACTTTGGACTGGACCGCGACGAAATTTTCGTCACTGCCCGGGAAGGCCGTTTTACTGCCTTACAGTTGCGCATTGAAGGCGCGCCGATCAATCTGCACCGCTGTGTGGTGCATTTTGCCAATGGCGGCACCCAGGAATTGAATATCCGGGAAAACATCGGCGCCGGACGATCGACCCGTGTTCTCAACCTGGCGGGTAACCGGCGGGTAATCACCAAAGTCGTTTTTTGGTACGATACCGATAACGACGCCAATCGCCGCGGCCGTATAGCCCTCTGGGGAAGACACTAGTTCCAACTTTTTGTTTGACTCCCCCACCCTGCCTGCATTGCTTTTAAATACCTGACAAGCAGGTATTTAAAAGCAGTTCGGATTTGTTTTTTAGAACAAACTCAGCTGTCCATTCTTGTATTTGGGGTGCAAATCCAGGTTGTATTCCGGCCAGATCTTGTCTTTAAAATAGCGCTGTTTGGCCAGTTTAAATTGTTTGCTAATCATGTCGGCGATTTCACCTTCGCCCCGCATGCGGGTATGAAAACGGTGGTCGTGTAAATTCCCCGACCGGCAATCGCGGATCCGGTTCAGGACGCGATCTGCCCGATCTGGCAGCGCCTTCCGGATCCAATCTTCAAAAATTTCGGCAATATCGCCATTCAGGCGCACCACCGTGTAGCCAATGGAAACAGCCCCGCGGTCGGCAACGGCTTTGGCCATGGGTAGAATTTCGTGATCGGTGAGGCCCGGAATAATGGGCGCCAACATGACATTGACGGGAATTCCCGCAGTGGCCAATTGCTCGATGGTCGCCAGCCGCTGATTTACACTGGCGGTGCGGGGTTCCAGCATCCGGCGTACCTCTTCCTGCAGGGTCGTCAGGGAAATAGACACGTGTGTCAACCGTTCTTTGGCCAGGTCCTGGAGAATATCCAAATCCCGTAGGATCATGCTGTTCTTGGTGATCAGCCCCACGGGATACCGGTATTTCCAACAAATTTCCAGGATTTTTCGCGTCAGCTGGTATTCGCGCTCCGCAGGTTGGTAGACATCGGTATTACCGGCCAGCATCAGGGGTATGGTATCCCAGCTCTTCTTCCGGATGGCTTTTTCAAACAAGGCTGGCGCATCCTTCTTGATGAGTATTTTGCGTTCAAAATCCAGTCCGGCACTGTAACCCCAGTACGGGTGCGTATTGCGGGCATAGCAGTATACACAGCCGTGTTCGCAGCCCTGATAGGGATTCAGGGATACAGTGAACCCGATGTCCGGGCTGTCCACCTTGTTGAGGATGGTCTTGGGATGTACCTCAATGTATTCAGTGGGAAACGCCGCTTCTTCATCGCTGGTGGCGTCGTATTTCAAGGCCTCGTACTTGGAGGAGGGATTGATCTGGGCTCCCCTACCCTTGCGGTAATTTGCCGGCTGGTCCAATGGTTTGTTGTTTCAACAAATGTAGGTTTTGTTTTTTAATTAAACAAATAATTTTATTTATAAAAAACATCCGACTTAAGTACCCCTTGGGGAGTTAAAAACTTCCAAAAATACCTATCATTAGGAACCAAAACCAAGCTACCATGTCGGCTACTACCCGCAGAAATATTTTCAAGGCATTGGCCTTAGGCACCATTTCATTACCCATTGCCCTGCGCCTGCTTACCGGCGAGAGCCAGGCCCAGCAGGGCGGCGGCTCCCCTACCCTCGCCTCGGGCGAGCGCTACGAATGGAAAATGACCACCACCTGGCCGCCGAATTTTCCGGTATTGGACGAAGCTTGCAAAATGTTTGCCCGCCTGATCAACGAGATGTCGGCGGGGCGGATCAAGATCACCGTGTACGGCGGTGGTGAGTTAGCGCCGCCCCTCAAGGCCTTTGAGACCGTCAGAACCGGTGGCGCGGAGCTCGGCTCAGGTGCGGGCTACTACTGGGCGGGCATCGCTCCGGCCGCGCAGTTTTTCGCCACCGTTCCTTTTGGCATGAATGCAGCTCAGCATACCGGCTGGATCATGAATGGTGGCGGGCTGGAATTGTGGCAGGAGCTTTACGACCAGTACAACCTGGTTCCTTTTCTGGGCGGCAATACGGGCGTACAGATGGGCGGTTGGTTCAACCGCGAGATCAACTCGATTAAAGATATTCAAGGGTTGAAAATGCGGATACCGGGTTTAGGTGGTACAGTCTTCAACGCCGCTGGTGGAGCCCAGGTAACCATGGCGGGCAGTGAGTTGTACACTAACCTGGAACGCGGCGTCATCGATGCAACCGAATGGCTGGGGCCTTACCACGATACGCTCATGGGGTTCAATGAGATTGCCAAATACTACTACACGCCCGGTTGGCACGAACCCGGTACCGCCCTGGAGTTTTTTATCAACAAAGAAAAATACAACCTGCTTTCGCCTGACTTAAAGGTGATCATGCGATCTGCCTCCTACCATACCCACCTGTGGTGCTGGATGGAAATGGAAAAACGCAACGCTGAAGCGCTTAATGTACTCGTAGAAAAGGGTATTCAATTGCGGCAGTTCCCCCAGTCCGTTCTGGCGGAATTCCGGCGCCTGACCCACCAGGTCATCCAGGATTTGGTCGACAGCGATCCTTTCTCGGCCAAGGTATACGCTTCCTTTCAGGCTTATCAGCGCCAGGCATTTAACTATGCGGCCATTACCGAGAAGCGGTTCTACGACGATTTGCAGGTGGAATGAGTTAGATCAGGTTGATTCGAAGGGTTCTGTGGGACTTTGTAAAGTTTTATTTTTGAATTAAAATAAAAAGAAATTTTTATCTGAGTAAAAACAATTAACAATTGATTATTGTCTCTAGACGGTGTCAATTACCCCAACTTTATCCAGCTCAACATCTCGGGAAACAGGATGACCAGCAACAAGACGGCCAATTGGATAAGGATGAACGGAACAATCCCCCGGTACAAGTGCCCGGTGGTAACTTCGGGCGGAGCGACCCCCTTGAGGTAAAACAAAGAGAACCCAAACGGCGGCGTCAGGAAGGAAGTCTGCAGGTTCAGCGCGATCAGGATGCCCAGCCAGATGAGGTCGACGCCCATGGCCTGAAAGATCGGCGCCACTACGGGTACGATAATGAAGATGATCTCAATGAAATCAATAAAGAAACCTGCCAGAAAAATCAACAACATCACCAGGGCCAGGAAGCCGTAGACGGACAGGTTCGCCTGTTCGATCAGCGACACGAGGTAGCGATCTCCACCCAATTCCCGAAAAACAAGTGAGAAGGTAGTGGCCCCCAGCAAGATCAGGAAGACCATGCTCGTCAGGTGGGTGGTTTCGCGCATCACGGCGGTGAGGACCTGGTAACTCCACTTCTTCTCCAACACCGTTAGCAGCATAGCCCCCACGGCCCCCACGGCCGCTGCTTCAGTAGGCGAAGCAATACCCGCCAGAATAGAGCCAAGTACGGTAATGATCAACAACAGGGGCAAAAAGAAGGCTTTGAAGAGCCTACTCCAGTAATTGTTGGCATGGAATGCCGCTACTTCTGCCGCGGGCATAGCGGGCGCCTCGTGGGGCCGTAGCCGCGCGTAGATAAACACATACAACATGTAGGCTACCACCAACAATAACCCTGGCAAAAGCGCAGCGGCAAACAGTTGGCCGATACTGACATTGAGTACACTTCCCAGTAAAATCAATACGATGGACGGTGGAATAATTTGCCCCAGGGTTCCGGAAGCTGCAATCGTACCCGTTGCCAGTTCGATACGGTA
The DNA here is from genome assembly GCA_003045895.1 of Bacteroidota bacterium. GTDB lineage: Bacteria > Bacteroidota > Bacteroidia > Chitinophagales > Saprospiraceae > Lewinella. The sequence goes on from PZPC01000053.1 coordinate 15,397, forward strand.
CCCCCGCCGCAACATGGTAGGCAGACTGATAAGGCCCATGGTCACTACCGTGGCCCCGACTATACCCGTACTCGCTGCTAACAGGGCACCGACAATGACTACCGCAATAGCCAATCCGCCGGGAATACGCCCAAACAACAGCGCCATGGTTTCCAGCAGACGACTCGCCAGACCCGATTTTTCGAGCATAATGCCCATGAACACAAAAAGGGGTACGGCCATCAATTCCTCCTTGGACATAATCCCCAAAATTCGAATTGGCAACAGGTTCAGCACCGAAACCGGTAAAAAACAAAACGCATAGATGAGCGACAAACCACCTAACGTGAAAGCTACCGGATACCCGTAAAGTATAAGTACGAAAATGCTGACGAACAACAGCAAGGCCAGAATTTCCATAACAGGTTATTTATTTGAGTGTTGATCATTTTCTGGTGATTTAAATAAAAGGCATATCCCTTGCAACAACAGCAACAGCATCCCCAGCGGAATAGCGAACTGAATGAGCCAGAGGTTGGGCAGTCCGCTGGCTTCGGTAGACCGCTCCCCCATCTGGAAAGCAGCACTGGCCGAACGCCAGCCCGTGTAAAACAAGACAACGCACCACGGAATAAGGAACAAGAGGGTTCCCCAACGGTCTACGCTGGCTTTATCCGTTGATGACATTTTTTCGTAGAACAGATCTACGCGCACGTGCCGGTCGTATTTAAGACTATAGCCCGCACCGAGCAAAAAAATCAGGGCAAAGCAATGCCACTCCAGTTCCTTGGACCAGGCCAGCGGTAAGTTAAAAACATAGCGTAAAAATACATTCACGAACACCAGCACGACCAATACCAAGGTCAACCAGGATACCGCCCTACCCGTCCATTCGTTTAGCTGATTTATCGCTTTGACCAGGCTGCTCATGTTTTTGCCACCAATGTAAAAAATATTATTTGCTAAGTCCTGCTTATCACCCTTATTCATAAGCCAAACCGTTGCTGACAAGAATTAAGCTTGGTGGATAAAATAATCAGTCTTAGCTTTACTCCCGAAAAACAATAGCTTAGTGTAATTTTTACACTACTTTTGCGCGACTTAATTTTGTGTGGCCATGAAAATAATTGTTGATAGCGGATCCACTAAAGCCGACTGGAAGTTTCTGGCTCCTCACCAGGAGATGATGCTCCACACCATCGGTTTCAATCCGGTTTTTCATTCCAGCGAATTCATTGGAAGTGAAATCCAGAAAGAATTCAAAGGTATCATTGACCTCCAACAAGAAGCAGAAATCTACTTTTACGGTGCAGGGTGTTGGGACAAGAGCCGCAACGCAGTGGTCGCGGAAGGATTAAAGCAGGTCTTCCCCAACGCCTCCATTGAAGTACACCACGATTTACTAGCTGCGGCCCGGGCAACCTGTGGCCGCGAACCGGGAATTTCCTGTATCATTGGCACGGGTTCCAATACCTGTTTGTACGACGGTATTGATGTTCGGGATAATGTCACCAATCTGGGTTATCTTTGCGGCGACGAAGGCAGCGGTACCCATCTGGGGAAAAAATTGATCCGTCATTATTTCTACCGGGAAATGCCAAAAGACTTGCTGGATAAATTTGAGACCTTCATTGGCGGGGGCAAACAAACCATTCTGGACACCGTTTATAATGGTGAGCCGCCCAATGTATACCTGGCCTCTTTTACCCGCTTCATGTCCGAACACACCTACCATCCTTTTATCCAGCGTATCCTTTACCGGTCATTTGCAGAATTCATTGACCGACACGTACGCAAATACGAAGGCCACATGCGTTTGCCGGTGCATTTTATCGGATCCATCGCTTTTGTGTTTCAGGATATGCTGAAGATCGTCCTGACCGAACGCGCTATGCACGCCGGCATCTTTATCAAACAACCCATTGATCGGTTGGTCGAATACCACCGAGAGTTTGTTCATTAAACCACCCCAAATATGGCCAGTAATTTAATCAAACGAATTGCTGTTTTTACTTCCGGAGGTGATGCTCCAGGCATGAATGCTGCTATCCGTGCGGTTGTCCGTACGGCAGCTCACCATAAAATGCACATTTTTGGCATAAACAACGGCTACGAAGGCATGATTGATGGTGATATGCGCCGCCTGGATATTCGCGACGTGGGAAACATCATCTACCGCGGCGGAACGATCCTGAAAACGGCCCGTAGCCAACGTTTCATGACTGCCGAAGGCCGGCGTAGTGCGTACGAAGCGCTGCAGGCTTTTGATGTAGACGCCTGTATCGCTATTGGTGGCAACGGAACCTTCACTGGCGCCCAGGTTTTTTCCGAAGAATACAACATCCCCATTATCGGTGTCCCGGGTACAATTGACAATGACCTTTACGGGACAGATTATACCATTGGTTTTGACACCGCAGTCAATACGGCGGTTCAAGCTTTGGACAAAATTCGCGATACCGCGGATTCCCACAACCGGCTCTTCTTCGTTGAAGTCATGGGGCGTAACTCTGGCTTTATCGCTTTGAGTACCGGCATTGCCAGTGGTGCGGGTAATGTACTCATCCCCGAAGTAGACACGAGTATGGATCGCCTGATTGAATTGCTGCGTCTGGGAGTGAAGCGGAAAAAGATGTTTGGTATCGTTGTCGTGGCCGAAGGTAATAAGCTGGGTACTACCCACGAAATAGCTCGCCAGGTGAACGAGGCCATCGATTTTTACGATACCAAAGTAACGATCATTGGCCACATGCAAAGAGGTGGCTCCCCATCAGCATTAGACCGGTTGTTAGCTAGCCGGCTGGGCTTTGGCGCCGTCGAAGGGCTCATTGAGGGGCACAAAAACGAAATGGTAGGATTGGTCAACAATGAAGTAGTCTTTACTTCATTCTACGATGCCATTACCAAAGAAAAAAAGCCGAACCAGAACCTGGTAAGGATGGCAGAAATTTTGGCCATCTAATTATCTCTTACCTTTTGTTTCAGCCATTCGGAAGATAAAATGATTCCGTAAGGCTGACGAATTCCTGGCTACGGGCACTTCCCTCTTCGTTTTGGTAAATGGTGAGGCTGTACTCTCTTACCGGTACTTCAATTTGTGCAAACGCTAACAGCAAGCGGTTGGGCTGCTTCCCCGGCCTGGGAATAACGTTGCACCGCAGGGTGGTATAGAAATGGTAAGAAGCAGCCAACTCCTGAAAACGCAAGCCTTCCAGCCAGGGTAGTATTAAGCAGAAGTGCCCCTCCGGGCTAAGCAATCGCTGCGCACTACGTAGCAAATCCTGGTGCGATAGCTTGACCGTGTGCCGGACACTGGCCCTTTCCTGGTGATCAGAAAGTACCCCCCCGGAAAAAAAAGGTGGATTACTGACGATTAAATCGAATTGCTCCGTCGTCGAACGGGCAAAATCCTGCAACGATTGGGCAAGGATGGTTACCCGTTCGGTAAAGGGGCTTTGCCTGGCATTTTCGGTAGCCTGTTGGGCAGCCCGTTCGTCTATCTCAACACCGGTAACCGTGGCGTTGTCCTGTCGCTGGGCCAGCATCAATGCTATCAGCCCCGTTCCTGTACCGATATCCAATATGCGTTCCGCGCCGCTGGTAGGTACCCAGGCACCAAGTAAAACCCCGTCGGTACCCACTTTCATAGCGCACTGGTCCTGGGCAATTTCGAATTGTTGAAACCTAAAAATCGGGTTGTTTACGGAAGACATAGCTGTAGTTTAGCTCGAAAATTGCCAACGTATCTAATTAAAAACGTGCAACTGGTACCGTCTGACACCAGTTGCACGTCTTAAACCACCTGTAAGGCCATGTTGTTTTGCCTTTTATCAGGTTATTATTATTGAATATCGTTCAGGTTACGGATGATCAATTGTGCTTCCGTAAACTGGGCAACAATACCCACTATCGTAAATTGCCCGGTAGGGACAGTCGCACCCGAAAAGGTAGCAGCTGTACGGGTAAACAAGGCTATTTGTGCTGTATCATCTTCCAGGATTTTGGATCCGTTGTAGGTTCCTCCCTCCGGCATACTCACATCAACGATTTTCACCAGTGTAGATTCCCAGGCTTCCAGGTTGTCAAGCACCTGTCGAATCGTTGCGACACGTGGTGTTGGCAAGGTACCCGGTCCGTAGGAAACGGCGTTGGCGTTAGGCACGTTGTTCAGCTGCAAAAGGCCGTTGAACTCACTCAATTCCATACCAGAAACATTGATCTCGATCTCTTCACCCAGCGTAAAAACGTGGTTGGCCGTAAAGCGCACCGTCATACCGCCGGTGGCATCCTGGATCACCAGGTTGCGTCCCGTAAGGTTACCGTTGCCGGCATCTGAGGTAACAATACCACGCAGCAACCGGGCTGCCGGAACGGTACTGCCACCATCCGCAAAGAGGGTACGCAACTCCGCCGCAGTGATCGCCGTAGGATCGCCACCACTGCCACCCATGAAGTCGGCGTCTCCAATGTTACGCATGTTCAGTTGCAGGCCATTAAAATCAGACAGAATAGCCGTCAGCGTACCCACCGTAGTGGGGATGGGGGTGCCCGAAAAAGAAGCACTGAAAAAAGTGAAGGTAGGAATGCTACCCGTGCCATCGGCTACGGTAAAACCATCGCCGTAGGTAGGGCCACCATTAAGCGTCGCATTGGTAATGCGAACGAGGGTAGATTCCCAGGCATTCCCATTGGCCAGCAGTTCGGCCACCGTGGCTACGCGTGGCTCCGGAAGGGTGCCGTTGCCTTGGGATGCAGCGTTGCCGAGGGGTACATTGTTCAATTGCAACAAACCATTGAACTCACTCATTTCCTGGCCGCTCACCGTAATTTCCAGTTCCTGGCCCAGGGCGAAACTGTGGTTACCCGTAAACCGTACCAGGATGCCCGCCGTACCGTCCTGGATGACGATGTTGCGGGAATTGAAGTTGCCATTGGCCAGGTCACTGATGACGACTCCCCGAATTTTACTGTTGTCAGGGCCGGCATTTTGGCCGCCCGCGAAGGCCGCGCGAAGGGACTGGATGGAAACCAAATCACCACCGATAGGGCCCGTGCCACAACGGGTGCCCGTAAATTGTACATCATCGGTATTGCGTAGGGTCAGCTGTACGGTTGTACCGAATACCGATAAAATGGCCGTTAGCGTTCCGTTACCTGCCGGTATCGGTTCGCCCGCAAAATCAGCAAAATCACTGTTGCGAACCACTACCGCATTACCCGAACAATCCTCCAGGGTCCGGTTGCGGCCAGAACCTCCGCCGGCAACGGCATAGGTAGCTCCCAGGTCTACATCGGCAAACTGGATATCCTCGAGTATAATCAACCGACTGAGTAAATTCTTAAAAACAGTAGGGTTGTTGAGTACCTCGTTCAAGGTGGTAGGCGTAGGCATTACTTCCTTTTTCTCACCCGCCACCAGGTACTGGCTAATTAACGGACCAGCAATTACTGCTCCACTGGCGTCGCCGGTGATTTGGTAGAGGTTGTTGTAATCGTTGACGTACAGCCCTTTTACTTTGACAAACAGCTCCGTTCCAACGGGGTACAACGCAAACAATCCGGCAGAACCCAAACGGATGACAATGCCAGCGGAAGCGTCTTCAATCACCAGGTTTTGGTATAAATTACCGCTTTCATCATCGGCAACAACTAAGCCGGCGATGATCCAATCTTCCGTAATTTCAGTAGGATTGCTACCAAGTGTATGTAAATCACGAACCTGAGCAATGGTTGCATTTGCCGTTAGCGTGGGTAAGCCCCGCACGGGTGGCTCGTCAAAAGCCTGATCGACACAGCCGGAAAAGGTGAGTCCTAAAATCGCAAAAAACAGGAAGGAAAATAAATATTTGAATTGCATGGTAGCGAATTTTAAATAATCAATATTACATTCTGAAGGTCAGGCTCACAAAATAATTGCGCCCAAAACTGTAGAAGTAATTGTTGGGGAAACGGTTGACATCTTTGGTGTCGAAATCAAAGCGGAACTGCTCGTAGCCGCCGGTGCGAAAATCCTTTTTATCCAGCAGGTTGTTGACGCCTACGTTCAAAAGCAGAAAAACGTTGTTAATCTTCCAGGACTTGCCGCCAAAGAAATCCATGGTAAAAGCACTGGGGGTGCGTTCCTGGTCGAGAATACTATTCCAAAGTTCACTGTCGGGGGTAACTACCTCTTGGATGATGGTCGGATCGGAGACGTAAGAAACGGCTTCGGTAGTTCGTCTTTCCGGGAAAAAGTCCAGCCAGGTGCCCGCAAAGTAGTTGAAGTTCAGGTTGGCAAACCAAAAATTGCTCCCCGTGTAGTTCAGTCCAAAAGTGTAGGCTTCGTTGGCTGATCCGGCTACATTGTAATTATCGATGTAAACGGTGTGCTTAACAACCTCTTCCGCCAATTGGTCCAAATAGATGGTTGCAGTGGGCCGGTTGGTATAAATGTACTGGCCAATGGCCGCCACGGCCGTAGCGCGTAGGGCAGGCGTTACATTTACCTCGACGGCCAACTCCAGGCCAGCATGCTGGCTGTTGATACCTTGCATAATGTAGTTGACAAAACCGCCGCTCGTACCGGCCGCATTTTGTACCACCCGATCCAGGAATAAACTCCGGTTGAAAATCTGGTCCTCAAAGCGGGTCAGATAACCCATGGCGCGCGCCTTAAATTTAGGCGAGCGCAACAAGTATCCGCCTTCCAACGACAAGATTTTTTCCTCCGTCAGGTTGCTGACGACCTGGTTTCGCGTACGCGGACTGGTAAAGGCATCCTGGGTGTAAGGTGCTTTGGTTTGGTAAGCCGCGTTAACCAGCAGGTAATTCCGGCCATTGATTTTATAGGTCAAGCCACCTTTGGCCCCCACTTCGGTAAAAGACAATTTTTCGCTTTCACCGAAGCTGCTGTCCGGGAATTTCCCATTGGCGACTTTGCCATCCCGCCAGTACTTAGACTGACCAATGCTACCTGCCAGGAAAAAGTCGACCTTAGGAAAGCGAAAGTTGGCCTGGGTCCAGGCATTGGTCTGCTGGATGTGTAAATCGTAATCATACCCGAAGCGATCACCTTCCCGCAGAATTTCATTGGGCACCGCAAGATTGTTCTCGGTGAAGATGCCCGAACTGTCAAATTCAGCAAACTTATCCACGTTCAGGTAAAAATCGCCACCCAACAGGTCGTCCACTAGTTTGTAATTGGCGGTGGTCTGGTCGCTGTAAGTCAACCCGAACTGCATGGTGAGGTGGTCGCTAAGAAAAGCTTCCAACACGGTATTAGCCGTAGCCCGGGAGAGGTCGGTCCGACGGTCTTCAATGACGTACTGGGAACGCAATCCGCTGACGGTATTTCCGGCAATGCCATCGGCGTTCTCTATCGTCTGGAAGCCATTGTAGTTGGCCTGGTAGATTTGATCCCAATCGATTTGCCCAATGATCTCGGGATTGTCTTCCCAGAGCTGTTCAATCTCGGTGCGGGTGTCTCCTTCGAAATAGCTCGGTAATCTTCGGTAATAATTGGGGCGTGGGTCGGGCGCGTTGTACCAATCCAGGGCCGTATTACCCGTGCGTCCGGTCTGGAAGCCCAGGGAAGTCGTTAGTGCCAATTTATCGGAAAGCGCCCAATCGTTGCGCAGCATCACCACGGGTTGGTTGATGTTCTGTACCCGTGAATTGCGCTTTTTACCTTCCTGGTAACCCCAGTTGGCGTTGTAGAAGTTGGTGCCGGCCAAGTCGTAGGTTTCCTGGGTGGCCCCAGAAATTTTCCCCCGCTTGATGGGTGCACCGTAAACCGTCAGGTTCAGGACGTTGTTTTTTGCCAGTTGCCGGTCAACGGACAGAAAATAAGAATAGGCATCATAAAAAGTTCCTGCCACGTAACCTTCGTCAGCCCAACGGCGCGAAGCCGAAGCACTGAATGCCCAACCACTGGCCAACATCCCCGTATTGTAGGTAGCCATGACGCGGTTGCGGTAAGTCCGGTTGGAAAGTGCGTAAGACACGTTGAGTCCCTTGCGCTGGGTACTGGCACGGGTATCAACCGTTGAAGCCCCCCCTACTCCACCGTAGGCAAACGTCGAAGCGCCCAGGCCAATCGTATTGGTCCGGTTGCGGAAGACGTCGTTGAGGCCACCCCAGTGATTGAAGAAAACGTTGCCTGTTTCCAGGTCATTGACCGGAAGACCGTTGATGAGTACGGATGTGTAGCGGGCATCGTAGCCGCGGATGTTGAATCGGGCCTGGCCAAAGGTAAAGGCCGCAGCAGAAACAAACACATCGCGGGAAGCCGATAGCACCCCGGAAATGTTCTGGGAACCGCCACCGTTGGCATCCAGATCCCCATCCGCCAAAGAAATGGAGGGGATCAATTCGTCCAGAATGGTCTGGTTCAAACCAACGGCAGCTTGCAGGCGAATGGTCCCCAGGTCAATCTGTCCGGAGTCATTGCCGACCAGGTCGGTTTCGTAGGTTTGGTAGCCTTCAATGCCTACCGATAAATGAAGGGCCTCTCCTGCCGGGATGCCGACTCTTAACTCAAATGCACCAACAGCATTAGTGGCACCGAAGACCGACAATGCACGCACCTCCACTCCTGCGAGTGGTTCGTCGGTAAGGTCGTCGATTACAGTACCCGTAATAACGGTTTGGGCAGTTGCTAAAGTTAAGGGCAGACAAATTAAGAGCAGAAAGGCGAAAGTGGTTTTTACCACGAAGGTGCTCGTCTGTGTCATATAAACTTTTGAGTGAAAAAGCGCTGCAAAGGTAAGCGATTCATTCGCGCTTAAAAAATATTTATACCAAGAATTAACATAAAGTTAAAGGCAGTTGTATGCCAAAATGTGGAACTTTGCCGCGTAGTTTACGTCTCAACAATACACCGTTTGTAAAATTTCCTCCAATATGGGTCTTCAATTGCGTATTTGCTTGGTTTTCGTTTCCCTTTTTTACCTCCAGACTACGGCTAGCGCCCAGGAACACGCTTACCAAATTGGTCTGCTGGGTTTTTACAACCTGGAAAACCTGTTCGATACCATTGATACCCCAGACGTTAATGACACCGAGTTTACGCCTGCTGGCCCCAAACACTACGACACCGAGATGTACCTCGACAAACTGGGCAATCTGAGCCAGGTAATCAGCGAAGTAGGGGCGGATTTATCCCCGGATGGCGTTGCGATACTGGGGGTGGCGGAGATTGAGAACCGCAGCGTCCTCGAGGACCTCGTTAAACAACCAGCGCTGGCCAGCCGCAATTACCAAATTGTCCATTACGACAGCCCCGACCGGCGCGGTATTGACGTTGGCCTGCTGTACAATCCCAAATATTTCACCGTTGCGGAAAGTCGGTCGGTACCGGTGATGATTTATGACGCCACGGACAACAGTCGGATTTATACCCGGGATATTCTGCTGGTAGGTGGTGATTACCAAGGGGAACAGCTGTACGTGATGGTGAATCACTGGCCTTCCCGGCGGGGCGGAGAGGCGCGCAGTGCGCCCTTGCGCAATGCTGCAGCATTGATTTGTAAAAACCTGAGCGATTCGCTGCGACTAGCCGCTCCGAATGCCAAGATCGTTATTATGGGTGATTTGAACGACGACCCCGTTTCTCCCAGCGTGGCTGACGTGCTACAAGCTGCCGGCAAAATAAACAAGGTGCGGCCCGGTGGTTTTTATTCCCCAATGTGGTCCTTCTTTCGGCAGGGTATTGGCACCACGGCCTACCGCGACGCCTGGAGCCTTTTCGACCAGTTGGTCATCAGCGACAACTGGCTGGATAACGAACAAGCAGGCTATCGCTTTTACCAGGCTTACATTTATAATCCCAACCACCTGGTGCAGAAAACGGGCCATTTTATGGGCTACCCCTTCCGCACTTTCGCCGGAGACACTTACCTGGGGGGATACAGCGACCACTTCCCTGTCTACATGGCGATCATTAAGCCCAAATTTTAAATGACTTAACCTTTTTACTGACGTGTATTCCAAAGAAGAAGTCACCCAATTGCGGAAAGCGTTCTGGACAACCTTTGGCCAGTACCTGCGCCCCATCCCTGGTTCCGAAGGGGAAAAGGTGAATTGGATCAACTACAGAACGGGCTTCAAGGGCATGAACTTCCGCATGGATGCCAATAAACAGGAAGCCTACATTGGTATCGTCTTTAGCCAGCCGAATCCAGACCTGCGCATCCTGTTCTTTGAGCAGCTGCTCGAACTTAGATCAGTACTCCACGGAGAATTGGGCGAGGAATGGATCTGGGAACAAGCCGCCCGCAACGACCAGGGACAACCCATTAGTCAGGTCTATCAAATACTACCCGCAGTGAGTATCTTCCAAAAAGCAGATTGGCCACAACTGATCTCTTTTTTCAAACCCCGTATAATTGCCCTCGACGAATTCTGGTCGACAGCAAAGTATCACTTTGAACCTTTAGGCTAGTGAAAATCCAGAGCCGACTAAATTCCTGCAATAAAATCAGCTTTCTTACCCGGACGAATCAGCTACCCCAAAAAACGCGCTTTCCAATCCACTAATGCGGCGGTCTCTACCTTGTGTTCCCCAGCATAATTGAAAGGCTGAAAATCCAGTTGGCTGGCAGCAATGATCCCTTCCATAACGCCCAATCGTTCGGGGGTCACGAATGGATCGTCATCTCCGTAGGCGCAGTAGAGTTTTTTGTTCGCAAAGTAAGGCAGGTGCGGCGCGTAGTCCAGGTCTTCGGGCAGTTGCCCCGCCCAGAGTAGCAAGTGATCAAAGCGAGGAAAAGAATGCATGATCCAGCGTACCTGGGTGGCTGTACCCTGACTAAAGCCCAGGAGAATAATTTCTACCTCGGGGTGGCACAGTGGCACATACGCAGCGTAGAGTTGATCCAACATGGTCACAAAGTCGCGAATCTCATCCAGGCGGTCTTCGCGGGTCATCCAGGAAGCCACGGGGGGACCCGAGAATCCTCCCCAGTAGAAACGAGACAATCCTTCCGGTGCCAATACCAGGGTTTGAGCATCCATAATGGGCACAAAGCGCTGGATAAAGGTCTTAGCCAACTGGCCATAACCGTGCGTGACGATCCAGAGTTGGCGGATGTGGTTGCCAGGTTCACCCAACAACGCATAATGAGCCGTACGGGCAACCTGGGTAGCATGTAATTGTGGTTGGTACATAAAGTGGGCTAAACCTGCATGTTTTTCACCATTGCATCCGCCCAGTTCGAACCCAAATCGGGATGCAGGTCCAATACTTCATCACGCCCCAGGGTGTACCAAACGACGTCTTGGTTCAGCGGACTGTACACCAGCACCAGGTCAGTGAGGACGTTGTAAGCCCCCCGGGTTTTGCCATTGGACAGGTCATTGTAGAGGGAAGAAGCAAAGGCAGAACAATCGATCAACTGGTTATCCGAGTTCAGGTAGCTGGAACCCGCAATCACCTGGCACCCCTGGCTGTAGTTAGAGATGCCGGAGCCGGTCCAGTGAATATTAATGGTATTGTTAGGTCCTTCAATGCCTGCTGCCATATCCGCATTGCTGAGCCGGTCATCACCGTCTTTGTCACGGGCCACCATTACCCCCGTACCGGTGTAGGGCTTGAGTGCTTTGTAGACTTTCTTGATCTCACTAATTTTGTGCCAGGCCATCCGGTATTTGTGCTGTCCTTCTACCAGATAAGATTCGTCGGAACGGGAAGTTTCGGGTCGTGGGTCGGTAGAGCCGTAGAATTTGAACACCTGTCCGCGAATGAGCAGCAAGAAGAGGTCGTCATTGCCCCGGTTGGCCTCCCCCTTTTCCTGGTTGCGGCGAATCCCAACGAGATGTATATCTTCCGGATTCCACTCCCAATCGTCAATTTTGCGGGTGTCGCCGGTCTTCGGCGCATTTTTCACAGCAGTAATAACCGGATGCGGTTGAGCCTGGTAGTGTGCCTTGGCATCCTGTAGCAGCTTAATCCACATTTGGTATTCCTTAGATGGCACCGGATTTTCTCCGGTCCACCAATGTGCAACTTTGCCAGCTTCATCCCAGCGATAAGCGTGCTGGCGGCTGCGGCTGCCGACAATGCCGTCGGGCACACCAATGTCTGCTATTCCCTCAATGGTACGTACGTACTCTTGAAACAGGCGGGTTCCTGCTAAAGTCACGTAGCCAAAAATGCCCTTCTCCTGGTGATAGGGCAAAAAACCGGCGCGCTGTAGAAAATCCTGCCAGGAGGTTACGAGATCCGGTTTATTGGTCGGCTCAAAAGCATTCCAGTCGCTGGTAGCTTCGTCGCGAAAATGCGATTTGGCCATGCTGGAAACCGCTATAAAATCTTGGTGGTAACGTTTGAAAAATTCGCGCTCGTTCTGCGGGCGGGCACCGTTGTCTACCGATCCCAGGCGGATCGTTTTAAACTTTTCGGTGCCATTCATCTCACTACTGAAAATAGCCATAGGTGTTATGCTTTAAACAATTTTAATAATCGGTTTTTATCCCCTTATCAAAAGGTACGCTAAACTGGTAGCCCAGGTTATCGGCAAGCTTGTCATCCAGCACATCCACCCCGTAACGCACCTTACGGGGATCGTCATAAACCAGGGTGCCCATGAGGCGGTCCCAGATGGAAAAGATATTCCCGAAGTTTGTGTCCGTCCACGGCCGCTCAAAATGGTGATGGAACTTGTGCATATTGGGCGTTACAAAAACCCAACTCAGGGCTTTATCAACCCGATCGGGAAGCGCAATGTTGGCGTGGGTGAAATAAGTGAAAAATATAGTGGCAATGCGGTAAAACAGGTAAAAGCCCAGCGGGATACCAAAAACAACAATGGTGGCCAGGGAAAACACTTCCCGGATGAGGTAGTCTCCCGGATGGTGCCGGGTACCCGTGGTGGCATCTACCATGGTGTCGCTGTGGTGAACCAGGTGAAACTTCCACATCCATTTGATCCGATGAAGCAGGTAGTGGGCAAACCATTGCGCCACAAAATCGAGGGCTAAAACGGCAACCAGCAGTTCTACCCAGGGATTGAGATCGACGAGGTTCAGGACGCCAAAATGATGGGTACTGAGCCACAGGAAAACCCCAACCGTAGCCAGGCCAAAAAGCAGGTTGATGACAAGGGAGGTGGACAAGAAAACCAGGTTTCGACCGGCATGGCGCCACTTTTTGTAGTCGGCCCGGGCCAACGGGACACTAAATTCGAGTAGCCAGGTGATCGCAAGACACAAGAATATCCATCCCAATTTTTGCAGACTGGTCATGTTTTCAAAAAAAGCGGTAAAGGTTTCCATTGTTATTCATTGAAGTATTGAAGCCTAAATTTAATAAAATCCCGGGTAGCTTTTATTTACTTATTTTTTTTTCTGGCGACAAGTTTGCGCAAGCGTAGAAAAAAGTATAGTTTTGGCGCTCATTAGAAGAGGTCGTTTAGCTCAGTTGGTTTAGAGCGCCGCCTTGACAGGGCGGAGGTCACTGGTTCGAATCCAGTAACGACCACTAAGGAAAAAGCGTAACTTATTGTTAATCAATTCGTTGCGCTTCTTTTTTTATACATCAATGTACACTATAAGGTACACTTTCTGATCAAAAGGTCAATTGGGCAAAAAATAACCGTACACCCTTGACAGTTTTTTTTGGAATCAAAACCAGGTGTACGGCTGAATAGGATCAAAGATAAGATTTTCCCTTCTCCATTACAAACAAAGCCCCTACCACAATGATAGGGGGGCTTAGTGTACAAATGACGCAAAGGGGGCAAAGTTGGTGTGTGAAATAGCGGTGCGGGGCTGCGAGGCATACAGCTTAGTATCAACAGGGATTGCACCCCCGTACCCCCCCATCTTCGCCCGTCCCCGTGCTGCTAGTGAAGTAACGCGGTACCGTATTGTAGTTAGAGTAGTTCACATTGGACAAGGTGGTGAGCTCCATTACTTCGGCGTCGGTCAGCGACTTTGCCACAACCATTTGCGATAGGGGAAAATATACCTTTCCGTTGCGTTCCGTTCTGTAGTGGCTCAGCTCGTCCAGGCGTTGCCCGTACACTGTCCGCTCTACCTCGTCCACAAAGAATAGCTTAACCGGCGCTTGTAGGGTCTTTGATAGCCTGGTATAGCTTCGGTAATCGGCCAGGTCGATCCCGGTTTGGTCCCGACTAAACAGGCGTGGGTAGGTCTTAACGTCAATGGCGGTAAGTTGCCCGGCCCGGTCAATTGCTAAGAAGTCGACCGGGTGCGATCCTTCCCCCGGATGATACACACGGAACCCCCAGCCCTTTAGCAGCCCTAGTACTATCCTTTCCCCTATATCGCCCTTTTGCGTCGTTTGTAGGGCTTTAAAATCGGTCATACCGCTACGGCTTTAGGGGTTGGGCTTTCCCTGGTGATCCGCTTTCCGGTTTCCCTCACCAACTTATTCCCCAGGGCTACACTTTCTCCGTATGCTTGACGGTGGAACCAAGGCAAAATATGGTGCTCCCTAGCCATTTGGCCCGCAATGAATAACGGAATATCTTCCCCAAATTCGGTAGCAACCCCCTTCAGTACGCCATTGAGCAAGCCATCATTAAAAACCGAGTGTAGCATTCCCCGCACAAGCTCGTCAGGGACTTTATAATGCCAGTTGTTTTCTAGGTGAGCAATAGCGGCCTTTGTAATTAATTCCAGGCGTTCGCCGTCAATCTCTACGGTACCGCGTTCCTGCAAAAATTCGCGGCAAGCATCCTTTAGGTAGCCGCCGTCATTAGCATCAATCAGTAGCTTTTTTGTGGCTTGCTTTGCCCGCCATATTTGCGAAGAACTACGGGTTTTGGTTAGCCTGACAATCGGACAAGCTTCCAGGGCTTCAAAGTCAATGAATGGTACTTCGGCCCAACGGCTACGGTTTTTGTCAGTCTCGGAAGGGATCAAGAAAGTAAACCACCCATCCAAGCCAGCCCGTAACAATCCAGCCAGGTAAGACGGATCACCAAGGCGGGAAATATCCAAACCTAGTTCACCGGTTTCCTCGTCTAACATTAGCTTACAAGCTTCGCTTTTCAGGGTCAATTCAAACCGGGTCACCTTTCTATAATTCCGTTCTTTGGCTTGCGGGTCATCCGGTTCGATCACCCCCCTATCAACCCAGGATTCAATAATATAATTTTTGCTTTCCCCTTCTACTATCTCGCCCTTTCGGTAGCCCTTAGCATGTTTATTTGACTTTGAACTACCCCAGTGATATAAATCCAGCTTGCGCCCAATGTTGCGCGAATCATTCGCCACGTCCCGCCCTTTGGCTTCAATTTCACCGGTAAGGAACCTAGAATAAATCTCTAGTAAATCGTTGGTGCTGTCAACCGCAATATCTAAACGGGTGATGCTTTTTACACGAACGGACAAAGCGACTACGACCTCATTAAATAATTTCTCCCACCCGTCCCGGTATAGATAATGATTCATTACTTTGATCTGCGAAGCGGCCGGGTCCAGGACGTTACCTTTTCTTGGTAGTGTAACTATTTGGGCGAACGGTTCCGGCTCCCCCTTAAATTGCAAGTGATACAAGTACTGCCAATGTCCGGCCCCTTTTTGTATCTGGATTAGTTCTATCTGCTTTCCCGACCTGGTGGTCATGGCTGCCCGCTTCGGTGGTGCATCGGTGCCGGATGCAAACAAGAACCCCAGTGTGTAGACTTCAAACCAATCTACCGAAATAGACCACTTGTAGAGTTGACCGACGGTTGACTTATAGTCGGTCAATGTGACAAAATCCTTTTCGTGATCATTTTTTTCACCTACCTTTGTAGGGCTTTTTGTTGTGGTGTGTACGCACATTACGATAGAATTTTTGCCCGTATGGAATTACTAGTTCCTGCGGGCTTTTTTAATGCTCGCTACGGACGGTTTTTAATATGCCTTTTGTTGTGTGGCCTTGCGGCCTTGCTTTTTGTTGTGGTGGCCATCGTGACGGCCGTCAATACATCGACGTTTTTATAATGCAATCTACTGCCAGCGTGCCCAACTAATAACGGGTGTAGGACTTACAAACAACTTGGTTATGCCTACTTTACCCGTCTTGCGCTCGCATGTATAGTGAGTTGCACCGGACGCGGGAACGTCGAAAACCCTTGGCCGGTGCTACCCTGATTTATTCTTAACTGGCTTTCCGCTTCTCAGTCAATTCGTACAGATCGGAGAGCTTAAACCGGACGGCCTTCCCGAATCGGTACGGGGTCAAAAATCCGTCCCGGCGCATATTGTCAATGGTGGATACACTTACCCCCAGGACTTTGGCGGCCTGTTTTTTGTCCAGTAGTCTTTCCTGCTCCGTTTCTTCTTGTTCCGGCCGTTCTGCGATCCAGGTTAACAGATTTTCGATCTTGTCCAGCTTCGCGGCTAATAGTTCAAATGGGTTATTCATAAATCTGTTTTTGGTTGTTTTCGTTATTGATACTGCAATGATACGGGGCTGTGGCAGGGTTAAACCGGGTTTAAACCGGGTGTAAATTTTCAACTTATTATTTCCTGCTCTTAGGGTTCATTATCTCATTCAATTCATTTTCAGCCATTTGTAGGGCTTCGGGGTAGTCCTTCAACAATGGCAATATTTTTCTTATCCGGGCTTCATTGTTTGCCCCGTTGATACGGTCCACCCTGTTTTTTACTTTCTGATACTGGTTCCTAAAGGCTTCGGGCTTCCCTCCGTGCTTATCAGTAATTTCCCTAAAAGCCCTGGTTTCATTTTTCGTCAATAATGAATAGCTACCCGTCATTGACCTATAAAAATAGCACAAAGCCCTTTCCAAGTGGGTAATGGTTTCCAGGGTGACGGCGGCGGGGTGATCTTCGGCCGCTTCCCTTTTGGCTACCTGATCTAATTTCCCCCTATTGATTTGGGCAATCTCTTTTATCTGCTTTAGGGCTTGTAGGCGGGGAATATTGTATTCCGATAGGTCAGGGTTTCCAGGGTTCGCCAAAAGCAAATTATTGAGTAGGTTCCAATGAGGATACATCGCTTTATCAATTGCCTTAATCAGCCAGTCATAAAACCGTGGATTGGTTTCCAGGTATTCCCGTTCACAATTCAGTAAAAAGACGCTTCGGTCTTGTTCGTTTTGCAAGCTCCGTACTAGTTCGGTATAGTTCTTTTCGGTCAGTAGTCCGTCAGGTTTCATATCTAGGTTTTTATTGATTGACTGTTTATTTAGGTGGGGGCAATCACCAGGACCACCCCCACCGCATCGGCCCGGATCACTTCATTTGTCCAGCTTCGGCCCGTTGTTTTTCGTCTACGAGTAGTTGCAAGCGGTCACGCTCAGCGAGTAGTAACTTTATTTGCCCGTACATATCGCGCTGCTGTTTGTCTACCAGCAATTGCAGCCGGTCACGCTCCTTTATCAATAACTCAAGGTGCGTATAATTGTCTTTTAGGTTCATATTAGAAAAATTTAGGCGGTAAAATTAGGCTTCAAATTCCATCAGTAAGGTGATCCCGGTCAGGCGTTCGGCGTTGTCTCGGTCGGTGACCTTGCGGCCGGTGCGGGCTATCCGTTCGGCGTCGGTGATGGTTGGGTAGTTGTCCAGGTGGGACCAGTACACTTTGTAGAATCCTGGTGCTGATTCAACCTTTACGGCCACATGGAACCAGGTATCCCCCTGGTGATCGGTCCGCACCTCAACGGCTATTTTTAGGATCTTCATGCTTTGCCGCTTTTCAGGTTATTAATCACCGCTTCATAATGGCTTACCCACCCCGAATTATTTTGTATTGCGTCGGTGGTACGCTTGCAAACTTTGCCCGTCTTGCGTTCTTCGACAATGGCTTTTTGTTGGTGGCTACCTACCCGCTTTTTGTACTTCTTAAGTTCCTGCAATGCGTGCCGTAGGTCTGCATCCTGGTAGGCATCGGTGGTTGTGGTTGGTGGTTGGTTTTTCGTGGCCCGTGGTTGGTGGTTGGTGGCGTATAAAGGGGGCACGGCGTTTAGTGGTTGCGTCGTGGCTTGCATCACCGGCCCGGCGGTGGCCGAGCTCGTGCCCCCCTGGTGGAATCCTATCCTTCGCCCTGGTGGCGGTAGTTGTTCCGGCGGCGTCTTGGCTGCGATCCTTAGCACCCTGTTTTGGTCGTTCCCCTGGTGATCTACCACCAATTGAATTGTCACGTGCTGAAGTGCTTCGGTCAGGTCATACGCGGCCCCCGGTTGCGGCGGTAGTGGTGCCGGTGCCGTCCGGTCAGCGAATGCGGTGATACGACTGTGGAGGAACTGATTAACCCGTTCCCGGATCGCTGACAGCCCTTCGGAAATTGCGCCCGGCCTAAAGTCGTAGGATTCTATTTGAATCGTCTCAACAATTCCGCTACCCTTGCGGTAAATGCGATCCAGGATAACCGAGATAATGAAGATACCGAGACAAACGACTGTGAACCAGCCCAGCCCACCACCGTAATTGTTGACCGTTGCCAGGCGTTCGGCTTCGGCCTTTTCGTTTGCCGCTTTGACTTCGGCGGCCTGTGCTTTGTAGTCAGCGACGGCGGCTGTGGTGCCCTCATGGTAAGCTTTCCGGGCTTCTGCCAGGTCAACGGCTTTAGCACTGGCAAGGTCCGCAAGTTGCCCGGCCTTTTCCGCTTCCAGGTTGGCCCGGTCTTGCCTTACCTTGTCCTTTTGCCCGGCGTAGCTTTTACCCGTCCGGGCTTCTTTGCTTTCGTAGCTTCTCAGCTTTTCGTCTTGCGCCCGGATCCTCCCATCAAACGCGGTAGCGGTGGCCGTGGCCCTGGTATCGTAGGCGGCCGCAATC
This sequence comes from Bacteroidota bacterium, assembly GCA_003045895.1. Classification (GTDB taxonomy): domain Bacteria; phylum Bacteroidota; class Bacteroidia; order Chitinophagales; family Saprospiraceae; genus Lewinella. The sequence goes on from PZPC01000053.1 coordinate 34,105, forward strand.
ATTGTACTGTCGGCGGTGAAGGTGGACGCCTGGTAAGCGGTGGCGGCGTTTTTGGTACTGTCGGCGGCGTCGGTCGTTCCTTGCTCAGCTTCGGGCGTGAAGTTGTCCACAATTACGGAACTATTGGAGAAGGAAAGATAGCCAGACGTTGCCATCAGGACCACGGCCAGCAACCAAACAAAGATACTGATCGGTAGGTGCAGACCGGACCAGCGGCGAAACAAGATACTATCTACCGCAACCGGTGCCGTCTTTCTCAGTCCTACCTCAATAACAGCGGTAGCCAGGCAAGCGACGGCGGCGGAAAGGATCACCCCGGCGGCTCCCAGGTTTAGCGGCTTAAATCCCTGCTGGCAGCCGGTGAAGATGATACCGACTTCGGTCAGGCCCGAGACCAATTGGCTAAAGAACCCTGCGGCGGTGACTGATTTGGCCAGCGGTGCGTAATTGTCAAAAAATGCCTTATCCGTTGGAAGGCTGGTTAGGTTTTTCATACCTTGTGAAATTCTTTATTGTTAGGAATATCTACCGGCCGGTTCCCGTCGAAAGTAGCCGGTTCGGTAGATTTTGATTATTTCGCAATCCTCAACGGACTGCTGGTAGTTGCCTTGTTAATTTTGGCCCGTATCCCTTCCAGAACTTCCAGTTCCTTAGCGGTCAAGCCCCATTTTTCAGCGTTTTGTTTTGCCAGGACGGTAAGCTCGTGAACCTTCGCGTTTTCAGGCGAAAGCTTATAGGCTTCGTGCTTGGAAATTGCAACCGCGTTTTGCTCTTTAGTCACGCGGATATACTTCATAAAATTGGTTTCGGTATTGTGGCCGGTGATCTTCATTATTGCAATACTTGACCATCCATCCAAATAGGCGTTTGTGGCGAAGCTACGGCGGCCCGTGTGGGTCTTGATCATCTCCCAGCGGGGAACCTGCCTAACCTGCAATTCGCCCCCCTCGTGGCGCTTAAAATTGATCTTTTCGTCAAACAGTCCGCTTTCCTTGCCTACCTGCTTGATAACCCGATTAAGTTCAACGTCGGTAATCTTCGGCGCGGCTCCGTCGTATTTCGCAAGAATGGACTTAACGTAGGGGTGCAGCGGGATAACAAGCTCGTCTTTCGTCTTTTTGGCTACTATCCTGATCACGGGGTAACCCTCAATTTCCTTTACATGGTCGGTAGTCAGTCGGCTATAATCGCTAAAACGCAAGCCAGTATAAGCCCCGATCAAAAACAGGTCGCGGGCTCGCTCCTTTCGTTCATTACCTGATAAATCCAGGTGGTAAAGCTTCTCTAGTTCCTCTTTATTGATATAAATCTCGTTTGATTCATCGTCCTCAATTTTGACTTTAGCGAGCTTGTAGTCTTGGAACTGGTTTATTTTCTGCCGGGTTGCTTCATTCAGAAAGACTTTAACCCGTGCTATTACCTTTTTGGTGTAGCTGTTGGTGTGGCCTTCGCTTTGTAGATAATCCTTTAGGCGAAGAAAAAAATGGTAATCCATCTCGGGAAAATCAAATTCCTGCTTACCTGAATGGCTGGCAAATTCTTGCAACTTGTTCTTTGTCTGCTGGTAGACCTCGACCGTTGATTTTTTAAAGTCCGGACTTGTGGCCCTGTCCCTGATAAATTGATCAATGAAATTGAAAAAGGTATTGGTGCCCTTGATCTTCCCCGACGCAATATCAAGGCGGTGCTTCAAATCGGAATGAGAAGCGGCACCCTTTTCTTTAACCAGGTCGGCAAATGCTTGCTTTGCTGCCTTGTCGATCGTATCCAACAAGCTATTAATTGCCTTCGCATCCGGGTGACGGGGTAAAACGCGTTCCTTGTTCGCGCTCCAAAGGTTAGGCTTAACTGATTGACGGGTTGAATAGACAAAACGCGTTCCGTTTAAGAACCAACGGAGAATGATAGATGTGGTTTCTGTGCTGTTTTTGTCTTGTAGGTAGTAATGCGGGATAGCTGCCATTGCAAACGTGGTTTTGATTCCGTGTGCAATATAAGGAACCACCCCAATACCATGTACATCAATATGTACAAATTATTTTCACTTTTTGATAACTCTTAATAGACCTTGCTTTACCAGTTAACAATAATACCCTTTAAAACAAAGGCTTTTCGGTGGGTTGGTAGTTGGGGGGCATTACGGCTTATCAATAGGTTCGGGTCCAGTAACGACCACTAATCAATAACAAAAAAGCGCATCCTGCCAGGCAGGATGC
>PZPC01000054.1 GCA_003045895.1 Bacteroidota bacterium
TTCATTATATTCTTAATTATTGGTCGAAAAATAATTATTTTCATCCTGCTATAGCGTCACCTCAAATCAATTCGCGGTGAATCTGCACCTTTCCACATTGATGATTTTATGCTATAATTAGTTTCCAACTGGACTAGGCCAGTTGTTGTAAATACGCATTCAAACACATGAGGAAATATAACGTCAGGATAAAATTTATTAATCATTGCTTCAATCCCGTAAATATTGTATTTTATTAATAAAGTATTCCCGTCCTTAATCGTTATATCCATATATTCAACAGCAAAGAAACTGGAGCTATTGTTTGTTTTATACATCTCAAAAAAAGGAAAATCCACTAGCCATTCACCAGAAATCGTGTCTTTATACGCTGAGCAAATCAAAAATTTCTCTTCATTAGCAAAAACTAAAGTGCAAAATTTTTCATCTGCGTATGAATCACGAAGTGGTGGTGGGGGGGAAAATCGAGCATAAAAAACAATTTCTTCCCCATTTTCAAACGTCACTTTCGTGGCAATAGAGTCTTTATCTATTGCTTTTTCTGTCGAAATAGTTGAAATTATATTTTGCCCATTTGCTTGCAGTAAAAAAATGCTGCAATACAAAATGATGCCGAGTCTTAGTTTACTATAATTCATGCTTTTTAGTTTGATCAATAGGTGAAAAAATCTTGTTCTTCAATATCGTTCAATTTTTCTACCCAATAATAATATTCACAGGTATTGGCAGAAATCTCACGCTTAATAAAAGCGCCTGTTGCTACGTCAAATGAATCATTTTCATACTGGGTAGTGTTTCTAAACGAGTTATTGGCCGCATCTAAATACCTTGTACCATAAGATGGGTCAAGTATCACATTGTCGTAAGCAGCAACTACGTGGTTAAGGAAGATTGACCTAGGGTTTTCAACATTTCCTTGTCCAACAATTCCAGGTTCTCCAAATGCTGACTGAGCTATCTCCTGGCTTCTCAATGAGCATTCTCCTGTATAAAGAGGAATAAATTCGCCTGGATTAGCAACATTCCAATTTTTTACTAAGAAGAGATAATCTAATATTACTAGATTAGTCATCATGTCAAAATCTTCATTGAATTGATTTTCATATTGATTAACTAGATTCGTTTTAGAAGTGGTTGTTAATTCAACACCCCCAGAATCTGATATTATAACGCCATTTATAGAAGAATCAACAGGAAAAGGTAAAACACCTAGTTGGTATACTTCTAAAATGTCACTATCCATACCAAGTACCTCTATGCATTCAATTAAAAAATCAGTTAATGCACCACATCTTCCATCTCCTGTTTGTAAAAAAAGTGCTGCATTAAAAGGGCAAAAATATTCATCTACATCGCTAGGATGTACGCCATAATAAGTTAATGTAGTTCCATCACTAATTCGCCTTAATTCAGGAAAATTATCATTATTATCTTTTTTAAATGCAGTATCAAAAATCACATCTACCACATTCTTTATTTCATCGTGGGTCACTCCTCTTAAATTATTTGCAGCCCGACATGCGATATCATAAGTTGTATGAAAATGATGATTAAAAAAAGAGCTTCCTCCTACTATTACATACAGCGTATTGTTGCTTTCTCCAAGGGGCATCCACATTTCTCCATCTTTTGAGATTTCCCATTGAATAATGAAGTTTTCGTAAAACTTAATACGCCCTTCTTCAAATGAATCTATAGCTGTTACTGCTATGCTTACACGTCCTTCCGGTCCTGTAATAGCAGCTGGGCTACCTTGGGGCATTGTGAAAGTCATGTATTCATTCATCCCCCTTACAAATACTGAATCACAATCAGTAGCAATAACTACTTCCAGTTTTGGAAAAGAACCACTTATATAAGCTACTGGTTTGCTTTCTCCTGTATCAGCTATATAATGTGGTCTTGTATAGGGTTCATTGTAATCGGTATTGACTACAGCATAACCACTGTTAATTTCAGCAATGAAGCTTACCTCCATTAAATCATAAGAATAGGCTATTGCTTGATTTTGTGAATATATAAAACTGCAACAAACAGTTGAAAATAGTACTAGCGTAAGTAGTAAAGTATGTTTCATAGGTAAAATATTTTTTTGCATCATTCTCTCTTTTTAAACAAAGAATTATCACCTAAAATCATTGTGATTTATAGTTAAAAAATAAAATAAATTGACCGAACTGCTTGTTACAGCAATCCACCAACAATGTTAACTTCAAAATGTCTGTTCAATTCAATAAGACCAACAACAAGCAAAAAGTACTTCGGCACGGGATACCGAAGGGAAGCACGTTGGTTCTTTTTATTTCCAGGTAAGAAAGCGCTCCTCAAAAAGTAGGCCTCCAAATTGGGCACATTTTTTGAAAAATTGAAGCACCATCCCTCCACTGCGACAACAGGAGTACCTAAGCTGTCGGCGAAAACATTAAAATTCAAAGTGTTTGTTCAACCAAGAAAAATTAAGCCGTAATCAGAAAGCGGGCATGGATCTCATGATGCGCTAAAAACCAAAATTATCCGCGCAGGATCGTTTTCTATTTGTCGTTTTTGTACGCGAGAACGCATGATTTTTTGTAAGATATGTTTTTAAAATTTTATTTACAAATAAATGCTGCTCATAATTCTGGTTCTCTGACATTTTTTGCAGAATTCGTATTTTGCGTGCATGAACGAACTATTAATATACAAAGATTTACCGCGTTTGCCCGGCTTGAAGATACAACGAATAGAGCCTTCACAGCGCACAAAGGCCTATACACTTGCAAAACTTTTACACCTCCAAAACCCTTACCCATTTACACTTTCCACACATTTACACATTTACACTTTCCACACATTTACACCTCTAATATGTTCCCATCCCCATCGCCCCTCCATACCTTGCCCGACGAGCGCTGGGCGGCGCGTGGGGTGGAATTGCTGATCAAGCGCGACGACTTGCTGGCCCCGGCCCCCAATGATCCTTTTTGTGGCAACAAATGGCGCAAGTTGCAGCACAACCTGCTGCGCGCCCAGGCGCAGGGTGCCACTACGCTGGTTTCTTTTGGCGGGGCCTACAGCAATCATATTGCGGCCCTGGCGAGTGCGGGTCAGCACCTGGGAATGGCTACGGCAGGTATCATCCGGGGCGAAGCAGTGAGCAATCCTACCCTGGCGCAGGCGGCGGGTATGCAACTGCACTTTGTGGACCGCCCGACCTACCGGCAACTGACGGCCACCCCCACGTGGCGGGCATTAGCGGACCTGAAAATCTTTCCCGACCTGGACCAGGCCGGCACTTACCTGATTCCCGAAGGCGGCACCAATGCGGCGGCCTTGCCGGGTTGCGCCGCGCTGGCCCGGGAACTTCTGCAACAATCCAGCAGCCCACCTACCCACGTGGCCGTAGCCTGCGGCACGGGAGGTACCCTGGCGGGTTTGGTCCAGGGACTCGACGGGGGCAGCCTGGCGCTGGGCATCAGCGTACTTAAAGGCAACTTCATGACCGCCACCGTAGCAGCTTTGCTCCAACAATACACCGGACACACCTGGCCAGGCTGGCGCGTGCACGAAACATTTCACCATGGTGGTTACGCCCGCAGCAGCCCGGAACTCGCGGCTTTTATCCAAAAATTTTACGCCCGCCACGGCATCCTCCTCGAACCTATTTATACCGGAAAGTTGTTCTATGCTTTGGAACAACTCCTGGAGGCTGGCTTTTTCCCTGAAGGCAGCCGGGTAGTGGGTATCCATACGGGCGGCTTGCAAGCCTTTGCCAGCAGCCTGGCAAAATAAACCACCCTAAAAAGCCGCTTTTTTGACACCTTAACGTAACTTTAGGAAGGGTTTTTAGCCCAGTGTGATCGGCGTCACTAAGCAGGTAGGAGCGTTCGCCTTATATTTGCATCAACAAAAAAAACTACCATGAAAGTAGAACAGATATATACCGGTTGTTTGGCGCAGGGCGCTTACTACATTGAGAGTGCTGGCGAAGCTGTCATCATTGACCCGCTGCGCGAAACCCAACCCTACCTGGATAAGCTGGCCAAGGCCGGCACCAAGCTCAAGTACATCTTTGAAACCCACTTCCACGCCGACTTCGTGTCGGGGCACCTGGATTTGGCTAAAGAAACAGGAGCGACCATCGTCTACGGCCCCAGTGCTGAAACCGCCTACGACATTTACCAGGCCAAAGATGGCGAGGAATTGCGCGTGGGTGACCTCACCTTTAAGGTATTGCATACACCCGGCCATACGCTCGAGAGTACGACCTACCTCCTGCGCGACGAACAGGGCAAAGACTACGCCATCTTCACCGGCGACACCCTTTTCCTCGGCGACGTAGGCCGGCCCGACCTGGCCATCAAGCAGGGTACCATCACCCAGGACGACCTGGCCGCCATGCTCTACCACAGCCTGCGCGACAAGATCATGCCCCTGTCCGATGACCTCATCGTTTACCCGGCTCACGGTGCCGGATCAGCCTGTGGCAAAAACCTGAGCAAAGAGACCTGGGGCTACCTCGGCGAACAAAAGGAAACCAATTATGCCCTGCGGGCCGACATGACCGAGGCCGAGTTTGTGAAGGAAGTCACAACGGGCTTGCTCCCGGCACCTTCCTACTTCGCCAAGAACGCCAAGCTCAACAAGGAAGGCTACGGCAGCTTTGACGACGTCCTGGAAAAAGGCAGCATCGCCCTCTCCCCCGACCGCTTCGAAGCGCTGGTGGAAACCACCGATGCCCTGATGCTGGATACCCGCAGCCCGCAAGAATTTGCGGAGGAACATATCCCCAATTCCATCTTCATTGGTATCGACGGCAGCTTCGCGCCCTGGGTGGGTGCCCTGATCGCCGATATCCAGCAACCGATCGTCCTCATCACCCCCGCAGGACGGGAGGAGGAAGTGGTTACCCGCCTGGCGCGGGTGGGTTACGACCACACGCTCGGCTTCCTGGATGGTGGCATCAAGGCCTGGAAAGCAGCCGGTAAAGAAACCGACAACATCCAGTCCATCACCGCCGATGAACTGGCACAGCGTTTGGAAAAGGGCCTCGACGGTACCCTGCTCGACGTGCGCAAGCCTACGGAATTCCTGGCCCAGCACGCAGAAGCAGCCACCAACTTCCCGCTTGACTACCTGAACAAGAACATGGACCGACTGGATCGCAACGCTACCTACTACCTGCATTGCCAGGGGGGCTACCGTTCTATGATCTCGGCCAGCATCCTGAAAGCCCGCGGTTTTCACCAACTGGTCGACATCCAAAAAGGCTGGGCAGACATCGAGAAAAGCAGCATCGCCAAAACGGCCTACGCCTGCCCAACTTCGCTGACCCAGGAAACCATTGACGAAGCCAACGCGGCCGTGGTTTAAAACCGCTTCTTTTATTCAATTTTTTAATAGGGTATAACCCGTCGTGCCAGGCACGGCGGGTTATACCTCCCTATAAGCTAGCGGCCAGTCCCTCGCGCTCCCACAGCCTTGCTGTTCGTGCCCGCTAACTGGCAGTCCCGTTCATTTTAGCCAAAACTATTCCAATGAAAATTGTCATCCTTCTTATCGTGTTGGTCGCCATACCTTTTCTGATCAAGGCACTGCGTTCGCTGGCCGGTGCGGGCAAATACACCAACATCAACGGCCAGGCGTTTGCGGAGCACATGCAGGATAAAAATGCGGTGGTGCTCGATGTCCGCAGCCCACAGGAAGTAGCGCAGGGCAAAATCAAAGGCGCTCAGGTAATCAATATTATGGGCGCCGACTTTTCGCAAAAGATCAAAACGCTCGACAAAACCAAAACCTATCTCGTCTACTGCCGCAGTGGCAATCGCAGCGCCCGGGCCTGTAGCCTCATGGCTAAAGAAGGTTTTACCAATCTGTACAACCTCACGGGCGGGTATGGCGCCTGGTTGAACCGAAAAAATTAACGGCAAGGCTTAGCGTTTACTTCAACTTCGCAACTTTGAGCAAGGTTAGTTTGTATTAATAATAATTCTTTCATACTCCTACCAAATCAATAGGGATAGAGGGGATTTAAAAAATGGCTACCTTTGCGGTACTAAAGTTTTCGTGTGATCTAAATCACCAACTTTATCTGCGGCAGCGTGTAATTTTGCGACTATAATCCGAATACCATGTTAGCCATTTTGAATGACTGGAAGTTTGTAGTTGCCGCCTGCCTCTTGTTGGGTCTGGCACCCTTTTATCCGGAGCCCCATTTGTGGGGAAAAATTCGTTGGCTGGCCGGTGGCGGCCAGGGAATGCAACCGCTGGATTGGTTCGACTTGTTTTGGCACGGCTGGCCCTGGGTTTTGCTGTTGCGCCTACTGGTTCGTACCACCTTAAAATAATAATCTTCTTTGACCAAATGGGTGACGACTTCAGTGTCGTACCGTGGGCAAAGAATCAATAACAACCAATGAGCACGAAAAAATCATTTCAGGAAATCATCAACGGCGATCAGCCCGTATTGGTCGACTTTTTTGCAGAATGGTGTGGCCCGTGTAAAGCCATGGCTCCTATTTTGAAAGATGTGGTTGCCCAGACGGGTGACAAAGCGAAAGTGATCAAAATCGACATCGATAAAAACCAGGCCCTGGCCAATAAGCTGGGTATCCGCGGCGTACCGACATTCATTCTTTTCCAGAACGGAGAAGCCAAGTGGCGCCAGTCGGGGATGCAATCTGCCACGGCGCTCAAGCGCGTCATTGAGCAAGCTGCCAATCATCAATTGTAATTTTCAAAACTGACCTTGTGGAATTATTAACCTTCACCCATGGCTTACTCGAAATAGTTCGCCAACCCTGGCATTGGGCTGTTGCCGGTACGGCTATTGCCGGAATCGTATTTTTAATGACGTGGATGGGCCAGAGTTTTGGCGTATCCACTGCCTTTCGCGACTTCTGTACCCTGGCGGGTGCGGGTAAGCGCCACGAATTTTTCAATATCGACCTGAAGGCCGAAGATTGGCGTTTCGCTTTTGTGGGTGGCGCCGTGTTCGGTGGTTTCATTGGGGCCTACCTCTTAGGAAACTCCGCACCCATCGACCTCTCTGCTGCCACGGTTGCCCACCTTCAGCAAGACTTCCAGATTAGTCCTACGGAAGGCAATGGCTTTTTGCCCACTGGGATTTTCAACTTTAGCAATCCCAAAGGCATCTTTCTTGCTATTGTGGGCGGTTTTTTGGTAGGCTTTGGGGCACGCTACGGCCGCGGCTGCACCTCGGGGCACGCGATCACGGGGCTTTCCCACCTGCAATTGCCCTCGCTGATCACGGTGATCGGCTTCTTCATCGGTGGCCTCATCATGACCTGGCTCATTATGCCTGTTATCCTTTAAATCGCTTCCAACAAAAACATTCCCATGCGTTTACTTAGCTTTTTTGCCGTAGGCACACTTTTCGGTATCGTCATGACCAAGTCGGAAGCCATTTCCTGGTTCCGCATTCACGAGATGTTCCGCTTCGAGAGTTTTCATATGTTTGGCATCATCGGCACCGCCGTCGTGCTGGGAGCGCTCCTTATTGCCCTCATGAAACGGCTCAAAATGAAAACCCTGCGGGACACCTTTGTAACCTATACCCCCATGGACTTACATGTGCCCCGCCACCTGCTGGCGGGCAGCATTTTTGGCTTAGGCTGGGCCCTGATGGGTGCCTGCCCCGGCCCCATGTTTGTCCTGTTGGGTCAGGGCTTTGGTATTTTTACGCTGGTCATTCTCAGCGCCACCCTCGGCACCTATGCCTATGGAGTGATTCAGCATAAGCTACCCCACTAGTGGTCTGTCAAGTGTTAATTTTCCGGTTGAGTGTGAGCGAATTTTGGGGCCAATCAAGGCGGGGGTTCCCGCGCATAGCACCGCTACGTAAGGGGTTCTCCAACGCAGAGTGGCCGCAAAAGACGCCACAGGCTACCTGAAGTTTTAGCCTTGACAGACCACTAGTCTGTTTACCGGGCCTAATTAGCCAGGAGAAAAAGCGGGGGGTACTTTATTAGGAGCGCTTAAACAACAAAAATGAAACACACTTTCCTCCTGCTGCTCTGCTGTTGGCTGACGGGGAGTACCCTCTCCGCACAACAACCGCACAAGCCACTCAACCTCGTACTGCAGCCCACTGCCGCCCTCCAAATCTGGAGCACGTACACGATGGACCAGGAAGTTTACAACGCTGCGACCCAAGGATACGACGCCGTAGACGACCGCCTCAATTTTCAGCTCCGCCGATCGCGCCTGGGCGTCAAAGGAACGGTCGGCGACAACGTGCGTTTCGACCTCACCCTGGCCATCGACCTGGTCGGGCACGACCTGCTGGCCGGCACCGATGCTGGAGCCAATAACGGCGCTTCGCCCCAGGTACGCCTCTGGAATGCTTTGGTGCAATGGCGCTTGCTGCAGGGCAGCGAAAAACTCAACCTCGTGGCCGGCTACCAAACCCCGCAGATCGGACGCGAGAGCATCACTTCGGCCTTCCGCACTCCTTCCATGGAAAAAGCCTGGTCCCAGAACTATCTGCGCCGTCACCTGGTGGGCACGGGGCCCGGCCGTACGGTGGGCATCAACCTGGGTGGCCTTTTTGTGCATAAAGACCGCCACCTCAACTGGGGCTACGACGTGGGGCTGTTCAACCCTACTTTCAACAGCAATACGGGCAATTCCGTGGGCAGCCAGTACGCGCCGTTGTGGACGGGCCGCCTGGCCTGCTACCTGGGCGATCCCGAAGCAGAAAAATACACCACCAGCCATAAGATCAATTACTTTGGCCAACGCCATGGCCTCACCCTCGCCCTGGCCGGCGCCTGGCAGGGAACCACCGATTATTTCAGCCACAATGCAGCGCTGGGCGCAGACTTCCTCTGGAATTCGGGGCACCTGAATATCGACGGGGAATGGACCCTCCTGCAACGGCAAAGCCAGGGTACTGACGCTACTCCCCAGCCCGCCTTTACTACTGCCGTCGGAACCGGCCACCTGCGCATCAGCTACAACCTGAACCTAGCCCACGAACACGTGCTGGAGCCCGTGGTCATGGTTTCCCTCCTCGATGGCCCCCTGACCGCTAGAGCACAAACGCAGGCCGAACAGCTCGACACCTTTTCCGGGCAGGAACAAACGCTCACCGTTGGCGGAAATTTTTACTTCAACCCCGACTTTAAGCTTTCTCTGCAATATACCCACCGCCAGGCCGATGCCGGTGCCGCTGGGGCTGGCGCCACCATCAACAATTACTTTTTCCAGCCCGGCGTGGGTGCTATTCACCGTGGCAACTGGCTGGGGCTCGGACTGGTAGCGGTGCTTTAAGCACATCTTCCGCACCCCCTTTTTCAAAAATTAGGAATATAAAATCCCGTAAGCTAGCAGGGAAAGGATTGCTTGATTTTCATTTTTAAAGTTGTGTACTCCTTGATCTCCGGTTGGTTAAAGTGCTAGCCTGGATAGGTAGGGGTAGCAGGCATGAAGGGGAAAGTCAGGTTTTTTCATCGGCGTTGTCAATTTGGCGTTAAGAAAATCCTCGCACCGGAGTGACCGAGAGGCATACTGTATGACCACGCTTTTGGGCGTGGGAGTTTATGCCGAACAACGTAGGGGGGAGGATTTTTAGTCAAATTTACATGCCTGGCTTTTGGGTCACCTTTTGCCACGAAAAGGTGACGAAAGAAATAGGCGCAATTACCTACTGTGAACTTGGCTACACCCTGCCTGGCGCCTCCGATACTTAAACTCCGCTACGGCAGCAGGTGCAGGCTGCTAAAATACCACAATTTTAGTTTTTTTTGTAATGCTCTGATTTAGAGTGTAGAGGTGCGGAAGATAAGTTTAAGAGCCTGTTTAAAAAATTTGCGTACTGATTTCCACTAACTACCGGGGCTTTATCACCAGGTGCCGCTCACGCACCGAAGAGATCTTCGCTCGGGTATAAAACATGGGAAAATACTGGTCTTTTGCCCAGCCCGCAAAGAGGTTCCGGTAGTGTGGATCGGCAGGGTCACCAGCCTGGCCGGGGTTGTTGGTTCCCAGGCACTGGTCCCAGTTGCCGGTATCGATGATCATCCGAAACGACGCACCACTCGACTGGTTGTCGTTGCCGCCGGTACTGTTGACGGTGTAGCTGTTGCCGCCCCGCGGCGCGGGGCCCACTTCCAGTTGCTCCCTGATTTCGGCTTTAACCGCCGCACCGAAAGGGTGGCGCAAGGTGATGTGTTTGTAGGCGGGTTGTCCGTAATGCCACTTGGCCAGATCGGTACCCAACCGCACCTGCAAGGCCTGCACTGCGGCCCGAAAACTCGCCACCAGCACCTCATCCCGCGCCGACAGGGGATCGCTGCCCCAGCGGCCGTCCGGGACGTAGATCCAGTCGATTATCCGTTTGAGTTGGGGGTTCAGGTATTCCCGGGCCCGCTCGGGCACCATGATGGCTGTTACCGCCCGCTTCAGTTGCCGTTCCCACTCGTTGTAAATCCCTGCTGCCACCGAATTGGGCGCGAGCTGGTAATCCCAGTTGCGCAAATAGTCCTGGGCCCGGATTAAGACCGGGTCTTTCAATTCCTGCTTCAGCAGCAGTGGCGTGAGCTGGCGGGCGGGAATAGACAGGTAGTCGGTTTGTAGCCGCGCCATATCGGCCAGGCTGTGCCGACGCCCCGACAGCAACACTTCCCGCACGCGGTTGCCCCGGTAGGGGTCGGCCCAGGAATAGGCCAGCGCTTCGGGATGGGCGTAGCCCGGTGGCGTCACGTTTTCGTTGGCCGTAATGATTACCCCTTGTTCGGGATTGTAGACGTGTGGTTTGGCCTGGATCGGCAAATAACCGGCCCATTCGTAGCGGCCGTCGCCGGGCACGGGCACCAATCCGCTGAAATTGGTTCGGATGGGAGCAATGCCGACGGCCTGCCAGCCGATGTTCCCGGCCCGATCGGCCCAGACCATGTTTTCGCCCGGAATATGACTGTAGGTGCACGCTTCCCGAAATTCCTCAAAGTTGCGGGCCTGGTTCATCCGCAGGCTCGCCAGATAAGGCGAACCCCCAACTTCCAGCCAACCACAGCGCAGGGCACAGGCTTGCTGCTTCGCGGTGTTTTCGTACAAAACCGGCCCGTGACGGGTATACTTATGCCGGATGATGACGGCCTCCTGACCCTTGACGGGAATGGTGTCGGCGATGATGCGCATGTCGTCCCAGCCACCCTGGTACCAGTATTGGTCGGGATTTTCCGGGTTGGTTCGGTACACGTAGAGGTCTTCCGCATCGGTTTTAAAAACGGTTAGCCCCCAGGCGCCATATTCGTTGTGGCCAATGGAAATACCGGGAATCTCCGGTTCGCCGCCACCGATCACGTTCCATCCCGGGCCTATCAGGTGAGCCATGTAGCGCAGCGAGGGCACGGCCTGCGTACGGTGCGGATCGTTGGCCAGGAGGGGGTAGCCGCTTTCACTCAGGTCGCCGGTTACCGCCCAGTTGTTCGAGCCAATGGTCCAGTGGTCTTCCTTTGCGGCCGTAGCTTGTGCTTGCGCCTCCGTGGCCGCATAGTAGCGAAAATCCGCCGCATCGGGATTACGGACGGCAGCGATAAAATCCGCTGGCTGAAAGCGGACAGGTTGCCGGTAGGCCTGGTACCGTTCTAAGATGTTTTCAAATAACAAGTCCCGATCAATGGCCGGATCCAGGGTCAGGTCTGGATCATTGGGGTGAAACCAGCTCAGCGCTTTCACCTCCTCCGCCCCGAGCAAAGCAACTGCCCGGGCGATGTCCATTTCTTCTTCGATATTCCCCAGCAGTCCCTGGTGGCGGGAGACGACAATGGCCGGCGTCCAGAAGCCGGGGAGGAAATTCAACAATTTAAATTCCAACGGCAATTGGTCGGGGTTCGCCCGGACCTCGGCAATATAGGCGTTGACCCCCTGCACAAAAGAGGTGATGATCAGCTTGCCGTGCGGGTGGTAATGGGCCATTTCCTGTTCCATGTCTCCGCGAAACTGAAACAAGCGGGTACCGATGTCACGCTGCAACTCCCGCGGGCCCAACAGTTCCGCCACGGTTCCGGTAACTTGCCGGCGCCAGATTTCCAGCTGGAACAGGCGAGTCTGGGCCGCGTTGTAGCCCTGGGCAAAGAACAAATCCGCTTCGGTTTGGGCGTAAATATGCGGGATACCCCATTGATCGGTAATGATCTCCAGGGGTTCTTCCAGGCCGGTAATCGTCCGTTGCTCCGGTTGAGCCAGGAGCAGTTGGGGTAAAAAGACCAGTAGTAGGATGAGCTGACGCATTAGCCGTGTTATTTGATTCCTGGCTAATTTAGGTAAAATTCCGGGTATTTCCCCCCTTGGCTGCGGCGCGAAAGATGAACGGAGAATAAACCCTTCCCTTGCGGGGTTGTTTTGTTTTATTCACGATCTTCGCTTTCTACAATTTTTCAACTATGACTTTTGAAACAGGCGATATCGCCAGCATCCTTCACCAGTATTTTCCCCGCCTGGCCGAGCGGGGTTTGCAGGAAGAAATAGCCCAGGTGGGCAAAATCATGCACTTCCGGGCGGGCGAAATCATTATGGATTACGGCAGCTACATCAAAATGGTACCCCTGATCATCAAAGGGAGTATCAAAGTGACCCGCGAAGACGATGTCGACGGTCGGGAGATTTTGCTCTATTTCCTCAGTGCCGGCGACACCTGTTCCATGTCGTTCACCTGCTGTATGACGAACAAGCAAAGCGTTATTCGTACCGAAGCCGTAGAAGACACCACCATCATCGGCATCCCCATCCAGTACGTCGACCGCTGGATGAGCCAGTACCAGAGCTGGAAAAATTTTATCATGACCAGCTACGACAACCGACTCCTGGAGATGGTAAAAGTTATCGATAGCATCGCTTTCAACAACATGGACACCCGCCTGCAAGACTACCTGCTGGCCCGCCAGGCATCCACGGGTTCGGCGACCATTCAGGCTACCCACCAGGAAATTGCCAACGACCTCAATGCTTCCCGGGAAGCGGTTTCGCGCATGCTCAAAAAAATGGAAAATATGGGCAAGGTCGAACTCGGGCGCAACCAGGTCCGGATGCTGGGGTGAGGGATTGTACTAATCTTAATCTGCTTTCCGCCCGTACAAGGCCACCAGACCAAAAACAGGGCCCAGGGCCAGCACCACGTACAGGAACCGGGGATCAACCGAAATACGCCATACATTAAGCAGCTGGATGCTGATGATGGTGATCGAAAATCCGAGGCAATTGACGATCGTCAGCGCGGTACCTTTTATTTCGGCAGCCGTGTTCTGCGCCACCAGCGTGGAAAACAAGGGGGAATCAGCCACCACCACCATGCCCCAAAAGAGGAGGAATCCCAAAACCAGGAAGACCGAGTCGAGGGCAAAAACCCACGGTGATACGAGGCAACAACAACCAGACAGGAACAGCAGCGTAGCAGCCGTCCTTCGGGTTCCCCGCCGTTGCGCCCAGTAGCCCCCCAGCACACAAGCCAGGCCACCGATGCCGATAATCAGAAAGGACCACCAGGAAATATTAAGGGACACCTGGGGAAAAGCCGCGGTGTAATTCGCCAGGATGACCGGCACGAAAGCCCAGAAGGCGTACAGTTCCCACATGTGCCCGAAATAACCGAAGGCCGCCGCCCGAAAAGGGCGGTTCCGGAACACTTTGAAGATCGCCCCCAGATCGAGTTGCTGACTGGGCTTCCGGTACGGTCCGTCGGGCACCAGCAGGAGCAGCAGCAATCCGCCAGCAGTGGCCAGCCCGGAGGTAATGACGAGCACCAACCGCCAGGGGAAGGCACCCCCTACCCCCCGCAACAGGTGCGGGAAGGCCGTGCCCACCACCAAAGCCCCCACCAAATAACCCAACGACTTGCCCAGGCCCCGGTCGTAATAATCCGTAGCGATCTTCATGCCCACCGGGTAGATACCCGCCAGAAAAAATCCGGTCAGAAAGCGCAAGGCCACTAAACTGGCCAACTGGTGGCCCTCCAGCAGCGGCCCCAGGTTGAACAAGGCGCCCAGCAGCGCGCTGAAAAAGAAAACCCGGGCTGGCGAAAAACGATCGGCAATGGTCAGCAAGGCAAAAATCAGCGTGCCGCTGATAAAGCCAAACTGGACGGCGGCCGTCAGGTGGCCCAGTGCGCCGGGCCCCAGGTCGAAGCTGGCCGCCAGTTCCTTCATTACCCCGTTGCTGGCGAACCAGAGGGACGTACAGCAGAATTGAGCAACCACAATAACCGGCAGTATGCGTTTGGGTATTTCCATGTTGGTTTTTATTTGCACCAATTCCCTCCACAAAAAAAGGTTTGCCGCGTATCCAAAGTCACCATTCCGGCGCCTAAGCGATACAGGGCAAACCTCCTGATTCTTTAACTCTTTCCGTCCTTTACTCCGGTTCGAAGCCGAGGATAATATTGAAATCACCCATATTCTGGATCGTCCGGGGGCCGGTTTTGTCGAAGCCGATACCGTAGTCGAAACCAAGGGTACCAAACATCGGCAGGAAAACCCGCACACCGCCACCTACGGAGCGTTGCAGCTCGAAGGGGTTGAAGTCGCGGCCATTGCGCCAGGCATTGGCACCCTGGGCAAAAGCCAGTATGTAGATCGTAGAGCTGGGATTCAGCGACAGGGGGTAGCGCAACTCCATGGTCAGCTTGTTGTACAGGGGGGTAGCCACTTCTTGTCCGCCCTGGATGGTGTTGTCCGGGAAGTCGGCAATCTCGTAGCCACGGCTCGAGATGATATCTACCCCGGCGTAGCCAAACTGCTGGTTGTTGATACCGTCTCCACCCAACTGGAAACGCTCAAACGGCGAAACGCCAATTTCGTTGCTGTAAGCGCCCAGGACACCGAACTTGGTCTGGGCCTTGAGCACCAACTTGCCCACCAGAGTGGTGTACCACTCGGCGTCGAAGCGCCATTTGTGGTATTCCAACCAGCGGTAGCGCTCCTGAGGAGGAAGGCTGGCGTAGTCTTTGTCTTTCTGGAAAGCCGAATAAGGTGGTGTAAACTGCACCGACAAAGAGATATTGGAACCTTCCTTCGGGAAGAGCGGATCGTTGATCGTGCTGCGTGCGAAGGTCTGGGTAATACTAAAGTTGTTGTAGTAACCGGTGCGGACAATTTCGCCCGCATCGGTGCGGAAGACGTTGGTCAGACTCCAGTTTTGCAGATCGAGGACCTGTACGTTGACACCGGTCCGGGAGACGAAGTTGTCGTCGGGCCAGCTCAGGCGCGTACCCAGGCTCACGGAAAGTTGCTTGATATTAAAGCTCTGGTAAGCTTCGGGGTTGCTCTTGGAAGCACCGTTGGTGAAGCGGTTGAAGAACCCGGCGACCGTAAAGGAGGTGGGTTTTTTACCACCCAACCAAGGCTCGGTAAAGGAAAGGTTGTACGACTGGTAGAAGTCGCCGTTGGTCTGGGCGCGCAAGCTTACCCGTTGGCCGTCGCCCTGGGGCAGCGGATGCCAGGCTTTGCGGTTGGCGATGTTGCGCAGGCTAAAGTTATTAAAGGTAACCCCCAGCGTGCCGATGACCCTGCGCTGACCACCCCAGCCCGCCGATAATTCCAACTGATCCGAGGGTTTTTCTTCCACGGTGTATTCTACGTCTACCGTTCCCCGGCTCGGATTTACGGGGGTATTGATACCCAAACTCTCGGGGTTGAAGTAATTGAGGTTGATGATCTGCCGCTGGGAGCGGATGATGTCGGACCGGCTGAATTTATCACCGGGCCGGGTGCGGATCTCCCGCCGGATGACGTGTTCGTGGGTGCGGTCGTTACCGGCAATGGTCACCTTGTCGATCGTGGCCTGGGCCCCTTCGTAGATGCGGAGTTCCAGGTCGATGCTGTCACCTTCGATGGCGGTTTCGATCGGGTCGGCCCGGAAGAAGAGGTAACCGTTGTCCATGTAGAGGGTGCTGATGTCGCGACCATCCTGGCTGAAGCTCAGGCGCGTTTCCAGCAGTTCCTGGTTGTACACATCGCCCGATTCGATGCCGAGTACCCCTTCCAGGGTTTCGGTATCGTAAATGGAGTTCCCCTTGAAGGTGATGTTGCGGAAATAATAGGGATTACCTTCTTCCAGGGTCAGCTGTACTTCGAGTTCACCCTTGTCATTGCGCCACATCGAATCGCGAACCACGCGCGAATCACGATAGCCGATTTTGTTGTAAAACTTGACGATGGCTTCCTTGTCCTTGGCATAGTCTTCGGCCAGCAGTTTGGATCCCGTAAGGAAGCGGCGCTTCTCCTTGGTATCCATTTCTTTGCGTAAGCGGCCCGATTTGACGGCCTTGTTACCCACAAAGGTAATGTTGGCGATTTTGACCTTTTCGCCCTGGTCTACGTCGAAGACCAGCCGGACTGAATTGACGCGGGTGGTATCGTTGATCTCGTCCACCTTCACTTTGGTGTCGAAATAGCCTTTTTCTACAAAGAAAGAACGGATGCTCTCGGCAGCATTCATCTTGATGTCTTCGGTCACGATTCCCCCGCGCAGCAAGTAGCGATCGACCTCGTCATTGAGATCGTCGTGGAACGATTTTTTTACCCCCTGGTAGGAATAGCGGGAGAGGCGGGGCCGCTCGAAGACAATATATTCCAGAAAAATAACGTCGCCGATGGTTTTTTCCTGCACGATCTCCACGTTGGTGAACAGGCGCAGGCGCCAAAGATTTTTCAGCGCACTGGGAATATCGTAGCCCGGGATCTTGATCTTATCACCAACGGCTAGCCCCGAAACGCCGATGACGGCATTTTCGTCACTGAAAAAAGCACCGCTGACCCGGATACCACCGATTTCAAACTCCTTGGCGTTCGTATAATCAAATACGTCGATGGTGTCGGTGATTACCTGGGCACCCAATCCTGCTGGCAAAATTAAGCTGGCAAAAAGCACGGCGGCAACGAAAATTATTTTAGTTCTCTTTAGCTTCTGTTCCATAAAAGTCAAAACCTACTTGATCACTCGCTGAAAATGGTAGCCGCGGGGGCCAAAAATTCGATTAGCAGCAAATGGGAATTTATAACAAACCCTTTATTCGGGTTAAAGACCGACAAAGGTAAAATCTGGTTGTATATGATTAGACGATTTGTTCGCTGATCTTGCCAAAACGTCGTTCCCGGTGCTGAAAATCCACAATCGCCTGGTAAAAGTTGGCTTTGCGGAAATCGGGCCAGAACACGGGGGAAAAGTACAATTCGGCGTAAGCCAGTTGCCAGAGCAGAAAATTGCTGATCCGGGCTTCGCCGCTGGTGCGGATCAACAACTCCGGATCGGGCATTCCCTGCGTGCTCAGTGCCGCCGCAACGTGACTATCCGTGATGTCTTCGCTGCGCAGGCGCCCGGCGGCTACTTCGGCGGCCAGGTGTCGGGTGGCCTGGGTAATGTCCCATTTGCCGCTGTAATTCAGGGCCAGCACCAGCGTTGTGCCGGTATTGGCCTTGGTCTTTTCTATGCCTTCGAGCAGGGCCTGGCAGGTGGCCTTGGGCAGTTTGTCGATCTCACCAATAGCGCGCAAGCGGATATTGTTTTCCATGAGCGTATTGGTCTCCTGGTAAACCGTTTCCACCAGTAAACGCATCAATGCCGAAACCTCCAATTTAGGGCGGCTCCAGTTTTCGGTAGAAAAGGCGTAAAGCGTCAGGTATTCTACCCCCAGCTCGGCGGCCGCTTCGGTTATTTCCCGAACGGACTTCACGCCACTACGGTGACCAAAAACACGGGGCTTGCCCTGTTCTTTGGCCCAACGCCCATTACCATCCATGATGACCGCAATGTGTCGGGGTAGGCGTTTCGTGTCAATCTTTGTCTTCCAATCCATTGGCTTCAATTCTCAGACACTGAAAAGACCACAAAAGTACGAAAAGAATTGGAATAGCGAGGAATGTTCGCTTTTGCTGCTGTCCCGGATCAGTTGTACTTTTTCGCTATTTTATCAATCGCCGCGGCCAGGGCCCGATCCTTATCCGTCACGGTATTGCCGGCATCGTGGGTATTCAGCGCAAAGCTGACTTTGTTGTAAACGTTCGTCCAGTTCGGGTGATGGTGTTGGGCTTCGGCGGCAAAGGCGACCTCCGTCATAAAAGCGAAGGCTTCGGTGAAGTTGGCAAAAGTGAACGTGGCCTGGAGTTGGTTGTTGCGTGTTTCCCACATGGCTTGGAATTTTTGAAAGTAAAAAAATCTTTCCGCAAAGTTATATAAAATCGCTGCCAACCAACGTTACTAGCCGTACCGCAGTCTTTCAGAAAGCGACAGCAGCAACCCCCTCCTCAACGACAATGACCGTCTCCAAATTAAACGTTTATGTATAAACTCCTCATCGCCCTGGTGTTTTTTAGCACCCAACTGGCGGCTCAGACCGAAGTAACACAGCCCGAAATAGCGCAGCACGAGGCGACCAACTGGTTTTCGGACCTGGCAGCCGCCCAGGCCTACGCCGCCGAGCACGACAGCACCATCCTGATGGTCTTTGCCGGTTCCGACTGGTGCCGGCCTTGCATCCAATTCAAACAGGACATCCTGAAAAGCGAGCCTTTTGAGGCTTACGCCAACGACAAACTGGCGGTGTTGTACCTCGATTTTCCGGCCCGCAAGAAGAACCAACTGCCCGCAGCGCAAGTGCGCCACAACGAAGCCCTGGCCGAGCAGTACAACAAAACGGGCGCTTTTCCGAAGATTCTCCTGATCGATGTGGCGGGTAACATCCTCGCGGAACCGGCCTTTTCGGGCCAGACCCCGGAAGTGTTTATCGGCGAATTGACCACAATACCCGCCCAATGAGGCGATTCATGCCGGGCCTGCGGCCCCTCGTGCTCTGCTTGCTGGCCTTGGGCCCGGGCGCCAGGGTGTATGCCCAACAACCCGCCACGGCCTCCCAGGTGCTGCGCCTGATGGGCTGTCGGTTCGAGCTGACCGCCGTGGCCACAACCGATACCATTGCCTGGCAGGCCATCCGGGCGGGCGTTGCCGAGATTCAGCGCATTGAACGGCTCATCTCTTCCTGGGACGAAAATTCGCAGACCAGCGCCATCAACCGCAACGCCGGCGTACAACCGATGCGGGTCGACCGGGAGCTGTACGACCTCATCTACCGCGCCAAAAAGGTCTCCCAACTCACGCACGGGGCTTTCGATATCTCTTTCGCCTCGATGGACAAGATCTGGCATTTCGACGGTACGATGCTCAGCCTGCCTACCCCCGAGGCGGTGGCCGAGGCCCGCCAGTACATCAACTGGCAAGACATCGAACTGAATCCCACGGCCCAAACGGTTTTCCTGCGCCGGGCCGGCATGAAAATTGGCTTCGGCGCCATTGGCAAGGGTTACGCCGCCAACCGGGCCAAGGCGCTCCTGCAGGCGCTGCCCGGGGTTCAGGGTGGATTGGTCAACGCCAGCGGCGACCTCATCAGTTGGGGTACGCCGCCCACCGACGCCGGTTGGGTCATCAAAATAGCGGATCCTAAAAATAAACACCAGGTACTGGGGTGGCTGCAGATCGGAGACATGGCCGTCGTTACGTCCGGCGACTACGAACGCTACCTCGAATTCGACGGCGTTCGCTACGCCCATATCATCGATCCCCGCACGGGGTATCCCACGACGGGTATTAAAAGTGTTACCGTCGTCTGCCCCGATGCGGAACTGGCCGACGCCCTGGCAACTTCCGTTTTTGTGTTGGGAAAAACCGCCGGTCTCGAGCTCGTAAATCAACTAAAAGGTGTAGCTTGCCTCATCGTTACTGACGACGACGAGTTGTTTAGCTCTACCGACTTGCAGTTAAATTACTATTCTTCGTCCACAAACAATTGACATGAAAAATCTGCTGCGCGCTATGGCATTCCTCCTGCTGGTAGCTTGTTGTTCCTCTTGCGTTTCGGTCAAAGCCTACCAAAAAATGTACCTCAACGACAGCGAGATGGAGCTGGCCGCTAAAAAACTGGAAAGTTTCGAAATCAATTTTGAAGCTTACCGCGAAGGGGCCGCTGGCGCTAACGGGGGCAAGGTGGGGGGTGGCTGTGGGTGTAATTAGGTGGGGATTATCTTGCCCCGAAGACACAAAGGCGCGGATTGACCACAAACACCCGCATTACTTTTTGGGTGCGCTGCACCATTTTTTAAAAATTAGGATTAAGAACGAAACCCTTTTCACGATGAAAAAGCACCTCTGCTACCTCGTCCTCCTAATCGGCATGGCCCAACCACTGGCCGCCCAGTCCGATTACCGGATGAAAGGGAATACCGACGAAGTAGACGCCAATTTCCTCTTTGGCTACTACAACCAGGATGGCAACAACGCGGCCGTTACCGGCGGTATCGGGACAGAAGCGCTCCAGGATTACGCCAGCTTGCTGGTGGTCAACGTGCCGCTGGATAGTGTGCAGGCCCTTTCGATCAACCTGGGTGCTGATTTCTATTCCTCGGCCTCGACCGACAACATCGACAACTTTGTCTCCTCGGCTTCCAGCCAGGATCTGCGGACCTACGGCACCGTGGGCTACACCCGCAAGAACCTGGGTCGTGGCGAAACCTTCGGGGTAGGCGCGGGGTTTTCTACGGAGTACGACTACAGTTCCGTCTCCGGCCGGGTGTCTTACGCCAAAGAATGGAACGAGGGAAATTCCGAACTGAGTGCCAACGCCCAGGCCTTCTTCGACCAGTGGTCGCTCATTTATCCCATCGAGTTGCGTACTTCCCTGCGCAACCAGGCCCTGTCGCCCGGGCGCCGCTCCTACAACCTGCAGGTGGCTTTTTCGCAGGTGGTGAACAAGCGGCTGCAGTTCCTGCTCTCTGGTGAAGCCATCTACATGGATGGCCTGCTATCGACCCCCTTCCACCGCGTTTATTTTGTCAACCAGACGGCCCCCGATATCGAGCGGTTGCCCAGCACCCGCCTGAAGATTCCCCTGGGCCTGCGGGTCAACTATTTTCCTTTCGACAATTTTATCATCCGCACCAACTACCGCTACTACTGGGATGATTTCGGCGTACTGGCGCATACCTTCGAACTCGAAACGCCCATTAAACTGGGTACCACCTTCACCCTGTACCCGTTTTACCGCTACCATACCCAAACGGCCGCGGATTATTTTGCCCCTTACGCCACCCACCAGTCGGCGGAAGAATTTTACACCTCCGATTACGATCTCTCGGCGCTCAACAGCCAAAAATTCGGGCTGGGCATCGGTTACGCGCCGCTCTACGGGATCGGCCGGATGAACCTGGCCGCTGGCAAGCGCATGCTGATCCTGGATAAAATAATGCTCCGCTCGGCCTACTATACCCGCAGTACCGGATTGACGGCCTTCCTGATGAGCATCGATGTGAGCTTTAAGCTGAAGCGGAAATGAGCAACGGCTACTAAATTTGAAAATTTAGTAGCCGTTCAGGAAAATCAAAACGTTAAGCCAATGCGCACCACAAAACGCTTGTAGGTGATGCGCTCAACTTCTCTCCATGCCCACCAGTCGTTCAGGTATTGGTAATCGGCAGTAAAGCGTTGGAATTTATATCCCACCTCCGCTGACAAATTGCTGTTGCGTCTCGAAGCCATTCGGAAACCTAAGCCAGGTTGCCACATCCACCCCGCAGACGACTTGTCGTAGTCTGCTCTGTCGACTACCCGTTCTACCGCAATGCCCTTTCCGACTTGCAAGCGCAGGTAGGGCGAATTGGCCCAGCGCGTCAGGAATACCCTGGACTGGACGTATACCGGCAATATCCATTCGTCGTAATAATCAATGGCTACGCCCGCACCTACGGTTAGCCAGGGCCGGACATAATAGCCCGCTTCCAGGTCCAGGGACACGGATTCCCGCTTGGTTTCGCTGTAGAGGACGTACGATTGCCCGCTGAGGAAACCCAGGCTTACGCCGCCGTACCAGCCACTGGCAGGAATGGTGCGCCCGTTTACGAGCATTCGCTTTCCTTTGGAATCTACCTCAATTTTTTCAATCAGCCCAACTGGAATCCGGATGGTACTATCGCTTCCCAACAAGCTCAGGTAGACAAATTCGGCATCCACGGTATCGATGATCGATCCTTCCAGCAGGTTACCGCCGGGGAGGATAATCCGGTCCATAAAAACCTGTTTTTGCCCCAGCAGGGCCAACCCCAGCAGCAAGCAAAAACAGGTGCAGAGGCCGCGGATCATTTGACCGGAATTAGGCTCAGCAATTCAAATCCGGTGGTAGGATTCAACTGAAACTGGTAAAAACCTTCTTTTCCGATCACGACGGTAATGGGCGCATTGCCCGGCAGGCTGATGGCATCAACGGCGTGTACATCGGTATAGGTGTCCAGCAGGTGCTGGTCGAGGGTCAGTGGGTCGGAGATATCAAAAGCCTTCAAGCCGTGGGTGCCTTCGCAAAGAATGAGGCTGTTGCCGCGAATGGTCAACCCGTGGGGGTTATCCATGGGGAAGCTTTTTTCCAACTTGGGGTTGGTTAGATCCGTAATATCGACCAGGTCCATTTGATTGACAAAACCGTCACAGGTGTTGCCATCGCGAAGGGTCACGTAGGCATAGTTGTCTTTTACAAAAACGGGGTCACAGGCGCGGGCATGGGCAAAGGCCGACAGCTGGGTGGGTGCGGCGGGGTTGCTGTTGTCAAAAATAAACATCCCGCTGTTGGAGCCAATGAACAGCTTGTCCTGGTAGGGGAAGATGGTTTCAATGCCCCACCCCAGGTTGATGGTATTGACCCGCTGGGGCTGTCGGGGTTGCAGCAAACTGATTACATCCAGCTGGGAATGGCCAACCGTATACAGGTAATCGCCAATGATGGTGAAACGCGCCAAAGAGCCACCGATGCCTACCCCTCCGGTACCGATGCCGCCACTGGCGGTAGCATCCGCTTCGAACGTACTGAACGTGGCGTTGTCGACCAAAATGCCATTCCAGCTGCGCAGGTTACTGTAGCTGGCACAAGCCATTTTTTCGGTCACTTCTTCAATGTCGTAGCGCACGAGCACTTGCCCGCTGTTGATGTCTTCCCAGATGGGCTGGAACACATCGGGGGTCCGCCCGATCAGGCTGGCCTGTTGGATGTCGGTGATGTCAATGGCCAGCAAGTCGATAAAATTATTGACGTAGAGGATGTTGTCTTTAACCGACATGTTTTCGGCGCCGGGAATGCTGAGAAAGGCAACGGCTTGTGGCGAACGGGGATCGTGGTTGTCGATGATGTGGATGCCTTCCCCTTTTTCGGCAATGAGGATGTACTGGTTGTAGTAGTAAAACTGCCCCGGATGCTCCAGCGCACGGGCGGCTTCCGTGACGGGCGTACCCTGGCGGATTTCGTCTTTGGTCATAAAAACGGGCGTACTCTGGAGGTAAGTGACCTCGCGTTCACAAGTATCCTTGATGCAGGAACTCAATCCTAAGAAGAGCAATAGGGAAAAGCTGTAAAGCAACAGGTTATTGGACAGTTTCATGATTTCGTTTTTTGATTCATTATGCCTAGACCACCAGGGTGGTGGTGAGGGTTGGGTGGGGGGTGTTTTTTTTGGCGGGGGTGTTATTGCGAAAGTATTCGGTTTTCATGCGTATTGGGTTCGCTGGTTCACCATCCTTTAGGGTGGTAACAATATTTTCTATGCTTTTGTGAATGATAAAAATACTATGCTTTTTTATTATTTTATAGGTTCAGCGCTGGTTCGGCGTCATTTATGGCGCTAGCTTTTTACTTGGCTACAGGGAAAGGTTTCCCCCACGCTAAAGCATGGCGAACCAACGTGCGCACAAGTTCAGCGTCATTTATGGCGCTAGCTTTTTACTTGACTACAGGGAAAGGTTTCCCCCACGCTGAAGCATGGCGAACCAACGGACACACAGGTTCGGCGTCATTTATGGCGCTGGTTTTTTGCCTGGCTACCTGAAAAAGATTCCCCCACGCTGAAGCATGGCGAACCAACGGACACGCTGGTTCGGCGTCATTTATGGCGCTAGTTTTTTGCCTGGCTACCTGGAAAGGTTTCCCCCCACGCTGAAGCATGGCGAACCAGCGGACACACAGGTTCAGCGTCATTTATGGCGCTAGTTCCGACAGGGAATCTAAATAGCCGAATAGAACTACCGTATAATACGGTATCGTAGGCTGGAGCCCACGACAATTTTCCTCGCCCAGCGGGGCGATCCTGTTGGTAGCCAGCAAGATTTACCAAAACTTGGCATTTTTTGTAAATCCAAAAATCCAATGTTTCCGCCACCCTGGGCAGACCTCCGATGCTAATCCTGTTTTAGGGTACTCATGAGGCCACTTCTATTTCTTTTTCAGGGGGTAAACCTCGGCAGTCAAAGGGCACACGGTCCTCTGGGGTTTACCCATTCTGCGGAGCAATAACTGCACTTTTTGCGCGCCGATGAAGGATCCACTGAACCCCACCCCCCATATACTTGTTAGCATAACAAAAGTATTCTCCCATGGCACTTACCGAATCCAAGATGATTTCCCTCGGGACCCTGGCCCCGGCTTTTTCCCTCCCCGACACCGTAAGCGGACGTACCGTCAGCAGCGAGGAGGTGTTCACCGAGCAGGGCACGGTGGTGATGTTCATCTGCAACCACTGCCCCTACGTCATCCACGTGAACGAGGAGATCGTGCGCCTGGCCAAAGACTACCAGGCGAAAGGGGTCGGCTTCGTAGCGATCAGCTCCAACGACGCCGTCAAATACCCCGCCGATGGCCCCGACAAGATGGCTGAACACGCCCGGACCGAAGGGTACCCTTTCCCTTACCTCTACGACGAGTCGCAGGCCGTGGCCCGTGCCTACGATGCGGCCTGTACCCCCGATTTTTACGTGTTCGACGGCGCCGGTCGCCTCTACTACCGCGGCCGCCTGGACACGTCGCGCCCCAATAGTGGCACGCCCCTGACGGGTGCCGACCTGCGCGGCGCGCTGGATAGTATGCTCGCCGGCCAGCCGGCACCGGAAAAACAGTACCCCAGCGCAGGGTGCAACATCAAATGGAAATAGGAGAGGAGAATGGTTCTGCCACAGTAGTAAATAAATTCGCTATTTTTGCATCCTGTGAAAAAGAACAACCCACCAACGGAAGAATGGGAAATGGACTTCGAATGGCTGCGCATTCGGCATTTCCTCAAGGATCGGTTCCAGCGCGACACCCTGCCGGATTTGAATGCGATTCTTTTTGTGATCGGCATCCAGGAGTTGGGTACCTGGAAACCAACGTTCACCAAGGAAGAAAAGCAGGATTTGCTCCACATCGCCACCTGCCGGCTCATGAGCTACTACGACTACTACGATTTCGTAGGCCGCGATGCCGATGGCTGGCCCCACTGGGAATTGGTCAAGAAAATCCCAACCAGCGACCTGCGGGAACAGGAATTGTTGTTCAAATCAGCGATCATTCGTTACTTCAGGGAATGGGAAGCCGAAACGGCTAACCTGCCCTCCCATAAGCCGTAAGTGTTGAGCAACCAACTATTTTTAACACCTGCAAAACAGAAAATCTACGACAACATGCTAACCAGACTCGTTTTCGGCCTCGCCTTACTGGCTTCCCTGGCCGCTTGCCAGCCCAAGGACAAAGTGACCTACGCCCTGATCTCGACGGATTTTGGGGACATGAAGATCAAGTTGTACAACAGTACGCCCCTACACCGCGACAATTTCATCAAACTGGCCCAGGAAGGCTTTTACGATGGCCTGCTGTTCCACCGGGTCATTGCCGGATTCATGGTTCAGGGGGGCGATCCGGACAGCCGCGATGCCCCCGCCGGAAAAGACCTGGGCGTCGGTGGCCCTGGTTACCTCATTCCAGCCGAAATCAATGCCCTCCATTTCAAGGGCGCACTGGCAGCAGCCCGCACCCAGAATCCGGAGAAACAAAGTTCGGGGTCGCAATTTTACCTCGTCCAGGGCAATCCCGTTTCCGCGCAGGAACTCGACGCAATGACCCAGCGCCACGGACACCCCTACTCCGATTTACAAAAACAGCTGTACGCCGAAATTGGTGGAACGCCCATGTTGGACTACGATTATACCGTGTTCGGCGAAGTGGTAGAAGGCCTGGAAGTCATTGACGCCATTGCCGCCGTAGCTACGCAGGCGGCTAACCGCCCCGTGAGCGATGTTCGTATGACTGTAAAAATACTCAACTAATGCACCGGATTTACCTTTTACCGATCGCACTGCTGGCCCTGGGCAGTTGTGCCCGTCCGCTCACCAATTTTACGGCTCCCAATGACCTTCCGGTAACCAAGCCGGTACCCTTTGTCAACGAAACGGAGAAAGCCGAAACCTACCTCTGGGACTTTGGCGATGGCAATACCTCGACCGATCTATCGCCGCTGCACCGCTACCTGGGCTCGGGGGTTTATACCGTTAAGCTGACGGCCACCGACGCCAAAGGCAAAACGGCCACCAAGGAAAAAAAGATTACCGTCGTCGCACCGGATCGCTGCCTGGCTTACATCCAGACCCCCCTGGGCAATATGATCGCCGAGATCTACGATTCGACGCCGCTCCACCAGGACAACTTCGTCAAGCTGGTGGAACAGCACTACTACGACAGCCTGCTCTTCCACCGGGTCATTCAAGGCTTTATGCTCCAGGGGGGGGATCCCGACAGCAAAAATGCCCCGGCCGGCGGGCAGTTGGGGATGGGTGGACCGGGCTACACCATCAAAGCAGAATTCCAGGATTCGCTGGCCCACGTCAAAGGAGCCCTGGCCGCAGCCCGCACCAGCAACCCGCAAAAGCGGAGTTCGGGTTCCCAGTTTTACATCGTCCAGGGGCGCCCGGTAACGGATCAGGATCTCAACAATGCCGAAGGCAAGGGTAATTTTCGCTACCCGTCCCAACTGCGCAAAGAATACCTGGAAGTAGGAGGGACCCCCTTCCTCGACCAGGAGTACACCGTTTTCGGAAAGGTCATTGAAGGCCTGGACGTACTCGACCGCATTGCGGCCGTACCGACCAATACATCGAACCGCCCCAATACCGACGTCTGGATGATTATTAAGCTCATTCGCTAAATGTTTTTATGAAAAACCACATTGTACTAGGCGTTGACATTGGCGGCTCCGGCATCAAGGGCGGCCTGATCGACATCAAAAAAGGGGAGATGATTACCGAGCGGTACCGCCTGGAAACGCCACAACCTGCTACCCCTGCTGCCGTAGCCGCCACCTTTAAGGAGCTCATTGATCATTTCGATTGGAAGGGACCC
This sequence comes from Bacteroidota bacterium, assembly GCA_003045895.1. Taxonomy (GTDB): domain Bacteria; phylum Bacteroidota; class Bacteroidia; order Chitinophagales; family Saprospiraceae; genus Lewinella. The sequence continues at coordinate 27,164 of PZPC01000054.1, forward strand.
GTTGGGGTAGGCTTTCCGGCGATTGTTCGCCACGGCAAAGCCCTTTCCGCGTCCAATATTGACGCCAGTTGGATCGGTGTCGACATCACTAAACTCTTGTCCAAAGCTGCCGGATGCCCGGTGTACGTCCTCAACGACGCCGACGCCGCAGGGATAGCCGCCATGCACTACGGGGTGGGTAAAGGCGAACAGGGGGTTGTTTTCATGATTACGATCGGTTCGGGTATAGGCTCGGCCTTGTTCATGGACGGCAAGTTGGTGCCCAATACCGAGCTGGGACACATCTACCTGAAAAACAACAAAGAAGTAGCCGAAAAATACATTTCGGGCAACGCGCGCAAGGCCCGTGGACTGGGTTGGTCGGCCTGGGGTAAGCAATTCAACAAATACCTCCTCCACCTGGAACGCCTTTTTTCGCCTGATCTGATCATCCTGGGGGGCGGCGGAAGCAAGCAATTCGCGAACTTTCAGGATAAGATACAACTCAACTGCCGGGTTATTCCGGCCGGGTTACTCAATCAGGCGGGTGCCATTGGAGCCGCTTATTACGCCTGGGAAATGGAGACCACCAAACCCAAGCATTAAGCTGGGCGGTACAGGCTGATTAGCGCATTGACCTCGTTGTCGGAGCGCAGTCCTGGCTGCCATTCAAACAGCCAGGAAAATCCGGCATAATTATCAGCCAAAGCTTCCGACAACAACTGGAGCGCTTGCTTGCGGCGGCCATTGGCAAAAAGACAAGCCACGTAGCTGAACTGTAATTCTGGATCCTCGATGGTTTCATTGGCTTCTTCCAGCAGGTCCAGCGCTTCGCGAGAGCGGAGCATTTCCAATAAAAACCAGGCCATATCCAGCCAAACCTGGCTATTCTCTGGTGCTATTTCAAGTGCCTCGGCATACGAGGCTTCGGCCTGCTTATAGTCGTCTAGTTCAAAAGCACATTCCGCGAGTGCCTGATGGTATTCTTCGCAGTGGTCGTGCATGCGAATGGCTTTCTTGAAGAACGACATCGCCTTCGCCCATTTCTCCTGGGCAGCATAGCATTCGCCTATCTTAAAGAAAATTTCGTCGTTATGGGGATCGATACGGGCCGCTTGTTCCAGGTGATGACGGGCTGTTTCGTACTTTTCCAGGCTGTGGTAACAGCCACCGATACAGAGCAATAAATCACTATCTGACCCAAAACGCTCTGCCATTTCCCGGTAGGCATCGAGCGCCTTGGAGAAATGACCGTTTTCATAGCAAAGCTCAGCAAACTCCAGGAAGGCTTCTTCGAAAGTTGGATCGATGAGAAAAGCGTATTCGTAGGCTTCGATAGCTTCTTCGCTGTGGTTTAAATAGGCCTGGGCCTGCCCCAGGTAGAACCAGGCGTACTGCGAATAGGGGCTTTCGTCGATGATCCAGCGAAAAAGCGTGCTGCCTTCCTCGTGCTTGCGGCATATTTCCATACAAAGGCTGATCCGTTCCAGTGCCCGGTCATTGGTTGGGCTAGCCTGGAGGGCGGCTTTCAGCGCATAAAACATATGGTCGAAATCGGAATCCCGCTCGTAGGCCAGCGATTCGACCAGCAAAATTTCGCTGAGGTCTTCCTTACTGGCCTGCAGTTTGAAAGGCGCCAGACTGGCAAGGCCTTCCTTGGTTTGCCCGGAACGGATGTAGGTTTCAGCCTGCAATAAGCTCAACTCAAAATCTCCGGGGGTAATAGCCAGGGCTTCCTCCAGTATTTCCTGGGCCTGGTCACTGCGGTTGGTATACAACAACAACTGAACCTGCCGAACGTAAAAATCGGATGAAAATCGATAATGAGTAGTGGCCAGGCGCGCAACGGAGAGTGCTTTCTCAAATTGCTCCTCCGATTCGTAATAATCAATCAAATCCTGGAAGGATTCCGGATCGAGAAAAACGGCCAGGCCTTCAGCCTCGTATACCGAAACAAGCTCATGAATTCGTTCATCCCAATTCTCTTTTCTCGGTCTGCTCATAGGCAACATTTTCCCTTTAGCGGCTACGAATCAATCCTCAAAGATACGCTTTCGTAACTAGGTCATCACTATTTACGAGAAGACCAGGGGAAATTGTTACAAAACAACCAAAAAACCAATTATTTAACAGAAAATAAACTAAAAAACATAAAAAGAATAGCAATATGCCCCTTATCCTCCCCGGTTGGGTAGGCGGCGCTGCTGCAGTTGGCGCAGGAGGTCGCGTTTAAATTCCCGCTCCGCATCGGGCAGATCGACCAGTTTGCTGGCGGGTACCTGCCCTTTCAGTCGCTGGTAATACCGGCGCTTGAGTGCCAGGAGGTCTGCTTCCAGTTCCAGGCGCTGCTCGATCAGGGCAGCAGCCTGGGCTTCGCTGGACGGAAGCTGGCGGGTGTTGGCAAACTGCTGAAAAAGCTTTCTCCGCTCCACCTCGTATTCATTGTAGACCGACCAAAAATAGGTGGCCTCGGTAGTGGTCAGGTGCAGCCGTTGCGTGATGTACGCTGCCCGCTGGGCGCGAATCTGGTCGTTCTCCGGCAGCTCGTCCGTATCCTGTGCCCACTGTAGGGTGGGTAGCAGGAAGCACACCAATAGGATACCTAATTTTTTCATTTTGAGAAAATCATTTTAACCGTTCTAAAAAAATACCTGATCTTCCATATCCGCTGGCCAATTTTCTTCGGCTTCCAGGTAATTTTCGATCGCTTCTGAAGAAATTGTACTGTCCCAATTACTGGGTAATACCACTGTGCCGGTAGTTGTGCTGCCTTCCGTGAGCAGCGCCAGGTCAAATTCGTCAATGTTGTTGTTGACATACAGCAGAATGGCCTCATCCGACAGTTGGGTTAAATCCACCTGCGGCTGAACAGGGGTGTTGCTATCCCGGAAAACCAACCAACTGGCCGCCAACAAAAAAGCGACGCTGGCCGCCAGTGCCCAGAAGGTACGCTGGGGTAGGCGTAGCCGTTTAGCCGCAGGCGCAGCAATGACTCGCCCGGCGAGGTCTTCCAGGTAATTTTCCGGCAACGCCCGGGGCGCCGCCTGTGCCTGCCAGCGGCGCAGCTGTTCGCTCTGGAGTTGTGCCAGTTCCGCTTGTATTTTTTTTCTTTCCTCCATCGGTTGTGTCGGTTAGTAGGTTATCCTACTGTTGATTCAGGTGCGCAAAAAAGCTTCAATTTTCTTTACGGCGTGGTGGTAACTGGCTTTCAGCGCCCCTTCCGAAGTCGTAAAAATAGCCGACATTTCGGCGTAACTCTTTTCTTCAAAATACCGCAGGCTAAAAATGGCTTTTTGTTTAGGTGGTAGCTTCGCCATGGCCTGTTCTAATTTTTGCCGGATGTATTCGCCTTCCAATTCCTGGGTCGAATGGGCTGCACTACCCCGGATCGTCTCCGTTTCGTCATTCAGCACCACGAAAGCCCGGCGGCGTTTTTGCTGGTTCAGGTGACTCAGCGCCTCATTGGTCGCAATCCGAAACAACCAGGTGTACAGTTGGCTCTGGGCCTGAAAATTTCCAATGTGGCGAAAAGTCTTCACTAAAGTGTTCTGCAGTACATCATTGGCATCTTCGTGCGTACTGACCAGGCGCCTGATGTGTTGGTACAAGCGATCACCGTAGCATTGCACCAGCAAACGAAACCCTCGCTCGCGTTGGGCCGGATCAGCTACCAGGGTTAGTATTTCATTGTCCTTCATACACATGAACAGGGTCAACAAGCCGCCACTTGATCCTTTAGACTTCCGCTGTTGCGCAAAGTTTAAATAGGATCCTCAATAAGCAACATTTTTCATCAATACATTTTTCGCAATACGTTTTCCCAGATAAAATCCGTTATTAGCAATAAATCCGGTTTAAAAATGGCAGAAAAAAACAGCCGTTATCCCAACCAACTCACACCATTGCTCCTACTTCGGGGCGCTAAACCTTAAACAAGCATGAAGAAGTTGCTTCTTTTTTCTTTTTTCACCCTCTTGAGTTTAATAACTACGATTAAAGGCCAAAATTATTTTACCGCGCTGGTGGGTACTTTTGTGGATGTGCGCCCCCAGGACTTCACGGAAGTTCGCAACCTGGGCTTTGTGTATGCCCAGCAAGCGGAGGGCAACCTCAAGCAGGTTTTTTTGGGTAATTTCACCGATCTCGAAAAAGCCGAGGCTGCCGTAGCAGCCCTTCAGCAGTTGGGGTTTTCCAATGCCCAGGTCCTCAGCGGCCGCTACGCCGATGGCCCGGAAGTCGCTATTATCCAATTGGCTATCCGCAGTACCCGGCGCCCCATCGACTGGGATGAGCTCACGCGGGCTGGCGAACTGAACGTACAGGTCGATAACGAATCGATCAAGATTATGACGGGCACGTTTCCGGACGTGAACTCCGCCAAGAATACCCTGCCAAAAATCAAAGCCCTGGGCTTCGATGATGCTTTCGTAAAAATGGTCAACAGCGGGGTACTCATTCCGGTGACGGCGGTTTCCACCGGCATCAAGGAAGCACTTATCCCGTTGAAATTATCAGACAACACCCCGATTACGCCACCTCCGACGACGACGGTAATCCCCCGTCCGATGGAAAAGGAGGAAGGTATTATTATTCCGAAGACCTCCCCGACGGTACCGCGGCCAACCGAACAAAACGCTGCTGTTTCGGATATTGGCGTGCGGGGCATCGTGAATCCGGTACCCCGGGCAACGGCACCGCTGCCTACTATCCGGGGCAATATCAAACGCAATTCGGTACTGGATTTGCAAAGGTTACTGCAAGCGGAAGGTTATTATGACAGTTCCCTGGATGGCTACTACGGCAATGGCACCCTCACGGCCTACACCGAAATGGTGACCGAAGACCCGGAGGTCCAGAAATACCGGTTATTGGCCCCCCTGTTGTTGGCCAACGTTGGCACAAGCAAGCCCGACCAGCTTCAGGCGGCGATCAGCGAATTGCCTTACGACCCCAATGCGCCACTGGTTATTGAAAGCAACAACAACGCCACGGCCAAAGCTTACCAGGCTTATCTGTTGTTTACGTCTCTGGGGCCAGGCCCACAGGCAGACCTCCTGATGAATGCCGCGATAAAAGCAGCCTACGCCGGTGTACCCGCGGGGAGCACGTCCTTTAACTACCAGGCCACTTACGCCTATAAAGAACTCGATCAGCTACTCTTGCACTTGTTCTACGTTCACGCCGCCCCCAACAACCCCTACCTGCTGCCGTGCTGGTTCAACGACCGTCACGCCACGCTCACGGCCCAGGCCCTCCAAAAAATGGGGTATGATGCGCAGCGCCTCCGCCGGGAATCCTGCGATGCCTTTATCCAATGGCCAGAGGTACAACTCTTGCAGGCGGTAGCATTAGACCTCAGCCCCACCGCCCAACGACAAACGGCCAAACTGCAGAATGCGGCCAACCGGCGCACCCAGTTGTTTCTCACCCGCACGGCTTTAACGCCCACCGAGGGAAGCCTGCTCGAAACCTGGCAGCAAGATACCTGGCGCAAAATCAACAATTGGGCGGGGACCGATCCCTTCCTCCTGGAAACGACGAAAGTGTTGCGGCTGGCTTACTGCCAGAGCCAGGTCAGACTCGAAGACTATTTTCTCGACCAGGGCTTCAAATCTACCGAAGCCCGCCAGCTGGCCCTCGCCGCGCTGCAGGCGATCGTGGGGGTACCCCTGGAGCGCTTTCAATAGCGTAGCCAGACCAGACCAGGAAAAAGCAGCGGGGCTGGCCGACAGTTTGTCGACCAGCCCCGCTGCTTTTCTCTTTTTGTCTAAATCGTTGGGGGGAAATAAAGGAATCCATGCGCCTTTAAGTCCTTTGCGCCCATCGTTTACTTGCTAATCGCGTAAGACAAGCCCAGGATCCAGTAAGACTGGAGGGGATTGTCTGACCGCGTAGCAGCCAGTGCTTCCTGCTTATTGTTGCGCAAGCCAATGTCCAAACCTACACCGATGCCTTTGACGGCGGTTGAGAACGAATTGACCCAGGTCCAGTTGGACAAGTCGCTACCTTCGTAACTCATAAATGCGGACAGGTTCGATTTCCAGGCGAAACCTTTTACGATCTGCCGGGTATAATCGGCCACGACCTTAGCACCCAACGATGATTTGAAATCGTAAGCGCCGCTCGAGAAGACAAAGTTGTAGTTGACGGGGTGGATGACGACAACCAGGTCGGTGATGGGGGTCCAGGTGGCTCCCATGCCGAGGTCCAGGTAACCCGGTTCATTGAACCGCCCTTCGAGAATGGAAGTCCGGTATTCCCCCAGGGTTGAAATGGCCCACTTGTCAGAGAGCTTACGACCGTAAAGCGAAGTGATATTAAAGGCGTCGGCGGCCACGCGGAAATTGTTATTGTCATCGGGATTGTCCTTGTCTTCAAATTTTAGCCAACCTAACGAAAGGTTGAGGCTGTTGCGCCAGAAGGCTTTTTTGTAATCACCGTTGGCGAAAACCGTTGTAGCGAAGCCAATATTGACAGCCGACGTATTGGGTTGCTCGCGCAGCAGCCAGTCGTTGAACGTAGAAAAATTTACACCTACGTTACCCAATATACCCTTTTTCCACCGGGGGTAGGGGGTGAGTTGATCCGTCAGGCTGGTTACTTCGGCCTTGAGCGCGGCCACCTTGCCGGACAAGGTCGCCAGATCTGCTTCTAAAAGACCTAGTTCAGCACTTTTTTCAGCCTTCATCGCGGCCAATTCTTCCGTCGTTTGCGCGTAAGCGACCGAACCAGCTAGTAAACTGGCTACCAGGAGTAAAAAAAGTTTGTTCATTTTTGCGGTGTTGATTGATAATGTCTCCGGTTAAGCGTTAAGCGGAGTATTTTTTAATCAGACAATCAGACCTCTTCTGGTTCATCCAACGGTGTGAATCGGGCACTGCGGTGGATGGTGTACTGGTTGTCGGATAGTTTACTCAGGGGGACAATCACTTCGCCCTCGGTCACCCGTAAGGACAGGGTGGTGTTGTCTATTCCAATGACTTTTCCCCGTTGGCCATCGATGGTAATGTCGTCTCCTATCTCGAAGCGGTCTTTATTGTAGTAAGCCGCCAGCATATTGCTCATCAGGGATTTTGAAGCCAGTCCGTAACCGATGGAGAAAGCCAATATGACGCCGGCCAGTACAATGGAAATGTTGTTTTCCATGAACGTGGTCTGCAACTCGGCTTGTTTCATGGTAATCAATGCCACGTTGAGAAAAAGGAAATAGAACGCCACGTTGGCCAGTAGCTTCGCGGAGCCAATACCCAGTGACTCACAAGCCGTCTGGACTACTTTTTTGAGCAAATCGCTCAGCAGAATACCAATGATGAACACAAAAAACGCCGAGATGGCTTTAGGGAAATAGTTGATCAGGTCCGTCAGGAGGTTGGAAATCGTCTCCATCCCGAGTACTTCCACTGCCGCCATGATAAAAACAAAGAGGATGATGTAGTAAACAATGGAGGCTACTATCTGGCTAGGGACAATGCTCACGCTGGTGCTAGCCACAATATCGATCTCATTCAGGCGGTCGGCCAGTTTGTCAATACCCGAGTTAACGAGTACTTTTTGGATGATCCGCCGGAAGACTTTGGCCAGGATTAAGCCAACCAGGAAGATAAAAAAAGCGGTAATCAGGCTGGGAATGACCTCGGTCATCGCTAATATTTGTTCCCAGATTTTATTCAGCACGTCTTCCATGGTAGATTGAATAGTTGTTGTAGCTCAAGATAAGAATTATAGGTTAGGATATTTGGTTTGCTGCTGGTCGCCAATTTCGGGGGTACCACGACCTTCAGCTCCCCTGGTGGCGTTGGTGTCGTCACTCCGGGCCAGGTCCTTACCCGCAATACCAGCCATGGTGTCTACCATCCGCGTGATGAAAACATCGGCCATACTACCCAGAAAACGCATGGTTCCCAGGGTACCATCGAGGCTGGCTTTAACTTTCCGCTCGACTGGCCCGGTGAAAAATGTCCGTATTTGTTGTTCCTCCATTTCCTCGAAAGGATTGAGGCGTTGCTTATCCATAGCTGCTAAATTTATCCTTCTTCCAGTGTAAAACTGTCCGAGCGAATTTTTTTCGCTCGTTCTTTGGCCCTTTTAATTTGCATTTTAATCGCGCTTTCTGATTTATTGAACGTCTCGGCAATCTCTTTGATCTGCTGTCCATCCTGGTATTTCATCAGCAAAATAGCCCGATCGCCCGGGTGGAGCTCGTCGAGTACCAGTTGCAGTTGCTGGATATTCAGTTCCAGGATTTCTTTATCCGGAATCGTGTCCTCCGCCAGGTCGGGTGCTTTTTCTATTTCATCAGAAAAGACTACTTTCTCTTTTTTCTTGCGCCGGATGTAATCGATACAAAAGTTGTAAGTAATCGAATAAATCCAGGTAGAGAACTTCGACTTTTCGTTGAAACGCGACAGGTTCAGAAATATCTTGGTAAATATTTCCTGCGTAGCGTCTTCGGCCAGGGCAGTATCACCCAACAACGTCAGGCTCTTCGCGTAAACTTTGCCGGAATACCGTTCGTACAATAAATTAAAACAGCGCGATGCTTGAGAATCCAGGTAACTGTGGATTACATCAAGATCATCCATTTTTGCGTTACATGCAGGCATGTATTTGTTGCTTTACTTCAGGCCTCCAAGTACACAATAATATGCATTGAGACGTGATTTGATCAAAAAGGTACAGCTAAAGGTTAATTTTTTTAAGGAATAAACCGTAAACGTTAATGATTTCTAAGCACGTGTTGCTTTTTTTGTGGGAATGGCGCAAAATAAGCACTTCGGCGGACATTTCACCGGTTTTCGAAGTCGGAGGTGGGAAGTCGGAAGTAGCCCACGCTGAAGACGTGGCAGCCGCGGGGAAAGGTGGAAACGGGGAAAGGTGTAAACGAGGGGGCTGACCAACGTCGGGCGTATCGAAATCGGAAGTGGGAAGTGGGAAGTGGGAAGTGGCCTAAAATGGCGAAAGCCCCACCGCGTTAGCGATGGAGCTTTCTTAAAATTGGCG
>PZPC01000130.1 GCA_003045895.1 Bacteroidota bacterium
GCCAAGCGTATAGCGGACTTGCACCGCCGAGTCTGCGCCCATGCTGGGCGCACAAAAAAAACGGCTGACCAGCACCTGCTGATCAGCCGTTTTATGCGGAATAACCCGTGGTCAGGTTACTTAGACCACTCGGCGATAGAATTCTCATTCATGCGCACGTAGTCCATGTTACCAGCTTCCTTGGCCAGGGCCATAGAACGCTTGGCTGCTTCGATGGCTTCTGCCTTGCGACCCAGGTCGGCCAGGATCAGCGCCTCGCGGCGTACCATCCAGAAACGTGGTTCTTTCGTTTCGTTGGCTTTCTGAATGTACTCCAGGGCCAGCTTGTTGTCGGTGCCGCTGGTGTTCAGGTACGAAGCCGCTGCGTAGTAGTCGTTGGCCGAAGGGCCAGCCATAATGCGCTTGATGTCGGCCATGACCTTTTCGTGAACGGATACCTTTACGGGAATGCTGACGAGGGTATTCTCCCAGGAAAAATCGAGGGTAGCCGTGCTCTCGGTCACATTGTTCACCCCAATGGTGAAAGACTCTACGCTGGCACCTGACTTGGTCACCATGACGGAAACCTTAGCTGCTGGTTCTTGCTCGGTGTAGCTGTTCCAGGAAGAGCTTTCGTAAGGGTAGAACATGAAAGTCCACTCTTTTGCGTTAGGTCTGGTCAGTACAGCGTAATCTCCGCCTTTCATCTCCACCCCACCCAGGCTCATGTCTTCGCCCAGGGTAATCTTGGTAGCTGAATTGGCACCCGTGCGCCAAATTTCGCCAAAAGGTACGAGACCTTTGTCGGCAAAAATGGTACGGCCCTTCATAGCGGGGCGGGCATATTCGACCATGATCTTGGTCAGGCCAACACTTTGGCTGATCTCAGCCCCAGGGCTTGGAGAAGGGGTATTGATCTGCGCAAAAGAAGCAAAAGTAAGGGTAAGCGCCAATGCGCTGAATAACAGTTTTTTCATTCTAAAATAGTTTTAGCTTGGAAATGGATAACTTTGCCCAGGTTTTGACCGTGAAGACAAGGCTAACCTGGAAGTTACGGCCGCAAATTTACAGAAAACCCCTTGCTTAATTGTACCTACAAGGAAAATTCTTGTGAATGCCGCCAAATTAAACCGTAAAAAAGACCCGCATGACCATTGCCATCATTGCCCATGACGGTAAAAAAGCCGATATGGTTGGTTTCATCAAAGACCACCTCGAGTTGTTGCAACAGCGGCAGATCAAGCTTATTGCTACCGGAACCACGGGCGCCCACGTGGAGCGCGCCGGGCTGGAAGTGGAGCGCATGGAAAGCGGCCCTTACGGCGGCGATGCTCAAATTGCCAGCCGGCTGGTAGAGCACCAGGTCGATATGGTCCTCTTTTTTCGCGACCCCCTGGGTAAACATCCACACGAGGTAGACGTTAATATGTTGATGCGGTTGTGTGATGTGTACAACATTCCACTGGCGACCAACCCCGCCGCCGCCACCCGATTTATGCAAACGCTTTAGCTGTCTTGTTTTAAATAGTTGCCATGAAGTTGTTCCTCTTGTTATCGTTCTTGTCCCTGGTGCAGGTTGCCCCACCCGCTCACCAATTCCACCTGAGTCGTACCCGCGTGGAGTATATGCCGCAAAACCAGGAGTGGCAAATTAGTATCCATATTTTTATTGACGACCTGGCCCTGGCCCTGAGCCAGAAAGGAACCCCGAACCTTTTGCTGGGCACCAAAAAAGAAAGTCCGCAGGCTGATGGGTATATCCAGGCTTACCTGCAGCGCTTTCTGAAACTGTCCGAAGGCGAGCAAGCCCTGAACTGGGAATGGGTTGGTAAAGAAACCAGTGAAGACCTGTCGGCTTTCTACCTCTATCTCACGGTCCCCCAGGCGGTGTCGCCTAAACGCCTGCGGATCAGCAACCAATTGTTGTTCGACACCTTCACTGACCAACAAAATATGATCCAGGTTATTGGCCCCGGCCAGCAGCGGCAAAATTTCCTGTTTCACCAGGATTACTGGCAGGATGGCGTGACGTTTTAGCCAACCACACCCGTCAATGCAGCTTTACAGCCCTTTTACTGCGTGGCCAAAGCCAAAAAAAACGACCCCCTGATAAATTTTAGTTCATGCGACGCTTATTTATTCTTCCCATCCGGTTTTACCAGTACTTCATCTCACCGATGTTGGGACCGAAGTGTCGGTTTACCCCCACTTGTTCGCACTACATGGTAGAAGCGATCGAGGAATGGGGCGTGCTGAAAGGCGGCTGGCTGGGACTGAAGCGGATCGGCAAATGCCACCCCTGGGGCCCCTGGGGGTACGATCCGGTACCCAGGAAGCACGCTGACGAAGATGCATCTAATGCCAACAAATAATTTTTAGCCTCATCAAATTCTGCTATGTTAATACGTCCACGGCGCAACCGCCGTTCTGCCACCATCCGGGGCCTGGTCCGGGAAAACCGGTTGCATCCGGCCCAGTTGATCCAACCCCTGTTTTTGCTCTCCGGCCAGCGCCAGCGCACCGAGGTAGCCTCCCTGCCGGGTACTTTTCGCTTTAGCACGGATACGCTCCTGCGTGAAATTGAAAGTTGCCTGGCCATCGGATTGCGCAGTTTCGTCCTTTTCCCTGCCGTACCCGACCAGCACAAAGACCAGACCGCCACCTACAGCTACCAGGATGACAATTTCTACCTGCAGGCAGCCCGGGCCATTAAAGCCGAATTCCCGGATTGCTGCCTCATCAGTGATGTGGCGATGGACCCGTACAGTATCGACGGCCACGACGGGCTGGTGGGCCAGGGCCGGATTTTGAATGATGAGTCGCTCCCCATCCTGGGCAGGATGGCCGTTGCCCAGGCAGCTGCCGGCTTCGATATCCTCGGCCCCAGCGACATGATGGACGGCCGCGTAGGCCACCTGCGGGAGGCGTTGGACACCGCCGGGTTTACCGAAACCGGTATCATGTCCTATACGGCCAAGTACGCCAGCGCTTTTTACGGGCCTTTCCGGGCAGCGCTCGACAGCGCTCCCCGCGCGGATGTCAACATCCCTAAAGACAAGAAATCCTACCAGATGGATCCCGCCAACGCCGCCGAAGCGCTACGGGAAGCAGCGCTGGATACGGCCGAAGGAGCTGATTTCCTGATGGTGAAGCCCGCACTCAACTACCTGGACATCATCGCCCTCCTGAAAAACAACAGTACCCTACCCATTGCCGCCTACCACGTGAGCGGCGAATGCGCCATGCTCCTGGCGGCCTGCCAAAACGGTTGGCTGGACTATGAACAAGCCATGCCCGAAACCCTGCTGAGCATTCACCGGGCCGGTGCCGATGTGATTTTAACCTATTTTGCCAAGGATTTTGCCCAAAGGGTACACGACGGGCGGTTGGAAATATGAAGAATTTCAGCTAATTTACTCCTAACAAGCAGCACTACCCTACTTACTGCGTTTGCTTCTTAGCAAGTCTTCCCCTGGTTACCTTCTTTTAAAGAACGAAGGTGCTACCTAACCTACACCAAAGTCCTATGTTAACCCACAAATACTAACATGTATTAATTTAGTTGTTATGTCCCAAACTACCCGTTTCCTATTGCTTCTAATTGGTGTGAGCCTGCTGGGTGGTAGCTGTAAAGTAGATTCGATCGGTGACCCGATCATTGTACCACTGATTGACCAGGAATTTGTCCTCGATTTATGGGAAAATTTGCAGGCGACTACTACCTCCCCACTGGAAATAAAAATGGCCACGATTACCAACGAGAACTGCCTGAATGCGGGAATCCTCAGCACTTACGAAAGAAACAACCGCAACTTAAAGTTGACCTTATTCGAAATTCTGGATCCGGAGGTTTGCGATCCCGGCCAGGCACCCGCAGTGGGCCAGGAAGCCATCTACGATGTGAATTCGGGCATTTACCAACTGGACGTAGAACTACAAGGTGTCGTTGTTAACCCCGGCACTTTGACCATCACCAGTTCGTCCTACAAGGTAGAAATGCAAGAAGAAAACGGTACCCGTTGGTTGCACTACGAACTCTACCGGGTACCCAACGCTGCCTTGTGGGGTTACGTAACTTATAGCAATGCCTTCCAGGAACAACAATGCACCGACTTCATCAACGACATTGCCGCCGTGAGTGACCCCATCCAACTTCCTGACGGATACTATGGTCATTTTACCGTAGCGGACGGCGGTGAACTGACCGTCAATAAGATGCCCAACCAACCCGGCATTCGGCCGTTTATCTACAGCTATTGGGGCCCGAAAGCCACCATTGATAACCTGGTAGCCGACTTTGAAGCCACGGCAACCACAGGAATGGAACTGGTTTTACTGGACCAGCAAGGCAATGAATGGTAGGTTCGGATCGGTTCGGTTCGGATAATGAACCGGGCGGGCAGTGCGCCAGCTGCTAATTGGACAACGGCTTTTCCTTGCGCTTGCTTTCCTTCACTTCGAAGGAGAAACCTTCCTGCAGGAATTCTTTGTACTTCTGTAAATCGAAGCGGTAGAGTTTGGCGGGCCGGTGGGCCACGCCTTCCTGGATTTCATCGAGATCGATCAGCAGGTTCATGGAGAGTATCTTCTTGCGAAAATTTCGTTTATCCAGATCGGTCTCCAAAATGGCTTCGTACAGGTGTTGCAATTCGGTGAGCGTAAAGCGGGGAGGCAACAACTCAAAACCGACTGGCTGTACCCGCACCTGCCGCTTGAGCTTGGCAAAACATTCCAAAATCATTTCTTCGTGATCAAAAGCCAGGTCGAGGTGGGAAATATCCGCCACACTGAACCAGCGAACCTCGTTGGCGACATCGTTGTCGGGCCGGGGATTGAAGTCGGCAATTTTTACCAAAGAAAAATAAGCAACGGTGATGACCCGGCCAAAAGGGTGGCGATCGACCGAGCCAAAAGATTTAACCTGTTCCAGGTAGACATTATCCAGCCCCGCCAGCTGCTTGAGCACGCGCCGGGCGGCGGTATTGAGGTCTTCATCCGGCAACACAAAGTAGCCCGGTAACGCCCAGTGGTTCTCATAGGGTTCTTCCTGCCGCTTGATCAACAGAATTTTAAGATCACTTTCATCAAAACCAAAAATCACGTTATCAACCGTGAAGGCGGATTTGAAGTAGGTATCAAAATTTTTTACACTGCTCACCTGCGAAGAAATAGGTTAAATGAAATCGCTTATCGTCAGCTAAGGTAAGCATTATCGACAGGATAAACCTACTGGCAATTCCATTTAGTGTATTTTTTACACTACTGGCCCGGACCTGGCCTCGCGGAAGAAGAAATAGTGACTGAGCTGGCCCCTGGTGGTCGGTCAGGGCTAAAAATTCGCTCCCCCTCAACCGGAAAATTAACACTTGACAAACCACTAGCCTACCAGCTCCTGAAAAAACAGCTGGCGTTCCATAAGTTCCAGTGCACAAAGGCTGCCCATTCCCTGAATGTGTGGATAGACACAACCGTTGTCGATCACCAGCACGGGCGTCTGGTCCACCGTGGCCAGGTAGTTTTCAATAACGTTCCTGGGGGTTGGCGTATGGCCGTGCACAATGATCCTGCCTTTCAACCAGCTGCGGTCAATCACCGCACGCCAATCGCGAATCCACAGCATCGCACTGCGATCGAGCAGCGGAAAAGCCGCCCGAAAATTCAGACCGGCATGAACCAGCAGGTACTCATCGACGGTAAAGAAAAAAGGAAGTTGCTGCATCCACTCGTAGTAGACCAGCGGCAGGTCGTGGGCAGCTTTAATCCCAAAACTGCGGTACATCTGGCGATCGGGATAGGCGATGCCCCAGTATTCAGTCGGAGCGGCAATTAAATCGAGCAACAGCTGCTCGTGGTTGCCCCGCAGGCAGTGCACCTGGTAACCGGCCGCCTGCAATTGCCAAATCTCATCGATCACCCCCTTGCTGTCGGGGCCCCGGTCGATGTAGTCGCCCAGCAGATAGAGTTCATCGGCCGTGGTGAGTTGAATTTTATCCAATAATGCCAAAAAGGTCCGGCGGGTACCGTGGATATCGGAGATGGCAAATTTTCGCACGTTGGATTATTTTATCGCAACTAAGGTAAGGGAATTCCCTAACAAACCGGTGGCGGTATCTTCCCATCCACCAGTAGCAGCCAGTCCAAACGAATAGCTGGCTCCTTTTCGACCACCATAAATTCAACTTTATCGCGGATGTAAAAATCAAGAATGCGGGTGCGAACGGTTTGCGGCTCAGCAGCAGCAGGGTCTTGAAAGACAATGGTTACTGGCTGGCGCAGGGTAGCATAAGCTTCGAGTTCGTCGTAGAAGTTGCAATTGATGGGAAGGTAGTGGGTCATTATCGGCTGTTAAAATTTGCTGTTCCCGGCACCCCTGAGGAGGGTATAGCTGGTATCTAGGGCTAAAGTTATCCTTGGTGATGACCAATAAATCAAACCTGCTTATCTAAACCATTTACCTGACCGAACGGTTGAAGTAGCAGGATAAATACACCGCAATGTCAAAAATAGTTCTACTCGGAGCAGGTTGGTTGGGTGAACCACTGGCCCACCAATTGCAACCTACCGGCTACCAGGTGCAGTGCAGTACGACCCGCGCCGAAAAGGCCGACCGCCTGCAAGCTGCCGGACTGGCCACTACCGTTCTGCAGGTGACACCCGCCGGTATCACGGGCCCGGTGGGCGACTTTTTCGCAGCCGATATCCTGATCCTCACCCTGCCACCCGGTGGCCGCAGCAATCCGGCCGTAGCGACGGATTACCCGGCCAAGATCCGACACATCATTGCTGCGGCGCAAGCCGGAAACATCCAGCACGTGGTGTTCACCAGCAGCACGGGCGTGTACGGAGATGCTGACGGCTGGGTGAACGAAGACACCGCACTCCGGCCCGACACCCCGTCGGGGCAAGCCCTCCAGGTGGTGGAGCAGGAGCTGCGGGCGGCCTTTGGTGAGCGGCTGACGATCCTGCGCCTGGCTGGCCTGGCCGGGGGCGATCGGCAACCCGGCCGTTGGTTTGCTGGCCGCGAGCACCTGCCCGAAGGCCAGGTGGGAATCAACCTGGTGCACCGGTCAGACGTCATTCGGATCATCGAACACCTCCTGGCGAACCAACACTGGGGGCTGCTGCTCAACGTCTGCGCGGATGCCCACCCCACCAAAGCGGTTTTCTACCCGGCAGCGGCGCGGGCACTGGGGTTGGAGCCCCCCACTTTTGCCCCTTCCGAAGCGATCCCCACCGGCAAATTAGTGGACAATACGCGCAGCAAAAAGACCCTTGATTTCACCTATACCTATCCTGACCCCCTGGGGTTTCCGGTGGCGTGACAACTCTTTACAACTGATAAAAGCTTGAAAAATCGCGCATCTCCGACCTCCGGGGTTTCCGGCCCAATCCGCAGGTGAAATTCGCCACCCACGCACTTTAAAACGGGACTAACCGCGGAGGTTGAAGCAGATGCGCTGGTGGGCTACCCGCTCGCCCCACACGTGTCGGACACCTCTCTGTATTCACGTAAATTGGCCATGTTGCGTTCATCTATCAAGACCTCAGAGAGGTCTGATTACGGGTGTGCCAGGCATGGCCCTACACTAACGGATGCGGACGCTAATAAAATAGGGTCCAAGTTCCGAGAGAGCCCGCTGACGGGAATCTCATAGACGAAGCCAAGG
>PZPC01000055.1 GCA_003045895.1 Bacteroidota bacterium
AGGACCATTAATTTCCGGATCAGCCCAAACGTTTTCATCAGGCAACCAGAACTTAACGTTTTTAGCAAATAAACCAATGGTCAACGCATCGATCGGCAGTTTGCTGGTCACGCTCCGGGGGAAGGTGTAGCTCAAGCCTACTTCTCTGAGCTTTACGTAGCTGGCATCAATCAGGTGAGAGGTAAATGGTTGTACCCGCAGATAATCGTAGGTGTTCGTTGTTTTGGTATTTTCAACATACTCCCCGTTGATCTCCTGTACGCTGTTGGGTATAACAAAAGGTGCGCCTCGGTTTTCCAACGACGATAAAGAAGTACCGTTGAATTCCGTCAAATCCTTGGTATAGGAAAGGAATTTGCCACCTTCTTTGAAGTCAAACAGGAAGTTGAACCGGAAACCTTTATAGGTAAGGTCCGAGCCAATGCTGGCCTGCGCACTGTTCTGATCCACGTTGGCATAACTGACCGAGAAGCTACTGGAAATGCGCTCATTCAACTTGGCCGTTGCGGCAAACTTGACCGTATTTCTTTGGTAGTCGGTGTTTTCCAGAATACCCTCTTGGGTGGTATTGGAAAAAGAAGTATAGTAGGTCAGCTTATCCGTACCACCCGACAAATTGATGCCGTTCTGGTAAGTTGCTCCCGTCTTGAAGAAATTCTGCAATTGATCTTCGACCGCATTGTAGGGGCGAGACAAAAACTCCAGATCGCCATCACCGTCGGCATCTACCGGGCTGGTCCATGGCCGTACCCGGCCATCAAAAGCAGGACCCCATGACCAGTTCTCACCAGAATCAAAGCCTGGAACGGCGGCAAATGGCAAGCCAAATCCCTGACCATACTGGTCTTGGCGCTGCAGCAACACATAAGCCCGCTCCAGCGAAGTAGAGGAAGAAACGCCTACTTTCATTTTACCCTGGCTGGCTTGTCCTTTCTTGGTTGTGATGACCAATACACCAGATGCACCCCGCGAACCGTAGAGCGACGTAGCTGATGGGCCTTTCAAAACGGTAACGGACTCAATATCCTCGGGGTTGATGTCATTGAAACGGTTGCCGTAGTCGGCATAACCATTCGAACCCGCAGAGTTTTGGTTAGAGTCTCCACCAGCAGAAGTGGAGTTGTCGATGATGACACCATCTACCACGATCAGGGCGTTGTTGTCACCCGTCAGAGAACCTTCTCCACGCAGTACGATACGGGTGGAAGCGCCAACAGAACCAGAGCCCGTCGACAATTTTACCCCTGCTACTTTGCCACGCAAAGCTTCCAGGGTATTTTTATTCGGTGCTGACAGGAGGTCTTCTGAGCCTACTGTTTGGTTGGAGTAGGTCACATTACGTGCATTCCTTTCCAGACCAGTAGCAGAAACGACGATCTCGTCCAGCAGGTTAACAGCACTCAGTAAAACAACGTCAACGACAGTTGCTCCACCTACCACAACCGTTTTCGGAGAAAACCCCGTATAGCTGATTTCAAGTTCAGTTGCGTCTTTTGGGAAAACCAACGAGAATTTCCCGTCGAAATCCGTCACCGTACCAACCGAAGTGCCCTTGGCCACCACCGTCGCACCAATGAGGGTTTCCCCATCGACATCAGTAACAGTTCCTGTTATTGTTCGCTGCGCCATGGCTAAGCCCCCTCAGTCCCCCTCGCCCACTGCCGTATCGCAATCACCGACATGACTTTTATCACCCCTAACAGCCAAAAAAAGGCCCATCTTTCAGAACATTAATATGGTCGCGTGATGAGCAGTCCTTCCACTTTCCCAGGCTACTTTCCGGTAGAGCCGGCCCGGTCGCAGTTGCTGGCTGAGTTGTGGCAACACCAACTACAAGCGGGGTACATTTCGGCAGCCGCCATCCAGGCGTTGGCCGGGCGGCACCACCTTTCCGCCGTGGAGGTGGAAGGGGTTGCCTCCTTTTATCATTTTTTCCACCGGCAACCCGCTGGCCGGCACACCATCTACCTCAACAACAGCATCCTGGCAGAACTGCGCGGCTTCGACCAGCTCCAGGCGGCCTTTGAAACGGCTACCGGGGCGCGGATAGGCACCGTTGACCCCACCGGCACCTTTGGCCTCTTCACCACGCCCTGTATTGGCCTCAGCGACCAGGAACCCGCTGCCCTCATCGACTTTTACCCGTTCACCCACCTGACGACCGGCAAAGTTCAGGACATTGTGCAACAATTGCAGCAGGGCGCACGGGCTGCCGACCTCTGCGACCACCCCGCCGACCACATCCGCTACACGCCACCGGCTGGCCGAACGATCTTCTTTGCTCCCTATGCGCGCGGCGAAGCCATCCGGCAACTCCCCGCACTGGGCCCCGAGGGCGTGCTGGAGCAACTGCGGATCGCAGATCTCAAGGGGCGCGGGGGCGCTTTTTTTCCGACCCACAAAAAATGGGCCGCCTGCCGGGCAACCGAAGACGCCCTCAAATTTATCGTCTGCAATGCCGACGAAGGCGAACCCGGCACCTTCAAAGACCGCGTGCTGCTGCACAGCCAGCCTGGCTCGGTGCTGGAGGGCATGGTCGTTGCCGGCTATACCGTGGGAGCCCGCTACGGCATCCTCTACCTGCGCGGCGAGTACCGCTGGCTCGCCCCCACCCTGCACGCGGAAATAGCGGCCTTCCGCGCGGCGGGCCTACTGGGTACGAACGTGGGTGGGATGCCGGGCTTCGACTTCGACATTCGCCTCGAAATCGGCGCCGGCGCCTACGTCTGCGGGGAGGAAACCGCCTTGCTGGAATCCCTGGAAGGCAAGCGCGGCGAACCCCGCACCAAATGGTTCTACCCGGTCGAGAAAGGCTACCTCCAACGGCCCACCGTCATCAACAACGTGGAAACCTTCGCGGCGGCAACACGCCTGCTCCAACTGGGCACCACCGCCTATCTACAGCGCGGTATCCCCGGCTCGGCCGGCACCAAGCTGATCAGCGTGGCCGGCGATTGCCAGCGCCCCGGCATTTACGAAATTGAATGGGGCATGACCGTCGGCGAATTGCTCGACTTGTGCGGCGCCCAGGATCCTTTCTTCCTCCAGGTGAGTGGCCCCTCGGGCGAATGCATCCCCGCGACCGCAAGCGACCGGCGCATTTCGCTGCTCGACTTGCCGGGAGGGAATGACATCCGCTGCGGCGGCTCTTTCATGATCTTCAACCGGGGGCGCGACCTCGTGTCTATCCTCCAGAATTTTGCCCGCTTTTTCAAACACGAATCCTGCGGCGTATGTACCCCTTGCCGGGCTGGCAACTTCCTCATCGAACGCAAACTGGAACGCCTGCAAAACGGGCTGGCCGACCGCCACGACCTCGAAGACCTGAAAAGCTGGGGCCACATCATGAAAGCGACCAGTCGCTGCGGGCTGGGTAAAACGGCTACCCATACCCTCGTACAAGCCATCGAAAAATTTCCCGCGTACTTCGCCGCCCGCTTTGCCGATACCGACAACAGCATCTACCGGAAATTCGACCTTGCGGCTGCCGTAGCCGATTACGAAAAATACAAACCCAAATCCTGATGCCAACCTGTAACTTCTGGATCGATGGAAAGCAATACACTGCCGAAGCGGGTACCAACCTCGTGGACGCCGCCCGGGCGAACGGCATTTTCATCCCTTCGCTCTGCTATTTCCCCCACCTGGACCCACCCCTGGGCACCTGCCGTACCTGCACCTGCCAGATCAATGGCCGCTACAACCCGGCCTGCACCGAATCCGTGCGCGAAGGCCTAAAAGTGGAAGTGTATACCCCGGAGCTGGTGGATATGCGCAAGGCCCTGGTGGAAATGATGTTCGCCGAAGGCAACCACTTTTGTCCGGCCTGCGAGAAAAGCGGCAACTGCGACCTGCAACACATGGGCTACGAACTGGGCATCTCCACCTCGCGCTTTCCCCACCTGTTTCAGGACCGCCTGATCGACTACCGCCCCGAGCGACTGGTGCTGGAGCACAACCGCTGCATCAAATGCCGCCGCTGTGTGGAGGAGGTCTTCACGGCCGACGGTCACCGGGTGTTCATGTACCTCAACCGGGGCAACGAAACGGTAGTGGGTATCGATTACGAGCAAGCCGCCCGGCTATCCGACGCGGAAACCCGGCAAGCCGCAAAAATATGCCCCACCGGCGCTATTCTCCTCCGTGGAAAAACCCTGGCGGAACCCTTTGGCAACCGCACGTTCGACCTGCACTCGGTGCAATCCTCCTACCAACACCCCATCAGCGAGGGCCCGCCGGCCACCCCCCGAAAAAAGAAGACCATCGCCACGGTTTCCCTGGCGGGCTGCTTTGGTTGCCACATGTCTATGCTGGACATCGATACCGAATTCCTGGAAGTTGCGGAATTGGTCACCTTCAATAAATCGCCGCTCACCGACATCAAGACCTTCACCCAACGCTGTGACCTGGGGATCGTAGAAGGCGGCTGCGCCAACGCAGAGAACATTGAAACCCTGCGGACATTCCGCGAAATGTGCGACATCCTGGTGGTCATGGGCGAGTGTGCCCTCTGGGGCGGCGTGCCCGCGCTGCGCAACACCTTCCCGCTGGGCGAGTGCCTGGAGGAGGCCTACCTGCACAGCCTCACCAGCGAACCCGGCGAACGCACTATTCCCTACAGCGAAGACCTGCCCAAGATCCTGAACCGGGTCTACGGCTGCCACGAGATCGTCGAAGTCGACTACCTGATCCCCGGCTGCCCACCCGCCGCCAGTCACATCTGGAAAGTGGTAAAAAGCCTGTTGTGGGGCGGCGACGATTCCCTCTTGTACGCCGAATTCAAATACGATTAACGTGAAAAAGAAAATAACCATCGACCCCGTCACCCGCGTGGAAGGACACGGCCGGGTAACCATCCACCTCGACGCCCACGGCAAAGTGGAAGATACGTTCTTTCACATCGTGGAATTTCGGGGGTTTGAACGATTCATCCAGGGCCACCCCTACTGGGAAGCGCCCGTGCTGGTGCAGCGGCTCTGTGGCATTTGTCCGGTGAGCCACCACCTGGCCGCGGCCAAAGCCATTGACCAACTGGTCGGTATCGACCCGGCGGCGCTGTCGCCGGCGGCTTCCAAGCTCAGAAGACTACTCCACTACGGCCAGATCTTCCAATCCCACGCCCTGCACTTCTTCTACCTGGCTTCCCCCGACCTGCTTTTCGGGATGGACGCCCCGGCAGCAAAGCGGAACGTGCTGGCGGTAGCCATCGAAAACAAGGACCTGGCGCGCAAAGGCATCCTGATGCGCAAATTTGGCCAGGAGATCATTCACGCCATTGCCGGCAAAAGGATCCACGGGGTGGCGGCCGTGCCGGGCGGGATGTACAAAACCTTTACGCCGGAAGAAAGGGCCTATTTCCTTGACGGGAAAGACATACCCAATATCCAGACCATGATCACCTGGACCCAGGAGGTGCTGACGCTGCTCCGTGGATACCACGAAAAAGACCGGAACCTGTTCGACACCTTTGCCCGCTTCCCTTCCGGCCACCTCGGCATGGTGGACGACCGGGGTAACCTGGAACTCTACCACGGCCGGTTGCGCGCCATCGACAGTACCGGCAACATCACCCTGCCCGACGTGCCGACCGACGACTACCAGCAGTATTTTTCGGAAGCGGTAGAGCGGTGGTCCTACATGAAATTTCCCTACCTGAAAGCCGTCGGTCGGGAGCGGGGCTGGAACCGCGTGGGGCCGCTGGCCCGCCTCAATGTCTGCACCGCCATCCCCACGCCGCTGGCCGAGCAGGAACGGCAGGCTTTTTTTGCCTTCTCCGGGCAACCGGTAAACAACAGCACCCTCTACTCCCACTGGGCGCGCCTGATTGAAATGCTGCACTGCGCCGAAATGATCCAGGACTTGCTCCACGATGAGGAGATGATGAGCACCGACCTGGTGCGGGAAGGCACCCCCCGGCTTGAGGGCATCGGCATCATCGAAGCCCCGCGGGGCACCCTCACCCACCACTACCAGGTCGACGAGCGGGGCATGATCACCCGCTGCAACCTCATCGTCTCCACCACCCACAACAACGAAGCCATGAACCGGGCCGTGCGCTGGGTAGCCGACCAGGTGATCAGCGAACAGGGTACCCTCACCGATGGCATGCTCAACCAGGTAGAAGTCGCCATCCGCGCCTACGACCCCTGCCTGAGCTGTGCAACGCAAGCCCTGGGCCAAATGCCCCTGCGGGTGGAACTGTGGAATCACCAGGGAAAAGTAATCGATGAACGCCGCAAAAATGGCTACTAGGCAACTCCTCCTCGGTATTGGCAACAGCGGCCGGGCCGACGATGGCCTGGGCTGGGCCTTTGCCGAAGCCTTCTCGGGCCAGACCGATTTGTTTGCCGTAGAACTGCGCTACCAACTGCAGATCGAAGACGCGCTGCTGATTAGCACCTACCAGCGGGTCGTCATCGTCGACGCTTCGGTCACCGTCTACGACCAGGGCTATTCCTGGTCCCGGTGCCAGCCCCGGCGCACCGACGCTTTCACCACCCACCAGCTGGCACCCGCCACCGTCGTCTACCTGGCCCAGGAACTGTACCAATGCACGCCGGAAGTGTATGTGCTCGCCATTTCTGGCGTCGACTGGGAGCTGCGCACCGGGCTCAGCCCTACTGCTGAGCGGAATCTGGCTAAGGCAAGGGCTTTTTTTGGGGAAAAGTGGGAAGGCGATCGAAATCGGAAGTCGGAGGTGGGAAGTCGGAAGTAGCCGCGTGTAAAAATTTGGCAAGTGTAAAAGTGTAAAAACAGAAGTATAAAGGTGTAAAGGGGGAAAAGTGTAAAAACAGAAGTGTAAAGATGGAAAAGGGGCTCAATTAAATCGTGACTACTCTTTTTTTTAAAAAAAACCAGCCAGCTTTTATTCTTCCCGGGTCTTTAGTTAAGAACCTGATTCTTGGCGTACAAGCCAGATTATTAGGCGATTTTTTCAATTTCGCGGATTTGTCACCTTAATTATAGCCTTCACTTTTGTGTAGCTAATTTTTTAATTGTTTCTTCGCCAACGTCTTTAATTTTTATTACTCGCCCCTCTTTCACCATGATCGAAACCAGCCGCCTGACGCTATACCCGCTTACCTACGACCAGCTGGTCAAATACCAACGCAACGACCTTTCGCTGGAAGCAGAACTACAACTTTTGCCCACCCCCAGGACCGTCTCGGAAGCCCTCCGGGAAGCATTGGAACAGACCATCCTGCCCAACGTGGCGGCTAATGCCAACGATTATCTATTCCACACCCTCTGGACCGCCATCCGCAAGGCTGACCGCCAGCTGGTGGGTGATTTGTGTATTGTGGGTATCCCCAACGCCGCCGGAGAAATTGAGATCGGCTACGGCACCTACCCCGCCTTTTGCAAGCAGGGTCTGATGACCGAAATGGTGGGAGGCATCCTGCAGTGGGCAGCCAGCCAGCCCGCGGTGAAGGCCGTTGTGGCCTCTACCGACAAAGACAATACCGCCTCCTTTGCGGTGCTGCGGAAGAACCAATTTAAGCAAGTCAATGAGACCGCTACCCTCTTCCACTGGCGACGGGCGGTAAAAGGTTAGGCTAAGGGGTCGGCGAAGAATAACTTTCCCTTCATTTTCTGCCTGGCTTTGCCCCCCATTGCGTCAAAATCACCTATCTTGTTTAAAGTTGCTGCATCAACAGCTGCTGGTGCATCGGCCACCTGGCAGTTGCTGCTCCTACACAATGACCGGTAGGTATGAAAAACACTTTCGACCTCTTCCAGCACATTCCGGACGACCTGACCAAGTTCGTACTCGTCACGGTTTTTGCCTTGCTCATCGGTTTGGAACAGCGGCGGCACTACCTCAAAGAAGCCGCCGAATCCCGCTTCGGCACCGACCGGACGTTTACCCTCATCGGCATCCTGGGCTTTATCCTGTACCGCATTGCGCCCAATTCTCTGGCGCCCTTTCTGGGGGGAGGAGCCGCGATCGCAGTGTTGCTGGCCGTCTTTTATTTCCAAAAAATGGCCTTCCAGAAAAAATTCGGCATCACCTCCCAGGTCACGGCCCTCATCACCTACTGCCTGGCGCCGCTGGTGTATACCCAACCAGCCTGGCTGGTACTACTCATTGTGGTAGCCGTGCTGGTGCTGACGGAAATCAAGGAATCGCTTTTTGAATTTTCCCAGAAATTTGACGACAACGAGTTCGTCACGCTGGCCAAATTCCTGGTCATTGCGGGCGTTATCCTGCCCTTGCTACCCGATCAGGCCATCGCCCCCGAAATCAACGTCACGCCGTACAACTTCTGGCTGGCCATCGTCGCGGTATCGGGCATTTCGTACCTCAGCTACTTGCTGCGCAAATTCGTGTTTCCCCACGCCGACATCCTCCTGACGGGCATTCTGGGTGGCCTCTACAGCAGCACCGCTACTACTTTTATCCTCGCCCGCCAAAGCCGGGAACGCCCCGAGGGGAGCAAAGTCACGGCGGCGATTATCCTGGCTACCACCATGATGTTCGTCCGCATCTGGTTGCTGGCTTTTCTTTTCAACCGAAATATTGCCTGGCAACTGGCCCCGTCGTTTGGGGTATTCATTGTCGTCTCCGCTGGTATAGCGGCCTATTTCTACCATATCCATCCCAACACCTCTGCCGCTCCCCTACCCGTGCTGGCCAACCAGAATCCATTGGAGTTTAAAACGTCGCTGATCTTTGCCCTGTTGTTCCTCTTCTTTGCCCTGGCTACCGGCTTTGTCAGCACCAATTACGGGGCGCTGGGAATCAAAATTTTGTCCTTCATCGTGGGCGTAACGGATATCGACCCCTTCCTCCTGAACTTGTTCCAAAGCAAATGGAACATGACCGATGCCGTACTCATTGCCGCGGTGATCAACGCCGTTACCAGCAACAATTTACTCAAAATGAGCTACGGCATAGCCCTCTGCGACAAAGCCATTCGCTGGCAGTTGGCCGCCGGATTTGGTATCCTGATCGCGCTGGGGATACTGGCCGATTTTATTTTTTATTTTTAAAGGGTGCGAGGAAAAGCTTGCCAAGACCCCTTATTCCAACAAAGTAAAATCTATCTGCGGCGGTACCCGCAGCCGCTTTCTTTCAAAGGGTGTATCCACAGCAACCTGGTCGCTCGTAAAACCGCAATTTTTCAAATAAAAACCCTGCCCCTCGGTGCCCCCCGAATAATCCCGCCGGTATCCCTTGCGGGCCGTATCATCGGCGGTAAAAGTGGCCTGGGTAAGTTCGTGCCAACCCGTATTGGTTTCAAACACCCATTGGTTTTGGTACAACCCTTTGCGGGCATATACGCCCTGCGCGGGGATAAAATTCTCTAAAAAGGAATACAAATTCTTGAGATAAGTATGGGTTTGGGGTCTTCTAAACTGGGCAATCAAACTCCATTGATTGATTGCAGGGTCAAAAAAATAGGCTGAATAGTCTGTATGGCCCTCACCCGTCGGCCGGGCGCCCACCAGAAATCCGTAGGTCACCCCGGTTTTCCAATTGTAGCTTTTAAAGCTCTGCCCGCCCGACCCTTCATTGCCAAATTCGCCGGTGGTCACCCCCTCGCCTTTTCTCAACAACCTGACTTTGTACGCGGCGGGAATAGCAGTTGGATCATCGGTCTGGTAAGGGCTCCAGATGGAAAAAAGTATTTTCCTTTCGGTGGCCGAATTCACCTGGATCCCGAAATAGCCCTCCCCAAAACCATTGGCCATGAAATAAGACCCTACCACATCCTGATTGGCCGGAATGGTCAGCTGGCTATAAAACCACTCCACCTGGTCGACACCGTCGGGCAAGCCAAAATTCAAGTGAACCGAAGGGCCTCTGCGCGCAAAATAAAAATCGTCCCTGGCAAACTTTATAGCAGCCGGATTGGCACTGCCCACCAAGAGCTGATCCACATCGGCAAAAACGGCGCCAGTTCGCTCCCCCCCCGTCAGGTCCACATAATAATAACCAGGATAATCCACCTGGAAATCGCCAATATAGGTATCCCTAAAACCAGTGCCTGTGAGGGTAATCTCCTGGGAGGTATTCCTAAAATTAAACTTAAGCCGGGAAACACCTGCTGCTACCCTGGCCCTGACCCCCAGGGCTATTGGCCCTGCTTGCGCTACATAAAAAAAGGTGCGTATCGTGTGGCTCGGGTTGTTCCAATTGCGAACCCCTTCGGCAGTAACCAGGTTAACTGAAATAAATTCACCATTGCTCATGCCCCAGGAATTCCCGGCCGTGGGGATCGCAATGTTCAGGTTTGTGCCGGAAGCACCAGGTGTAGTGGTGGTTGCCGGGTTGTAAAGGGTACAGGCACACAGCAAATTCCAGCAGCAAAGCACGAGGCTAATTCTTGCGTATCTCATTGGTTAGTAATTTATTAAATCCAAAACAAGGAGTAGGCTACGCGCCGAGCCAGTCATTTTTTTTGGGGCCCGCCTGTGCTGGCAAAGTCGTCGCCCGCCCGCCATCCGCGCCAAAGGGGCGTGGCTGCGCAAGCGGTCTCCTGAAGGAGCAGGCCTGCCCGTTTAGACGCGCGTGACCCTTTGATTGCTGGAGCTGAGTTTTACCCTTCAACGTAAAGATGCGTTAATACGTTTACACCTTTCCCCTTTTACACCTTTCCACGGCAACGTTTACACCTCTCCCCTTTTACACGTTTCCACCTCCTCCTAATACCTCCACGACCGCAAATCCGCCCCGGCCGGTGCCACTTTGGGCAGGTCTTCCTTGACCCATTTGGGGATAAACATGCGGTGGTAGCGCAGGCGGCTGATGGCGTTGGGTTGGGTGTGGTCGCCGTTCCAGCAGTGCTCGGCGCGGTCGCCGTAATCTACTTCGCCGTCGTAGTAGGGGGCGCTGGTTTCCTCCAGGATCTCTTCGGCCAGGTAGACGGCGTTGTTGAGGTAGTAGTTGTCCATGTCGCCGCAGTAGATGTGAATCTTACCGGTGACTTTGGGGCCCAGCTTGGCCCAGTCGCGCTTCATGATGTAGGCCAGGTCATAATTCTCCTTCCAGTGAGCTGCCACCGCGGGGTTGATCTCGCCGGTGACCTTGTCCCAGATTCGTTGCGGATACCCGTCGGAGCCAACGGGGCTGTAGACGGCCTCCCAGATGTCCCACTGCTGGCCGGAGCGGCTCTTGTCACCGAGCACCAACTCCCGCTGGTTGCCTTCGCGGAGGGTCGACTGGACGTTGCCGAGGTGGTCGCGGTGGGCAGGCACTTCGGTCTGCTTGAAATCGCTGGGCAGGAAGTAGGCGTTCTTGCCTTCGTAGATATTGGTCAGGCAGAAGGCGCGAAAGTCGATGGGGTCGGGGCAGGCAGCGTAGCAGGTGCCGTAGTCGTCGGGGTAGAGCACCTGCACGGCCAGGGCCTCCCAGCCACCGGTAGAGCCCCCGTAGACGAAGCGCGACCAGCCCTCGCCGATCCCACGAAACTGCTCCTCGATGTAGGGAAGGAGTTCGTAGGTGATGGCATCGCCGTAGGGACCGAGGTTCTCGGAGTTGACGGCGTAGCTGTCGTCGTAGTAGGGGTTCGCGTGCTGGATTTCGATGGCCAGGACGCGGGGAAAATCATCGCCCGACCACATTTTGTAAAAGTCGTAGGCTTCCTGCTGGACCGTGCGGTTGTAGCAATCCAGCTGGAAGCGGTCGCTGTACACACAGGGTTCGGTGGTGTCGGCGGGTTCGGTGCGCCAGCCGCCAAAGTCGGCCGGAAAGTGGCCGTGCATGATGGCCAGGGGGTACTTCACCTCGGGGTGCTCGGCCCAGCCCTTGGGCAGGAGCACGTGGGCGCCCAGGTACATGTCGCGGCCCCAGAATTTGCTGAGCCGTTCAGAGCGAATGCGGATGTGCTTTACCCATTCGGTGTCTTCCGGTGGAGTGATGGCCGGAATGGCCCGGTCGAAAGCCAGCGCGTAGGTCTGGCCTGGGCGGACGTCCAGCTTTTGCGCGGCGTTGAGCAGGTTGCCGGGGGCGAGGTTCCACTGCTGGCCTTCACCGCGGTCCATCGGCAATTTGACGGTGTGGCCATCGCTGCGGGTGAAGGTTTCGTATTTGTGCAACAAGACTTGCACGTGGTAGTCGCCGGGGGGGATGTCCGCCAATTTTGCCAGGGGATACCCTACGGCATCCGCCGCAAAGGTAAGGGGCGTACCCGGTTGCCAGTCGGTCACGTCCATGCCGAACGCCAGCTGGGTGGTGGGGCCGTCCTCAATCTGGAAGCGCGGTTCCGCTTCGTCATTTTTTGACAAAAGCAACAACAAACGGCCGTCGAGCGGCCCGTCGGCCAGTGAATCCGGCAGCAAAATTTGAAAAGTGGCCGAAGTGGCAGGAGCGGTATCCTGGGGAGCGGCACAACTGCCCAGGCCCAGCAAGAGGCCCAGCGCAAAGAAAAAGAGAATTGACTTCATGTTTTTTCAGATTAGTCCGGGTTTGGAATGTACCAGGTAAAGATAATTGTTAAAACGAGAATAAAAAATAACACCAAAAAAGTTACATTATAAATATTTTTAATCAATTAATTGACACTTTTGTGAGAACGTTGTACTTTGTAAAGGATTTAAAAAAACACCCAGGCAGGCTCTCCACAAGGGTTACTTACCGTTTTGCGGACTTGCTAAAATTGAACGTATCCCTATGTTGAAAAAGATGATCCATCGTTTTTGGGCCAAACTCCCCGACAAAGAGCCGCGCCCGCTACCGCAACAGCTAAAAATCTCCGACTATTTCGGTCGCAGGTTACAGGAGTTCAACCAAGGATTAATAGAGCCGGAGGCCAGTGTCGCCCAGGCGATGCTGCCTCACCTGATCAGGATGGGCTGCCGCACCCATCCGCCCCGGGAAGCCAAATCCTTTCTCAATCCATCCCTACCGCTGGTCACTCACTCGCACGAATTGCCGCTGCTGAGTACCCAATGGTGGCGCCTGGTAGAGACTTGTGTCGGCCAAAACAACCTGAACCGCCAATTGCAAAACCAATGCCTCATCAGCAAAGCCAACCTCCCCGCCGCCCGGGGCATCATCTGGTTCCACATCCACCTGTTCGGCCCCGCTACGGTGCCCGGCATGCTGCAGTTCATGACCCACTGCCTCAGCCCGCCCCCCCGCTGTCAGGATATGTCCGTTGAACTGGCCAAAAGTGTCGCCAATATGCTCATCACCCAGGATTATTTCCACAGCTGGGAACGGGAAATCCACTACTACTATCCCCATCTACTAGAAGGCCAGATTGGCCGCAAATTGCAACGAAGCTGGGCCAGGAAGTAGTCGACAAGTGAGGGGAAGGGGTTTCGAAGTCGGAAGTTTTCGAAGTCGGAAGTCGGAGGGGCTCGAAGTCGGAAGTGGGAGGTGGGAAGGCGGAAGTTTTAGACCGTGTAAAGGTGTAAAAGTGTAAACGTGGCCGAAATCGGAGGTGGGAAGGCGAAGGTCTGTCCAGGAGAGCATTCGCCTGGAAGTCGCTCTGGCCAAGGTATATTCCAATTCCTTGCCACGTGCTACGGACCCACGACAACCAGACCATTTACTCCTTTAGGACAGGTTTGGGGCCGTGCCGCCCCGCTAACGGCGGGGCGGCACCAGGTCGTCCGCTACTGGCCCTCCTGCGTCGGGCTTCCGCTCCCACCCTTCGTCCGATCCTAGGATTGTCGCGGATTGTATCCGCGCTACCATACGCTCAATGCGAGATAAGCGTATGGTAGTTGCTTGCCACGTCTTCAGCGTTGCTTGCCACGTCTTCAGCGTTGCTTGCCACGTCTTCAGCGTGGCAGGCCACCGCAGTCACAGCCTGCTGCCGATATTTATTCGTAGACAATGTCTACGAATAGCGGTGTATCCACAACGCTGAGGTCTTGAAAAACGACCGCAGCGCGGTCAAATTATGTTAGCCCTAACACCGCCAATTCTTTCCGACCCGACCCCAGCGGGGTCGCACCAAAGGCTATAGGCATTGTGCTATAAACATGGAATCCCTTCAGGATGTAGGGCCGCTGAAGAGGTGGAATTGGGTAATCCTTAGTAAAAATACGGGTTACTCGCCGGAGGCAGCGCCGGGAAGGATGCTCCCCCCGCCCCCCAAGCAGTCCCAAAATGGGTCGCATGTTTACAGGGAAGGTCACCCGCCACTTACACCTTTCCCCGATCTAAAGCTTCCCACCTCCCACCTCCGACTTCCGATTTCGAGTCACTTCCGACTTCCGATTTCGAGTCCCACTTTTACACCTTTACCCTCTTACACGTTTCCACCTCTCAATTATCCACCTCACTAATTATCCACCCGCCCCCGTTCCTCCTCTGAACCCGTCGTGCGGCGGCGGGCATTTTTCACCCCACTGTTGCCGAAATCACGGGAATAGGAAATTCGAATCACCCGTTCGGCAAAGCCGTACTTGCCGCGGTAGTTCAAATTGATCTCCGGCAGGTTGCCATTGGTATAAAAGT
This sequence comes from Bacteroidota bacterium, assembly GCA_003045895.1. Lineage (GTDB taxonomy): Bacteria > Bacteroidota > Bacteroidia > Chitinophagales > Saprospiraceae > Lewinella. Next base: position 14,417 of record PZPC01000055.1, read on the forward strand.
CAGTTTTAAAGACACTGGCCAGGTTCAGGCGCAGGGTACCGCCTTGCTCCCCGAAGCTTCTTTGCAAACCAATATTAGCATCGCCGAAAGCTTTGGTCTTCAGCAAGCCATTGACCAGAGGCGACCGGTAAAAGCCCGACACCTCCAGCTTCAGGTCCCAGGGCAGCAGGAACGACTGGGTAGAATTGGCCTGGAAGGTAAAACCGGAATTGGTTATCGCTACCTCGTCAAAAACCAGGTAATTCTCCCGCCAGAAACCCGTCAGGTTGTTGCGCATCGACCACCACGAGGTCACTTGCCAGGGAAACGACACGTTGCCCGACACGCTCCGCTGAAAATCCAGGTTGAGGGGGGCGTTGATCTGCCGGTTGGTCACCGGATCAATCCGGGGCTGGAAACGCGAAATCGCCTGATCAGTATAGCTGTATTCCAACGAGGTAAACCAGGCCTTGAAACGGTAGCCCAGTCGGAAAGCATCGGTATAGTCGGGTTGCAGCGCGATGTTGCCCGACAGGAGGGTATTGGGGTCGAGAAAGATCACGAAGGGGGCCAGTTGCGTGTAGGCGGGCCGGTTGATGCGGCGACTATACGAGGCCTGCAATTGCCGCTCGTTCATAAAATCGCGCGTGAGAAAAACACTGGGAAACCAATTGCCGTACTGGCGATCGATGATATTGGGGTCGGTAGCCGTCCCTAAATTCGTATCCGTATACTCGTAGCGCAGCCCTGCTTTGACCCCCGTAGTGGGTGTTATTTTCCAGGACAAGGCCGAATAAGCAGCCCCGATTTGTTCTTCCAGGCCGTAGTTGGCACTGTAAGTCGGATCGGTAACCCAGGTGTCCTGTACCCGGTTTTCCACCAGGAAATTATTGTCGAACTGCGAATAAGTCGCTTTCACCCCTATTTCCAGTCCTATTTCAGGGGTAAGGTCTTTGGTAAAATCGGCTTTGGCCACGTAGATATCGATGGGTGTTTCCTTACCGGCGTGCAGTTGGTTACTGCTGAGCAATTGTCCCGCCGGATTGAAAAAATTATTGACGTAAGTTGTGGGATTGTTGTTCTTGTAGCTGGCGTAATCCAGGTCGAAAGTGAGGCGGCCATTGCCTGGCAATTCGTGTTGCAGGTTGATATTGGCCAGCCAGCTTTCCCAGTTATTGACCTCCTCATTGTCAATGATGATTTCTTCTACCAGCTGTTGGTTTTCCAGTTGGCGCACCGTATTGACGGCATCCATCTGCCAGTCGCGCCAGCCCCAGGTGCCCAGCACGCCGAGCACGGTTTTGGGGGTCAGCTGCACATCCAGTCCCAGGCGGGCGCTCTGGTTTTGGAGCACCGGAAACCGATCGCTGACGTTGTCATTTTCCAGCAAAACCCCGTTCTGTAGCAGCGCCCGGTAGTTGGTAAACTGCTGGCGGGTATGGTTGTAGTCGCGGCTGTAGTCGCCAAAGAGGTTAATTTTATCCTTGCGGAAATTGAAGTTGAGCCCGCCGCCCATCTTTTCGTGGACGCCGTAGCCGGCACTCAGGTTGAACGAGCCGTTGAACCCTTCGTCCAGGCTCTTTTTCATGATGATAGAGATGATGCCACCACTGCCCTCCGCATCGAAGTTGGCGGGGGGCGTGGTAATGATCTCGATGCGTTCGATGTTATTGGCTGGCATGGCGTCCAGCATTTTAAGGATGGCCTCCAGGGGCAGGCGGCTGATTTTGTTGTTGATCATGATAATCACCCCCGACTTCCCGCTGATGGAGATGTTCTCGGTTTGCCGGTTGACGATTACGCCCGGCGAACGCTCCAACACCTCCAGCGCCGTGCCGCCGGCTGCCGTCACGCTCTCGGCTACGTTGACCACCAGGCGGTCAATGCGTTGTTCAAAGAGGGGTTTGCGGGCCACCACCTGCACCTCGGCCAGTTGCAGGCTGTTGGTGGTCATGTGCAGGGTGCCCACCTGATGGTTGGGCGTACCTTTAGCCAGCTGGAAAGGCGCCGAGAAAAAATCGGTATAACCAATCATGCTGATCCCAATGAGGTAATCACCCGCGGGTACACCCTCGAAACGGAAGGTGCCATTGTCGCTACTCACGTCCCCCTTTACCAACAAGGAGTCAGCAGGATTGAGCAACATGATGCCCGCAAATGAAAGGGGCTGGTTGGTTTCGTCTAGTACGGTTCCGCTAACCGCAGTTTGGGAGAGCAGCACGCCGAAAAAGCTACTGCTGAATACCACGCACAGGGCGAAGTTTGATAGGGGACGGGACATTGGTGTGAGTTTTAGTGTAGTGCTCATTGGGTATTAATTTACTAACTGGGTTTATAAAATTATCTTTTTTATTTAACATACCATCCAAAGGATACCTTTTTCACCTTTTTCGTTGCACTGGTGGTCTGATTAGCGGCAGGTGGATTTTTCTTTTGGCGTTGGGAAGCGGGAACGGCAAAACGTAAAGATGCGTTTTTACGCTAGAAAATGCCGCCCCGGCCAGCCAACGCCAAACCTCCTGCCAGAACCCACATTACCACAGAAAAAAACGAGTGCCCCTCCATTTCCTCACAATTGCGCGTATCTTTGCGTTGTATAACTTTTAAAAAAAAGTCCCTTTCCTCAATCGGATTTATTTTTCGAACGTTACACAAGTGCATGATTTAAACTTTCTTCCGCCAGCAAAGCTTTTGTTCTATGTTTGACGATTCCCGCCCCCTCACCGACTGGCTGCCCATTACCATGAAAGAAGTGGAAATGCGCGGCTGGGACGACATCGACGTCATCCTGGTGTCGGGTGATTCCTACGTCGACCATCCCGCTTTTGGTACGGCTGTGATCGGCCGCATCATGGAGAGCGAAGGCCTCCGGGTAGCCATCATTGCCCAGCCCAACTGGCAGGACGACTTGCGCGACTTCAAGAAATTCGGCCGGCCACGCCTCTTCTTTGGCGTTACCTCCGGCTGCATGGACTCCATGGTCAACCACTACACGGCCTCCAAGCGGCGCCGCTCTACCGATGCCTACACGGCGGGCGGCGAAGCGGGCTTCCGCCCCGACTACGCCACGGTGGTCTACACCCAAAAACTCAAAGAAATTTACCCCGACGTGCCCGTCCTCATCGGCGGCATCGAGGCTTCCCTGCGCCGCGTCACCCACTACGACTACTGGGCCGACAAGCTGTTCCCCAATATCCTCACCATGAGCGGTGCCGACCTGCTGGTTTACGGCATGGGCGAACAACCCCTGCGCGAGATTATTCGCCTGATCGTTCGGGGGGTTCCCTTCGACCGGCTGAATACCATCCCGCAGACGGCTTTCCTCCAGGATCGCGAAAGCACGCCGCCACTGAACAAAAACTGGGTGACACTGGAACTGAGCTCGCACGAAAAATGCCTGCGCGATAAGACCTCCTTTGCGGCCAACTTCAAACACATCGAGCAGGAATCGAACAAGGTGAACGCCCGCCGCCTCACCCAGGGCGTCGGCGATAACCTGCTGGTCATCAATCCGCCCTACCCGCCGATGCTGGAGCAGGAGATCGACCATTCCTTCGACTTGCCCTACACCCGCCTACCCCACCCCAAATACAAAAAACGGGGTGCGCCACCGGCCTACGAAATGATCCGCTTTTCGGTGAACATGCACCGCGGCTGCTTCGGCGGCTGTAGCTTCTGTACCATTTCGGCACACCAGGGCAAGTTTATCGCCAGCCGCTCCGAAGAGTCGATCATGAAAGAGGTAGACATCGTCACCAAGATGCCCGACTTCAAAGGCTACATCAGCGACCTCGGCGGCCCTTCGGCCAATATGTACAAAATGAAGGGCAAGGTGCAGTCCATCTGCGACCGCTGCGTGGCTCCTTCCTGTATCCACCCCGTGATCTGTAGCAACCTCGACACCAGCCACAAACCCATGACGGAGCTGTACCGCAAGGTAGACGCGCATCCGCAAGTGAAAAAAGCCTTCGTTGGCAGCGGTATCCGCTACGACCTGCTGGTCGATGATTACAACAAAAACAACGACGGCAGCATGGATGAGTACCTCGAGCAGGTGGTCACCCGCCACGTCTGCGGCCGCCTGAAAGTAGCCCCCGAACACACCAGCGACGAGACCCTGCGCATCATGCGAAAGCCTTCGTTCAAGCACTTCCACGCTTTCAAAGACAAGTACGAAGCGCTCAACAAGAAACACGGCCTCAACCAGCCCCTCATCCCCTACTTCATCTCCAGCCACCCCGGCTCTACCGCCGAGGAAATGGCCAACCTGGCCGCCGAAACCAAGGAGATGGGCTTCCGCCTGGAACAGGTGCAAGACTTCACCCCCACCCCCATGACGGTGGCCACCGTGGCCTACTACACGGGGCTGCACCCCTACACCCTCCGGCCGGTATACACCGCCAAGAGCCCCAAAGAGAAGAAGCAACAACACATGTTCTTCTTCTGGCACAAACGCGAAAACTACCAGGAGATCAAGGAGAAACTCAAGGCCATGGACCGCGAAGACCTCATCGAAAAACTGCTCATCGATAAGAAACGCCACCAAAAGCACGAAACTGTCAAATCCCGCCTCGTAGAACGGCAAACGGGTAAGAAGCCGCGGAAGAAGCGGAGGTAGGAGGAAAGGAAGGTGTAAAAGTGTAAAAGGGGAAAGGTGTAAGTGTGAGAGCAAAACATCAAACCCCTACCCCCTGACAAACTTCAACGTCTGCCCGCCAATCTTCACAAAGTAAATGCCACTGCGAAGCTGCGAGACAGCCAATTCCACCCCCTGTGCATTCCGCGTGTAGGTGACGTTCACCACTTGCCCATTCACATTGTAAACCACTATCTCTTCCTCCGGCGTCACATTGGTGAGCTGAATAAAATCGGTAGCCGGGGTGGGTGAAATTCCGATGGCTGCCTGCCGCTTGTTTTCCAAAAAAATCATTGTGGAGTAGTCAAAAGTACCGTCCCTATCCACCTGCCGAAGCCGGTAATAATTGTGGGACAAGGGGCGGTCATCGACAAACTGATAGGCCCCATTAATGGAATTTCCGCCCGGAACAGTGCCTGTTTTCGCAAAGTGCACCCCATCGAGTGAGCGTTCCACCTCAAAATGAGAAAAATCAATTTCCCGGGCCGTTTGCCAGGTCAGGTAGTTATTTTTATCCCTGGCCGTTCCCCGAAAATACACCAACGTCAGCGGCAGTGCCGCCGTGCGGGCAAAGAGGTAGTCGTCCAGGCAATAAGTGCCCAGCTCGTGCCCAAACTGGAGGTTAACATCCGACGTAGCCGTTGCCGGCGCCGTAAAGGTATGGGTATACAAAGCCCAGGTATCCGTCAGGGTGTAGCCGTTGCCGGTGTAGTAGGCAAAATCGCCGGCATTGATAATCGCCATCGACATCGTTTTGTTGTTGGCATCGGCCCTGGCCCAAAACTGGAGGGTATACGACTCCCCACTCACCAGCTCGACACTGCGCGGCGACAGCTGGATATTCCAGGGCTGGGGCCCCAAATTGGTCACGTCCACACACATCGCCTTATTCCCGCTGTGTACCTCCGTGGTGCTGATGGCCCAGTTTGCCGCCGCGCCATCAAAAAGATCCGTAAACCACTGGGAAAAATCTTCCTCGAAGCCGGGGTTAGGCGCCAGGTTGGCGGTCACACTTACCGGCAGGTTGAGCGTACGCGTGCCACAGGCGTTGGTCAGCACCACGGCCACCTCGCCGCTGGTCGTGCCCCAGTCGACGGTAATTGTGGGGGTACCGTCGCCGCTGCTAATGGTAGCACCAGTGGGTACCGTCCAGGCGTAGGTGGTACCGGCAATCGGCGGCACCGCATACGCCGTGCCCGTGGCCTGCGGATCCACCAGGGTCTCCCCGGCGATGGCCAGCGTCGACAACAGCTGGTAGGTTCTCACGTAGTCCACTTCCAGGGTCTGCGGAAACACGGTCGTCCCGTCGGGGTAGCCCGGCCAGCTGCCACCCACGGCGAGGTTGAAAATAAAATGAAAATCCTGGTCAAAAGGAAAGATGTAGGCCCCTTCATCTCCGGCATAGTAGGTCAGGTAATGGGTCCCATCCACGTACCAGCGAATCTGGCTCGGTTCCCATTCCACGGCAAACGTGTGAAAGGCGCCATCGGCAAAGCTGGCCGGCGAAATATTGACACTGCCACTGGTCTGCCCCTTGTCCAGGTACGAATTGCCGTAGTGGCAGGTGCCGTACACAATAGAAGTCTGGTGGCCCAGGTATTCCATGATGTCGATCTCCCCGCTCCGCGGCCAGCCGCCGTACACACTGTTGGTGGGCATCATCCAGAAAGCGGGCCAGATGCCCTTCCCCTGGGGCAGCTTGATGCTGGCCTCCATCTTGCCGTAGGTCCAGTCGCCCTGGTTGATGCTCCGCATCCTGGCCGAGGTGTAGTCGGCCCCCAGGTACGACTCCTGGCGGGCAATGATCCGCAGCGAGCCGTCGGCCACCGTGGCATTCCGATCCGTATAGTATTGCCATTCATTGTTGCCCCAGCCACCCGCGCCGGTCTGAAACGACCACTTGGTGTTGTCGATGGCCGTACCGTCAAATTCATCCGCCCAGACCAGGTTGTAGCACTGGGCGTCCAGGTAATGGCCCAGCGGTAGGAGCAGGCAGAGGAAGGTGAGCGTGATTTTCATGAAGCAAGATTTTAAAGAGACTTGTTCTGCTGGTAAAGGGAGTGGCTCAAAATACAAAATGTGGTCGTGGTGGGTGAAATTGTGGGCTATAGCGTCAGCTGTAAGCCAATTAAAACAAGGTAAGTGTCGCTTATAGCACAGGTGTCGCCAGGTCAGCAAGGGCATTCAGCGGTCGTGTTTTCCTTTGCTTGGTTGTTCGCAGTTTACACGGCGAGCAATGGTAGTGGTTTGCCCCGTGCGACCAGTGGGTCGAAAGCAGTTTCCAGATTCGACAGCTCTGGTGGGGTGCGGGTATGGTTCTTTTGGGGCGCTGGGTAGCCGAGAACGACCCGCAGGGGGGCGCCCCCAAAGCTATGCCCCCCCACCGCCTCACCCAATCCTCACCGTTAAAAAAATTACCCCCCCTTTAAACTTATGCTAATCCCCGTCTGGAATTTGCATTTCGCCGCAGAGGAGTGAATATTTGTAGCTACGACGGCCGACTTCTTCGCCGTGGCCAAGGCATTGCCCCATGAAAAACTACCTCACCCTCCTCCTCCTATTCCTGGCTGGCTACGGTTCGGCCCAGGATGTCCTCTTGTTCGAAGATGCGCCCAGCCAAACGCTGGTCTACCGCTACAGCAACCTCAGTGGGCCGGCGGCACCGGCCGTTCGGCAAATGCTTCAATTGCTCGCCCCCCAGCAGCCCGGTCGGGCGGCTTTCAGCTTGAACTACACCTACCAGGCCCGGGTGTTGGAGCAAGCCCAGCAGCTGAAGATCAAATTCGACTGGCTGGAGCTGACCGTCAGCCACGAACCCCGCCCCCTGGGTTTCCCCTTCGACACGGAACTGCTCCCCGGTGGCGTCACTTTCCAACTGGAACTGCTGGCCGACGGGGCCGTCGTTGCCACGCAGCAGGTGAGCCAGCCCCTGGGCCAGCGCTTGCCCCACTACGATTTCACCTTCGCGCCGGTAGCCAGTAGCGTCTTGTACACCCTCCGCACCAGCAACCTCCAGTTTACCTACGGCAGCCGCGAGGTGCTGGCCGTGCAAGCCCGCGTCAGAGCCATCGACCTCTACCGCCGCGCCCAGACCGACCTGCTGCGCATCCAGACCGACCTGGCGGCGCTGAGCCAAACGGAACCCCGCCCAGCCGACCTGCCCGCCTTGAGCACCCAACTGAACAACCTGCAGCAGCAGCTCCGCAACGTGGAGCAGGCCCGTTTCTGGCAACAGCTGGCCCTCGACACCCCCCAGGCCTACGACCCCGAAGAACTCCTGGCTTTGCGCCAAACCTGCACCGCCGACCTGCAACACCAGCAGCGCTGGCTCGACGACCTCCGCCACAACCTCCACGAGCTGTATTACACCCAGGGGGTCGACCTTTACGAGCACGGCCAACCTGGCGCGGCCCGCGAGGCGTTCCGGCAATCGCTGCGCGCCAACGACTGCTACGCACCCAGCCACTACTTCCTGGCTTTCCTCGACTTTACTTTGCCGACGGCCAGGTAGCGGCGGCCGCGCAACGCCTCACCAAAATCCTCAACAACTACGATCCCGATCCGCAGACGGCCGAAAATGCCCGCCAACTGGCGCAGCGTATCGTCCGCTTCTACCTCGACCAGGGCGCCGTCGCCGTTGCCAACCGGGAGTATCCCGCCGGGGTGGCCCGCTACCGCGAAGCATTCACGTTTAGCCAAAGTATCCAGGGGTTCCGCTTCGGGCAGGCCGAGGCCGAGAGCCGCATCCAGGAGGCCTTCTACCTTGATTTTAACGACCAGATCGATGAGGTATTGAACCTTTACCGGAACCAATACTACGACCAGGCCCTCCAGCAACTGGATGCTGCCCTGGCGTTTCAAGCCCAGACCGGCGTGCGCAGCACCTACGATACCCGTGGCCTGCAGCGCGACCTCGTTCAGGCCGCCCTGACCCAACAAGTGGCCGCCATCAAAGCCGCCCGGCAAGGACAGCAGTGGGACGAGGCCCTGCGCCAGGTGGCCGCTACCGAAAGCTTCCTGGCCGCCTACCCCGGCCTGTTGGCCAACACCCTGGCCTTCGAGCAGGTACGCGACCAGGTCATCGACGGTAAATACCAATCGCTCTACGCCACCGCCGAAGCCAGCACGCGCAGTAAGCTGCTGGATCAGGCCCTGACCGAAGCCCGGCAGGCGCGCGAATTTGCGGTTTCGTACCGCTTGCCAGCAGCCGTCCTAAGCCGCAGCGATGCCCAGCTCAGCGGCATCCAGCAGCAGCGTTACCAGCGCTTCGTGCAGGGTGGCGACCGCGCCCGCGAGCAGGCCGCCTACACCCAGGCCCTGGCGCAGTACGAGCAGGCCCGCCAACTGGAGCAGCAGGAAGCTGGCCTGGTGGCCGCGCCCCTCCTGGGCAGTAAGATCAAAGCTACGGCCGTCTCGGAAGTGGAGCGGCAATTCGAAACGGTTATGCAAAATGCGGCCTATGACAACGCCCAACTGCACGGCACCTACCAGGCCCTGCAAGCACTGACCCGCCAGTACCAGCTGGGTGCCGAACCGCGCATCGCGGCCGTCTTCCGGCAGCTGGACACCCAGTTGTGTACCAATGCCCACGACCGCCTGCTGCCCGAACAGGAGCAGCGCCTGGTCAGCCAGCAGGAGGCTGGTGACTACCTCGCGGCCCGCACCACCCTGGCCGCCCTGGAAGAATTACTATCCACCTACGCCCATTGCGGCCTCAGCGATGCCAGCCTCCGGATGGTCGAAAACATGGTGGCCGCTTGTGCCAGCTACCAGGAAACCCTCGCCGCCGCCCAGCAGGCCGAAGCCCGGCAGCAGTTTGGCAGCGCCATCAAGCAGTACGCAACTGCTGCCCAACAGTACCAAAACCCTGCCGTGCAGGCTCGCCTGGCGGGGCACCCGGCCTTCCAGCTGTACCCCTACCTGGCCAACCACCCCAACTACCGCATGACCCTGGCCGGCGCCGATTATTTCCTCAGCCAGCGCCAGCACGACCAGGCCTGGGCCCTGCTCCAGGCGACCATTCGCCAGGGTGTACACCCCAAAGCTACGGAAGCCGTTCAGCAACGCCTGGGCAGCGCCCTGGCTGTCCGCGACTATTTGGCCGCAGCCAAATGGAAGACGGCCGTCGCCGCTTATGTGGGTAAAAGCGATCGAAAAACCTACCAGACGATGTACCAGGCCTTCCGCAAACAGTGGCGGCGGATGGGGTAGCCGGAAAAGGGGAAATTGGAAGTGGGAGGTGTTCAAAACCGGAAGGGGGAAATAGCTGCGTGTAAGTGGGGAGATTCACTCCAGCTATCGGGTGGCTTGTCCACAATACCATTATCTTTGGTAGAACTTAGCGCATTTTCAGCAACCCTTCATGTACCAACATTATGTCCATTACGACCACCCCTTACCAGACGACCTTCGCCAAACTAACCGACCTGAACGAGGCCATTGGCCAGGAAGTGGGCCTGTCCGACTGGTTCCGTATCGATCAGGAGATGATCAACACCTTCGCCAGGCTTACCGGCGATGAGCAGTGGATCCACGTCGACGAAGCGCGGGCCGCGCAATATTCACCCTACGGAACCACCGTCGCCCACGGGTTTATGGTCCTGTCCCTGGCTTCCAAATTTGCCTACGAATGCCTGGCCGTAACGGATGTCGTCATGGGCGTCAACTACGGCCTGAACAAGGTGCGGTTTCCCCATGCGACCCCCGTGAATGCCGAGGTCCGTGGCCGGATCTCCCTGCTCGACTATACCGAAATTCCCGGCGGCGGCCGCTACGTCCTCCACGTGGTATTTGATCTGAAAGGGCACGAAAAGCCCGCCTGTGTGGCTGAATTTGTGGGACAGGTGTATACGGGATAAGACTGCCCCCCTCCCGCGGCACAAAGCCACAGGATTCAGGTAAAAGGCTTACCCCCAAACACCCCGTTGTATAAAAAATGCCGGGACGCCGTAGCGAAATACGTGGCGTAAGCATTGCTTCCCTTATTCCCTCACCGAAGCCAGCCACCGTTCGGCTTCCGCGATGGCCATGCCTTTGCGGGTAGCGTAGTCATCTACCTGGTCTTGCTGTACGCCGCGCACGGCAAAATAGCGGGCGTCGGGGTGGGCAAAATACCAGCCGCTCACGCTCGACGCCGGATACATGGCGAAGCTTTCCGTCAGCCGGATGCCGGTGTGTTGTTCGGCTTGCAGGAGTTTCCAGAGGAGTCCTTTTTCCGTGTGTTCGGGGCAGGCCGGGTAGCCGGGTGCCGGGCGAATGCCCCGGTATTTTTCTTCAATCAGGCTCGCGGTGTCGAGTTGTTCGCCGTGGGCGTAACCCCAGCCTTCCTGGCGTACCCGGGCGTGCAGCATTTCCGTCAGGGCTTCGGCCAGGCGGTCGGCCAGGGCCTTGAGGAGGATGGCGTTGTAATCGTCGTGTTCGGCTTCGAAGCGAGCCACGTGGGCTTCGATACCGATGCCGGCAGTGGCCGCAAAGGCACCCAGGTAATCGATCTTGCCACTGTCTTTGGGGGCCAGGTAATCGGCCAGGCACAGGTTGGGGCGGCTGGCAGCTTTGCGGGCTTGCTGGCGCAGGTGGTGCAGGCGGGTAATGACGCTGCTGCGGGTGGTGTCGGTGTACACCTCAATATCGTCGTCGTTCACGGTGTTGGCCGGAAAAAGACCGATGACAGCCCGGGCGGTCAGCCATTTTTCATCAATAATTTGGCGCAGCATGGAGCGGGCGTCGTTGTAAAGTTTCTTGGCCTCTACGCCTACGACCTCGTCTTCGAGGATGGCCGGAAACTTGCCCGCCAGTTGCCAGGAACTGAAGAAGGGCGTCCAATCGATGTATTCGCTGATGGCTTCCAGATCGACCTCGTCGAACACCTGCAGCCCGGTTTTTTGTGGCACTGGTGGCGTATAGGCTGCCCAGTCAATTTGTAGTTTGTTGGCCCGCGCCTCGGCCAGCGGCAGGTATTGCTTGTGGCTGGTACGGCCGGCGCGCTGTTCGCGAATCTGCTGGTACGCTTGTTGGGTATCGAGGATGAAGTTACTGCGGGCATCCTCGTCTTCGCCAAGCAGGGAACTGGCCACAGCTACGGCGCGCGATGCGTCGAGGACGTGGGCCACGGGACCACTGTAAGTCGGCTCGATCTTGACGGCCGTATGGGTTTTGGAGGTCGTAGCGCCGCCGATGAGCAGGGGAATGGTAAAGTGCTGACGCTCCATTTCCTGGGCCAGGTGCACCATCTCGTCGAGGCTGGGCGTGATGAGGCCACTGAGCCCGATGATGTCGACATCGTGCTCGCGGGCGGCCTTCAGGATCGTTGCCGCCGGAACCATGACCCCCAGGTCGATAATGTCAAAATTGTTGCAACCGAGCACCACGCCCACAATGTTTTTACCAATGTCGTGCACGTCGCCCTTCACTGTAGCCAGAAGGATTTTCCCTTTGGAACTTTTGGCCCCTACGGCTTTTTCTTTTTCAATAAAGGGGGTCAGGTAGGCCACCGATTTTTTCATTACCCGGGCACTTTTCACCACCTGGGGCAGAAACATCTTGCCGGCGCCAAAGAGGTCGCCCACGATGTTCATACCGTCCATGAGTGGCCCTTCGATCACCTGTAGGGGGCGGTCGTAAGCCTGGCGGGCTTCTTCGGTATCCTCCTCGATATAGTCGGTGATGCCACGCACCAGTGCGTGAGCCAGGCGTTCCTGTACCGTACCTTCGCGCCAGGAGAGATCGCGTTGTATTTGGCGCCCACCGTCTCCTTTAACGTTTTCGGCAAACTCGGTGAGGCGTTCGGTGGCATCTTCGCGGCGATTGAAGAGTACGTCTTCCACGCGCTCCAGCAGGTCGGCCGGAATGTCGGCGTACACTTCAATGAGGCCGGCGTTGACGATGCCCATGTCCATACCCGCGCGGATGGCGTGGTAGAGGAAAGCCGAGTGCATGGCCTCGCGGATGACATCGTTGCCCCGGTAGGAAAAAGAGATGTTGCTCACGCCACCGCTGATCTTGGCGCCCGGGCAGCGGGCTTTGATCTGGCGGGTGGCTTCGATAAAGTTGATGGCGTATTCGTTGTGTTCTTCGATGCCGGTGGCGACGGCAAAAATATTGGGGTCAAAAATAATGTCCTGGGGCGGAAACCCGACCCGGTCGACCAGGATGCGGTAGGCGCGTTCGCAGATCGAGACCTTGCGCTCGATGGTATCGGCCTGTCCTTTTTCGTCAAAAGCCATTACCACGGCGGCAGCCCCGTAGCGCCTGACCAGACTGGCCTGGCGGATAAATTCGGCTTCGCCTTCCTTCATGCTGATGGAATTCACGATGCACTTGCCCTGCACGGTCTTCAGGCCCGCTTCGATGACCTCCCATTTCGAGGAATCGATCATAATAGGCAATTTGGCGATATCGGGCTCCGACATGATGAGGTTGAGAAACTGCACCATGGCCTTTTTGCTGTCCAGCAGTCCTTCGTCCATATTCACGTCGATGATCTGGGCGCCGCCCTCCACCTGGTCGCGGGCGACGGCGAGGGCTTCGGCCAGTTGGCCGCTCATAATGAGGCGGGCAAACTTGCGGGAGCCCGTCACGTTGGTTCTTTCGCCCACGTTGACGAAGTTGGTCTCGGGGCGGATCACCAGTGGCTCCAGGCCGCTGAGCATGGTGTAGGGCGAACTGGCGGGTACCTTGCGGGGAGGCAAGGACCGGACGGCTTCCGCCATAGCGCGAATGTGGTCGGGCGTGGTGCCGCAACAACCACCAATCAGGTTGACAAACCCGCTGGCCGCAAAGTCGCGGATATAGGTTTGCATTTCGGTTGCCCCCTGGTCGTAGGCGCCAAATTCGTTGGGCAGGCCCGCATTGGGGTACGCGTGCACGTAGCAGGAAGCCACCCTGGACAGGGCCTCCAGGTGGGGGCGCATCTCCTCGGCGCCCAGCGCACAGTTAAGGCCCACACAGAGGGGCCGCACGTGCATGACGGAGATCCAGAAGGCCTCTACCGTTTGCCCGGAAAGGGTACGCCCACTGGCGTCGGTGATGGTGCCGGAGATGATGACCGGCCAGCGTTCGCCCCGCTCCTCGAAGACGGTCTCGAGGGCAAAGAGGGCCGCTTTGGCGTTGAGGGTATCGAAGATGGTTTCTACCAGGAAGAGGTCGGTGCCACCGTCGATGAGCCCATTAATTTGTTCGGTGTAGGACGCGACCACTTCGTCGAAGGTAGTGGCGCGGTAGCCGGGATCGTTGACGTCGGGCGAGAGGGAGAGGGTCTTGTTCAACGGCCCAATGGCCCCCGCTACAAAACGCGGCTTATTGGGGTTGCGGGCCGTGAAATCCCGTGCCGAGCGCTTAGCAATGGCAGCCGCAGCTTTATTGAGTTCGTAGACGTAGGCTTCGGTGCCGTAGTCGGCCTGCGAAATGCTGGTGGAATTGAAGGTATTGGTCTCCAGAATATCGGCACCCGCCTCGAGGTAGGCGCGGTGAATTTCCTCCACAATAGCCGGCTGCGTGAGGCAGAGGATGTCGTTGTTGCCTTTGAGGTCCTGGTGCCAGTTGGCTAGTAGGGTACCGCGGTAACCCGCTTCGTCCAGTTTATAACGCTGAATCATGGTTCCCATGGCGCCATCCAGCACTAAAATACGCTCCGCAAGTAATTCTGCTATCCGATTCATATCCCGATTGTCGTAAAAGTTGTAACTTCACCGAATTCTGGCAACGGTGTATCAATGGTATTAGGGGCAAAAAAAACCGTTTTACCCTTTTTGTACCAGCAAGAACAAAGGTAGTACATAAGGAGTTGACGAAAGTCACCCCAAAGAAACATTTAAAAATTTTACCTTTGTCCTTGTAACTAAGTCGTGGATACCCGCGTATACGCCAAATAATAAGCTAAAAAGAGCAACAACCCTACTTGAGCTTTGAGAGGTTGCGGAACGTCCACTACCAATACGATAGTTGGGCGTTCCTAGTTTATACGACTGCTCCGATTTTTTTGCTTTTTTGAGAATGATCGATCCCATGTTAAGAAAACGAACACTACTCCTTTTTACGCCAATGTTTGTGCTGTTGGTTGCTTGTGTTAACGAGCAAACTGCTGACCCATTGGACGTGACGCTTCGCCGTACGATGGCGCGCCTGGCACCCGAACAGGACCTGGCCAATTTCCAGGTTCCGCACCACGCCAATCTCAAAGACATTCCCGCCGGCATTGGCAATCCGCTGACCCCCGAAAAGGTAGAGTTGGGCAAGATGCTCTTCTTCGAAACCGCCCTGGGTATCGATGCCGTCAACCCCAGCGGGATGCAGACCTTTTCCTGCTCGTCGTGCCACGTACCTGCCGCTGGCTTCATGCCGGGTGCATCCCAGGGTATCGCCGACGGAGCCGAAGGCTTTGGTCTCAACGGTGAAGCCCGCCGCATGCGCACCGATTACAACGAAAACCAGATCGACGCCCAGGGTGCCCGCCCACTGAGCATGATCGGGGTGGCTTACGTACAGAATTCTATGTGGGCTGGCCGCTTCGGCGCCCGCTTCAACAATGTAGGTACCGAAGCCGTATGGGGCGTATCGGATCCTGCTACCGAGATCAATTTTTCTGGCCTGGATGGCCTCGAAGCCCAAAATATCGAAGGTACAATTGCCCACCGGCTGCGGGTGAGTGAAACACTGCTCGACGACCTCGGCTACCGGGAGATGTTCGATGCCGCCTTCTACGACTGGCCAGTCAACGCCCGCTACGGACGCGAAGCCATGAGCTTTGCCCTGTCGGCCTACATCCGCACCCTGATGCCCTACGAGGCACCCTACCAGGCCTGGTTGCGCGGTAACGACGACGCCATGACCGAGCAGATGAAACGCGGTGCCATGGTGTTTTTTAGCGACGGTGGCTGCTACCGCTGCCACAGCGGACCCGCCCTCAACGGCAACACCTTCCAGGCTGTTGGCGTCAACGACCTCTGCGACGTGGGGGGCTTAGCTACGGGCCTCAACGACGAACGCAACCTCGGTCGCGGTGGGTTTACCAGGCGGCCCGAAGACATGTACGCTTTCAAAGTACCCCAATTGTATAACCTCAAAGATTCACCCTTCTACTTCCACGGCAGCAGCCACCATTCGATCCGCGACGTCGTCGAATATTTCAACGCCGGCACCCCCGAAAACCCCCGGGTACCACAGGAGCGCATCTCGCCCTTCTTCCACCCCCTGAGCCTCACCGAACGGCAAATGGATGACCTGACGGAGTTCATCACCCACGGCCTCTTCGACCCCAACTTGCAGCGCTACGTACCCGAAAGTGTACTCTCTGGCAATTGTTTCCCCAATAACGACCCGGTTTCGCAGGTGGATTTGGGATGTAACTAGTTAGGTGGAAAGGTGGAAAAGGGGAAAGGTGGAAAAATGGAAAGGTAAGTATCGGTTAAATGCCGTATACTTGCTAAAACACAAAAAACACCTATGAAAAAATTGATCCTCCTTTTGCTGGCTGTCTTATCGCTGGCACCCAGCCGTGCGCAAACCGATGCGCGACTCACCGGATTAGAAAAAGAACTCGACGCCATTCTGGAAGCCACCAAAGCCGCCGGATTTGCCGTGGCCGTCGTGGATGGGGATCAGGTAATTTATGCCAAGGGGTTTGGTTACCGGGATTACGAAGCCAAAATTCCGGCAGATGCGAATACCCTCTTTGCCATTGGTTCCAGTACCAAGGCCTTTACCTCGGCCATCCTGGGGCAGTTGCGCCAGGAAGACCAATTGTCTTTTGACGATAGCCCCCGGAAATATGTACCGGACTTAGCATTCTATAATGATGAGATGAACAACAACATCATCATCCAAGACCTGATGTGTCATCGCACGGGTCTGCCTCGCCATGATTTTTCGTGGTACCTCTTTCCCACCACCGACAAGGATAGCCTGTTGCAGCGGGTGGAACACCAGGAACCGTTTACCGGTGTCCGGCAGCAATGGTACTACAACAACTTCATGTTTCTGGCGCAGGGGGTGATCGCGGAGCGCATTACTGGGAAAAGCTGGGAAGACAACATCCAGGCCCGTTTCTTCGCTCCCCTGGGGATGACCCGCTCCAATACCAGCATTGCGGCTTTGGAGAAAAGCCCAAATGCGGCTTTGGGGTATGAACTGAAGGAAGACAGCATCATCCGCAAAATGGATTATTACCACATTGCCGGCATGAGCCCGGCCGGAAGCATCAACAGCAGTGCGAATGAGATGGCCAATTGGCTGATCACCTGGATCAATAAAGGAAAATTTAAGGGCCAGGACATCTTACCCGAAAGCTATATCAATGAAGCGATGAGTTCGCAAATGGTCGCCGGTCCGGGCTTGCCCGATGACGAATTTCCAGATATGCACCTGGCCAACTACGGTTATGGCTGGTTCATTTCCTCTTACCGGGGCCATTACCGCGTTGAACACGGGGGCAATATTGATGGCTTTTCGGCCAGTGTTGCCTTTTTTCCCAGCGACAGCATCGGAATTGTGGTGCTGGCCAACCAGAATGGCTCAACGGTTCCTGCCCTGGTCAGAAATACCGTGGCCGATCGCCTGCTGGGAACGGAGCAAACAGACTGGGCAAAACGCTTTGAGGAGCGCCAGGAAAAAGCCCAGAAAGAAACAGCCGAAGCCCAGGCTGAAAAAATAAATTCGGCCACCGCCAACACGACCCCATCCCACATTTTGCAAGCCTACACCGGCGCGTATTCGAATCCTGGCTACGGCGAATTTCATATCACCAATCAAAACGATTCTTTATTTGCCAACTTCAAACTGAAAAAACTGTATCTCAAACACGTACATTATGATGTTTTCCAACCCTTCGAGCTGACTGAAAACGGAGTCGACTCGACGAATACGGGTCCGTTGCGATTCAACTTCCTGACGAACGATGGCGGAGAAATTGCCCTGGTAAAAGCAAACATAGAACCCGCGCTGGATCATCCCGTTGAGTTCAGGCACCAGCCCAATATGATCAAGGTCGACCCGGCCACTTTAGCCCGCTACATCGGTGACTATGAGTTGGCGGGAACGACCATCAAGGTGTACCTTAAAAACGAAGATACGCTGTACCTTTTTGTGGCCGGACAACCCGAATACGAATTGCTGGCAACCGGGCCCCATAAGTTTTCGTTCAAGACCCTGGAAGGATTTAAAGTTGAGTTTGAGCAAGCTGCTGACCAGTCGATTGATACCATGATCCTCATCCAACCCAATGGTACTTTCAGAACGACGCGCAAGTAGCTGTCGCCCAGGCCCCCATCGGCCTGGTTGGTGAAAAGAAATTAGGGAGCTGTTCCATTTTTCACCGGAACAGCCAAAGAACGATTACCACCCGCCTTACACTACTGGACAATTCACTACCTTTGTCGGAGCCCCCCTAAAGCTCCTTTTACCCACCAGGGCTAATATACTCCCATAAAACCAAGCAACGATCCATGACAAATCTTAAAACCCTCGTTCAGGAAGTAAGTGCGATTGCCCGCGCCGCGGGAACCGAAATTATTCGCATTTACGAAGACGAGACGGGTTTTAGTATCGAATACAAAGCCGACGACAGCCCCCTGACCCGCGCCGACCAGGCCGCCAACGCGGTGATTGTAGCGGGACTGGAACAGCTGACTTTCCAGGCACCCATCATTTCGGAAGAAAACAAGCAGGTGGCTTACGCCGACCGCAAAGATTACGACTACTTCTGGATGGTAGACCCCCTCGATGGCACCAAAGAGTTCATCAAACGCAACGGCGAGTTCACGGTCAACATCGCCCTGGTCAAGCAGCACAAAGTGGTGCTGGGCGTGGTGTACGTGCCCGTGACCGGCGAGCTGTTCTGGGCGGCTCACCTGCTGGGCGCTTACCGCGTAGCCAACGGGCAGGAGCAACGCCTCCAGGCAGCCACGTTTAGCCTGCGTGAACCGGGCCTGAAAGTAGTGGCCAGCCGCAGCCACCTGAACGAAGGTACCCAGGCCTTCATCGACCAGCTCAATCAGCCCGAACTGGTCAGCAAGGGCTCTTCCCTCAAACTGCTGCTGGTAGCGGCGGGCGAGGCGCACCTCTATCCGCGCCTGGCACCCACCATGGAATGGGATACCGCAGCGGCGCAAATTGTCGTTGAAGAAGCCGGTGGCCGGGTGCTGCAAGCCGGCACAGAAGATCCGGTAGTGTACAACAAACCCAACCTGCTGAACCCGCACTTTGTGGTGTCGGGAGTGGTGAAATGATTCATCAACAGCTAATTTTACGCCAATGTCTCACCCCCTCTCCGTTATCGTAACCACCTACAACGAAGCCGACCACATCGGCCGCTGCCTGGCCAGTGTGCAGGGCCTGTCGGACGATGTGCTGGTGGTAGACAGCTTCAGTACCGACGCGACGGTGGCCATCGCCCACACCCACGGTGCCCGGGTAGAACAGCGCCCCTACCAGGGGCCGGCCGAGCAGAAAAACTGGGCCATCCCCCAGGCCCGCCACGAATGGGTGCTCCTACTCGATGCCGACGAAGTAGTGACCCCCGATCTGCGGGACGAGCTTACCCAGCTGCTCGCCAACGACGTGCCCCCAGCGGCTGCGGCCTACTGGATTGGGCGCAACAACTATTTCCTCGGCCAGCGCATCCGCTTCAGTGGCTGGCAAGGCGACCGCGTCGTGCGCTTCTTTCACCGCGACCGCGCCCGCTATGCCGACGTGCAGGTTCACGAGGAGATCATCACCGACGGCCTGCCAACGGGTAGCCTCCGGGGCCGGCTGGAACACTACACCTTCCGCAACCTGGACCATTACCTGGACAAGACCCGCCGCTACGCCCGCTGGTCGGCACAAGATCACGCGGCGCGCACGCCCCGGGTGGGCTATTACCACCTGTGGGCCAAACCGACCTTCCGCTTTTTTAAACACTTCGTCATCCAACAGGGATTCCGCGACGGCAAGGTGGGCTTCATCGTCAGCGCCATCATGGCGTGGGGCGTATTTTTGCGGTACGCTTACCTGGCCGGGCAGCAGCGCCAGAGGCCTGCCGGATAGCCAATTTCGAGCACTTCCTTAGCGTCGAAAAAGGAGCAGGTATCAGCTGACCAACTACTTCGTATTCAATTTACTGTGCTGGTACCCGTACAGATAATAGATACTAATACCCGTCCCGATGATGGTCCCCACACCCATCATGGTCAGTTCGAAAACACCCCGCGATTTTTTGAGTTTGGAGGTACTGGCTTCTAAAAGGAGGGCGGGTTTAATTTTTTTTTAGACGAATGGAAAGCAAGAAAAAAAAGGGCCGCCCACTTTTTATCAGGGCGCCTCCCCTCCTGCGTCGGGGCCGCTCCCTTCTGGGCTCGCTATTCGCTCGGTGCTGCGCACCCAGCCCGCCAGGCAGCTGGCGCGGGCCCATCGCCAGGCCAGGAAGGGTAAGCACTGCTTTGTGCCGCCGCGTCGCTGTGGCAGAGCCCCCCGGGGTTGTCGAATGATAAAAACACTTTATACAAACAGTAGATTTTCCCCTAAAAGGTAGTTATCGCTGCGTGGTATCTCCGCGTAAACATCAGGGAAGCGTGCCTTTAGGTACGCGATATCGGTAGAAAATTGTTTTACCGATTGATTAGCCGTGCCGTAAGTACGGCATATGCCTGCGTACTATTGATTTAGATGCCGTACCTACGGCACGGGAAGCACCCATTTGGCCCTTTTCTAATCGGGATGGGTAGGCGGCCGAAGCCGCCGTCCCCCCCACACCACCCGGCAT
>PZPC01000056.1 GCA_003045895.1 Bacteroidota bacterium
TGTCTCAAAAACTAATACTCAACTAATTTTATTTAAACCATTTGCTCCCTTTTAGAGCTTGTTTTGGACGGTCAGATTCGCTTCGCGGCTAGCGCCTGCCGCGCCACGAGGTACTTCGTGGTAGGCGAAAGCGAGCATCCCGCTTTGGGCGGGACTGATTGCTCCGAAGGGATGCCTATGGCAAGGCCAAGGAGGGAGCTTAGCCTTTCCCCGCTGTGCTCTTCGATAATAGTCACCAACGAACTCATAAGTGTCTTGCGCTGGAGTGTGCCACCCATACTGCGGAGCGTTTTTTTAGCTCATCAATACTGATTCCTTCTCCCGCTTTAGCTCGACGGATTTGATCTTCAGCTTGTTCCAAAAACTCGCCTACATACACAGGTTCACCCTTGGGAGAGTACCCCATTATCTGATCCGATTGCTTGCGTACATAGGTTTCCATGAGCTGGTAAATAGCGTCAAAAAACTCGTTGTCCATTTGGTCGATGAGTTCGTGGGCGTGGACTCTTTTTGCTTCTTGGCTCATAATAATTGGTATTGTTGCTTGTCTTATAAAGATAACGGTTTTATGATAAAAAATGATTTCTTCTTTCGAGATTATTTTAATGGATGATACTGATTGACCTACCGCTGCAAGGAAGCCTGATGGTTGGTTTGAAGGGGAGTTTTTGCTTGCTTGGGGGCTAAGCAACCACCATTAGCCCATCATTTGTCATCTTTAAGTTTAATAAATTTCCTTATCTTCGATGACCAAAACCAAGGCTTATGTTCGGTAATAGAAAGATTTTCAAAGTGCCGGTGCACCAAAAATTCAGCTACAAGCCCATGCACTACGACCCCCGCAAAGAGGAGCTGGAGGAGCGCCTGCGGACGTTGACCGAATTGCAGCGCGACGACATCGCGGGCGCCAAGTCGCGGATCGCCAGTGGCCTCCGCAGTGGTTACCTGGCCGACCAGACGTACCGGCAGCAGCAGATCCGGCGGTCCAATCTGGTGATCGTGGGGGTGGTTATCATGTTGCTGGTGCTGGGCTACCTGCTTTTAAATGTATATTTGCCGGAGTTGACCAAATTCACGGAATAGAACCGCATGTCAGATATCATTCAGCTGCTGCCCGATGCCATTGCCAACCAGATCGCCGCTGGGGAGGTCATTCAGCGCCCCGCTTCGGTGGTCAAAGAACTGATGGAAAACGCCATTGATGCGGGCGCCGACCAGATTCAGCTCATTATCAAGGACAGTGGTAAGAGCCTTATTCAGGTCATCGACAATGGCTGCGGCATGTCGGAAACCGACGCCCGCATGTGCTTCGAGCGCCACGCCACCAGCAAATTGCGGCAGGCCGACGACCTGAACCACATCCGAACCATGGGCTTCCGGGGCGAAGCCATGGCCACCATTGCCGCCATCGCCCAGGTGGAACTGAAAACCCGCCGCTACGCCGATGAGTTGGGCGTGCGCCTGGTCATGGAGGGGTCGGTGCTGAAAAGCCAGGAACCCTGCCAGTGCCCGCCGGGTACCTCCATTGGCGTCAAGAACCTGTTCTTCAACGTGCCTGCCCGCCGCAACTTCCTCAAGTCGAACTCGGTGGAAATGCGGCATATCCTCGACGAATTCCAGCGCATTGCCCTGGCGCATCCCGACCTGTTTTTCAGCCTGCACCACAACGACTCCGAAACCTACCACCTGCCCAGTGGCAACACGCGCCAACGCCTCGTCGGCATCTTTGGCAGTACCTACAACCAACGCCTGGTGCCCGTGACGGAAGACACCGACGTGCTGGAAGTGTCGGGCTTCGTGGGCAAGCCCGAGTTTGCCAAAAAGAGCCGCGGCGAGCAGTATTTTTTCGTCAACCGACGCTACATCAAAAGCGGCTACCTGCACCACGCCGTCATGACGGCCTTCGAAGAACTCATTGTGAAGGGGACCCAACCCTTGTACGTATTGTTTTTGCAGATTGATCCGGCCCGCATCGATGTGAACGTACACCCCACCAAGCAAGAAATAAAATTCGACGACGAGAAGCTCGTCTACAATTACCTCAAAGTGGCGGTGCGCCACGCCCTGGGCCAGTACAGCGTGACCCCCAGCCTGGATTTTGAACAGGAGGGGTCGTTTTCGGCCGCTCGCCTGGCCCCTGACAACCGGAGCAGCTATTTCGATACCATTGAGTCGGAAGCGACGGCGAACCGCTCCGGGGGGAGTAGAAATACCTCGGGAGGGGGGGAAGGCGGGTCTTCCGGCCTGACCGTCGGCAGCAGCCAGCGGGACCGCCACAACCTCGAGAATTGGCAGAAACTGTACGAGGACCTGGGCAACGGCGACGAAAGCCCCACTTTTCCGGAGCTGCCCGAAGAAGTGGGCGGGATGATCACCATCGAAAGCCAGTTTTCGGAACGCCAGGAAGACGGTAGCCTGGTGTCACCGGGGTTCCGGGAAATCAAAGAACCCTACCAACTGCACAACCGCTACATTGTCAACTCCATCAAGTCGGGGTTTCTGCTCATCGATCAGCAGGCTGCCCACGAGCGCATCCTCTACGAAAAATACCTCAGCACCCTGGCTACCCAGCAGGCGGCCAGCCAGGGGCAGCTCTTTGCCCAGACCCTGGAACTGTCCCCTCCCGACGCCGTTCTCCTGACCGAGATGTTGCCGCAGCTCAACCTGCTCGGCTTCGATATCGAGACCTTTGGCCAGCATGCGTTCGTCATCAACGGCCTCCCCGCCGAAATTGCGGGCAAACAGAATGAAGCGGCGATCATCGACCAGCTCATCAGCCAGTACCGCAGCCAACTGGACCTCAAGCTGGATGCCCGCGAAAACATCGCCCGGGCTATGGCCCGCAGCGCTGCCACCAAACGCGGCCAAAGCCTGACGGTACCCGAGATGCAACTGCTCATCAACCAACTCTTTGCCTGCGAAAATCCCCTGCGCTCACCCGCGGGAAAAGCCTGCCTGCTCACCTTCAATTTGGACGACCTGGAACGGCAGTTTGCCGAATAATTCGGTAAACCTTATTTTTAAAACAACAAATTGGCGCCGGAAAGGCTTTCTACTAGTACAACTTACACGACCCTCCATGTTACGAATAACCGATGTTGCCAAAAACCTGTTGATTATCAACGCCTTGTTTTTCCTGGCAACGCTCTTTTTTGGTGAAAAGGAAATGCTCGATCTGCTGGCCTTGCACTACCCGGCGTCACCGTTGTTCAAGCCTTTGCAGTTGGCTACGCACTTCTTTATGCACGGCGGGGTGCTGCACCTGTTCTTCAATATGTTCGCCCTGGTCATGTTTGGCTCGGCGCTCGAGACCATCTGGGGGCCCAAGCGGTTCCTGTTTTTCTACTTCGTCTGCGCCTTTGGGGCGGCAGCCCTGCACATGGGCTTCACCTGGTGGGAAATTCACCAACTTGAAGGCCTCATGGATCAGTTTCGGTCTACCCCTACCCTGGCTGTTTTTCAGCAGTTTGTCAACTTCAGCGGGTTAGAAGACCTCCCCTTCGCGCAGGATCAATTGCGGCAGATGGGGCGGGGCATCACCCCCGATTTGATTGGCAATGCCAGCGGATTGATGCAGGAATTTCACGACATCAAGGTCAATATCCCCGTGGTGGGCGCTTCGGGCGCTATTTACGGGTTGCTCCTTGGCTTCGGGATGCTTTTTCCCAATGCCGAGCTGATGCTGATCTTTCTGCCCATCCCCATCAAGGCCAAATATTTTATTCCCGTTTTAATGGGAATTGAACTTTTTCTGGGCTTAAATCAGTTTTCCTGGGACAATATCGCCCACTTTGCCCACTTAGGCGGGGCAGTTACGGGATTCTTCTTAATTTTGTATTGGCGCAAATTTGGGAGCAGTTGGGGGTAATCAACACCCCTTGACGAAAGCTTCCGGTCGGTTACCAAAACTTACCGATTGCTTTTTCGTTATTTAAGGGACTTTGCCTCCCTCTTAGGGGGTTCTATTCAATTATTGAAACGACCATAAGTACAATGTTCAGGTCCATTTGGGAAGATATCAAGCGAGAATTCAGCTACGGCAACATGGTGACCCGCCTGGTGATCATCAATGTAATGGTATTCATTGCGATTAACCTGACGTGGGTTGTTTTCCAGATTGCCAACGGCTACGCCAGTTCTCCGATCTACAGCGAAATCCTGTCTTTCTTTGCCCTTTCTTCCTACTGGCTGGATCTGCTGCTCCACCCCTGGTCTTTGATCACCAGCATGTTTCTCCACGAAGGATTTTTTCACATCCTCTTCAACATGCTCCTGCTCTACTGGTTCGGGCGCATCATTGGCGACTTGCTGGGCGACCACCGCATCCTGCCCCTGTACCTCCTTTCGGGCCTGGCGGGCAACGTGGTGTACTTCATCACGGCCAACGTGCTCAACTACACCGCGGGCAGCATTGCCTACGGCGCCAGTGGGGCCGTCATGGGCATCGTCATTGCCACGGCCGTGCTGGCCCCCGACATGGAGATGCGCCTGTTGCTCTTTGGCAACGTCAAATTGAAATACATCGCCGCCGCCTTTCTGCTCATCGATATCATTGGTATTGGTGGCATGAACAATACCGGCGGCCACTATGCCCACCTGGGTGGGGCGGCCTTTGGCTGGTTCTTCATCCGGCGGCTGCAGCAAGGCGATGACCTGTCGGCGCCCGTCAATAAGTTTATCGCCAGAATCCAAAACTTCTTCCGCGGCCTGGGAGAACCGCGCAGTGGCGATAAAAAACGAGGGCCCCGAATGGCTTACCGCAATCCGAATTCCGACACCGCCACCAGTCGCAAAAAAGCCCCCCGCGGTTCAGCCAAACCCGCCGGAGGAGACAGTGCCACGGTTTCGCACGAAGAAAAAGTAGATGCTATTCTGGAAAAAATCAAGGAAAGTGGCTACGAGAACCTGACCGAAGAAGAGAAAAAATTCCTCTTCAACGCGAGTAAAAAATAAGCCCTTACTCACCACCGCCAATTCTTCTTATTTTGCTACGTTTCCTCCATCTTGGCCTTATCCTACTAACGGTAGCAGCTTATTTGCCCCCGCTCATCAACCCCGATTATTTTTGGCCCATTGCAACCCTCGGTCTGTTGGCACCCACGCTCTGGTTCCTGACCCTGCTCTTTGGGGTCTACTGGTTTTTGCGCGGCGATAAGGCCTGGTGGCTGTCCGGTATTACGTTATTGTTGGGACTGGAAATGATGAGCGCTGCCTTTGCCTTGCCGGGTGGAGCAGGCCCGGCTGGCGACGAAAAAATTCGCGTCGCAACCCTCAACGGGCACGGCTTCCGGGAAGAAGCTACCGCTGCTGGTACGAAAAAACACGATTTTGCCATCCAGTTCATTGATAGCCTCCAGGTGGATATCCTTTGTCTGCAAGAGTTCCAGACGGGTAAATCCGGTGACCAGCTGGCCCAGGCTATCCAATCCCAAACGCCCCTCAAATACGCTTTCCGCAACAGTGAGGGCCGGCTGGCCTTGTTCTCACGCTATCCGCTCAGCAATGGCAAGACGAACTATTTCCAAAACCGGGTCAACGGCTACCTTTACGCCGACGTAACAGCGCCCACCGGAAGCATCCGGGTTTTCGTGGTGCACCTGCAAACCAACGGCATCTCCACCCTGGCTACCGAAGTAGCCCGCGAGCGCAACCTTCAGGAAAAGAAAACCTGGCAGAAAGTAAAAACCATGTTTGGCCGCTACGGCCGCTCCAACCGCACCCGCACCCACCAGGCCGAAGAAATTCTGCAGGCTGTGCAGAGTAGCTCCCTACCCGTGGTGGTGTGCGGCGACTTCAACGACGTGCCTACTTCGTACCTCTACCGCTTGTTTCGCGCGGAACTCCAGGACGCTCAATCCGTCGCCTCCTGGGGGCTGGGGACAACTTTCCCAGGCCTGATTCCGGGCCTGCGCATCGACTATATTCTGCCCCAAACCGCTTTTCAGGTGGCCGATTACAAGCGCATCAACTGTTCTTTTTCGGATCATCGCGCTATTCGTGCCATTTTAAGCCCGCGACTAAACCAGTAACTGACGAAAAGAAACAAAGATGGCCGATTTTAATTTTTGAAGTATTATAAATAACTGACGACCAATTAATTGCATGTTATTTTTTAAAAATCTCAAAAAGAAAGTTAGTCCCTTTATTTCCGTCCAACTACTTAACCTTATTTTTGCGCCAAGCTTTATTCTCCACAGGAAAGAATCCGGCGATTCTCCTTTAAAAAAAATCGCCCCCGTGGCAAAAAAATACTAACCTGCCAAACCGGCACCAAGACCTGGAAGTTTTAACCAATAATTCTCCGCGTCTTTGTGCCTCTGTGGCAAAAAGCGAACCCCACAACCGCATTAAATATGAATCAGGAACTGAGTTTGCACAATAGCCTAAGCCGCCAGAAAGAAGTTTTCAAACCGCTCAAGCCCGGCTTCGTGGGGATGTACGTCTGCGGACCTACCGTTTACAGCGACGTGCACCTGGGCAATTGCCGCACCTTTGTCAGTTTCGACATCATCTACCGCTACCTGTTGCACCTGGGGTATACCGTGCGCTACGTGCGCAACATCACCGACGTAGGCCACCTGCTCGACGACGGCGAAGACCGCATGTCGAAAGGCGCCCGGGCCAACCAGCTGGAGCCCATGGAGGTGGCCCAGAAATACACCAATGGCTTTCACGACATGATGCGCATCTTCAATACCCTGTCACCGAGTATTGAACCCCGCGCTACCGGCCACATTCCCGAGCAAATTGAAATGGTCCAGGCCATCCTCGACAATGGCTACGCCTACGAAAGCAACGGTTCGGTGTACTTCGATACCCTGAAATTTGCCCAGGAAAAAGGAATTTATGGCGACCTGTCGGGCCGCAAAATCGAGGAGCTGATCGCCGAATCGCGCGACAACCTCAAAAACCAGGACGAAAAACGCCACCCCGCCGATTTCGCCATCTGGATGAAAGCCGCCCCCGAGCACCTCATGCACTGGAACAGCCCCTGGAGCGTCGGCTTCCCGGGTTGGCACCTGGAGTGCTCGGCGATGAGCAGAAAATACCTGGGCGAACACTTCGACATCCACGGCGGCGGCAACGACCTCAAGTTCCCGCACCACGAAAACGAAATCGCCCAGAACGTAGGCTCCTGCAACTGCGCGGGCGCCGGCTACTGGCTGCACACCAATATGCTGCTGATGAACGGCCGCAAAATGAGTAAAAGCGACGGCAACACCATCTCACCCGA
Organism: Bacteroidota bacterium; assembly: GCA_003045895.1. GTDB lineage: Bacteria > Bacteroidota > Bacteroidia > Chitinophagales > Saprospiraceae > Lewinella. The sequence continues at coordinate 7,235 of PZPC01000056.1, forward strand.
GGAGTTGTTTACCGGCGATAGTGTCCACGTCAGCAAAGGCTACAGCCCGATGGCGGTGCGCTTCTTTATGCTGCAAAGCCACTACCGCTCGACCCTGGACCTGACCGACGAAGGCCTCCTGGCTGCCGAAAAAGGCTACAAGCGACTGCTCGAAGGCTTCCACGTGCTGCTGGACCTCACGGGCGCCACCGGCCAGGCCACCGACGCCCTCGACCAGGAGATCAACCAGCTGATCGACGGGGCTTTCGCCGAAATGAACGACGACTTCAACACCCCCAAAGCCCTCGCCCGCCTGTTCGAGCTGGTGAGCCGGATCAACAGCCTCAAAGGCGGGCAACTGCCCCTGACCGCAGTGAGCCCCGCTACCCTGGAACGCCTGCAAACGACCTTCCGGGTCTTCATCTTCGACATCCTCGGCCTGCTGGACGAAGACGCCGCGGGTGCCTCGGGTAACAACCAGGCCCTGGAAGGTGTCATGCAGCTGGTGCTGGACATGCGCCAGACCGCCCGCGCCAACAAAGACTGGGGAACTTCCGACAAAATTCGCGACGCCCTCAACGCCGCCGGCATCGTCGTGAAAGACGGGAAAGAAGGGGTGAGCTGGGGACTGGCCTAGTTCGGGGCCAGGCGCGCTGCGCGCCTGGAAGGGCGCTACAAAAACACGGCGTCACGGCGGTTGATCTGCGCTGGCGGACACAACTTACGCGGGGCAATTGGCGTTATTGAAGCAGCACGAGGAGGAGGATGTTTCCTCTACCCGTTGCTGGCTATTAAAACCATTGTTCCCATGAAGTTTCAATTGAATATCGAGGCTATTTCTACGATTGACGAAATAGCCGACGCCTGGTCTAATGCAGATTTTGTGGCCTTACTTGACCAGCTCAACTACCCCGACGCCGACCCTCCCAGCAGCAAGGAAGAACTGCGGGAATTGCTCTTCATGGCCATTGCCGATTTTGCGCCACCCGAAGCAGCTGCCATCGTGCTGACTTACCTGTTGGCCGACCAGCTGACTGCCGGGCAGATTCAGCAGATTTCCCACGATATGCTGATCGACAAAATTTCGGAAGAATACCCCGAAATCGCCCTCCACTACCCCCTCTTCAATACCAATGAGCTGCTGTACAAAGCCTACAATGGTAAATTTCCGCACGTGAAAGCCACCGTCATCGAACTGGAATTCAAGCCCCAGGACCAGGATGAGGTGGTGGTAACCAAGGAACTTATCCTCCAGGCTTTCCGCGAACAGCTCTCCGACCGGAACGTGATCACACGCTTGTTTGCCGAACAGCTGACCGGAAAAGAACCTTTCCCCGAAGCCGAGCACATCATCTGGGAATTGCACACCCTCGGCAACGACCGCTACACCCTCATCACCTCCGAGTACTGGCTGGCTGATGACGATTTTCTGGCGACTTCGTTTGCCGGAGAACTGGCAGAATTGAAGGCGGAGAAGCACCATTAGGGGGCTTGTCTAAACACCCCTACCCCTTCCCCCCCAGCGCCAGCACATCCTGCATGGTATACAACCCCGGCGGCTGCCCGAGCGCCCACTGGGCAGCCGCCAGGGCGCCCTGGCCAAAGATGCGGCGGTCGGTAGCCTGGTGCTTGAGTTCCAGGCGTTCGCCGGGGCCGGCAAAGATTACCGTGTGTTCGCCCACCACTTCGCCACCCCGCAGGGCATGCACGCCAATTTCTTCAGCGGGTCGCTCGCCGGTTATCCCGTCGCGACCGTAGCGGGCGGCGGTGGCGGGCCACTGCCGACCGCGCAGAATAGCTTCCACCAGGTGGCGGGCGGTACCGCTGGGGGCATCCTTCTTCATGCGGTGGTGCATCTCCACAATCTCCGGATGGTAGTCATTGGTCAGCGTCGCCGCCACCTGCTCCGTCAGGTAAAAAAGCAGGTTGACCCCAATGGAATAGTTGCCCGACCAGACGATGGGAATGGTGGCCTGGTGCGCTAAAATGGCGCTGGTTTCGGCCGCGTCGTGGCCGGTGGTACCGATCACCACGGGCTTGTGGTGCGCCGCTGCCAACTGCACCAGGGCTACCGTGGCTTCGTGCGAACTGAAGTCGACAACCACATCACACGCCTGCCAGGCCGCAGCGCTGGCGGCTTCACCCTGATCCAGGGCTGAGGTGACGACGTCTCCCTGGGCTTCGGCCAGGGCCACTATAACTTGCCCCATGCGGCCACGGACACCGTTGAGAAGGATCTTCATCAGACAAAATTTTTCAGCAGGTCATTCAGTATAGCCGTGTTGCCGGCCGTTGGCGCTACCAGCGGCAGGCGCAGCTCCGGCGAGTCGATCATACCGGCCCGGTGCAGGGCGTACTTGATGCAAACCGGGTTGGGCTCCAGGGAAAGCATCTGCTCGAAAAGCGGAAAATAGGCGTTGTGGATTTTGCGGGCGGCGGCGTAGTCGTTGGCCAGCGCCGCGTTCACCAGCTCCACCATGCCCGCAGGCAACAGGTTGGACGTGACGCTCACCACCCCTTTGGCACCCACCGACATGAAGGGCAGCGTGAGGGCGTCGTCGCCGGCGAGTACGGTCATGTCATCACCCATTTCGTGCACCAGGCGCGATACCTTGTCGCAGGAGCCACCGGCCTCTTTGATGCAGTTAATGTGGGGATATTTGGCCCGCAGGCGGACCACGGTCGCCACGTCAATGGCAATACCGCTCCGACCCGGAATAGAATACAGGATGATGGGCCGGTCCGTGCTGTCGGCGATGGCCGAAAAATGCTGGAACAGACCTTCCTGACTGGGTTTGTTGTAGTAGGGGCCCACCTGCAGGAAACCATCGGCGCCAACCTCGTGGGCACGGCCGGTGGTCTTCAGCGACGAGCGCGTATCGTTCGAGCCCGTCCCCGCGATCACCTGGATGCGGCCCGCCGCTTCGGCTACCGCTACCGCTACTACTTCAATGTGCTCTTCCAGGTCGAGGGTAGGGGATTCTCCGGTGGTACCCACCGCCACAATACCCGTCACACCCGCAGCCACCTGCTGGTTGATGAGCTGGCGGAAACTGTGGTAATCGACTGCGCCGTTTTTGAAGGGGGTTACAATGGCGGTGTATACGCCTTGCCAAACCAATGGTTCCATCTTGCTTGTTCTGTTTAGTGCCTTAATAACTAACGCTAAGGTAGTGGTAAAATAGCTGATGGCGCAAGGGAGGGGAGGAAAGGGGGAAAGTTTTCGAAGTCGGAAGTCGGAGGGCGGAAGTCGGAAATTTTAGACCGTGTAAAGGTGGAAAGGTGTAAGTGCCGGGACAATAATAAATTTACATGCTCAAATTATTAGTGAAGAAACAAGCGATTGATAATGAGCGGTTTCGAGCTAATCATTTGAGTCGAAAAATGTAAATTTATTATTGTCCAAATACTTAAACGGAAAGGCGGAATGTGGTCGGTCAAACGTCCTTCTTTGGAAGAGATGCCACGCGTGCGTGCCGGAGGAGGAGGAACCAGGGCTAGTCGTCGCTGAAAAAGCTTGGGTTAAGGACTGGCGCCTGTCGCAAGCAGCTAATTTGCTCCTTTAAAACAGGTTGGGGGGGCGTGCCCCCGCTCTGGCGGGGGCACCGGTCTGTTCGCTCCTAGCCCTCCTGCATCGGGCTACCGCTGCCATCCCTCGCCCGGGGGACAGGTTCAGCGAGATCTACAGCTTCACCAGTCGTTCGGCAGCGGCGGCGAGGAGGTCTTCCGTTTTGGCAAAACACAAGCGGATGACCCAGTCGGTCGTTGGGGTGCTCGAGAAGGCCGATACCGGAATGGTGGCCACCCCCCGCTCCGTGGTCAGCCAGCGGGCAAACGCGGTGTCGGGCAGGTCGCTGACGGCGCTGTAGTCGAACAACTGGAAATAGGTGCCGGCGCAAGGCAGGGGCCGCAGGGCCGAACCGTTCATTTGCGCCAGGAAAAAATCGCGCTTCGCCTGGTAAAAGCTGCTGAGGTAGTTGTAGGTGGCGGGGTCTTGCAGGTAGTCGGCCAGGGCGTACTGCAGGGGGGTATTGACCGAAAATACATTGAACTGGTGCACCTTCCGAAACTCCTCCATCAGCGCGGCCGGCGCCAGGGCGTAGCCCACTTTCCAGCCGGTCGCGTGAAAGGTTTTGCCAAAGGAGAAAGTGGCAAAGCCGCGGGCAAACAGGTTAGGGAAATCCAGGAGGCTGTAGTGCCGTTGGCCATCGTAGACCAGTTGCTCGTAGACTTCGTCGCTCAGCAGGAAAATATTGCGGTCGGCGACGAGCGCTTCCAGGGCCTCCCAGTCGGACCGGTGCCAGATGGTGCCCGTCGGGTTGTGGGGTGTATTGAAAATGATGAGGCGGGTGCGCGTATTGACCAGGCTGGCCATTTCGGCCCAATCGACCCGGTAGTCGGGGTAGCGCAGGGCGTGGGCCACTACCACGCCGCCGCACAGTTCCACCGCGGGGCGGTAGCTGTCGTAGGCGGGCTCCAGCAGGATGACCTCGTCACCCGGGTGCACCAGTGCGGTGATGGCCGTGAAGATGGCCTGCGTAGCGCCCGCCGTAATCGTGATTTCGGTGTCGGCGTCGAGGAGATGGTTGCTGGCGGCCGCGTGTTTCTCGGCCAGCGCCTGCCGCAGCCCGGGCAGGCCGGGCATGGGTGCGTACTGGTTGTGGCCCTGCTCCAGGTGCCCGGCTACCAGGGCCCGCAAGGCGGCTGGCGGATCGTAATTGGGAAACCCCTGCGACAGGTTGATGGCCTGGTGCGCGTGCGCCAGGGCCGACATGACCGAAAAGATGGTGGTGCCCGTACGGGGCAGCTTGGAGCGAAACTCGGGCTGTGGCATGGCAAGCGGCTGTTTGGAAGGTAAAGACCTTCGCCGACCCGCTTTGTTTTAGCACAAAAATGGTCAGCGAGCCGGTAAAGATAAGTGGGGGTTGGCAAAAAACAGGAACCACCCCGCTGTTTTCTCCCGCTGTTTTCAGCATTTTGTGGCGTACATTCGATCACCAGATAAGCTTGGTTTTTGCCAGGCTAAAACCAACCGCTCATGACCCTTCCCAAAAAAGTAGCCCTGACGGGTGTTTGCTTCGACGCCCAATCCAGTTTCCTGACGGGGCCCGCCCTGGCGCCGGGCCGCATCCGCGAGTGTTTGCACAGTGGCGCGGGCAATGCCTGGACCGAACGCGGGTTCAACTCCCTGGAACATCCCGATTTTTCCGATATCGGCAACCTGTCTTTTACCGACTATCCCGACATCCGCCGGGCAGCCCAGGAAGCCCTCCGCCAGGACCAACGCCTGCTCACCCTGGGGGGCGACCACTCCATCACCTATCCGCTCATGCAGGCCCACGCCGAGCGTTTCGCTGGTTTTACCATCCTCCAAATTGACGCCCACGGCGACCTGTACGACAATTTCGAAGGCAACCGCTTTTCACACGCCTGCCCCTTTGCACGTATTATGGAGGAAGGGCTCTGTGACCGGTTGGTACAGGTGGGGCTGCGCAGCCTCAACCCTCACCAGCGGGAGCAGGCCAAAAAATTCGGTGTCGAACAGATAGAAATGCGCCACTTTGCCGCCCAGGCGCCCGCCCTGCGTTTCGACCAGCCCGTCTACATCAGTCTCGATATCGACGGTATCGACCCGGCCTTCGCGCCGGGAGTCTCCCACCACGAGCCGGGCGGCCTCACCGTGCGCCAGGTGCTGGACCTCCTGCACGCCATTGACGTACCCATTATCGGCGCCGACATCGTCGAGTTCAATCCACACCGCGATCTGGTGGGAATGACGGCGGCGCTGGCTGCTAAGCTGGTGAAGGAAATTTTGGAGCTGATGTTGCGGCCCTAAAATTCCAATTGCCGTAAAAAGGAAAGCCCCACCGAGGTGAGGCTTTCCGTATGATTCGCGTATTAAAAAAAACAAAACCGAGTTGATAATAGGTCTTCAAGACTTGTTGTGCTGAAGCACAACAAGTCTTCTATTTACTGCACCGTAAAGCGCACCGTCTGCTCGCGACCCTGGTCGCGCCAGCGAAGCAAGTAGGTGCCACGGGCCAGGCTGCTGATGCCAATATTTTGCTGGTACGTTTGTTGGTCCACCGTCAGTTCCTGCTCCTGGAGCACTTGCCCCGTGAGGGTGAGAATCTGCCAGTTGGCCGCGCCCGTTGTGGGGTGATCCACCTGTAGCTGAAGCTGCCCACTGGTTACGGGGTTGGGGTACACCACCACGGCCAGGCTTTCCGCGGCTGGCGAGGTATTGCTCGTTGGGGGTACGGCGTTGCCCGTTTGGCAGTCCGTCCCTTCGAAGATGCGGACGTTGCGGAACCAGGCGTTGCCATTGCGGGTGCCGCCGTCCTGGTCGGCACAGAAGAAAAAGCGACTGGCTGTACCCACGTAGAATTCACCAACTGGAATGGTATAACTCTGCCAGGCCGAGCCGCCGGCGTAGTTGTCGAAATTAACGATACCCCAATTCTGCGTGCCGTGTACCTTGAAGGTGTAGCCGTAGGAGATCTCGTCGTCATTATCGAAGCCCAGGCCGTGGATTTCGCCCTCGCGCGACGATTTGAAATCGAACGCAACAACCGTGTTGCGAGTAATTTCGTAAGTCATTGGAATCGCTTTCCAGGCATTGTTGGCGATGTAGAGGGTTTGGCCGGCGTCCATGACGGTATACTGGCCAGCATCCTGGTTCACGCCGTAGGGATTGATGGTCACGGCCGAAAAGTCGATGGCTTCGCAGTCACCGCCGCCCGTATTGGGCACGTAGGGCAGGCAGAGGCTGGTGGTCTCCGAGCCAGGGAAGGCGCCCCCCTGTGCCAACACCTGTTGCTGGGCGTCGGTGAGGAGATAGTTGCCTTGCCCGTAAGTACAGCAGATGCCGTCGTTGTAGGCATCGTTGATACGGAAATTGTAGCAGCCTTGCGGCAAGCACAGGGTATCGAGCACGAGGCGGTTGGCCAGGGTTTTGGAATAGGGCCCGCCCTGGGCCACGATACCGCCTTGCGCGTTGGTCAGGGCCCAGGTGGTTTCGGGGCTGTAGGTATCCAGTTGCAGGCGCAGGTAGACCTTTTCCTGGCTACAGCCGGTCACCGGTGGTGGTGGCGGCGGCGGGTTGCCACCACCGCCGGGAGGGGTAGGGCAGGCCGACAGACAGGTGGCTGCTGCTACCCGGCTGCGGATGAGGTTGCCGGGTTGAGAGCCGAAGCCCTCGCTCAGGTTGATGCCTGCCTGCGACAGGTGGCAATACGACATGATGGTGCCGCCACCAGCGGGTAGTCCCGGACTGGCGCAGCCGCCTTCGGTGTACCCTGGGCAACCGTCGATAGCCGTGCTGTTGCCATTCCAGACACAGGCGTGGGTGTGTTGCGACCCCAGCAGGTGGCCCAGTTCGTGGGTCACCACCATCACCGACCAGGAATAGGTCGGTACTTGCTGAAAGGTGCTGGCAATGCCTGCGTAGCTCATCTTGGCCAGGTTGTAGGGGTGGCACAAGCCGTTGACCACCGCAATGCCGCCGCTGGCCCGGTAGGAGAGCAGTTGCGCCAGATCGCCATTGAAACTGGTGCGGTAATTTTGGAAATCCGTCAGCATTTGTCCACTGCTGGTGCTGTTGAAAGGGCTGGGCGTATTCCAGACGAAAATTTCCGAAATGGTGACGTTCACCTGCTCGTTGGCGTAGAGCGCCGCCACCTGGTTGAACAAAGCCTCGACGTACTGCACCGTGGCGGCAGTCGTTCCCTTGTCTTGAAAAATATCGTAGTTGACCTCGAAGTAGATCTGTACGCAGTCGTTCAGGTTGCGCGCACCCGCTGCCCGTTCGTCCAGCTCCTCGCGGAGGTAAGCTTCGCCAGAATCGGGTGTTGCACAGGAAAAAGTCTGTTCCTGGAACAGCTGCTTGTCCTGGTAAAAAACGTAGTCGGTCGTTTCCGGGCTGCGGCTACCCGTGGGGGGCAGCTTCCCCAGTATCCAGTTGCCACCGAGGGTGGTGGAGCTGACCATGCCCACTACCTCATTTTCGAGCACGCTCAGTGCTACCAATGAAGTAGGGTCGCCAGCGACAATGCCCTGGTAATGCACCGCCCGCGCAACCGTGGCCGGTCCCTGGGTAGCGCTTTCGAGCACCAGTGGTTCGGGGTTGTCTACCCGTACCAGCTGTAGGCGAAGGTCTGGGCCAGCACCAAACGGGACGTCCAGCGCGATGGTTGCGGGTGCCTGGTAGTGGAGGCTCGCGCTGCGTTCGTTGTCTATTTCAAAAATCTCGTAATCGGACATGGCCAGGGTCGGTCGTTGCCGGGCTGGTGTGCGGGTAAGCAATGGGGTGGGCTCTTGTTGGTCAAAAGTAGCCTGGCGTTCCTGTACGCGGTCCGCAGGGCGAATGGAAGGTGCCGTATTTTGGGCAAAAATGTTTCCTTGGATGGCCAGGATGAATAGCCAAATGGTTAGTTGTACTCTCATGGTGACTTATTAGTTTTTGCGTACAAACTGATCCCCGAACAGCCGGTTTTAAACCTGTTTTACACGTATACCCAGAAGGCGTACGCTAGCTGTTAGAACGGGTTGACAGTTTAAAAAAATTAAAACAAGGAGGTGATTGCAGACCGACCAATCAATGCTTTAACAGCTATTAATCAGTAGTTTACAACAATACAATGTTGCTCCTTCGGCGCCAAAGCGGCAAATAAATAGCTACTCATCATCCTGCCAAAGCAGTACGATAAGCACCAGAAAGTTGTGTTAGTCAACGCGAATCAACTGAGGTAAATCACCGGGCTTCCGCCCGGTGATCAAGACATGTTCAAAGGATAGATTTGCAAAGGGTTGCCCTGGGAAGGGGCTATAGGAGGGAAACAGTTTTATACTGATAACACTCCCGTTTTAAAGTCAATGTAATACTACTAAGGTAGTACAAAAATTTCTCGCTTTTGCACCTCACCGGGTTTCGTTTACTGTACGGGGTTGTATTTGCCGGGAGCGGTAGCAATAGCAGAAAAAAAAATGTCGCAACAGACAATAATCCCTGAAAACACAAAAGCCCTCCTGGAATTCGATTCCAGGAGGGCTTTTGCGCAAAGTGCAGAAAAAAGGCTTAGCCCATTTCAGAAACCACCTCTTGTACCTGGGGTACCATGCGCTTGAGCATGCCTTCGATCCCCGACTTCAACGTTACGGTAGAACTGGGGCAACCGCTACAGGAACCCTGCAGGATAACCGTGACAACGCCCGCACGGAAGTGCTTGAATTCGATGTTGCCACCGTCCATTTCCACAGCAGGCTTCACGTAGGTGTCGATGAGTTCTTTGATCTTAGCCACCAGTTCGGCATCGTCATCGCTGTATTCGTAGCTGGCGCCACGCTCGGCTTCGAGTTCCGCCATGGCTTCGGTAAAGCCTTCTTTGATGATTCCTTTTTCTTCCTGGACGTAATTCTTGATGAATTCCTTCAGCTTGAGCATAATATCTTCCCAGGCGTAATTGAATTCTTTGGTGATGGTCACGAAATTGTTGGAAATGTAGACGCCTTTCACGAAGGGCATTTCAAACAAAGCCGTACCCAGTTCCGACCACTCCTGGGCCAGTTCCTGTTCGCGGAAATCGGCTGTTCCGCGGTACAGCATCCGGTTGGTGACGAACTTGAGCGACTCCGGGTTGGGGGTTTGCTCGGTATAAAGCAGCACAGGACTCTTGGTGGCAGTGGTATTTTCCATAATGGTTACTTTCTTTTAATGGTACAGTCTTCATGCACACACAAAAATAACAACAAACCGGCCATTCGGTTGCCTTGGCGGGAAACTATTTAGAATTATTCTAAGGGGCGCTAAAAAAATAAATTCACCTTTTGCCAAAGGATCCGACCAGTAGTCGATTTATTTTAAGCGGTTAAGCCAATCAGCTGGCTAAGCCCCTACCGTTCGGCAATGAGAATGTACTGGTAGTCCAGTTCGGTATCGATGGCCTGGATATTGCGGTAGCCTGCTTCGTAGAGCAAATCCTCTACCACGTACAACGGCGCACGGTGCTCGCGCGGCAAGGGGCCTAGGGCCGTACGCTTGCGCTTGAAGTCTACGATGACCAGCCGCCCACCTTCTTTAATACAAGGTTTGAGTTTTTGGAGGTATTCCAATTTGTTCTCGATGTACATAAAGGTGTTGACAATGAGCACAGCGTCGGCCTCGTTGGGTGCCAGGTTGGGCGCATCGCGCGGCGTGAGGCGGGTTTCCAGGTGGCTTTGCAGGGCGGCGGGCAATTCCAGCATTTTGGTGCTGTCAATCGACCGCAGGAAGCTTTCGTCGATGTCCAGCGCAATTACTTTTTTGGCCAGCGGCGTGACCCGCTTGGCAAAAAAGCCGGTGCCCGCACCAATATCTACGACTACCTTATTCGCCAGGTTGCCGTTGCCCAACAGGCCGATGATCAGGTTGGGGCGTTGCCAGACTACCCGATCCGTGTTTTCGTAGGACGCTTTGAATCCGTCCAGGTCAAAGGTGTCCACGCTCGCAATAGGGGCCGACATTTTGTCAGCGGGAACCACTGGCTTTTCGTTCCTGTTACAGGCGGTAATACTTACCGCAATTACAGCGGCCACCAAGAAGCGTAGCATATGCATAAGAGGTCTTAATTTTTGAGTACCCTGACATTTTCTGTAAAAATAGATGGCTATTTCCAGCCCAACAACTTTTTTTGTTTTCCTTAACGTCTGCGGTGATGCCTGCTGCTGCTTAGGACACTGTATATTTTTAACAAAATTAACCGTTGCGGCGTTCCGCTGCTGCTGGTTCTCCCGCTCTTTCAGGATCAAAACATCAATTATTTGTTAACTAATGGCGGCTTAGGTGAAAAAATTAAAACAAAAACGAAAAAACAAATTGACTTAACACCGTTAACAACAAACATCTAAACTACTTGTTTACAGTTGTTTAAACAAAAATAAAACCATTCTCTTGATTTGTTTTAAAAAAATAATTAAAATAATATTTGTTTATTAAAAACAAAATAGGTTATATTTGTAGCAGATTAGACCAGTAAAGCTATGGATCTTAATGTGTTTGTAAGCAAAAAAGGTACAAAGGTAGTTTTAGCTACCGATCTCCACCAGGCACTCCAACTGCCCGACCATCATTATCCGGCCAACATCAAACGGTGGCTGAATGATTACTACGAATTTGCCGACGGTATTCGCAAGCCCCTCAAGTTGCAGGAGTTTGCCGACCGCAAGCCCACTGAAGGATCCTTGTGGCAAGATTACTACCTGGGGGTGGGGTTGGCCAAGGAGATCGTGCTGCGGTCGCGGAGCAAAGTCAAGCAGAAATACGCCCGGCAGTTGGCTACGCTCGACGACGAGCAAACGGTCAATAGTCTGAGTACCCAACAATTCCAACACCTGGTGGATATGACCCGGGCGATGACCCTGATTTCTTGCCAGGAAGAGTTCGAACGCCGACACCTGCGCCTGTACATGGAGCGCAACGAAGGTTCGGCTGCCAACTGGTGGAAATACCGCGCCGAAGTGTTGGGCTACACCACCGATAGCCTGCGCGATAAACTGCGCCGCCGGGGCATTACGGAGACCAGTGGCAATCAGCGGCAGTTGCTGGCGCAACTGAATCCCCTGGAGCTTATCCGGGCCGGTATTATCGACCTGTTCATGGCCATTGGAAAAAGCAAGGAATACGCCGCCGCAATGGGCGATTTGTCACAACAACTGGCCGCCAGTCTGAACCTGCAGCTCATTGATGATCATCGGCAAGTGGATTTGTTTACAACTGCGGTTGATCCGGAACTGGTACACCGCCTGAAAGAACCCCTGGCCAAGCACCTGGTAGCTGCCTAGGTTTGGCTCAATAAAAAAATTCCAGCTGTACATTTTATTATACGTTGTCCTTCAGCGCCTTGATCGGACCGGATCAAATTTGATCTGATCTGCTAATGGTTAAGCGCTGAACCGTACAATCCCCAACCCACCAAAAACAATCACCGATGCCGTTGTCAGGCCTGAACCCCTGGCAACCCGCATCGGTGTTTTGTTGGAGGTATCCTTAAGGCTGTCGAATCTGAAAACAACTAATATAATCAACAGGGTTTATTTTACGCCAAATAGTGCGAAGTGCCGTAGGTACTTAATACCGGTAGAAAATGGCCAAATGTGTGCTTCCCGTGCCGTAGGTACGGCATGTAAATCAATAGCACACAGCATATTCCGTACCTACGGCACGGCTAATCAATCGGTGAAACAATTTTCTACCGATATCGCGTACCTAAAGGCACGCTTCCCTGATGTTTACGCGGAGATACCACGAAGCGAGACCCACCTTTTAGGATAAAACCTACTGTTTATGTGAAGTATTTTTACATTCGACAGCCCTGTGGGGGTATCCTGCCAGGTACAGCGATAAAGGCCGACCCCCTAGTGGTCGTCAAGGCTAAAACTTCAGGTAGCCTGTGGCGTCTTTTGCGGCCACTCTGCGTTGGAGAACCCCTTACGTAGCGGTGCTATGCGCGGGAACCCCCGCCTTGATTGGCCCCAAAATTCGCTCACACTCAACCGGAAAATTAACACTTGACAGACCACTAGCTTTCCCGACCACCCCTTAGTTCATCCTGATAAGAACGGAGTTCCTGCCACCGCTCGGCGGCCGCCAGGCGTGCCTGCAGCGGCCAGGTGTAGGGGCTGTGCATGCGGAAACTGTCCCCGGCTTCTTCCAGTATTTCTTTCAGGCGGGCGGGCTCGGTAGCGGCCAGGCTGGCCCAGTCGGGAATACCTGCTGCTTTTAGTAATTCTTCAATCTTAGGACCAATCCCCTCGATGATCTTCAGGTCAGTTGCACTGGACCAGGGCAATTCATTTTCCACCATCCTCGGCGCGGGAGCGGCACTTTGCGCTGCGAGCGCAGCAGCTTGCGCGACCCATTGGTCCTTTTCGATGCGGCCTGGGATGTAACCAATACTTTCGGTCATGGCGTCCACTTGATCCGGCGTCCAGCTGGCCACATCGCGGTAGGTGAAGACCCCATTTTCATTGAGTTTCTTCGCTAAGAATTCGCCGATTCCCTCAATTTGGGTCAGGTCGTCGCGCTCGCGGTCATCCACGATTATTTTTTCGTACAAGACCGTTTTTCCTGCTTGTAACTGAACATCTGATTCCCCGGTGACATCGTTCTCCTGTACCTGGGTCGTGCCGCCGGCAGCAAGCCCGCCGACCAGGGTACGCTGCTTCACTTCCTGCAGGTCCGTTTTCAATTGGTTGTTTTCCGTAGACAGTTGGCCGAGCAGCACTTCAAAGTGGTTGAGCCGCTCGCGAAGTACGGCAACATCCTGGTTTTGCTGGCCGGTTGCGGGCGTGACCGGAAGCTCGGCGAAATTTCGCCCCCCTTCCCCGAGTTGTTCGTTTTGCGTTTTCAATCCGCTCAGCTGATCGTTGAGGTCGTTGATCGAAGCGGCGTAGGTACGGTTGGTGGTTTGCAATTCCTCTACCCGCTGATTCAGCCGGTAGGCTTCCTGCAATTGGTGTTGTTTGGCCTGGTCAGCCAAAGACAACCGATCCATCAGGTCCACTTTTTCGCGGCTTTCTTCCTGCAATTCCAGGTCGCGCTGCTGCAATTGGGCCTTTACCCCCGCCAGCTGCGTCGTGAGTTGTTGCTGCTGCTGTTCCGCTGCGCGCAGTTCTTTCTTTAGTCGCCGCACTTTTCCAGACCGGAGCAGATAAGCAACCAAAAAACCGACTAGGAAGGAAATGAGCATTACCATCCAAAGGAATAAGCCTTCGCGGGAATCGAGCTTGGTAAAGAGGTCAAGCAAAGATTGATCAGTCATGGGTTGTATTTTTGAGCAGCAATTTATTCACCTTCTCTGACATTTTTTGTGGTCAAACTAAAGTAAAGATGAAAAGTGACGGGTAAGGAGCGTCATCTTTACTTTCGATTGACCTCCAACACAAAAAACGTCAGCGAATCTTTATTCAACGTATCTTGACGGAAATAAAGCAAAATTATTCCTTTATTTTTTTTCCGTCCCTATAATAAAATTGACCCGGCGGTTCTTTTGTTTGTTCAAGGGGGAATTGTTCGGGACGATGGGTTCCGTTTCGCCCTTGGAAGACACCTCCATCTGCGTCGTAATTCCCATCTTTTCCAAATATTCCCGCGCGCTTTTGGCGCGCCGGAGACCCAGGTTGTAGTTGTACTTTTCCGAATCATCGCTATCCGTATGGCCAACAATACGGATTGTGTTTTCCGGATAGCGTTGCAGGTAGGTCTTTACCGAATCGGCGTAGGACTTGAAGGCATCGCCCGGTTGAAAAACATCCCCATTGCTGGGAAAGTTAGCATCGGAATAGGTCATATTCGTGAACGTATAAACCACCTTGGCGTAGCTACTGGGCCCGACCGGTGGCAGCAGGGCGAAGCGCAGGGGTTCTGGTACGGTGGTTCCTGCAACAAGTTCTTGCTCCAGTTCGAAACGTTCAGCAACAATACCTCGTTTTTCCAGCAAATCCCGCACGGCCGCCGCCCGCGCCATCCCCATACTTTCGTAAAAACCCGCCAGCATTTCCAATTCTTCGGCCGTATACTTGCCGGTCAGTTGGAGTCTTATGGTGGTGTCGGCCAGCATGATCGTGGCAATGGTATCGAGAAAAAAATCATTGCCGGCCGTCAGGATGGGCGTATAATCACCAGGAGCAAAGGCAAATTCCTCGTAACCACGGAGTACGATGGTATCATTATTGGTGAGTTCCAGGGTTCGCGGCCGTTCGTTTACAGGCGCCGTTATCTCTTCCTGGCATGAGCCCAGGATGTCGCAGATAAAAAACCACCGGGCAAAAACGGCAAAGAACAGGAAGCCCACGAAAAGAAGAAAGGCCAGCAACCTCATAAGTTAGGATCAATTTGGTGATTCGGAAGATAGAAAAGAATCCCGGTAAAGATAAATTTTCTTTACTGGGATTCCATGCGCGTCAAGAAACAGGCTCGCCAAAGGAGCGGCCAGCCTATATCATCTTGCGGACGTTGTTCGCCACTTTAATTCGGAAAGCACGATAAACCTGTTCCAAACTGGAGTTGTTTTCGTGCAAAACCTCGGGTAAAATATTGGCCAGGGCCTCGAGCATTCCTTTAATTTGGGCTTCCGTATGGCTAACCGTTACCGTTGCCCGCATGCCGGTGTTGTTCACCGGAACCGCAGGGTAAATGCCAATACTAACAAAATAACCCGCAGCCTTCATCCGGCGGCACACTTCGTAACCTACTTCTGTTTTACCCACGCCGATAAAAAAGATGGGCGTCAGATAGGATGGCTTGATGAGTGGCAACCCCAACTGCAATGCATAATCCCGAAAGTGGGTAATCTTCTCCATCAACGCTGCTTGCCGGATGGGGAGTTCATCGCTCAGGTGGATATGAGCGGATGCCTGGATAGCACCCAGCATCGGTGGTTCGGCCGGACTGGTAAAGATGTACGGACTACCACAATAGATGATTCGCTCCTTGGTGGCTTCGTCCGGGCAGACGATCGCCGCGCCGCCACTCCCAAAGCCTTTGCCCAGGGAAGTAACCAGAAAAACCCGCTCGTGGCGCGGCAGCGCCTCCAGGAGGTAACCGCTGCCGTGCTTGCCCATCCAACTCATGCCGTGGGCGTCGTCTACGTAGAGGTGAAGCTTGGGGTAGCGATCCAGGAGCACTGCGATTTCTGCTGCGGGTAACGTATCGCCGTACATGGAATACACCCCGTCGGCCAGGTACCAGACCTTGGGGTGAATCTCGCCCAGCTTTTGGATGCGCTCCTCCAGCTGATCCATCCGGTTGTGGCGGATAACTTCCACTTTATTCCCGTAGGAACGCAGCATATCCGTCGCGTTGCGCACGCTGGCGTGTACCTGATGGTCCAGCACAATGGCATCGTCGATGTGGGTAATTACCGGCAAAACCGCAATGTGCGCCAGGGAAGTTCGGGCGAGCACCGCTACGGGTTGCCGGAAAACCCTGGCCAGCAACTCTTCCGTTGTGCGGGTCAGATTCAGGCTCAAAAAAGCACGGGAAACCGCCGTGTAGGTCCCGTAACGACGCAGCATCTCGGTGGCACCGGCAATGAGCCGCTCGTCTTGCGACAGGCCCAGGTAGTCGCAAAAAACAAACGATGTCAGTTGCTCGTCCTCAATGTGAATTTGCGGGAGATCGAGGTTTTCGTCATTTGCCCACAAATGACCAACCTGCTTAGAAGCACCTTCGGTAACGATGGCTTCTATTGTTTTTAAAATAGTGTCTTTCATAGAGATAATCCTCAATTAGCGAAAAGAAAAGGCTACAATTCAATTAGATGAGGATGATCAAGTCTATTAATCAGGCTTTACCTTTAGTAAACAAAAGGTAAGCTGATTCGTGTGGGAGTGCTTAATACAAATATACACGGATAATATAAATATCATCTTTTTTCTTTGCTTACCTACCTGGGAAATTTAAAACGTTAAACATTGAACTTCTTTTAAACCCTTTTATCCGCTACCAGTCTAAAAAAGCGTTTCCCCAAAGAACCGCCTTACGGGTCTGCAATTGATCACAAAACCCCTTCCCGATATGCTAACAGCTCCGCCACCCAATTGTGCAACGGGCACCTTATTGCCCTACGTGCCTACACCAGCCCATCCCTGGAACCGAATCCGGGTTCAGCACCTGCACCGCCGCCTGGGCTTTGGTGCTTCCGAACCGACGATCGTTGCCAGCCTGGCCAATAGCCCCGTCCTTTTGGTGGATCAATTAATTGACGAAATCCTGGCCACACCTCACCTCGCCGAACCGGCCTGGTCGGAGTGGACCATTGGTGATTATTCGGATTTTGGCGCGCAGAGTGCCGCCCAACTCGTCGCGTACAGCAACGACTGGATAGCCGCTATGCTCACCAGCAGTGCCAAAGAAAAGATAACCCTTTTCTGGCACAACCACTTTGTGACCCGCTTCGAAGATTATTTTTGCCCCTCGTGGCTATTCAACTACCACCAGTTGCTGCAAACCTACGGGCTGGGCAATTTCCGTGATTTCGTTTACGAAATGGGTAAAACGCCAGCCATGCTAGTGTTCCTGAACGGGGTGCAAAACACGCGCTTCCAACCCAACGAAAACTACGCCCGCGAGTTGCTGGAGCTTTTCACCATGGGCCAGGACAATGGTTATACCCAACAGGATATCGTAGAAGTAGCCCGGGCGCTGACCGGTTGGAACGGCTTCTCCACGGCTTGTGCCCCCATCCCTTTTGTTCCCTTGCTGCACGATACCGGCAACAAGACGATCTTTGGGCAAACGGGCAATTGGGGTTACGCCGAACTCCACGCTATTCTTTTCACCCACCGCGCGGTGGAAATATCCGAATACATTTGTGGTAAAATTTACCGCCACTTTGTCCACCCCGAGATCAAGGAAGAAATTGTAGCCGAACTGGCGCAAACCTTCCGCGACAGCAACTGGGAGTTGGCGCCGGTTTTTCGGCAGCTGTTCAAGAGTGAGCACTTCTTCGACGAAAACATTATCGGCACCCAGATCAAAAGCCCGCTGGACCTGATGTTGGGTATGGCCATCGAAAACAACCTGCCCGTAGACGAAGATGGACGCAATTACATCCTGTACGCGGGTTACCAACTCAACCAGGGATTGTTCAACCCGCCAGACGTAGCGGGCTGGCGCGGCAACCGCGACTGGGTCAACAGCAACTCCATCACGGGTCGTTGGCAGACTTCCGACTTCTTCATCTTTACGATGTACCAGTACGCTCCCCAGTTGTTGGTGACCCTGGCACAAAACCTGACGACCGATTCCGCCAACGATCCCGCCCTGGTGACCCAGGCGCTGGTCGACTTCTTTGTGCCACGGGGATTGGATACCCCGGAGGCGTACGCCGCCGCCACCGCGATTTTAAAATGGGAGGTGCCGCAAAATTATTACGACAGTGGCCAATGGAACCTCTTCTGGGAGACGGTACCCGCCCAGGTGGCGTTGCTCTTGCGCTACATGTCCCGTTTACCCGAATTTCAGTTATCCTAAATCCCCATCATCATGCACAACCACGACCAACCTTCCAACAAAAACAAGAACAGGGGCATTGCACTGGAACACGGGCAGGCTCATGAGCACGACCACCTGGATTGGAGCCGACGTACTTTTATCCGTCAGCTAGGGATAGCGGGTGCCGCTTCTTTTCTACTGGGCAAAACACCGCTGACGGCGATTACCAGCTCACCGCTGGCGATGGCCCTGTCTGCGACGCCGGAAGACCGCATCCTCGTACTGGTTCGCCTTAAAGGCGGCAACGACGGCCTGAACACCATTATCCCGCTTTTCGATTACGGCAGCTACCAGGCTGCGCGCAGCAACATTGCCATTCCCCAGAATGAAGTCATCAACCTGACGGGGGAACTGGGCATGCCCAACACCATGAACGCGCTCAACAACATGTGGCTGGATGGGCAAATGAAAGTGGTCAATAACGTGGGCTATCCCGATCACAGCCTCTCTCATTTTCGCTCAACGGACATCTGGTCTTCCGGCGTAGACGCCAACGAAATGGCGACGTCTGGTTGGCTGGGTCGCCTGCTGGAACAGGAATTTCCGGATTTCCTCAACAATCCGCCGCTGACGCCACCAGCAATCCAGATGGGTAGTTCAGGGAACCTGGTCTTCAACAATTCTGATGCTTTCGACATGTCGCTGAACGTCGCCAATCCGGAGCAACTCTACGACATTGCCCAGACCGGGCAGCTGTACGACCCCCTCTCCGTTCCCGATTGCCACTACGGCGAGCAGTTGAGTTACCTGCGCATCGTGGCCAACAACACTTTCCGCTACGCAGCCGTTGTCGCCGACACGTATAGCCAGGGCAACAACAGTGTGGAATACGACAACAACAGCCTGGCGGAACAATTGGCGCTGGTAGCCCGCCTGATTCGCGGCGGGCTGGGCACGCGCCTCTACATGGTGGTACACGATGGTTTCGACACCCACGCCAACCAGTCGAATAACCACCCGGTACTCCTGAATCAGTTGGCACAGGCGGTTCAGCATTTCCACGAAGACCTGGCCAATGGCGGCCACGCGGACCGGGTACTGTCGATGACTTTCTCGGAATTTGGCCGCCGGATTGAACAGAATGCTTCGGGCGGTACCGACCACGGCGCAGCGGCTCCCTTGCTGTTGTTTGGTGCCGGGCTCAATGGCAATGGCACGCTGGGCGGGTTGCCCAACCTACAGGAAGTGGACAACGACGGCAACCTGCAGTTTTCCACTGATTTCCGGCAGGTCTATGCGACCCTCCTGGAGCAGTGGCTTTGTATTGATGGCAACCTGGTGGACGAGGTCATGGGCGAAACTTACGAACGGCTGGGCGGGCTGGGCCTGAGCTGTGCGCCGGTCAGCACCTGGTCGCCACAAGAGCGGTCTACGGTCAATCTCCAGGCTTATTACCAGGCGGGACAGTTGTTCCTCAGCTACGATTTACCGGCGGCCAGCCCTGTTGAAATAACGTTGTACAATATGCTGGGCCAGCCCATGAAACAAGTTTTTAACGGCTACCAGATGAGTGGCAACCATCGCTATAACTTCCCCCTTGCGGATATTGGCTGGGCCGCCGGCGTGTACGTCGTCAACCTAAGGGTAGGCGGCAAGCAGTATGCCCGGCAGATCAGCCTGGTGAGGAGGTAGGGTCCGGAGGCGATCACCAAAAGTAAGCTGCTCCCGCAGAACAAACCTAAGACTCTCCCGACCAATACAAAGCCCGGCTGGGTAACGGTGCCATTCGCCCCACCACCGCCAGTTCGGATACCGCTAAAGGGGGTTCAGTTTGGTCGGTGGCAAGCTGTGCTGTTGCAGATGGCTCCCCGACGGCCGGATGCGTCGCTGGACAAGACCCAGACGGCGCCGAAAAAGAACGGTGGCAGGTCGGTGAAGGGCTTTGGCAGAAAATGCTTTTGCCTTGCAGGCATGGGGTTGTTGGTTCTGCAGAGGATGAGGACACTACTTTGGACGGTTCTACCGTCAGGCCAAAATGAGTAGGATCCTGACCGATCGCAGCAATGGTGAGCACCCGTGGCAGGTAGCGCCGCGTTTGCCGGGGCAAATAGCGGTAAATATCCCGGTAGCGGGAGCCGCCCGACCGGAGTTGTGCTTTGCGCACATTGCCGGCACCGCAGTTGTACGCTGCGATAGCCAACAACCAACTGTCGAATTCGGTATAGAGCTTTTTTAAATGAAGGGCTGCTGCCCGACTGGCTTTAACTACATCCAGGCGTTCGTCCAGGTCTTTATCTACCCGCAACCCTAGTCCGCGGGCAGTGCCAGGCATAATCTGCCACAAACCTGCCGCCCCCGCCGAAGAAACCGCATCAACCACTAATCGGCTTTCCGCCAGGGTAACGTATTTCAACCAGGTCGGTAGCCCCTCTTCCAATAAAATGCGTTCCAGGGTTTGCTCGTAGCGCGGAAACCGGGCGAGCATCTTCAGCGTTTCCCGTTTTCCGGACACCATGTACCGGTAGTTGGCTATAGCCAGGTTACTGGTCTCCACCGAAGACAAGCACTGCCGTAGGTAATATAGATCGTTGGAATTAGTTGCCGACAAGGTAGGCAAGAGCAGGCCCGTGCAAAAAAATAGCACGAGCAGTTTTAAAGGGGGATGTTTTCTCATTTGTATAAAGCGTTGCGTAGTTTTCTCCTGATGTCGTATAGCTTTTCAGCTACGCAGCCTCTCAAAGCACCTTTCCATTGGTCTTACGTTGATCAAAACAGAAAGGTTACACAAAAAGCATTAATTCAATCACCGCCACCAGGGAGGAAAGGCTTTCTTTTCGCCAAAAAAAAAGGATCACAGCATCCTGCCGGCGCTGTGATCCTTTTTTTTAAGGGTAAGAAAGTTTAGGGTCTCACCACCTGGCGCGGCAACCAGATCATTAAAGACTGGTTAATCG
The DNA here is from genome assembly GCA_003045895.1 of Bacteroidota bacterium. Classification (GTDB taxonomy): domain Bacteria; phylum Bacteroidota; class Bacteroidia; order Chitinophagales; family Saprospiraceae; genus Lewinella. Next base: position 28,139 of record PZPC01000056.1, read on the forward strand.
TTAACCTGGGGCTGGTCAAACCATTCCATTCCATTATTTCTGCTGGCTTACACGCAAACAAGGCAGCCAGGGTTTCCAGGTCATCGCCAGGTACCGTCAGGTAGCTGCTCAACTGACGCCCGTTCCGACTGGTATTTCCCAATGCGGGTAGATACAAGGAAGCGAAAGCCGTAGCAGCAGCCGTGGGTACAGTTACGTACTGGCCTTTTTCAGAAGCAGGAATCATTCCTTGTAAAAAGGACGGATTCAGCCGGCACATGGTCCGATAGCTTACGCCCAACTGGCGGGCAGCCGTACCCAGGTGCAGCGATTTCCCCAACCGAAAGGTACGGGTATCCAGCAATTCCTGGCTGGGATAGTCTGGTGTCAGTCCGTGGGCACTGTAGTAATTCATCAGGTAAGCCGCGGCAACAAAACGAGGTACGTAGTGCTGTGATTCCATTGGCAAAAACGCTTTTAGTACCTGAAACTTGGTACTGTTAGCGGCGCGAATGGCCTTGCGTACCCGTCCGGGGCCACAATTATAGGCTGCCAACACCAGGCTCCAGTCGCCAAATTGCTCGTAAAGCGAAGCCAGCATGCGTACCGCAGCTTCGGTGGCTTTGTGCGGATCCCGTCGTTCGTCTACTTGTCCGTTGACCTTCAGGCCATACATGCGTGCCGTACTGGGGATGAATTGCCAAAGCCCGGCAGCACCTAAAGGCGATTCTGCATCCGGCAATAAAGAAGACTCTACGATCGGCAGGTACTTCAATGCTTCCGGCAGGTTGTACAGTCGTAAATAATGCTCAAAAATGGGGAAGTACATGGCCGAACGGCCTAGAATATCTTCAGAATCACGGTAGCCTTCTACGGTATAACGCCGGATCATGGCTTTTACTTGGGAGGAGCTACGAGCAGCAAACGGCAAATTTATGCGTGCGATTCGTGCGGTAACAACTTCGTCTGAAAGGCGCTTAAAACTAGTGATAGTTGCTGCCGGAGCTTCAGACAAGGGATTGGTGTAACCATTCGTCAGGGTTGCAAAAAGCAATACCACGACGATGATCGTCCAGGGAAATTTCATTCTTTTCATTTTCGTCAAACAAAGCCAGTCTGTGTTTAGTATACCTTCGTTGGGGATTAAACAACGAAGAGGGATCGTACACTTAACTGGGGGGACCGGTTTTTAATTATTCATCCCCTTAGGGATAAATACGTTACTTGTCAGGTAACTTTTGTTCATGGGCAACTGCTGCAACAACTTGTTTATCGCAACAATCGAGTGCAAAACTACCCCCTTTAACCTGGAAAAGCAATGTTTGTTGTCCAAAAGGTGTTTTAAGGCGGTAAATGTTTAGTGTTTAATGAATTACCCCTATTGTTTAGTGAAATTTTCTCCTACATTTTTACCTTTTATTTCTTAAGTTTCGGTATAAATCACGCCGGGCCCGATCTTAGGCGAAATAAAATAGCGACCTTTGTTAAAAGGCCGCCAAACCGCTGGCTAAACGTTAAGTTTTTGTTAATTTTTATCCAAATTTTGCAAAAACCGCGCTTTTGTCGCTGATTTTTAAAAAAAGGACCCTCGATAATATGGAACTTGAAGTCATCGCTTATGGCATCGCACGGGATATTTTAGGCCACCCCCACCTTAAACTGGTCGTAGCTACGCCACTGACCGTAGCCGCGCTCCTGGAAGAATTAAAAAGCCGGTACCCCGCTTTCCGGGAGTTGGCCTCGTTGGCTATTGCGGTCAACGCTTCGTATGCTACGCCCGAACAGGTTATTGTTGCTGGTGACGAGGTCGTCATCATCCCGCCGGTAGCTGGCGGATAAATCAGAATAAACTGATCATGAACCTATGAAGATAACTGTTGAGTTGTTGGATACACCCTTATCTACCGCTGTTTGCCAGCCAGCACTAGCAAACGAAGGGGCAGGTGGTATTGTCTGGTTTGTCGGTACGGTGCGCAACCAAACCGAGGGGCGGACGGTTCGGCGATTAGAATTTGAAGCCTATACGCCGATGGCCCTTGCCGAACTTCGAAAAATCGGGGAACAAGCCTGTGCCCGCTGGCCGGTGCAAAAAATGGTTATTCACCACCGGATAGGCACCTTAGCAATAGGTGATATCGCCGTCATTATTGGTGTGGCCTGCCCCCACCGGGCCGAAGCGTTCGCGGCCTGCCAGTTTGCCATTGACACCCTCAAGCAAACGGTTCCCATCTGGAAAAAGGAATTTTTTGACGACGGAGCGGTTTGGGTGGCTGCGCACCCCTGACCCGGCAAATCAACTCAACCCGATGTGGATAACCCTAGCTGCCGCTACCGGTCTCTTCCTTGCCAGCGTGCTGCAACTTTGGTTCTGGGGCATCCGCTTCCGCCACTTAGCCAACTACCAGCTACCCGTTCCGGTTCTGCTACCCACCGCCGACCTCCCACCCGTATCCATTATTATCTGTGCCCGCAACGAAGCCGACAATTTGCGGAACAACCTGCCCCTTTTCCTGGAACAGGACTATCCTTTTTTTGAAGTTTTGGTCGTAAATGATCATTCTTCTGACGAAACAGAAAAAGTTCTTTTGGATATTCAACAAAAATATCCCATCTTGCACGTGCTTTCAATTAAGGAGAAAACTACTCCCGGAAAGAAAGCGGCTTTGAGCTTAGGTATTCATAAATCGAGCTTTGACTTACTTTTCCTATCTGACGCTGATTGCCGACCCACGGGGCGGCAATGGCTGAAGGTAACCCAACGATCATTTCAACAGGGCAAATCAATTGTGCTGGGTTATGGTCCTTACCAAAAAAGAGACGGTTGGCTTAACCGCTTTATCCGTTTCGAGGCTTTCTACACTGCCATACAATACTTTTCTTTTGCAATTGCTGGACATCCCTACATGGGAGTAGGCCGTAATTTGGCTTATCACCGTCGGGTTTTCCAGCATGCTAATGGTTTTAGCAGTCATGCGCATTTGGCATCAGGCGACGACGATCTCCTGGTCAACCAGATGGCTACTGCGCAGCATACGACGATTAATCTTTTTCCGGAGGCCCGCATTGTTTCTGCTCCTCCAACCTCCTTAGGAGGCTACTACATCCAAAAACGACGCCACCTGAGTGTGAGCAGTCATTATCGCTGGCAACACCAAATCGCTTTAGGCGCTTTGGCGGGAAGTCATTTCAGCTTTTACGGGCTGAGTCTTTTGCTGGTGCTGATGCTACCCACCTGGTGGCCGATCCTGACACTGAATTATTTGGTGCGCATGGGTGTAGTCCTCCACGTGAGTATAGGAGCCAGTAAACATTTAGGCGAGCGCGATTTGCTTCCCTTTCTCCCCCTACTGGATCTTGCTTTCCTGGCTTACTACCTCTTATTCGCACCGACATTGTTAACCGGTAGCCGAATACAAAAATGGAAGTAGCAATCAAAAATCCCAGACTGACACAAAAGGCATTAAACGACTTTCAGCTCGTTGAACGAGCCAAAGCCGGATGCCAACAAGCTTATGCTGCTTTGATGGAACGCCATCAAACCAGCATTTTTCACCTCATGCTCCGCATGACCAAAGACCGCGAAGACGCCCTTGACCTGACCCAGGAGGCTTTTGGCAAAGCATTCACCAGGATGGCCTCTTACGTACCCAATTATGCGTTCAGCACCTGGCTGTATAAAATAGCGGTGAACAACTGCATCGATTACGTGCGGAAAAAGAAACTGTCCACCCTTTCGATCGACGAAAGCATGGACGCCGATAGCACCCAGGACTACAGCAATATCCTCCACGCCCACGGCCTCAACCCCGAAGAAGCTGTCATCCGCGACCAGCGCATCGACCTCATGCACCAGGTGCTGAAATGCCTCAACGAAAAATACCGCATCATGATCGAGCTGCGGTACTTTCAGGAGTACAGCTACGAAGAAATTGCCAGCGAGCTCGACATTCCCCTGGGTACCGTCAAAGCACAGTTGTTCCGGGCCAAGGAGTTGCTCTCCGACCAGCTCCGTCGCCCCGGTGCCAGCGCTTACCTGGATACCCGCATGCCCCACCGCGCAGCGGTATAATTTTTTTGTTTTGCCAGGCCAGGCCCTGCCCATTGTTCCCATGCAATTGGCAGGGCTTTTCTTTTTACTTTTGTGGCAAAGTAAACAACAAATGGCATCCGTAGCAATTGAACAAAGCCTCAGCGCCCTCTTCCAGGAGTGGGCCCACGAAATTCCAACCCTGGTGCTTCCCCTTGCTCCCTCCGGGTCTCACCGGATCTACTACCGCCTGCAAAGCAAACACCACGTGGCGATCGGTGCATTCAACCCCAACCGCCAGGAAAATGAAGCTTTCACCAGCTTTTCCCACCATTTTCGGGGCCAGGGCTTGCCCGTGCCCGAGATCTTTGCCGAAGACCTCGACCAACACATCTACCTCCAGGAAGACCTGGGGGCGACTACCCTCTACAGTTACTTGCTCCAGAAAGGGGATTATTTTCCCGACTACCTGGTCAAGATCTACCAGCGCGTGGTGGAGCAGCTCGCACGGTTGCAGGTGTTGGGCGGGCAGGAACTGGATTACAGCAAGTGTTTTCCCCGCACCGACTTCGACAAGCAGTCGATGCTCTGGGATTTCAACTATTTTAAATATTATTTCCTCCGCCTGGCTTACGTGCCCTTCGACGAGCAGGCACTCGAAGAAGATGCCCAACGCCTGGCCGACTACCTTCTGGAGACGGATACCTCTCATTTTATGTTCCGCGATTTCCAGACCCGCAACATCATGATCAAAGGCGGTGAGCCCTTCTTCATCGATTACCAGGGCGGGCGGCGCGGCGCACTGCAGTACGACCTGGCCAGTTTGCTCTACCAGGCCAAGGCCAATATTCCGGAAGATATCCGCGAAGACTTGTTGCACCACTACCTTAAAACCCTCAATACCCTGCTGCCCGTGGACGCGGAAAAATTTGTGTCCCACTACTATGGCTACGTGTTCATGCGCTGCGTGCAGGTGCTGGGCGCTTACGGGTTCCGCGGTATGTACGAACGCAAGGAACACTTCCTCGACAGCATCCCCTACGCCCTGCGCAACATCAAGTGGTTGTTTGACAATGATAAAATTCCGGTTAAAATACCCGCCCTGCGCAAAGCACTGGAAGAGCTGATCGCTTCCAAACAGTTTGAGCCCTTCGATAAGATCAAGGCCAGTTCCAGCCTCCTCACCGTGTCGATCAACAGCTTCAGCTACAAGCAAACGGGCGTGCCAGCCGATGGGTCGGGCAATGGCGGCGGTTTTGTCTTCGACTGCCGGTTTATCCACAACCCCGGTCGCTACGAACCCTACAAAAAACTGACGGGCCGCGACGAGGCGGTCATCAACTTCCTGCGCCACCACAGCGAAATGGACAACTACCTGCAGGATATCTTCCGGATTGTCGACCTGGCGGTGGAAGACTACATCGAGCGCAGTTTTGCCAACCTGCAGGTCAACTTCGGTTGCACCGGCGGCCAGCACCGCTCGGTCTTCGCCGCCGACGCCCTGGCCAAACACCTGAAGGCCAAGTACGGGATCAAGGTGGTGCTACACCACATTGAGCAGGAAAAAAAGAATTGGGAGAATTAAATTAACCCGCCAACCCTATAACCATGTATTACTTCCTCCTCTACTACCTCGCCTTCGCCGTCGGTGTCAACCTGCTGCTCTACCTGGTGGCTTACCTGCTACAGACGGACAAGGTGACGGACATCAGCTACGCCGCTACCTTTGCCGCGATTGCTGGCGCTGGCTATTACTTTTCCGGACACAGCCTGGTCGACCTGATCTTGCTGGTTATGATTCTGCTCTGGGCCTTCCGCATCGGCGGCTACCTTTTTTACCGGGTACTAAAGATCGGCCACGACCAACGCTTCGATGAGATTCGCAACCACCCGCTGCGTTTTCTCACCTTCTGGGTCATGCAGGGCCTCACCTGCGGGCTGGTGAGCTTTCCTTTTCTGCTGGTCATGCACCAAACGGGCCTGGCGATTACGCCCGTCTTCCTCAGCGGTATCGCCCTGGCGGGAGTGGGTTTGTTGCTGGAAACCGTGGCCGATATCCAAAAATTCAACTTCAAACTCCGTTACCCCGAACAGTTTATGAGCCAGGGGGTCTGGCGCCGTATTCGCCACCCCAACTACACTGGCGAACTGCTGTTTTGGTGGGGGATTTTTGTGGCCAGCATCCCTTATGCGCCACTGCTGATTGCGGTGCTCAGTCCTGTTTGGATCACCCTCATCCTCATCCGTTTCAGCGGTATCCCCATCCTGCGTGAGAAGTGGAACAAAGCCTACGGCCGGGATCCTGCTTTCCAGGCTTACCTGGAGCAGAGCTGGTTGCTGATTCCTTATGTGTACTGAGTGTGAGTTTTTTTGGCAATTGATTGATTTTTTAGATTGAATGTTGTGTTTGTAAAAGAAGTGATCGCACCTGCCCAAACTGATGCCAAGACCATTACACTGAGCGCTTGACAAATGACCGCAGCGCGGTCTAATTATGTTAGCTATGCCATCACCAATTCCTTCCGACTCCAGCGGGGTCGCACATTAGGCAC
>PZPC01000131.1:0-2346 GCA_003045895.1 Bacteroidota bacterium
AACACGGCCTAGGCGCCAAAACCGCCGTCGGCTACGGCTATTTCAAACCAACAACATAAAAAAATGACGATAGAATTTCCCCATCTTTTACCCCGGCATGACGCGGAGGCAGACCTGATGATACAAGAGGAAATTCTTGTTGATACACACGATGACGAAAAGCTGGCTGCCTGGTACACCTATTTGGAAGGCGCGCTGCCTTTTCCTTTTTCGGCGATGGTTTTGACGGAGCAAAAGGCCAATACGACTATGTATAGTATGGTTAGATTGGAGAAACTAGCGCCGCTGGAACGATGTGCGAACCGCCAAATTTGGGTACTGGGGCGTTTGAGTATCAACGACAAACCACTGCTTCATTTTTTTCTTGCCGATTTAAAGTCAGTGAATAAGCTCGAAGCTTACCAGCCTGTCTACAACTGGAAATATTGGTTGAACCGCAAATAAAACCCGCTCCCCCCCATGTCCCGCAAAATCTTCCTTTCCTTCCTGGGTGCCACCCCGTACCAGGAAACCCGCTACTACCTCGACACCGACCGGGCCGATTTGAGTGCCCCTATGTACTACGCGCAGGAGCACCTCTTGCGGAAGCATATTTACCTGGACGAGATCATCATCTTTTCGACCACAGAAGCGGAGCGGCAAAATTACAAAGGGCGGATAGCGAAGCAGCAGCAAAGTTTTCCAGTCCTGCCCGCAGTAGGGCTGGAAAGCGTGTTGGCCCGTTTGCAGGCCGAGGGGGTTATCGGTAATTACCGCTCCGAAGCCATTCCCAACGGCTACACCGAAGCCGAAATCTGGGCCGTCTTCCAAACCGTCTACGACCAGTTGCAGCCGGGCGACGAAGTCGTCTTCGACGTTACCTTTGGCTTTCGGTCGCTGCCCATGCTGGTGCTGGTACTGCTCAACTATGCGCGCAACCTGAAAAACATCCACGTCCCTGCCATCTACTACGGAAACTACGAAGCTGGCCGCGCCGAAAAAGAAGGGTGGGAAGCCCAGGCGGTCGGCGACCAGGACAAAGAACAGGCCAGAAAAAGGGTGCCGGAAGCGCCCATCCTGCGGCTCGACGCTTTTGTCCAACTCCAGGATTGGACCCACGCGGCCCAGTCGTTTTCCGACGGCAATGTGCTGCCCCTGGCCCACCTGGCCGGACCCCAGCGGGCCGAACTGAGCAACAGCCTCCGCGTACTGGCCGAAACCATCCAAACCTGCCGGGGGATGGAACTCGCCTACGAACTCGACATCGACCAGCTCAAAGTGCACATCAACGAATTGGAAGGACAATCGGATGTTGCGCAGCAATTGCGGCCACTCCTGTCTAAAATCAATGCCAAATTAGCGCCCTTTCACAGCCAGCAACTGGGCAATGGTTTCGCGGCGGTGGAGTGGTGCATCCAGCACAATATGGTGCAGCAGGGGATTACTTTTTTGCAGGAAACCCTGCAATCTTACCTGGTGGAAAAAATTGTTGGCCAGGAATTCCTGACCAATCGGGTGTACCGCTATGCGGCCAACGGCGCCCTGGGGGGGTACACCAGCCCCCGGCGCACCATCGAGGAGAAAAACCGGGCCAAATTGCCGCTCTCCGACCAGGATATCAAGGAATGCTACGCCGCCATGCTGGCAGTCACCAGGTCCTTTAAGGGATTATCCAAACTGTACCGCAGTTTGACGGGCGAATTCCGCAACGACATCAACCACTGCGGCTTTCGCGATGAGTACGCTTCCCCCCAGGAACTTAAAAAACAGCTGAGCGACATTTACCAGGCCATCAAAGCCCTCAACCTCTAACCCTCTCAAAGCCCTCTCTAACCATGCTCCTCAACCTCTCCAACCACCCCTACACCAGCTGGTCGGTGCCGCAAGCCACCGCCGCGCTCCGGCAATTTGGCACCGTACAGGACCTGCCCTTTCCCAGCATTCCGCCCCAGGCGACCGCCGCCGATGTGCAGCAGTTGGCCGAGGACTATTACCAGCAGATCCGCCAAACCAACCCCCACACCGTTCACCTCATGGGCGAGATGACCTTCACCTTCGCCCTCGTGCAGCGCCTGCAGGCCGCGGGTATCCCCTGCGTGGCCAGCACCTCGGAGCGCCTTGTCGAAGAGCGGGAGGGGCGGAAGATCGTCACCTTCAACTTTGTGCAGTTTCGGCCGTACGTCCAGCCCCCCGTCCAGCCAAATTCATTTGGCTGACCAAAAACACCCACGCGCACGCAGCCAAATAAATTTGGCTGGACAATTACCCGCATCCAAATAAATTTGGATGGACTTTATCACCCTCAGCCAAATAAATTTGGCTGGACAGGAAACACGCTCATGCCACCTATAAAAACCTTCTACCAAC
>PZPC01000131.1:2659-3066 GCA_003045895.1 Bacteroidota bacterium
CTGCATCATGTCCAACCACGTCCACCTCCTGATCGATACGAGCTTACAGATTCCCGAAGATTGGGATGGATTCGATACCTCACTCACCAGCTTTCAACCCCTGGACAAGATCATGAAACGCATCAAAGGCCCCACCGCGGTGTACGCCAACCGGATGCTGGGTCGCAGCGGACAGTTTTGGCACCGCGAGAGTTTCGACCGCTACATCCGCAACAACCGCGAGTTCAATAACGTGATTCACTACATCCTCAACAACCCGGTCAAGGCTGGGCTGGTCGACGATTGGGCGGCCTTCGGGCATACGTACTACGCGCACGCCGCCAAATAAATTTGGCTGGACAATTACCCACATCCAAATAAATTTGGATGGACTTTATCACCCTCAGCCAAATAAATTTGGCTGGACA
>PZPC01000131.1:3080-7345 GCA_003045895.1 Bacteroidota bacterium
CTATGCACCTCACCCCCCACCAAAACCAGGCCCTGGCCAAACTCCAGGCCTTCACGGCATCCCCTGGTGCGCGCGCCTTCGTCCTGCGCGGCTACGCGGGCACCGGCAAGACCACCCTCGTGGGCCACTACACGCGCTGGCTCGAAGAGCAGGGCTACCAGCCCCAGCTGCTGGCCACTACCGGGCGCGCCGCCAAGGTGCTGGCCGCCAAGACGGCCCGTGCGGCCCGCACCATCCACAGCTGCGTCTACCAGTTCGACGAGATGAACGGCCTCGACGGCGCCGCCGATGCGGGCACCCAGCTCAGCCTCAGCTTCGGCATCCGCCCCAGCCCGTTGTACGCCAAGGCGCCGGTCTTTATCGTCGACGAAGCATCCATGATCGCCAATACCGCCGTCACCGGCAGCGATGTGGCCCGCTTCGGCTCGGGGCACCTGCTGCTCGACTTCCTCGAATTCACGGCGGGCCACCGCATCGTCTTCGTTGGCGATCCCTGCCAGTTGCCGCCCGTGAGCAGCGAAAGCTTCTCGCCGGCCCTCAGCCCGCGGTACCTGCGCGACCACTACCACGTCGCCGTCGACTACGCCGAACTCACCGAGATTATCCGCCAGGAGAGCGCCTCCGAGATCCTCACCCTGGCCGGCCACTTCCGCAGCGCCATCGCCCGCGACACCTACGAGCAGTGGCCCAAGCTGGCCGTGCCCCAGGAGCAGCAGGCCCACCTGCACCCCGACGAAGGGGCCCTCGTCAAGGCCTACCTGCACTACCTGCGGCAGCAGGCCTACCACGAGGCCATCATGGTCACCCATTCCAATACCCACTGCCGCCGCCTCAACCACCGCATCCGCATGACCCTCAAAGGCGACAAAAACCTCGAAGTCGGCGAACTCCTCATGGTGGTGCAAAACAGCTACTGCATCCCCCTCATGAACGGCGACCAGGTGCTCGTGAAAAAGGTGAAGCCCGCCCGCCCGCTCGCCGGCTTCAACTTCCTCGACGTGCAGCTCGAAGACGTCGCCTCGGGCAGCACCTACCAGACGCTTCTCATCCGCGAGCTCCTCTACAACGACAACCCCGGCCTCCTGCCCGCAGAGTCGCGCCGCCTCCTCATCGACTTCGATGTGCGCATGCGCGCCGCCGGCGTCTCCCGCAAATCGGAAAAGTACCAGGAAAACCTCCGCGCCGACCCCTACCTCAACGCCCTGCGCGCCAAGTTCGGCTACGTCATCACCTGCCACAAAGCCCAGGGCGGCGAATGGCCCCACGTGTTTCTCAATATCCAGAAGTCGGTCTTCGCCCAGCAAAGCAACAGCCTCTACCGCTGGTTCTACACCGCCCTCACCCGCGCCAGCCACCACCTCCACTACAACGACGACTGGTGGGTGCTCCACTTCGCCCGCCGCCGACCCCAGGATGCGGCCCGCCACTTCAAACAGGTTCAACAGCGCAATAAGGGCAAACCCCGCTAGAAAGGATGAACAGCCACTAAAGACCACTAAAAGGGGGATAGCCACAAAAGCACCAAAAACACCAAATCCCACTAAAATTGTTTTGTGAAATTTCCGTGCTTTTTGTGCTTTTGTGGCAAAAAAAAATTGCGCGTACTCAGCCAAATAAATTTGGCTGGACAAAAATAGAAACTCATGCACCTCATCCTCAATACCTACGGCGTCTCCCTCCAGGCGGAGCAAGGCCGCTTCCTCATCCAGAGCCAGGAAGGCAAGCAGCACCTGCCGCCCGACCAGGTACAATCCATCTCCGTCAGCAAGGGCGCGCGAGTCAGCTCCGACGCCGTCTTGCTGGCCATCGAGCACGAGATCGACCTCCTCTTCGTCGACAGCATGGGCATGCCCCAGGGGCGGGTGTGGAGTGTCCGCTACGGCTCCATCTCCACCATCCGCAAGAGCCAGCTCGAATTTGTGTTCAGCCCGGCCGCCGTCACCTGGATCAAGGAACAGCTGGCCTACAAGCTCGAAACCCAGTCGGCCCTCCTGCTCACCCTCGAAGCGACCGACGACCGCGCCACGCGCCTCATCCAGCGGGCCACCAACGCCCTCGACGACCACCGCCAGAAGATCCTTCAATCCGACGGCGAGACGGTCTCCGACCTGGCTCCCTCGCTCCGCGGCTGGGAAGGGGCAGCTTCGCGGCGCTACTTCGAAGCCCTCAATACCATCCTGCCCACCGCCTACCAGTTTGCTACCCGCAGCAAGCACCCCGCCACCGACCCCTTCAACGCCCTGCTCAACTACGGCTACGGCATGCTCTACGGCAAGATCGAAGGCGCCCTCATCAAGGCCGGCATCGATCCCTACGTTGGGGTCTTTCACCGCGACGACTACAACCGCCCCGTGCTGGTCTACGACGTCATCGAGCGCTACCGCGTCTGGATCGACTACATCGTCATCCAGCTGTGCCAGCAGGCGGCCTTCCCCGAGGAGTGTTTCGTAGCGCGCAACGGCGGCATCTGGCTCGAGGGCCTGGGCAAGCGCATCCTCATCCAATCCGTCAACGACTACCTCGCCGAGGTCATCACCGATGGCCCGCTGCGGCGTTCCCGCATGGTCCACATCCAGCAGTACGCCCACGACCTGGCCACTCACTTCCAAAAAACTACCCGCGCATGAACCTCCAATTTGGCCGCCACATCACCCAAGCTAACGACCCCCTCCAGAAGGTGAGCGTCGAGCGTATCCACGCTGCCCTGGTTAACCCCCGCGACGAGTTCCGCCAGCAGATCGAACGGCTGCGGCTGGTGCGCGCCATGGACCCCCGCCAGTACAGCCGCCTCAAGACCCAGCTGCCCTACTTCGTCTGCGGGCATTTTCATCCGGCCATCCGCCGCCGCGAGCACTTCAGCTCCATCCACTGCCTGGTGGCCGATATGGACCACTTCGAGTGGGCCGACCGCTCCCGCGCCGACGTCATCGCCGATCTGCGCCAGGATCCCCGCGTGATGCTCCTCTTCACCTCGCCCAGTGGCGACGGCCTCAAGGCCCTCTTTCAGCTGGCCGAGCCCTGCCAGGACGCCGGCCTCTATTCCCTGTTCTACAAAGCCTTCGTGCAGCAGCTGGCTACCCGCTACCAGTTGGAGAAAGTCATCGATACCGTCACCAGCGACGTCTCCCGGGCCTGTTTTTTCAGCATCGACCCCGACGCCTGGTACCAGCCCCACCCCGAGCCGGTCGCCATTGCCCAGTACTTCGACACCAGCCAGCCCGACGCCGAGCGGCAGGTGCAAAAAGCCCACCAGCAACTCGCCGCCGAGCAGACGGAGTCGCCGGCCCAACCCAACGCCAACCGCGGCCCCTCCGATGAAGTGCTGCTCGCCATCAAACAGCAGCTGAATCCCAACTTCCGGCCCCGCCCGCCGAAGCCCGACCCCGTGGTGCCGGCCCAGCTGGAGGAGACCCTGCCCCGTCTCACCGCCGCCCTGGTCGCCGCCGGTATTACCCTGCTCAGCGCCGAGTCCATCAGCTACGGCAAACGCCTCACCGCCGGCATGGGCAACCACTGGGCCGAGGTGAACGTGTTTTTTGGCAAGCGCGGCTTCTCCGTCGTCAAGACCCCCAAGACCGGCAGCCAGCCGGAGTTGGCCGAACTCGTCTACCAACTCATCTACACCACCCTCCACGAATAACGCCATGGCCCGACCCCCGAAAAAGACCTATAACCTGCAGGAAAAGCTGGCGAAAATAAAGACCGCTGGCCTCGTACATCCGCCCGCCAGCGCCCCCGCCGCCGACGAGCCGGAAACCGAACTGCTCACCGAGCGCATTCGCCGCATCCTTCACCTCGTTCGTGCCACCACCCTCAATGCCACCGAAATGATGTACCTCGTCATGTACGACATCGAAGACAACCGCGTTCGTACCCACATCGCCAAATACCTCCTCACCAAGGGCTGTATCCGCATCCAGAAATCCGTCTACCTGGCCCGCACCACCGCCACCATCTTCGAGGAGATCAACGCCACCCTGGCCGACGTCCAGACCGCCTACGACAACCACGACAGCATCCTGCTCGTGCCCGTGCAAGTGGCCAATGTCAGCAGCATGAAGATTATCGGCAAAGACATCCAGCTCCAAACCCTCGTCGATCCGCCCAACACGCTTTTCTTTTGAGTTTTAGCCAAATTATCACCCAAAAAACGTAACTTTACAAAGCGCATTGCGTATCATTGCATGTCACAAATCACGAACACTATGCCACCAAAAGCAGAGAAACCACTGTTAAAAAGTGTTAAAACTTTCATTTTGGAGCAC
>PZPC01000057.1 GCA_003045895.1 Bacteroidota bacterium
CACTTTTACACCTGTCCACTTTTACACCCTTACCTACCTCCGATTTCCCACTTCCGACCTCCGACCTTCGACTTCGTAAACCCTCGCTTCCCAGGGGCGCAGGTAAGCCGTTTGGGTATCGGGATAATTACCCATAACCAAGGACATTTGAGTGAGCGCCGGCCCTGGCAGGCCGTGGAAATCTTCATCCGAGAAATTGAGGAAGAAGTAGAAATCACCGTTTTCATCCCACCGGCGGTAGGCGTAGAGGCGGGTGTCGTTGTTGTCCAGCATGACGTACTCGCCATAGACCCAGGTCAGGTGTGCTTTGCGGAAGCTGAGTAGTTGTTGGTAGAAATAGAAAATGGAGTTGGGGTCGGCCAGTACGGCGGCGGCATTGATGTGGGGATAATTGGGGTTGACTTTAATCCAGGGTGCAGGGGCTGTCGTAAATCCGGCATGGGGGGTGTCGTCCCATTGCACGGGCGTGCGCACGTTGTCGCGTCCTTGCTGGTGGATGGCGGCCAGCAATTGTTCCAGGTCGGCGCCTTTTTCTTGTGCTTCTCGCCAGGTATTGAGGGTTTCGATATCGCGATAATCTTCGATACTGGGGAAGGCAACGTTGGTCATTCCAATTTCGGTACCCTGGTAAATACTGGGTGTACCCCGCTGGCTCAGGAGGAGGATAGCCAGGAGTTTGGCCGACGGGATCCGGTATTCCCCATCGTTGCCCCAGCGGCTGACCAGGCGCGGGAAGTCGTGGTTGTCGAGAAAAATACTCACCCAGCCGGTTTCGCCCAGGGCGGCATACCATTCATTGAAGACCCGTTTAAAGTCCCGGAGGTCCCAGGTCGTCAGGTCGAATTTTCCGCCTGGCCCCCAATCGAGGAACATGTGCCCAAAGTGGAAGATCATGTCCAGTTCCTGGCGGTCTTCGCCGACGTAGGTGTTCGCCAGGCTGGGTGGCACGCCTGGTGCCTCGCCAACCGTCGTAATCGGGTAGTGGCTAAGGACTTCGCGGTGCATCTCCTGCAAAAATTCGTGGAGCCGTGGCCCGTTGGCATAGACTTCTTCCACAATTTTAGGAAAGTCCGACCAATCAACAGCTGGCCACTCGAGTCGTTTGCTGATAAAAGGAATGACATCCATCCGGAATCCATCGACCCCTTTGTCCAACCAGAAGCGCATCATATCGTACACTTCTTCCCGCAACTTTGGGTTTTCCCAGTTCAGATCGGGTTGTTTTTTGGAGAACAAGTGCAAATAGTATTCACCGGTTGCCGCATCGTATTCCCAGGCTTCGCCACCAAAGAAAGAAGGCCAGCTGACGGGCTTTTCCGGCCGCCAGAAATAGTAGTCGCGGTAGGGATTGTCTTTGCTTTTGCGGGACTCCTGGAACCAGCGGTGTTCATCAGAAGAGTGATTGACCACCAGGTCGAGCATCAGCTTCATGCCGCGTTCGTGGATGGCTGCCAGCATGCGTTCAAAGGTCGCCAGGTCACCAAATTCAGTCATGATGGCCCGGTAATCACTGATGTCGTAACCATTGTCGTCATTGGGCGACTGGTAGATGGGGCTCAGCCACAGGATATCTACCCCCAGCTGGGCCAGGTAGTCCAATTTTTCGATGATACCAGCGAGGTCCCCAATGCCATCGCCGTTGCTGTCCTTAAAGCTGCGTGGGTATATTTGGTAAATAACAGCTTCTTTCCACCAGGTTTTGGTCATAATCGTAGGCTTTGGTTCAAAATGGGTTTAAAAACGAGTAAGTAACTAGAACGTGCGGGATCGGGGTAACGGGGGTAAAAACAAACGGCCGGGGGGATCAATACTGCGTCCATAACAATTGCGCGCTGAGGTAGACCAGAGAAGATTTCGGCGGATCCGGCCGGTTGAGGTACTGGAGTTTAAGGGCCGCTGCGGCGGCTTCCATTTCGTAGTTGAGCAAGCCCCGGTAAATCAGGAAAGCACTTGCCGACGACCAGGGAATTGGCGTAGGGGCATCTCCCGGTTGTTTTTTCTGGAGGGCATAGCCCAGGGATTTCATGGCAGCTAACATTTTTTCGGCCCGATCCTGATCAGGAATATGGGCAAACAGGGGTAAAAACCCGACGGCACCAGGGGTGGGCAGGAGCGCCACGGATAAGGTCTCCTGCAACAGGTAGCTTTTTTGGTCTTCTTGCCAGAGTACATCTTCCATTTGAAAAATGCTAAGTTCATTGGTCGTAATCAGTTCGAGCACGTCGGTGTTCAATTGGCCACCCAGCGCAATGAGTGCCTCGCAGGACCAAATCCAGAAAGTTTGTACCGCTGGATGATAAACCGTCTGGTAGCCCGCTGCGGTAGCTGCGGGCATCACCCAGTGCAGGAGTCCTTCTTCGGCGGGGTCCGCAGTCTGTTGCAACCACAGGTGTTGGGTCAACACTTTGGGGAAATAGGTGGATAAAAAAGCATGGCCAAGGCTTGGATCCGGCGCTAATTCAACCATTACGGGGAGTAGCCCCCCGAAAATGGGTGGGAAATACTGACTGGGGTCAGGGGTAGTCTGCGGGTAATAAAGTGAACCATCCGTATTTTGGTGCTGGAAAATAACTTCCCAAATCTGTGCGGCAGTTTCCCAGTGAACGCGTGCCAACGCCCACAAGAAAATGAGCCAGGCTGCGGGCAGCGCACCAGTAAGGGCAAGGCCATTTCCGCTTAAAAAACCCTGGGCGGCTTGCAGGAGTTGTTGTTCCTGGTTTTGGGGAGGTGTCATTGCAAAATTAAAATTGAAAAATCTCTCCACAAGATTGAAAAAAAATCGCTGTTAACGGTTTTTTTTAGTCACTTTCCCCATTTTCGTTAAAAAGCAGGATTTTTTCTTATTCGTTTTTTTCGCCTGATAAAAGTAAGCTGGCCAGGGAATAATTATTGTGTGTTTTTTTATATTATTTAAAAAAAAATAGGTAAGATTACAAAAGTAAAAGGTATAACAGATGATCACCTAATCACCTAATCACCTAATCACCGTTAATAACCTTTTACAATTCAAAACCACCTAAATTTTTATTCATGAAAAACCACCTTTGGGGCGCAATACTGCTCGCCCTTGTTGTCCTGGCTGCCGCTTGTAGCCCGGATGAAAACACGGATTTAGATGATCGCTTATCCGTAGCACTCCATGCTGCCGACCCCGTGAATGGGAAGGCGGGGTTTAAATTACCCAAGAGCTACGATTTTGCTTCGATTCCCCAGGATCCCCGCAATGCACTGACCGGCGAGAAAGTAACCCTGGGCCGGCTGCTTTACCACGAAACGGGCCTGGCCACTAATCCTAAACGCCCCGAAGGTACGGGCACCTACTCCTGTGCCTCTTGTCATTTTGCCAGTGCAGGTTTCCAGGCCGGGCGCTTCCAGGGGATCGGTGAAGGGGGATCAGGAATTGGGCACAATGGACAGGATCGCCTGCGGATAGACACCTACCTGCCCGAAGAATTGGACGTGCAGCCCGTGCGGTCGCCAACGACGTTGAATGTAGCTTACCAGCAAGTGATGCTCTGGAACGGTCAGTTTGGCGCTACCGGCCCCAATACGGGCACGGAGGCGCAATGGACAGAAGGTACTCCTATTGCTACAAATCACCTGGGCTACGAAGGGGTAGAAACGCAAGCCATTGCGGGGTTAAATGTCCACCGGTTGGTCATCAATGAGGCGTACCTGGAAAGTTTGGGTTATACCAACTTGTTTGATGCTGCCTTTCCGGAAGTGCCCGAGGCTACCCGTTATTCCCGCGAAATGGCCGGATTGGCCATTGCTGCTTACGAGCGCACCTTACTGGCCAATCAAACGCCCTTTCAGCGCTACCTGGAAGGCAAACCCAACGCGATGAACGATGCGGAAAAGCGCGGTGCGCTGCTGTTTTTTGGCGAAGCCAACTGTGTGAGCTGCCACCGGGGCCCTGCCCTGAGCACCATGACCTTTTATGCCTTCGGCATGGGTGACCTGGATCAGTGCCCGGAACAAACTTTCGGTGCCGGTATGGACACCCCGGCCAATTTAGGACGCGCCAGTTTTACCCACAACGACGCGGATAAATACGCCTTTAAAACCCCCACTTTGTACAACATGAAGGATTCTCCTTTTTATGGGCATGGTGGTACTTTTCGCAGTATCTCGGAAGTCGTTAATTACAAAAACGGAGGTGTCCCACAGAACGACCGGGTTCCAGCCAGTTACCTGGCCGATCAGTTTCGCCCCCTGGGCCTAACGGCTGCTGAGGTCAATGACATTACCGCTTTTCTGACTACGGCACTGTACGATGCTGATTTGCACCGCTACGAGCCTGCCTATTTGCTGAGTGGGCAGTGTTTTCCGAACAACGACGTGCAGTCGTCCCTTGATTTGGGCTGTAACTAGGATTAGAATTTCACCCCTAATTGTTCTATCTGCGCCCGGCGATCGCGGCCCTGCATGACGTACATCCACCCCGGATACTCCTGCGGAAGCTGGCTGGCCTGGTCGAGTTGCTGCAGTTCATCGGGGGTGAATTTCACCTCACTTGCCTGGAGGTTGTCCTCCAGTTGGTCCAATCGTTTGGCACCAATGATGACTGTCGTGACGGCTTCCTGGTGCAATAGCCAGGCCAGGGCCAGCCGCGCTACGGTAACTCCCTTGGTTTCGGCCATGGGCTGCAGGAGGTCCAGGATGTCGAAGGCCCGCTCCTTGTCGATCGGCGGGAAGTCGAAGGCCACCCGGCGGGCACCTTCCGGCCCCTGGCCATCGCGGTTAAATTTCCCGCTCAGGAAGCCACCCGCCAACGGGCTCCAGACCATGAGCCCTAATTGCTGGTCCTTCAGCAAAGGAATGATCTCCCGCTCCAGGTCGCGCCCAGCAATGGTGTAGTAAGCTTGTAAAGAAACGAATTTGCTCAGTTTTTGTGCATCCGAATAGGCCAGGGCTTTCATAATGTGCCAGGCCGCCAGATTGCTGCAACCGAGGTAGCGGACTTTGCCACTGCGGACGATATCTTCGAGCGCCCGGAGCGTTTCTTCCAGCGGCGTGAAGGGGTCGAATCCATGTATTTGGTAGAGGTCGATGTAATCCGTATCCAGTCTTTTCAGGCTTTCGTCCACTTGCTGGAAGATGTGCGATCGGCTCAAGCCCGTTTGATTGGGGCCTGCTCCCATGGTCGCTCTTACCTTGGTCGCCAGAACCAGGTTTTTTCGATCCAGGCCCAGGTTGCGGATGGCTTTTCCGGTCATCTCTTCGGACAGGCCTTCGGAATAGGCGTTGGCGGTATCGATAAAATTAATACCGGCATCCACGGATCGTTTGACCAATCCATCCACCGCCTGCTGATCCAATTCACCAATGGTGGTCCAAAATCCCCGTCCGCCGAAAGTCATCGTACCCAGGCACAGTTCAGATACCAAGAGCCCGGTGTTTCCTAAGATGTTGTACTTCATAAACGTTGTTTTAGCGAGATGAATAGCTGATTGCAAAGTGGAACAAGATACTAAAAAGAACGGAAATAAGCTTCCCTTGGTCACCCTACCACAAGTAATGTACGGTGTGTTCCAACCGTTCGCCGTTCCAATAGATCCGTCGGTAGCCGGGGCGTTTGTGGTCAATTTCAAAGGTAGGGATCTGGCCGTTGAGTTGAAAAAAAGTACTGGGCGTGATGTGGACGTCGATATTGTGCAGGCGCAATGATTTTTCAACATGGTAGTGCCCGCAAAAGATACTAATCGGGTAGGGGTGCGCCAATAAGAGCGGCAGCAGGGCATCGCTATTGCGCAAGGGATAGTTTTGATCCATGAATGGAACCCCCATCGGGAGGGGCGGGTGGTGCATAAACAAACAAATAGGTCGTTGGTGGGTTTCCAGGTACTGCTGCAAAAAGAGGAGTTGTGCTTCCGGTAGCACCCCGCTGCTGGTATCCAGAAAAGCCAACGGTGGTTGTTCGGCTTTCCCCGGGTAGTACAACTGGGTACCAGGTGTTTCGGCGGATAGGTCAAAGCAAGCCATCATCAGGCCAACGTCATCGTGGTTGCCAGCAAGGAGCAGGTAGGGCATCTGACGCCGGTCCAGTTCGGTTTTTATCCATTGGTAAATGATCGTTTGTCCGGTTTGGTAGCACAAATCCCCGGTTATGACCAGGAGGTCAAATGTTTGCGGGGCGAGGGTGTCCAGGAGTTGGCGGAAATTGCCACGGACATCAATACCAAAGGTCTCTTCGTTGGCAAAACCAATGTGGATGTCCGTAATTTGAAATAGGATCATAGGAGCATTCAGCTGATGGCGTAATCTGTTAAACGACACTTTACGCGCAGAACTTGTTGGATTTCTTCTAAATCTACTTCGTAAGGGCGGTATACGGAACTGTTGTCCGAAATAAGGCGCAATTTTTTCAAACTATTGCCCTCTTTCACTTGCTGTATCCTTTTGACCACCAGTACATCGGTAACAATGACGTACACCTGGTTGTCGTGCAGGGCTGGGATGTCTCCGTTGAGAGGGCGCTCCAGGGCTTCACAGATCACCAGATCACCATTGGTGATGGTCGGCAACATGCTGTCACCACTGATCGCAAACGCCAGCAACTCGCCTTCGAGGTTGGGGATACTGAAGCGGGGCAGGTCCTCCAGGTAATCAGGATCCTGGTAGGTGAGGGCATAGCCGGCCAGCGCTTTACGGGCAACCAGCCTGATGTTTTGGCGCCCGTCTTCCTGCAGGAGGTTTTTGTACTGGCTCGCCAGCCCCGGGAATTCCGGTGCATCCGCCCGGAAGGGGCGATCGGTAAAACCAAACAAATAATTGGCATCTATGCCGAAAGTACTACAAAGCTGTTCAATCTGGTCAACCGTAAGATTGCGGTCTCCTTTCAGAATACTGTTGATAACGTGGTTGTAGGAGCCTAAGTGTTTGGCAATATCCGACTTGCCCCGGATAATATGGTGTTCTTCCAACAAACTAAATATTGACCTAAAACCTTGATTTACAGTATTTTTTAAAAAATCTGCCATTTATTTTAAAATAAAAGTTTGAATTAATTTGCTATTAATCAACAATGTGTTTTATATTTGTACATCAAGCAACAATAAGTGTTTGTATTGCTACAAAATATTGCTTGCAAGATACAATAAGTTTCGTAAAACCTTCAGCCATGAAATCAAATACAACGCAAAACGCACCTCGCGGGGGTTATGGCCGCCGCCAGGGAATGGAACCCGGAGGAGCAGTACCGCTGGGGCCGATTATCAATTGGGCCGCACTCTGGACCCGCCTGTGGTTGTTTCTTAAACGGCTGGTTGCCGAGGTGTGGTACCTCGTGTCCAGGCGGCAACCCCAGCAGTCGGCTACGACCAATTACCGCCGCTACCAGACCGAGCCACAGGGACGGTCTTTGCTGCTGTTCCGCAAATGGTCGCTTCCGTTGTTTAAGGTGGCCGCAGCGCTGGTACTTTTTTTCTATGTGATGCAAAGGGATATCCAGTTTTCCATCCAGATGAAGGCGCCACTCGGGCAGTTGGTAGCAGCAAATGAGGCCACGGGAGACAGCCGCACGGAAACCATGGGTTTTGTGCAGTCGGTTGCCTTCGGCGGAGCAGGGCACAACCAGAGCCAGGAGGTGGCACCCGCTACGGCCCAGGTGGTGGAAGATTATTTGGAGCGCTTTGCCGCGGTCGCGCAGGCCGAGATGACCAAATACGGTATTCCGGCTTCCATTTCCATGGCACAGGCTATCCTGGAAAGCAATGCCGGTCAGTCCGTAGCTGCGCGGGTTGATAAGAACCATTTTGGTGCACCACTGGCCGGTCAGCCCTACGAATCGGCCTGGCGCAACTGGCGGGAACACAGCTTGCTTTTGGTCAACCGGTTTGGACAACTCCGCAAGCTCGGCAATGACTACCGTTCCTGGGCCCGGGGATTGGAAAAAGCAGGCTACAGCAAACAAGACCATTACGCTAACAAACTGCTCGAGATCATCGATCGCTTCCACCTGGAACAACTGGATGATCCTACGATATAAATAGCTTGTTCTCCGTTTTCTTCTCGTTTGAAACCACCTCTGCGGGGGTGGTTTTTTATTATACCTTTGTGCTGAAAAAATTCACCCCTGGCATGACGGAACAACCGGAAATTACGATTCTTTTTCAGGACGAACATCTTTTGGTCGTGGACAAACCCACCCAACTACCTACGCACAAGAGTGAAGGGATGCCGCATGATGCGCCCTACCTGACCAAGGTCCTGGGGCAGCAATTGGGGTGTTCGATCTACAATGTGCACCGGCTCGATGCCAAAACCTCCGGGGTGATGATGGTTGCGCTAACGCCGGATATTGCCCGGGTACTGACCGAACAATTTGCGGGTAAAATGGTGCGCAAAAGTTACCAGGCCATCGTCAAAGGCTGTCCTGGAGATGGGGTTTTCGACCGCAAAGTAAAGAAAGCAAAACACGGTAACCAGGTTAATGCGGAGACCGAATACCGAACCCTCCAAACCGTTACCACGGATATCGACCACAAGGGACAAACTGCGGTGCAACTCAGCTTAATGTCGCTGATCCCCCTTACGGGCCGTTGGCACCAACTGCGCCAACACTGTTCCCAGGCCTGGCACGATATCCTGGGCGATTCCCAACACGGCGACTGGGGGCTGAATCACATCATCGAGGAGCGCACCGGCGTAAAGCGGTTGTACCTGCATGCCTGTGAACTGGGTTTCACCCACCCCGTTACTCAAGTTCCGCTGGACTTTCAGGTGCCGCTGCCAACTGATTTCGAGCAGGTGTTGAGCCTCTTCCCATAAAAAAAGGTGTCGGATATCCACCGTTGGACCGACACCTTTTTTATTGTTCTATGAGGTCTTACCGCTGTAGATCCCTACGCCTGACCCGGGTTCGTTCTTTCCGCTGACGTCCGGTTTTGGGTGCTTTGGCGCGTGTAATCCGGCCAACTTTTTTGTGAAAAATAGCCCTGGTATTGCTGGCCTTGTTTTCTACGTTCGCCCGGTTGGCGGCGGTGACGACGTAGGTATAGGTCTGCCCAACCTGGGTGGTATTGTCATAACAGGTTACCCAACGGCTGTTTTCTGCTTGTAGGGGCGTCAGCTGAAGGATGTTTGCGGGGTTTTCCAGGTCGCCCACCTCGTTGCCGGCGAAGCGATAAACGACAAAGTAGTGGGTTGCTGTTCTTAGGCCAGCAGCAGTGGTGCCGGGCTTCCAACGCAGTCGAACGCCAGCTTCCTGCAACTTCGGCCTGCGCAGGTCGGCTAACGGTAGTTTGGGGAGTTCCAGTTCCGGCCGCTCTGGCCAGAGCGCTTTGGTTTGATAGTAAGCCTGCAGGCTATCCCGGAGCCGCAAAGGATTGCTTTGTAATGATTTGGCACTAAAATAAGCGCTACCCTGGGTTTGGAAATTGCGGCGATTGAGTTGAATCTGGCGCGGAATTTCTCCCGGATCATTCCAGGCCAGCTCTTTGTTGTTGCCTACTTTGTAGGCTGCGTGGCCGGTGTAGACCGGTATCGAACGGGCATTTTGACTCCACCACTGCACCAGGGTCTGGTAATCAGCAGGTGCAAAACCAATGTTCCAATAGAGTTGGGGCATGACGTAATCAATCCAACCTTTGGCAATCCAGTTGAGGACATCCGCGTGGAGATCGTCGTAGGACGTTGCACCAGCCTGGGTATCCGATCCCCTGACCGGGTCCAGGCTTTTGTTGCGCCAAACGCCGAACGGGCTCACCCCAAACTGGATGGCTGGGTTGGTGGTTTTGATTCTTTCGTGCAGGTCTCCCACCAATTGATCCGTATTGTTGCGGCGCCAGGCGTTGATATCCTTGAACGGCTGGCCATAAAATTTAAAAGTACCTTCATCCGGGAAAGGAATATCCTTGATGGGGTAGGGGTAGAAATAGTCGTCGATATGGATACCGTCGATCGGGTAATTGTCTACGAGTTCACCGACCACGTCTACGAGGTGCTGGCGTACGGCGGGAATGCCCGGATTAAAATACATTTTTCCGCCGTAGGCTACCAGCCAGTCGGGGTGTTGGAATACGGGGTGGGTGAGGAAAAGGCTGGCCGTGTCCATGTTCATGGAGGCGCGGTAGGGGTTGATCCAGGCGTGAAACTCCATGGACCGGCGGTGGGTTTCCTCGATCATGAAGGCCAGGGGGTCAAAATCATCCTGTGGGGCAGCGCCCTGGCGACCAGTCAGGTAAGTCGACCAGGGAGCATAAGCACTGGGGTAGAAGGCATCCGCAGCGGGGCGCACCTGCACAATAACGGCATTGAGGCCCATGGCCTCAAGTTGATCGAGAAGGTTGCGATACTGCTCTTTGAGGGCGATGGGGTTGGCGGAGGGTTTCTGGGGGTAGTCAATGTTGAGGACGGTGGCCACCCACGCGGCCCGCAGTTCTCGTTTGGGTGCTTGCAACCGTTGGTAGGCTACGGTTTGTGCATTCAGTGAGAGGGTAGCAAAAAAGCATAAAAGGGCACAAAGGCCCACGATACTTTTGAAATGGAATGTATTCATAGTTGGTTTTTTCCAGAACAGATAATAAGTGGCGGAACACCAGCAGGGATGTCAGCCTGTAAATACTTGGCGCAAAGATCTATTTTTCTTCGGCTGCCAGCAATGTTTCCAGGGCAACTCCCGCTTCTTCCCGACAGGTTTTTTCCAGCCAATAACGGTTAACCAAGTTAGAAGATTGCTGAATTTGCAAATAGAGCCGGGCAAATTTTTTTTCTTTATCGACTACGCCGTAATGGCGCGGTTGTTGCTTGATTAGGGTCAGTTTCTTGGCGAAACGCAAAAAATTGGTGTATTGTTTCTTTAGATCAACCGTCATTTTTCGATTGCGAATGACGTAGATCCGGAAGGTCTCGATAAGGGACAACAAGGCTTCCGTGTCGCCCAATGAATAGTAAGTGGCCAGGAGCAGGTTGTTGTAGCTGAGGTGGTATTTGATGTCGGAGAAACGAACCAGCAGCAAGTGGTCCAGGGCCTCACTGAACCGCTGGGTTGAAAAATACAGGTGTGCCATGTTGTAGTTGTAGGAGTTTTCCTGCCGGTTTACCGGCAGTTTTTCCTTGTAGGTTTCGAGGAAATAGGCGGTCCATTGGAACTCTTCCAAGATACAACCCAGTACGGTAATATTTTTGTAATTCCATTCATTGAGTAAGCCGTTGCTGAGGATAAGCTCCGTACGCAGGCCCTCCTGGTACAGTTCAAAGAGCTCTTTTTGGAACACCCGGATCCCTTTATTGATCTGCCGTACACAATAATTGTTGGCATAGGAGTAGAGGGCAATCTGGTCGGCAAGGGAAAAGTTGTCCGTTTCCTCGCGCAGCATTTGCTTGAGGTTGTGGTAATGGATCGGTTCGTTTTCCTCCCGCAAACTCATCAGGATGGTATAATACAAGCGGATGGTTTTATCTTGCGAAAACCGTTCTTTTTCTTGTTGATAATAAGTGAGGACTTCCACCAAAAAGCTAAAGTCGAAGTGGGAATTCATCAGGATCTGGTTCGCGGTAAGTTCACAGCTTAGTTTGAGCTTTTCCAGCAAGTAGTAGCGGTCTAACTGGTCGTTGAGTTCTTGTAAGAGCCCCGATTTACTGCGATCTTCGTGCTGGGTATGGTAGTAAGCCATCACGTTGAGGTAGTTGAACTGGGTTCGGTAATATTCTTTGTCTTTGGTGGGGTAATTTTTTAATTTCTTCTCCAGGTTTTTGGCCCGGTTTTTCAAGAGGTCAAATTGGTTGTTCTCAAAGGTCGACTCCAGGAGAAAAATGTCTTCGCTAAAAGGTTGGGCTTCGTAGTGCTGCTGGGCCAGGTAACTGTGGAAAAGTTTTTTTAAACTGGACATGGTATTGAAGAGCAATTGCTCAGAATAGGGTTCTCCCCGGAACAAATGCTTGAAAACACGTTGCCGTTCCAGGTACTGTGGAGAAGTATCCAGGTGTTTAAGTAGGTAATCGAGGAGTTCAATGGTTTTTTGGTGTTGGTTGAAATAAGGCGAGTTAACGTACGTTTTAAACCGCTGGCGGTCCCTGGAATCTAGCTGTTGAATGCTTTTAAGCAGCTTACTCTCTTGCATAGTTGTAAGTATTATATCAGAAACTGTAGCAGTAAATTTATGTAATAATCTGTAAAACAGTACTTTAGTGTTTTAATAATTGTTAAAGATACACCAGAAAATTAATAAATAGTACACTTTATCCCCTGTTTTTATCCTCACATTTGTGTCAGCCTTTAGGGGAACACTATGAAACGTTCCTGTTATTGGCGCTTGTTATTGTTGATGGAGGATTTAGTTGGTATGTAAGCACAAGAACTTAAAGAAACCCCATTCCACAGCGGGAAATTATTTTCAGTTAAGGGATTGTACAGACAACTACAGACTCCGGTTTGTGCCTAAGATGTAGAGGCGTTGAATTTATTCAGCGCCTCTTTTTTATAGCATACGAATTCAGGCTACTTTTGTTTGCTGTCCGTAGAAGTTTAAATACGTCCGTTCTGGTAAAAACCCCTGAAACGCTAAACTATTTAAAAGTTTTTCACGTTTTCATCTCTATTTCCCCGCAAGTAGCAAAGGCAGGATGTTCAAGCAGCAGGTCGCTTCCAAATCGGAAGAATTGGTTATGCGTGATAAACTATTTAACTTGCTGAAGTAGGCAAAACAACCAACAAAACAACCATTTACCATGAATCACCTTTCTCGTACCTTTTTGCTGTTGGCAATATGGGTACACTCGTTTTATGGACAAGCACAATCCAGTGATATGAGCTTGTCCCAGGCTATTGTCTACGCGCAGGCTAATCATCCGGACTTGCTGGATGCGCAACTAAAGATCAGAGACGCGGAGGAAGTCATTAAGCAAAGCATCGCTACGGGATTACCCCAACTCACTGCGGGTGGTACCTACCAGTATTATTTCAAAGTTCCCGTGGTGCCATTACCGGCTGCTTTCACCGGTGGTGAGCCGCAGAATGTGTCTTTTGTCCTTAAAAATAACCTTACGGGGTCGGTGAACCTCGACGCCATGGTTTTCGACGCGTCCTATTTTGTGGGCTTGCGGGCAGCCAGAGCGTCCCGGAATTTTGCCCAACTGGAATTGAACGACCGGCAACGACAGGTGCGTAGTCAGGTTCGGGATGCCTACCTGCCGTTGCTGCTATTGAAGTCTAACCTGAATCAGCTGGACAAGAATATCGCCAGCTTAACCAATCTGTTTCAGGAAACCCGGGAAATTTACCGGGCCGGTTTTGCGGAACAATTGGATGTTGATCGGTTGGAGTTGTCATTGGCCAACCTCACTACGGAACGCGAAAATTTGACCCGGCAATACGAAATGGCGCTGCAGGCCTTGAAGTTTACACTCAATTATCCCGCCGATCAGGAACTCCATGTCGTCGATGATCTCGATGGGTTGCTCCAGGCTACTTCCGTGGATGCGCTGGTTGCTCCCATTGACTATTCCCGGCGCACGGAGATTACTTTGCTCGACGAGGCCCTGGAGCTGAATGAGCTGAACGTAAAAGTTAACAAAACCCGGTATATCCCCACCCTGAAGGCCTTTGGAGGCTACCAATACCAGTACCAGGGCAACTCTTTTTCCAATGGTTTTTGGGCACCTACGGGTTTTGTTGGGCTTTCCCTTAATATCCCCCTGTATGACGGCGGCCTTAAAAAAGCCCTGGTTGAGCGCGCCCAGATCGCTAAAGAGCAGGTGGCTATTCAGCGCACGACCTTGCAGCGGCTCGTGCAGCTGCAAATCAGCAACGCCCGTACGGGATACCTGAACGCTCAGAATCGGCTCACCGAACGGGATCGCAACCTGGCGCTGGCTAACCGCATCTACAACACCACCCAAGTCAAGTACCGGGAAGGGGTAGGCTCCAGCCTCGAAGTCAATCAGGCAGAACAGGATCTTTATACCGCTCAGACGAATCGCCTGCAGGCACTATACGATCTCCTCCAGGCGAAAATGAGCATCGAAGAAGCCCTGGGCTGGCAATAAAAGAGGTACACCTGGATCAGCAAAAAAGAAAGAAGCCGGCCAGCTAACCGGGTGTTTTTTTATTTTCGCTAGCCTTGGGGCCAACGACAGCACTAAAAGGAAGAAAAAAAATCGATTACAGTAAAAGGCTAATTTGTGACATCTGGTAAAAACGGTTTCTGGTGTCTTTCTTAGGTATTAAAATACTCCCCGCCCTTTATTTTAGCAAAATGAAAAAAAAAATTGCACAATAGTTAGGACAAATGTAACAAACCGCTTATATTTGTTAAGTAAAGCGGCTTTAGAGGTGCATTAATGTTGCTTTAATTCGATTTTATTGGCTCTTTTGAGCTCAATTATATAGATGTAATTTTTTTCATGTGATATGATTTTCCGCTGGAAACGCAAGTTTCCAGCTTTTTTTTGTCCTATAACGACTTTTGCCATGTCACAATTTTTTAAAATTTGGTAAAAAAATACATAGATCTTACCCTTTCTTTGTTGTAATAACTAGCAAAAAGACGGTTTTCCGTTCCAGATACAATTGGGTGAGTGTTTGTTCATAGTTAGAATCCCCCAATTCATTTGGGGGATTTTTTTCATCCCTTTAAGAATTTGTGTTGTTCATAGTGTTTATTTCGAACCCCATCCTGTGATGGGGTTTTTTTTATGCCTTCGGGCAAGGCTTGCCCTTTTTCCTGGCCACCGCGAGCAGATCCTTCACCAAGCGCTAAACTCCTCTGCGGTAAGGTTGTTATCTCTAAAACTGCTAATCATTCTATTATGCTACTAGACATCAAAGACCTGCGTGAAGATTACAACCAAGGAAATTTAGAGCTTGCGGATACTGCGGTTCATCCCTTCGACCAGTTTCACCTTTGGTTCAAGGCTGCCCGGCAATCGGAGGTGCGGGAGCCCAATGCCATGACGCTGGCTACGATTTCGGCCACGGGCCGGCCCAAGGCCCGCATTGTGTTGCTCAAACAACTGGACGAGCAGGGACTGGTGTTTTTTACGAACTACGATAGTCAGAAAGGAAAAGATCTGGCGGTACATCCAGCTGCCGCCCTGGTCTTTTTTTGGGATGCACAGCAAAGGCAGGTCCGGGTAGAAGGAACGGTCGTAAAGATCAGTCCGGAAGAATCCACCGCCTATTACCAGTCTCGTCCCAAGGGCTCCCAAATCGGCGCCGCGGCTTCCCCCCAGAGCGAGGTCATCCCCGATCGGGAGGTGCTGGAAAACGCCGTCAGGCAGCTGGAAACCCGCCACGCAAACGAGGAGCAACTTCCACGACCCGCGAATTGGGGTGGATACCGGCTCTTACCCGACACCTTTGAGTTCTGGCAAGGGCGCAGCAGTAGGCTGCACGACCGTATTCGCTACCGGCTGGTAAACGGGGAGTGGACCAGAGAACGGTTGGCGCCTTGATGACCTGACCTGCCGGATAGCCGCAATTTATTTTACCAGGCGTCCATCCTCCATGACGAGGGTTCTGTCGCTCATCCTGGCCAGTTCCTGGTTGTGGGTGACGATGACAAATGACTGCTGGAAGTCCTTTCGGAGTTGGAAGATGAGTTGGTGGAGTTCTTCGGAAGTGGCGGAGTCGAGGTTGCCGGTCGGTTCGTCGGCAAAGACAATGGCGGGCTGATTCATCAGGGCCCGGGCCACGGCTACGCGTTGCTGTTCCCCACCCGATAGTTGGTTGGGTTTGTGCTCGAAGCGTTCGGCCAGCCCCAGGTAATCGAGGAGTTCCTTGGCGCGTTTCTGCGCCTGGCTGAGGGACGTATGCTGGATTAACGCTGGAATGCAGACATTTTCCACGGCTGTAAACTCGGGCAGCAGGTGATGAAACTGAAAGACAAAACCAATGTGCTGGTTGCGGAAGGCTGCCAGTTTCTTGGGGGATAAGGTAAAAACCGATTCACCGCGCACGGTAAGCGTTCCCCGGTCTGGCGAGTCCAGGGTGCCCAGGATGTGCAAAAGGGTACTTTTTCCCGCTCCGGAGCGCCCTACAATGCTGACCACTTCACCCGCCGCTATGTGCAGGTCAACGCCTTTGAGTACGGCCAGTTGGCCGTAAGATTTTTCAATTCCTTTTGCTTCGATCACCTGGATTGATTTTTTGGATAGGCAAAAGTAACAATTTGGGGTGGGAAGTGGCCAAAAAGAAAGCGGAACAACTGTTGTCCAGTTGTTCCGCTTGCTTTTTGGTTGTTTTATCAGGTCGTTTACCAGAAGTAGCCCACCACGAACATGGTAATAACGAGTAGAATGACCGACAAGTACCGGTAGTTTTGGTACCAGGGCAAGTGGGCCAATTCTTCCGTCTCTTCCTTGATGAGTGCCGGCGACCAGATCATCCCCTTCAGCTTGTCGGCTGGCGGTGGCGCCGTGGCCAGGCTAACGGCGATGTGGACCAACAAGCACAGGAAGAAGAGCACCGTAGTGCGCAACAGGAAGTGCAACTGGAAAAACCAGTGGTCCACTTCGTTGAGGATACCTGCTACCCAGATCACGGCCATCAGAATACCGAACATGAGGCTGTAAAAACTACCGTTGCTATTGCCCCGCTTCCAGAAAAGACCCAGGAGGAAGGCCGAAACAATGGGTGGCGCAATATAGCCGAGGACATCCTGCAGGTAGCGGAAAAGATCGCCATAGCGACCAATCATAGGGGCCCACAAGGAAGCCAGAATGACCAGTGCGAGGGTGGCAATCTGGCCGCTGCGGACCAACTGCTGGCTGGTCATATTGGGTCGGAACTTATTGACAAAATCCATCGTAATTAAGGTCGACGCAGAATTGAAAGTCGCCGAAATACTACTCATCATAGCCGCCAGGAGCCCGGCTACGACCAGGCCCAACAAGCCGGTGGGTAGCAGCCGGAAGAGCAGCGACGGATAAGTGAAATCGGTACAGTCGGCCAGGTTTTTACAGGGGCCACTGGTGGTGAGGTAGGCCACTTCGGTGTCGCGGAAAATGAGGAAGGCGATGGTGCCCGGAATAACCATAATCAGGATGACCGGTAGTTTGAGCAAGCCGGCGAACAAGGCTCCCCACCGACCGTGGTTCAGGCTCTTGGAACTGAGTACGCGCTGCACCATGAACTGGTTGTTGGCCCAGAAATAGAAACCCAGCAAGGGAACACCCGTGATTAGGCCCCACCAGGGTACAATGGGGCTGTCGTACTGCCGCCACCAGTCGCCCGGGTTGTCCCGAACAATGCTGAGGGCTTCCGAAGCATTCTTGTCGATGACGCCAGCGGCGTGCAGGTCATTCAGCTGGTTGACCATCCCACTCCAGCCACCTACTTCTTTCAAACCAAAGTAAGTGAGGATGACGGAACCGAAAATCAGGACAATGGCCTGGATCACCTCCGTCTTGACCACCGAGTTGAGGCCCCCGGGAATGGTGTAGGCCGCCGCCGAGGCGGCCAGTAAAACAATCACGACCCACGGGGGTAAGGTCGGGAAAATGAGCCCCAGCACAATGGTGCCCACGTACAACGAGGCCGCCGTGTCGATGAGCACATTGCCCACCACGGTAATAAAGGAAAAGTAGTAACGTGAACGCACGTCGTAGCGCCGCTCCATAAACTCCGGCATGGTATAAACCCCGCTTTTCAGGTAGAAAGGCAGGAAAAAGATGGCGAAGAATACCAGTACCAACACGGCGTACCACTCGTAGTTGTACACCGTCATGTCCAGTAAGTAAGCCGAACCCGCCAGCCCGATAAGCGTGGAGCTGGAAATGTTGGCGGCGAACAAAGATATACCGACCACTGGCCAGGTAAGGCTGCGGCCACCCAGGAAGTATTCCTCGGAAGTGGCGCGCTTGGATTGGGTAATTCCATAGACAATGATGCCGATGAAATAAAAGGCAATGACGGCAAAGTCAATAACCGAAAGATTGGTATCCATATTTCGTTTTGTTTTAATAAGCCCGAACCAGGCGCACATCTACCTCAGCATGGGTGCTTAAGTGCGGCAAAATAGGGAATTCTGTTTTTTCACCCCAATTTGAGGTATTGTTTTTTAAAATAGGAATTTAGCGGATAATAATTCTTGTTCAGGACTCCTTCCTACCGCCATTTTTTATAGGCATTGATCAGGCCATTGGTCGAGCTGTCATGGGTGCCAACGGGCTGGTTGTCGGTGAGCTCTGGCAAAATAGCGCTGGCCAATTGTTTGCCCAACTCAACGCCCCATTGGTCAAAGCTGAAGATATTCCAGATGACACCTTGTACAAAAATTTTGTGCTCGTATAGGGCCGTGAGCATCCCCAGGCTATACGGGGTGAGCACTTTGAGCAGGATAGAATTGGTGGGCCGGTTGCCCTGGAAAACTTTGAAGGGGAGGAGTTGATGGATCGCTTCTTCGGACAGGCCCTTTTTCTCCAACTCAGCGCGTACCGTGGCCGCCGATTTTCCCTGCATCAGGGCTTCCGTTTGGGCAAAGAAGTTGGACAAGAGGATGGGGTGGTGCTGGCCCAGGGGGTTGTGCGTTTGTGCCGTCGCGATAAAATCACAAGGAATCAATTTGGTACCCTGGTGGATCAGTTGGTAAAAGGCGTGTTGCCCATTGGTACCGGGCTCTCCCCAGATAATCGGGCCGGTTTCGTAGGTGACAGGCTGGCCGTCCCGGTCCACGTATTTGCCGTTGCTCTCCATGTTGCCCTGCTGGAAATAGGCCGCAAAACGATGGAGGTACTGGTCATAGGGCAGGATCGCCTCGGTGGCTGCATCGAAAAAGTTGTTGTACCAAATACCGATCAGCGCCAGCAGCACGGGCGCGTTGGTGGCCAGTGGGGTGGTGCGGAAATGCTCGTCCATGGCGTGAAAACCTGCCAGCATTTCCCGGAAATGGGCATAGCCAATGGTACAGGCAATGGATAGCCCAATGGCGGAGGTCAGGGAATAGCGACCGCCGACCCAGTCCCAGAATTCAAACATATTGGTGGGGTCAATACCAAAATCAGCTACCCCGGCGGCGTTGGTAGATACCGCGACAAAGTGTTTGGCAATGTCTTTTTCACCAGCGCCCTGCGCCAAAAGCCATTCCCGGGCCGAATGGGCATTGGACATGGTCTCCTGGGTCGTAAAGGTCTTGGACGCAATAATAAACAACGTGTTTTCGGCTTTCACCCGCCGCAGCGTTTCCGCCAGGTGGGTGCCATCCACGTTGGACACAAAATGCACCTGCATTCCTTCCTGCCAGTAGGGGCGCAGTGCCTCGGTTACCATGACCGGCCCCAGGTCGGAGCCCCCGATCCCGATGTTGACGATATCGGTAATGCGCTGCCCCGTGTAGCCTTTCCACTGGCCGTTAATGACGCGGTCGCTGAATGTTTCCAGCTGCGCCAGTACCTTGTTGATGGCCGGCATCACGTCTTCGCCTTCCACTTTGATCGGGCGATTGGACTGGTTGCGCAAGGCCACGTGGAGGACCGCCCGACCTTCGGTTTCGTTGATCACCTCGCCGGCAAACATTTTTGCTATACTGGTCTCCAGCTGGCATTCGCGCGCCAACTGCAGGAGTAGCTCGAGGGTGGTGGGGGTGATGATGTTTTTGCTGAAGTCGAGCAGCCCCTGGTCGGCCAGCGGCAGCGAAAACTTGCTGAACCTTTGGGGGTCAGCCGCAAAGAGGTCACTCATTTGCGTGTCTTTCAGCTGTTGGAAATGGGCGGTGAGTTGTTGCCAGGCGGCCGTCTGCGTAGGGTTGATGTGCGGTAGCATATATTGGTAATTGTTCAGTCACAAGGTTAGCCTATTTTTTTGGGCCAGACAAGTTGTGGGGTGAAGATTTAAGGACGGGCAACTTTTGTCGGGCATAATTACTAGATTTAACCCTCAAAATCCAGCGCCGTGAACGACATTAAAATTGAAGCTTCGTGGAAGGCCGTGCTGGCCGACGCCTTCGAGCAACCTTATTTTCAGGTGTTGTCCCACTATTTGCGCCAGGCCAAAGCAGCGGGTAAGTCCATTTATCCGCCGGGGTCGCTCGTCTTTAACGCCTTCAATACCACCCCTTTCGATCAGGTGAAGGTCGTCATTCTGGGCCAGGACCCTTACCACAATCCGGGGCAGGCCATGGGGTTGAGTTTCAGTGTGCCCCCGGGCGTGCCCCCTCCCCGCAGCCTGAAGCATATCTACCAGGAATTGGCTGCCGATGTGGGTTGCCGGGCGCCTGCCCACGGCGACCTTACGGCCTGGGCCACCCAGGGCGTGTTTTTGTTGAACGCCATCCTCACGGTAGAAAAAAACCTGCCCGGCAGCCACCGGGACATCGGCTGGCAAAAATTTACCGATACGGCTATCCGGGCGCTTTCCGAACAACGCCAGCACCTGGTTTTCATCCTTTGGGGCGCTTTTGCGCAGAAAAAAAAGGCCCTGATTGATACCAGCAAACACCTGGTGATCCAATCGGCTCATCCCAGCCCGTTGTCGGCCCACCGCGGCTTTTTTGGGAGCAAGCCCTTTAGCCAGGCCAATGCTTACCTGGTCGCGCACGGCATCGCGCCGATTGATTGGCAGTTGTAGGGTTATCGAATATGAAAAAAAATAATGTAATCAATAGGGTTTACGCCTAAAGTTGGTTTTCGCAGCATACTTCTGATGATAACCCATCCCCCAGCCCACGCCGAAGGGGCGTGGCAAGCTCTTCTTTTTAAAACCCATCCCCCAGCCCTTCCCTTTCAAGGAAGGGAGGCGTGCTGCGCGTGTTCGCGAGGTTTTAGCAGTTGTAAAAAGTCGACTATCGTTCATTCCTGGGCTTTTGGGCAGTAGCTTTAGACTTGTTGCAAGTTTACTGTCAGCGTTGAATTTACCGCCAGCCTCGGCAGAAATCGCGCGTCTGGACTCCCTTCCTTGAAAGGGAAGGGCGGGGGATGGGTTCTTAAGGAAGAGCTTGCCACGCTTTTTAGCGTGGCAAGCATGATGCACGTATTCGCGAGGTTTAAACCGTTGTAAAAAGTCGGCCATCCCCCGTTTCCAACCGGGTGCTTTTCTACCCACCTTTCCCTAAATTTACCAGCACCAGTCTGTAGTTACGGATATAGTTCTTAAATTTGACTATCCCAAAACATAGTCCCGTGATAAAACAAGTTCTATTACCAGCTTTTTTTCTGCTGTTCACCAGCATCCTGGCTTTTGCCCAACCTGCTTTCGGCGGTCTTCCTTTAGGTATCCAGCAGGCCAATGCCTTGTTACCTGCTCCTTCCCTGCACTTGAAAGGCCTTGATGTAGCCAAACTTCAGCGCGAAGATGAGCAGAATCAGATGAACCGCTTCGCCGCTCCCATTCCCCTGGATATCAGCACTGAAAATGCGGGCAACTGGACCCTCCTGCCCGATGGTACTCAGGTGTGGCAGTTGCGGATTACCGTAGAAAAAGCCCAGGGATTGATCCTCTTCTACGAAGATTTTGACCTGCCGGCCGGCAGCCAGCTCTTTGTCTATTCCCCCATTAGCAAGCAGGTACTGGGTGCCTACACCCAGGAGAGCCAGTCCCGTTCGGATCGCTTCCTGACGGGCATCATCACCGGCAACGAATTGATCGTGGAATACCAGGCACCCGCCGATAACTTTGCGGTGCCTTTCCACTTGTGGCGTATCGATGCCGTTTACCGAAAGGAAGGAACGGAAAAGGAATTGCTCAGCTTTGGCTTTGGTTCCTCCAGCGATTGCCACGACAACGTTGTTTGCCCGGCTGGCGATGAGTGGCAAGCCGAACGCAACGCCGTAGCGCGGATTATTGTCGTGGTGGAGGAAGGAACGGGCTATTGCACGGGCACCCTGCTCAACAATACGGCCCAGGACGGCCGCTTGCTTTTCTTGTCGGCTTTCCATTGTATGGACGGGTATACCCCGCTCTACGATTTATGGCGCTTCGATTTTTATTTTGCCTCCGAAACCTGCCCGAACCCTGCCGTTGCACCCGCCTACCGACCGGTTCTGGGCTGCGATTCCCTCGCCGGCCGCCGCGCCATGGATTTTCTGCTGCTCGATATTTTTCCGGAGACGACTTTCAATATGGAATTGTACTTTGCGGGTTGGGATCGCAGCGGCACGCCACCCGATTCGGCCGCCGTCCTTCACCATCCCCGCGGCGATATCCAGAAAATTTCGTTGTCTACTACACCGGCTACCGTTTTTGCCAATTCCATCATCTGGAACAACGGGGTGACCACGCCCCCCAACCAACACTTCCGGGTTCGCTACAGCAACGGTACCATTGAGGTGGGATCGTCCGGCGCGGCGCTCCTGGATCAACACCACCGGGTGGTCGGGCAGCTGAACGGCGATGCCGGCACCACTACCTGCGACAATTCCCTCGGCTTTTTTGGCCGCTTGTCCATGGCCTGGGAAGGCCCCGACGACGGTAGCCGACTGAAAAACTGGCTCGATCCACTGGGGACGCTTCCGCTGCAACTTGATGCCCTGGCCCCCATCCGAAGTCCTTTGGTCACCACCGATGACGAGGAACCCGTGGCTGGGGTCGCGGTCACCTTTTACCTGAACAATGAATGGCTGGCTACCACGGAAACGGGCCAGGAAGGCCGCCTGACGCTTCCCGTTAATTTGCCGGCTCAGGGCGAACTGCGGTTGGCATTCACCAAAGGCGAAGACCAGTACCGCAACGGTGTTACCACCGCCGACTTGATCCGAATGCAGAAACATATCCTCGGTACCGATACCATGCCGCCTTACAAAATGCTGGCTTGTGATGTGAACCTGAGCAATTCCATGACGACCCTGGACATGATCCGCATCCGGAAGTTGATCCTCACCATTACGCCTGATTTTGGTGACGGTGGCGCTCCTTCCTGGCAGTTCTTTGTGGCCAACCCGTCTTTTGCCGACCCGCTGGCACCCTGGCCCACCGCTGTTCGCGACAACAGCATCACGTTCAACCTGAACGCCGGGTTTTCCATGCCCGATTTTGTGGCCGTGAAAACAGGCGACGCCAATGGCAATGCGAATGCGGGTTTTTAAGCCTCGGAGGCGTATGTTGTAATTCGTTCCACAAAGGCCACCCCTTTGTCCAGTTGCTCGATGCTGATGAACTCATTGGCCCGGTGAGCCTGTTCAATCGAGCCCGGGCCACAGATCACGCTCTGGAAGCCACCTTCCGCAAACTGGCCCGCTTCGGCGGCATAGGCCACCGTGGTGAGGGTATGCTGCCCACTGAGTTGCCGGATCAAAGGCACGATCTCCAGGTGTTCCGGGGTATCCAGGGCGGGAACGTTGGGGTGGTAGAGCTCAATGCGGATATCGGCACCCACAAAACGTTGGCGCAGTTCCTGGACGCGCGCCTGACAAAACGCTTCGTAGTCGGCCAAAATATCCGCTACTTTATCCATCGGAATTACGCGAATGTCCAAGAGGAAGGAGCAACTGTCGGCAATGACATTGTGGGCGATTCCCCCGTTGAATTTTCCTACGTGTAGGGAAGAGTGGTTGGGCGAAAAGCGGTCGTCGGTATGCCCGGCGGCTACGAGGTCATTCATTTTCTGCTCCAGCCACATCACCAGCCGGGCCGCCTCGTGGATGGCACTCACTTCCTGCCGAATCCGGGAGCTGTGTCCGGCCGACCCCAGGACCGTGGTTTTGAACACACAGATTCCCTTTTGGCCCACCACCGGTTGGAGTTCCGACGGTTCGCCAATGATGGCGTACTTGGGTTTTTCGTCGTAATAGGCCGTAATGGCCCGGATGAGCGCAGGCGCAGCGATACACCCAACTTCCTCGTCGTAGGAGAACGCCAGGTAGATGGGTTTTTTCAGGTCGGCCTGCACCATTTGCGGAACCACTGCCAACACACAAGCCAGGAACCCTTTCATGTCGCAGCTACCACGGCCGTAGAGCTTACCCTCCTTTTCGGTGAGCACAAAAGGATCGGTGGCCCAGTCTTGTCCGGCTACCGGCACCACATCCATGTGCCCCGACAGGATGATGCCGCCATCTACTGGTGGCCCGATCCGGGCGTGCAGCGAGGCTTTGGTCCCTTCCTCGTTGGGCACCAGCTGGAAGGGAACCTGGTGACGGGTCAGGTAGGTTTTGATGTATTCCAGAATCGACAAATTGCTTTCGCCACCCAAAACGGGAAATGCGACCAGGTCGGCGAGTAAGCTGCGTGCGTTTACCATGCGTTGTTGTTTGATAGTTTTTTTACAAAAAAAGCCGGGACAATAATAAATTTACATGCTCAAATTATTAGCGAAGGAATAAGCGATTGATAATGAGCGGTTTCGAGCTAATCATTTGAGTCAAAAAATGTAAATTTATTATTGTCCAAATACTTGTGAGTTAACGATAGCCCACCCAAACGCCCACCACCAGAAACGCCCACGCCAATAAGAGCAAGAGCCCGGTGAGGGGGAGAATAAACCGCAACCAGCGATCGAAAGGTATGCGGCAGAGGCTCAGCATGGCGATCAGGCCGCCGAGCGCCGGATTGAACAGGTTGGTCACCCCGTCGCCAATCTGGAAAGCGAGGATCGTTGTTTGTCGGGTCAGTCCCAGCACTTCGCCCAGTGGGATCATAATGGGCAAGGTGGCCAGGGCCTGGCCACTGCCCGAAGGAATCATCAGGTTGATCATACTCTGGCACATGCTCATGCCTACGGCCGAAACGGTTGTGGGTAAGCCCATGAGCAACAGGGAAAGGTGATGCGAGATGGTGTCGTTGATCTGGCCAATTTCCAGTACCTCTTTGATGGCCGTGGCGTAACCAACCATAAAAGCACCCGGAGCAACCACTGCGACCGCCTTCAGGGCCGTTTCGCTCAGCTCAGTGCCCGACATGCGGCTCACCAGTCCGGCGACAATCCCGATCAGGATAAAAATCGCCGAAATTTGGGCCAGCCCCCAGTGGTACTCAAAAACGCAGTAGAGCATCACCACAATGCCACCGAGAAAAACCGAACCCACCAGCGCATTGTTCCGGCTGATGGTATACTGGTCCAACGGCCTGGACAGTTGAAAGCCCGCCGTATCCAAATTGAGCGCCAGGCTGCTGGCCGGATCGGCAACGATTTTTTTAAAATAACGGACATTGTACCACGCCAGCAGGGTCAGCCCCAGAAAGCAAAGGCTCGTGCGGAGGCCAGCCCCCGAAAAGAGGGGCATTTCGGCTATTTTATGCCCAATGCCGACCGTGTACGGGTTGATGGGTGAAAGGCCAAAGCCTACCGTAATGGCGCCCACCGATAAGCCCGCCGCCAACATCAGATCGCCACCCAGGGCGAGTGCTACGACTGCCGCAATGGGTACCATAGCGATGTTGTTTTCGTAGCCGATGACTACGCCCAACAGGCCAAACAGGTAGGTGAGCAGGAAAACCAGCAGGTACCGCCGTTGTAAGCCCAACTTGCGAATGGCCGTTCCCACGGTATTTTCTACCGTCCCTGTTTTTTCGAGAATACCAAACATAATGCCACTGGCCAGCACCACAAAAACGACGGGCGCTGCCGTCACGAAACCTGCTGGTAAAGCTTTGAAAATACCGAAAAAACTTACGGGCGCTTGCGCGACCCGGTGGTAAGAACCCGGGACAACCCGCTGGGTACCATCGATGACTTCGCGGTCATACACACCTGCTGGCAGCACGTGTGTCATCACCGCCGCCAACACGATGATGATAAAGAGCATCACCACCGGATGCGGAACGTAATCATACCATTTGCGTCGAGACATGGGGAAGGGGGTCGTGTGGATAAAGGGACCAAAAATAAGTTATTTTTTATTAATCGACTGCAGGGCTTGCACCAGCGCCTGCGCATCCAGCACCGGGTGCGGCAACCCCAGGTGCTGACCGGCCAGGCGGTAGAGCACCGCTGCCGACTGGCCCGCCTTTCGCCAGGATTGCAGGGCATCGGCGCCCTGGCTTTTTGACAACTTGTTGCCCTTTTCGTCCAGGAGCAGCGGATGGTGGTAAAATACGGCGTCGGAAAAGGTCGTATGATCGAGCAATTGTGCCAGATAGCATTGCACCAGGGTCGAATCCCACAAGTCGGCCCCCCGCACAATAAAGTTGATCTTATAGTGGGTGTCATCGATCAGGGAGGCGATCTGGTAAGCGGGAAAACCGTCTTTTTGCCGCAGCACCCATGCGTCGGGCTGGTCGATGGTGACGCGGGTTAATCCTTGTTGCCAGATCCGCAGCTGTACCGCCGCAGCGGTAGG
The DNA here is from genome assembly GCA_003045895.1 of Bacteroidota bacterium. Classification (GTDB taxonomy): domain Bacteria; phylum Bacteroidota; class Bacteroidia; order Chitinophagales; family Saprospiraceae; genus Lewinella. Next base: position 26,152 of record PZPC01000057.1, read on the forward strand.
GGGAGGAAAAATGCGCCAGGCGACGTTGGGCTGGTCGAAAGGCAATGATTTCTGTTGGCAGGTTCCGGGGTAGGGGCCATCAGGCGCCAGCGCTCGTATTGCTTTGCGGCTACATGCACAGGCGAAAAGTTGGCCGGAACTGCGCAGCTCCTCCAGTGCCTGCTGGTAGTGGTCGAGGCGCAGGTGTTGCGACCAGTTGGCCTGAAAATCAGCTACCCCCGTTGGCCCTTCGTCGTAGTCGATCCCCAGCCAGTCGATGGTGCGGAAAATATCTTCCACGTAAGCTTCCCGGCAGCGTGCCTGGTCCAGGTCGTCGATGCGCAGGAGGATGGTACCACCCTGGGCCCGGGCAATGGCCCAGGTGAGGATAAAGGACAACCCGTTGCCGGGGTGCAGCAGCCCACTGGGGGTAGGCGCCAACCGGGTACGCAGGGGTGGGGTCTTATGGGAATTGATTTCCATCAGGGGTGAAGTTGAAGAAAAAAAGCGATATTGAGGCAAATTATTTACTATGCTTCGCTTCGTTTTGTTACTTGGTTTGCTCAATCTGATGTCTTCGTGTAAGTCGGCAGGAGATACCCGTTCCCAGGCCGGGGCCGAGGCCCGGGAAACGCTCACGATTTACCTGGTGCGCCACGCCGAGAAAGAGGCGGGTGACGACCCCCAGTTGACCCCCGCGGGCCAGGAGCGCGCCCACAAACTGGCCGCCCGCCTGGCAAAGGTTAAGTTGGATGCTATTTTTAGCACCGATTTTCAGCGTACCCGACTGACGGCCCAACCGGTAGCTGCCCGGCAAGGACTGGCCATTCAAATCTATGCCCCGGGAGATTTGCCGGCTTTCGCGGCCCAGCTGCAACGGGAATACGCCGGTAAAAACGTGTTGGTGGTTGGCCATTCCAACAGCACCCCCACACTCGCCGGCCTCCTGGATGGTACCAACGCTTATCCGGCATTTGCCGAATCGGAATACGGGAACATCATCCAGGTGACCTGTTCGGGTAAAGCCACACCGGTCGTAGAATTTATGGCGTATTGAGCCTTCTGAAGGGGTATGGCTATTACACAAGTTGCAGGGGAATTACTATTAATTTGTTGCACCCAGCGCCATAAACGTCTACGGTTAAGACACATCTCTCCAACCTTAAAACCAGCAAGCTTTTAACCTGGAATTGCTCATGCGCCACCCCTTCTTTAGGAAGAGCGATATTTAAAAGGTATCCATCACGCTGAGGTCTTAAAAAATGACCGCAGCTTATCGGTCATGGGGTCATTTAATGCGACCCCGCTGGGGTCGGAAAGCATTGGCGGTGTGAGGGCTAACATAATTTGACCGCGCTGCGGTCATTTTGCCAGACCTCAGCTTTATGCCGCTCTTCTTAAATATTACGTGGCGCATAAGCAATGCTGGCTTTTCGGCCCCTCACTCGCGCAAGAAATCCAGCTCATCCAGCTCATCCATTTGGACAATAATGGTTGGCCGGGCAGTAGCACTTTCTTTAGGACGGTATTTGGACACGTAGTCTATTCCTTCAACAATATCAGAGCGCAGGCGGCCAAAATGGCTGGGGTACGGGCTGCCGCTGTAGTGGGCAATGCTGGTGAGCAATGGCCGGTTGACGAGTTGGATGAGGCTTCGGCAGTAGTTGTCACGGGTAATTCTGGCGGCCATTCTGCCATCAGCAAAAATGGCGTGCGGCCTGATCACCGGGCTGGCCTCGGTAAGGATGGTCAAGGGGCGCAAGTGATAGACCAGGAGGGTCTCTAAGCGGGGATGAAGACGCGGTGCATAAGCCTTGAGCATGTCCAACGAAGCAAAGAGGATCTCGTACGGCTGCTCTAAACTGGGGGTTTTTAAGCGGCGCAGCCGTTCCACCGCTACCGGATCGTCGGCAGCACACGCAATGCACCAGAGGGTATCGGTTGGTAATAAGACCAGTCCTTCGTTTTCGATTATTCGTGCGGCTCCTTCCAGATCGTAGCGTTGAATCATAAAGCCAGCAGCTTGTGTAGCAGTCATGAGCATAAAAAACAGTTTGAATCACAGCATACACGTATAACTGGGGTGTTTTACGGGCAACTGAATAGTTGTATTAAACCAGGATAAAACAACAGCACTTATCCCACTGACCCAACGCAATTGGGGCAAGGATATGTCCAATACTATACGAACCTGAATTTTTGCACTGGTTTTGCCGGATAATGTGAGTAATTTGGCTAAGCAAATTACCCAAAAGGCACAGCGCCGTCTTTGGGATAGGAATTAAAAGGCTATAGGTGGTGTTAATATATACGATTTTTCCACTTTGGCCGGTTTTACACTACGAGTTGATAATCTACGCTTATATGAACTTGATTTTTTCGGGCGTATTGTTTTGTTAACCACAAAAAAAATAAAGTTTTGCAAGAAAACACCTTACTCCTGCGGTTCTTTCTGTTGGCTATTTTGCTGGGCATTGCCGGGCAGTCCTACGCGGCTCACCTGATCGGTGGAGAAATCACTTACCGGTGCCTGGGATTTACCAACAACGATCCGGCTACCAATAGCAACACCTACGAATTCACCATCAATGTGTATCGCGACTGCCAAAGCGGGGGCTCTGAATTTGACAGCCCGACCTTTGTGGTCAACATGCACGTTACCGTTTACCAGGGCAACAACGAATACGGAACCTTCTACCTCGAGGCACCCACGATTGAGGAGATCGATATTGCCGAAAACATCAACAATCCCTGTATTATCGTTCCCGATAATGTGTGTGTCGAAAGTGGAACCTACATCTTTACACTGGACCTGCCGATTGTCAGCCAGGCTTACAATGTGGTTTACCAGCGTTGCTGCCGCAACAACACCATCACCAATATCCTCAACCCCGAATCTTCGGGCACGACCTATAATATGGAGCTGACGCCACAGGCCCAGCTGTTGTGCAATAGCAGCCCGACCTTTACGGAATACCCCCCTGCCATTTTGTGCGCCGGGCAGCCTTTCAGCTACGATTTTTCGGCCGTTGATGCCGAAGGCGACCAGCTGGTCTACGAGTTCTGTAGCCCCTTTCTGGGGGGTGGAAACTCTGGCGGACAAGGGGACCCCAATGGGGTTGCACCCGATCCGGACTTGCCATTTCCCTATAACAATGTCACCTTTCTGGCCCCCACTTATACCGTTAGCCGCCCGCTGGGCGCAACGGCGAACCTGGAAGTGAATTCAGCGACCGGACTCATGACCGGGCAGCCTCAGTTTACCGGACAGTTTGTGGTCGGGGTTTGTGTGTCGGAATTCCGCAATGGGGTGCTGCTGAGTACCGTTCGCCGCGATTTCCAGTTCAATGTGACCACCTGTGAAGTAACGGTCTTCGCCGGCATCCGGGGGGATTCACTTACCGCAGGGGGCGATTTTATCGTTTCTTCCTGCGGCGACACCCAGGTGAATTTTGTCAATGAATCGGGCTTGTTGGCCAATATCAATGCCTATCGCTGGGAATTTGAAATTGACGGGCAGGCGGTGGTAGGGACCACCCGCGACTTTTCCTACAACTTTCCGGGGGTGGGCACCTACGAAGGACTAATGGTCGTCAATCCGACCTCCACCGTTTGCCGGGACACCGCCAGGGTTCTCGTCAATATTTTCCCGGAGTTAACCAGCGATTTTACCTTCGCCTACGACACCTGCGTGGCACAACCCGTGGTGTTTTCCAACCTGAGCACGACCGCCGGCGGGCAAGCCATTGTGTCGAACCAGTGGCGCTACGGCGACGGAGCGGCCGAAGACCTGGTGGCCAATAGTCACCAGTATGCTATTCCGGGCAGCTTTGTGGTTGAATTGGGAATTGTCGACGAGAACGGCTGCACGAACAACAGCACCCAAACGGTCAATTATTTTCCCGTACCCAATCTGATCGTCATTGCACCGAGCGATTACCGGGGCTGTGTGCCCGCCGAAATATTTTTCGACAACCTCAGTTTCCCCATCGATGAGACTTACACCTTTGACTGGGAATTCGGAGATGGCGGCACCGGCAGTGACCTGAGTCCGACCTACCTGTACGAATCACCTGGTTCGTTTTCCGTGAGTTTGGCCATCACCAGCCCCATCGGCTGCACCACCGATACCGTGTTCAATGACCTGATCTTCATGGAGCCCGCGCCGACATCCGGCTTTAGTTTTTCCCCCACGATGCTCACCAATTTTGCGGCGGAGGTGCAAATTGCGGACGAGGCCAGGGACACCTACCGCTGGTTCTATGATTTCAATGGCGAAGCTACCAGCTTACAGCCCAACCCCTCCTACGTATTTGCGGACACGGGTTTGGCCTACATTACCCAGGTGGTTACCCATCCCAGTGGTTGTATCGACTCGCTGACCCAATACGTAGATGTAAAACCAGAAATAACTTTCTTCTTTCCCAATGCGTTTTCCCCTAACGGAGATGGGTTGAACGACGAATTTCGCCCCAAGGGATTTATCCGGGGGGTCAAACAGTTTCAAATGCAGATCTGGAACCGCTGGGGGGAACCCGTCTTTTCTTCGGCTGACCCCTTCGTGGGTTGGAACGGCCGAAAGGGGAATACGGGCCGGGATGAATTTACGGGTATTTACCTGTACGAGGCCATGATGTTGGGCCCGCGGGGAGAGCCATTGAATTACAAGGGCTTCGTGACTTTGATCAGGTAAACTTAAACTTAATGGTAGAATTATGAATGTCAGGAGGTTGGTATGGATGTTATTGTTTTTGTCAACGGCTCACGGGCTAGCGGCTCGCCACATCGTGGGCGGGGTCATGACCTACGAATGCCTGGGTAATGATCGCTACCAGTTCACCCTGCGCGTTTACCGGGACTGCAACTGTACGAACTGTGCGGAACTCGATCCGGTGGCGGAAATTGGAATCTACCGCTGCACCAGCGCCAACAATTGCAGCGGACAATCCCAGGCTTCGCCCTTTCAGCAGGTCAGTATTCCGCTGCAGTCGCAGTCGCCCATTGATGAGCCCGATTACCCCTGCCTGGTGCCCCCGAATGTATGCGGGGAGGAGGGGGTTTACCAGTTTGTCCTCACCTTGCCCCAATCTACGAGCAGCTATTTTGTTTCGTACCAGCGTTGTTGCCGCAATGTCACGATCAATAATATTATCGCGCCGGAATCTTCTGGCGCTACCTTTGCCGTGGAGCTGACGCCGCAGGCCCAGCAGGTTTGCAACAGCAGCCCCAGCTTTGATACCTACCCGCCCATTATCATCTGTAACAACGCCCCGCTGGTGTACGACCACTCGGCTACCGATCCGGACGGTGATTTGCTGGTTTATGAGTTCTGCGCGCCCTTGCTCGGCGGTGGCCCGAATTTGGATCCACTTTTCTACAATACCTGTGGGGGAGCCAATCCTATTCCAGCCTGTCCGCCGCCTTACTTCGAGGTTACCTTTCGGGCGCCAAATTATACGCCCGGCGCGCCTATGGGTGGCAGCCCTACCATTCGCATCGACCCCTCTACGGGCATCATTACCGGTCGCCCCACTTTTCAGGGGCAGTTTGTGGTGGGGGTCTGTGTGTCCGAATACCGCAATGGGGTGCTGTTGAGCAGGATCGTCCGCGATTTTCAGTTCAACGTCGCCAACTGTGACCCGACGGTGGTGGCGGATATTGAGGAAGATTTTCAGTTGAGTGACCAGGAGTTCGTCGTCAATTCGTGTGGCGACTACACCATCGATTTTATCAACCAGAGTTTCCAGGAGACGTACATCGATAATTTTGAATGGACTTTCGAAGTCGGCAACGGACAAACCCAGACGTTTAACGAGTGGAACCCATCCGTTACTTTTCCTGGGGTAGGGGAGTACGAGGGGCGGCTGATCCTCAACGAAAATACCGATTGCGGGGATACCGCCAGGATTTTCGTCAATATTTTTCCGGCCATTGACGCTGATTTCTCCTTTGCCTACGACACTTGCGTAGCTGGTCCGGTCATTTTTACCGATTTATCGACCACCGGTTCTTGCTGCCTGACCGACTGGCGCTGGAATTTTGGTGATGGCCAGACTGGGCGCGTCCAAAATCCGACCCACGTCTACCGGGATCCCGGCAATATACCCATCACCCTGACGGTGCGCGACACCAATGCCTGTGAGTCGAGCAAGACCCAGATTTTAAATTATTTCCCCGTTCCTGCCCTGATCGTGATCTCGCCGAGTGCGGCCATCGCCTGCCAACCGGCGGAACTGTTCTTTAACAACCTGTCCTTTCCCATTGATTCGACTTACCTGATCAACTGGGACTTTGGCGATGGCGGTACCAGCACGGACATTAGCCCTTTCTACACCTATGAGCAGCCGGGTACTTACACCGTCAGGGTGTCCATTACGTCGCCCATTGGCTGTGCGACGGATACGACCTTTAACAACCTGATCACCATTCTGCCTTCGCCGGTGGCGGGGTTCTCCTACGCGCCCGACCAACCCAGTAATCTTTTTCCGGAGGTACAATTTACCGATGCCTCCCAGGGGGCGATCCGCTGGCAATGGGACTTCGGGGGAGGGCCACCGGGCAGCCCGTTTCCCAGCCCCCGCGTTGTTTTTCCCGACACGGGCATCTACCTGGTGACGCAGGTGGTTGCTCACCCCAGTGGCTGCACGGATACCGCCACGGCGATCATTGATGTCATTCCCGAGATCAGGTACTACTTGCCGAATGCCTTTACCCCCAATGGCGATGGAAACAACGATACGTTTAAAGGGGTGGGGATCCTGCCAGGGATTATGGACTTCCAAATGGTCATCTGGAATCGCTGGGGCGAACCCATGTTCGATACCAGCGACCCAACGGCTAGCTGGAACGGCCAAAAAAACAATGTCGGACAGCAACAACCCGCCGGGGTGTACCTGGTGGGGGTTAAATTCAAAGATCCCAGGGGAAAGCCCGTTGAGCTGAAGAGTTATATTACGCTCATTCGATGAAAAAAATCAGCAAATGGTTTTTTATCCAACAAAAAAATATACCTTTGCACGGCTAAAAAACAGGTTAACAATGGATGCCATTAAATTCGTAAACGAGCAATTGTCTAAGGCGAAAGAACTACCTTCTTTCCGTGCAGGTGACAATGTAATCGTAAGCTATAAGATCGTAGAAGGGGACAAAGAGCGTACCCAGGACTTTCGCGGTGATGTAATACAAATTAAAGGTGAAGGTGCTACCCGCACGTTTACCGTTCGGAAAATTTCTAACGGTGTTGGTGTAGAGCGGATCTTTCCGATTGCTTCCCCCAACATCGTAGAGATTAAAATTACCAAGCACGGTAAAGTTCGTCGTGCCCGGTTGTTTTACCTGCGCGAGCGGGTAGGCAAGAAGGCGCGTATCAAAGAGCGTCGCCGCCTTTAAGCAGCGTCCTAACGTTTAGGTCTGCTAGAAGCCGAATTGGGTTAGTTCCCGGTTCGGCTTTTAGATTTTGGGCGCCATT
>PZPC01000058.1 GCA_003045895.1 Bacteroidota bacterium
AAGTAAATAAGCAGACGCCTAGATCAATGGGCAATTCCCCAAAATGACCTCTCCCACTGCCACCTTTCTCCTTCAGGAGACCGGTCCTTAGGACCAGCGGCTAAAGGTGCTAAAAAACGAAATGGCCGCCTGGTAGTGCTACCAAGCGGCCATTGTTTTGAGAGTAGTTTGCTTCACCAACAGCAAAGCAATGAAAATTATCTTGCCTTTATAGGGTAGAGCCGGACAAAGGCAAAAATGCTGCCTGACCCCTAAAAAAAGTCGGAATATTTTATTTGCAATCATTTAATGTGGGAAAGGATAAAAGGCATGTGGCTACGGTTGTTTTTATTGCCTATTGCCCCGCCTAACCTCTTTCCCTCCTCCGATTTCCCACTTCCGTCTTCGCTCACCTCCGACTTTGCCCATCTCTCTTTCCCTCTTTTTTATTTCAGCAGGCTACTTTTTATATAGGTGGAATTAATGTTTACTTAAGTTTGTTTTTTTATTAAAATTTACAATTTGTTTGCAAAAGTGATTTGTTTTTTCTATTTTCCTTCTCTGTTTTAATACTATTCACCTAAAACCAAAACCATGAAACGCGACAACGTGCTCTCAAATGTGCGCGGTATGGGCTCTTTGCTGCTGCCGCTATGCTACACTGAAAACCAGAAAATTACAAAAAGGAAGGGGTGGCTTCACCCGAAAAAACGAGGACTACTGGCTGGTTTATTGCTCGCCTTTTTTGCCGGGAACAGCCAGGTTTTAATTACCCAGTACTATGCCGGAGTTGAAAACGACAAATACCTCGAAATCACCAACTTTGGTGCCACCGCCTACGATTTAGCCGCCAATGGCATTCGGGCTTACTCGTACGCCAACGAAAGAGCGGATGATCCGGCTGGCAACACCGCTTCTTTTGGGCAAGCACTGACGGGCGTCATCCCGGCCCTGGGGTCCATGCTGTTTAAAAATGGCTTTGCGGCCAATCCGGCATACGCGATGAGTAGTGCAATAGGGGTGAACTTCTGTGGCTTCAATGGCGATGACCTCATCCTCCTGTCCACCGCCACCGATGGGCTTACCGTATCCGGCAGCGGGTGGAACAACCGGATCGACGTGGTGGGCGACGGCACGGATTGGGGGACGGACCTATCCATGTACCGCAACAGCGACGTCGTCACACCCAATGCCACCTTTACCTTGTCCGAGTGGACGACCATCACGAATGCCGCCGCCGATGCCGCCGCCCCTACCGATGCCGCTTACCTGGGCTATCACGCCTCCGTTTTACCGGTCAGCTTATTCCACCTGCAAGGACAACATTTCGACGACCAGGTCCGCCTCACCTTTGCCACCGCCACCGAAGCCAACAACGCCTACTTTCTGGTGCAGCGCAGCACCGATGGCGGCCAGGAATTTCAAACCATCGGCCGCGTCGAAGGCCAGGGGAATAGCAACGAGCGGGTTGATTACGAATTTGTCGATACCCGTCCAGCCGCTGGCCTCAACTACTACCGCCTCCAGCAGTTCGATTATGATGGGACGAACGAATTCTTCGGCCTCATCGCCGTCCGCTTCGACGGGGAGCTGGCCGTCGTTAAGCCCGCCATCTGGCCCGTTCCGGTGCGGGGACGTCTGCAAATAGACCTACCCGCCAGCAGCAACCCCGACTGGCAGTTGGAGGTCTATGACCTGAACGGCCGCCGCCTGCTGTTCCAGCAAGTGGACGAAAAAAACACGAATACCTTCTTCGACCTCCACCCCTTACCCGCCGGCACTTACCTGCTGCGCTGGGCCAATGGCGCCGCCAGTGGGCAGGAACGGTTTTTGAAGCTATAAAAAAAGGTGTAAATGTTGCGATGTGTAAAAGGGTAAAGGTTGGGCAGGTGTAAAAAAGGGTGTAAACGTGTAAAGGTTGGGCAGGTGTAAAAGTTAGGGCGGAGCGATTTATTGGAAACGCTCGTCTTTTTCTCTCATCTGCGCTGCGAGTCGCCCAGTATCAACTCAGCCGTGGCGATCAAGGGGTCACGCGCGTCTGGGCGGGTAGGCCTGCTCCTTCAGGAGACCGCTTGGGCAGCAAGCAGAGGGGCGGGAGGCAAAGTCCGAGGCGAGAAAGTCGGAAATGGCCCACGCTGAAGACGTGGCAGGCGCGAGCACCCAGCATCAACTCAGCCGTGGCGATCAAGGGATCCCGCGCGTCTGGGCGGGTGGGCCTGCTCCTTCAGGAGACCGCTTGGGCAGGCGCGTGGAAAAGTGTAAAGGTGTAAACAAGGAGCCCGAGCCCAGCACCTGGCGAATGCGCCGCGAGCCGCCGCTGCGCTGCGCCGCCCACGCTGAAGACGTGGCAGGCGCGAGAACCAATTGTAGGTAGGAGGTGGGAATTGGAAATTGGCCCACGCTGAAGACGTGGCAGGCGCGTGGAAAGGTATAAAAGTTGTGCAAAAGCAAAACCAGAGACAGGTAACCAAGCACCTTGCTCCGCCAAAAAAATCAAACCTCGTAAATCGTACATCTTAAATCTTAAATAATGTAAGATGTACGATTTAAAATTTAAGATTTTGGAATGAGCCCCGATTGCCAACCTCCCATTTTCACCTTTCCCCGTTTACACCTTTTTACTTTTTTTCACCTTTCCACTTTTCCACTTTTCCACCTCTCCTTTAAATCCGTACTTTACCGCCGCAAAAAACAACCTTTCAAGATGAAACAACCCCTTGTTGCGCCGTTGGACCACAGCGGCGACGCCAAGCTCCGCGAGATGGCCGATTTTTACCAGGAGACGCTGGGCTTCACGCCTACCAGCCTGTTCACCATGATGCACCGGCCACGGATAGCCAATGCCTTTCTCGAGATGAACCAGGCGGTAATGGAAAACCAGGGCCGTGTGACGAGTGCCCTCAAGCGCCTGATCGCCTACCTGTCGAGCCGGACAACGGGCTGCCGCTACTGCGAAGCCCACGCCATTCGGGCCGCCGAGCGCTACGGCGCCGCCGATGAGCAACTGGACAACATCTGGGAATACCGCACCCATCCGGCTTTTTCCGACGCCGAGCGGGCCGCGCTGGACCTGGCTATCGCGGCCTCGCAGGTGCCCAACGCCGTAGACGACGCCATCGCCGAAAACATGCGCCGCCACTGGACCGCGGGCGAAGTAGTAGAAATCATGGGGGTCATTGCGCTCTTTGGTTACCTCAACCGCTGGAACGACAGCATGGGTACCCAACTGGAAGAACCCGCCGCCGAATCGGCTGCCGAATTCCTGGGCAAACACGGGTGGAACCGCGGAAAACACACCTACTGAGCCGAGCCAGTCGTCGGAAAGGTCCTGAGCGGCCAGCTGCTTAGCTTAGCCGCCGTTTATTTCTTGCATGACGGCATCGTGGAGAAACATGGACAAGGTGAGGGCCTCGTTTGGGTATTTTTCGTTGTGGATTTTAATCCGGTCCCGAATCGGCCCGATGGGGTTGCAGATGTAAAAATGGATGCCACGCTCGGTCAGGTCGCGGTTGAGGTCGAGGAGGCTGCGCATCCCACTGCTATCGATCGCGTTGATGCCCTGGGCGTCGAGGAAGACCGCGTGGAGCGGAGCCTTGTGCTGCTTGATGAGGTGACGGATGCGGTCTTTAAAAAAATCGGCATTGCCAAAGTACAGTTGCTGATCGAAACGGACAATGAGGTGATCGGCCACCTCAATGACGCTGTCGAACCGCTCGATATTGCGGTAGTACGTCTTGCCGGGTACCCGCCCCAGTACCGCTACGTGGGGAGTGGAAATGCGGTACAGTACCATTGCCAGCGACAGGATGACACCCAGGAACACACCGGTGACAATGCCCAGCAACAAGGTGCTGCCAAAGGTGATGAGGAGCATCCAAAAGTCACTGCGGTGGCTTTGCCAGAGCTTATAAGCTTCCTGGACGGCAATCAGCTTAAAGACCGAAAGAATAATGATGGTGGCCAGAATAGCCTTTGGCAGGTAGTAGAACAGCGGCGTTAAAAAGAGCAAGGTCAGCAGGACCAGCAGGGCAGCTACCAGGGTAGATAGCTGGGAACGGGCGCCCGCGGTGGCGTTGATGGCCGAGCGACTGAAGCTCCCCGAGGAAGGAATGGCAGCAAAGAAGCCACCAACCATTTTCGACATCCCAATTGCGATGAGTTCCTGGTTCGCATCAATCTCATAAGTCCGTTGCTGGTCGGCAATACTTCTGCCAATGCTGATGCATTCCACCACACCCATGAGGGTCAGGGTCACCAGGGTTGGCCCCAGTTCCCGTACGCTTTGGAGGCCGAGTTGGGGTAGGCTGAAAGCCGGGATGCCGCTCGGAATAGTGCCGATAATCGCCACGCCTAAAGTATCGAGTTGGGCACCGTAGCACAACGCAATACTACCGATGACGACCAACAACGCCCCCGGAACTTTGGGGAACCATTTCCCCAGGCCCAGCAACAACAACAGGCTACCGAGGCTAAGGGCCAGGGTGACCAGGTTGATGTCGGCCAGGTGCTCAAAAAAGTACTGGCTTGCTTCCCGGAAACCCGCAGTGCTGGAAATCGCCAGCCCAAAAATGCTTTTGACCTGGCTCAGGATAATAATGACGGCTGCGGCCGAGGTAAAACCTGTAATGACCGGGTAGGACAGAAAGCTGGCCAGGAAACCCAACCGGGTAACCCCGAGCAGGAATTGCAGGGCGCCCACCAGAAAACCACAGGTAATCACCAGCCCAACGTATTCCGCTGAACCAGGCGTGGCCAGCTGCGAAACCCCCGCAAAAAGGAGCAACGAGGAGATGGCGACGGGGCCGATCGACAAATGCCGCGAGCTGCCCAGAAAAGCGTAGATCAGCACGGGAAAAAGCGCCGTATACAAGCCGTAGATCGCCGGCACCCCTGCCAGCTCGGCGTAGGCCATACCCTGGGGGATGAGGATAACGCCCACCAGTAGGCCTGCATTGAGGTCGGTCAGGAAAGCAGACCTGTCGTAAGCCTGCAGGCTGTCGATCAAAGGGAAGAACCGCCTGATAGCGCCGCTGCGTTGCCGTTTGCCAGCGGAAGTATCTGGTTGAATTGGGGCGTCCATTGCGGTGGCCTTTTAGATCATAAGGTAAGGTATAAATGGCAAAACTGCCGGGCTGTCAGGCCCTATTCTCCGCGCAACTTCACCATCGTCAGAATGGTGGCAATAGCGACCGTCTCGTTGGTCTCGTCGTATACTTCCACCAGCCATTTCACGATGCCCTTGCGGTAATCTTCCTCTTCGCGTTGCTCCTGCACGATCTTTTCTTTGGCCGTCAGGTACACGCCGATGGTCATGCCGGGGTAGACGGGTTTGGTGAAGCGGCAATTTTCCAGTCCGTAGTTCAGCAGTACCGGCCCTTTGCGGGGCTCTACAAACAGGCCGGCGGCCTTGCTGAGCACCCAGTAGCCGTGCGCCACGCGCTGCGTAAAGGGGGTGCCTTCCAGCGACGTATCGTCGACGTGGGCGTAGAAGCGGTCACCGGTGAGGTTGGCAAAATTGCTGATGTCGCTGTCTGTGACGGTGTGTTTGGCGGTGGTGATGGTGTCACCGATCTCAATGTCTTCAAAGTGTTTGCGGAAGGGGTGCAACGCGCTTTCCGTGCGGGTGGCTCCGGGCATAAACTGCTGCGTCACCTGGGTGAGCATGGTGGGATGGCCTTGCAGGGCTACGGTTTGCAGGTAGTGTTTCACGCTGCGCAGGCCGCCCAGTTCCTGCCCGCCGCCGGCCCGTCCTGGTCCGCCGTGGTTCATCAGGGGCATGGGCGAGCCGTGGCCCGTACTCTCGGGCGCGCTTTCCCGGTTCAGGATGAGGATCCGGCCGTGTTGGGCGCCCGCCCCCAGCAGGTAATTCTGGGCGGTGGTGGCGTCGTAGGTGCAGATGGTGCTCACCAGCGAGCCCTTGCCCAGGTTGGCCAGCGCAATGGCCTCGTCCAGGGTGCCGTAGGGTAGGAGGGTGCCCACCGGCCCGAAGGCTTCGATCTCGTGGGTAGCCAGTTGCTCAAACGGGTGGTCGTTGCGCAGCAGCACGGGTGCGCAGAAGGCCCCCTTGTCTTTGTCGGCACCCAGCATGGCAAACTGTTCCAGGTTGCCGTACACCAGGCTGCTGCTGCCCATGAGTTCCTCAATGCGTTGGGCCAGGGTCGCCTGCTGTTTTTTGCTCACCAGAGCCCCCATGCGTACGCCTTCCACGCGGGGGTCGCCCACGGTCGTTTGCGCCAGGCTTTTGGCCAGGGCCAGCTGCACGTCCTCCACGAAATCGGCGGGGACGATGATGCGCCGAATGGCCGTACACTTCTGTCCGGCTTTGGTGGTCATCTCCCGGCGCACCTCCTTGATGAAGAGGTCAAATTCCGGGGTGCCCGGCGCGGCATCCCGGGCCAGAATGGCGGCGTTCAGGCTGTCGGCCTCCATGTTGAAAGGCACGGCCTCGTGGAGGATGCGCGGGTGGGCCTTGAGCTTGCGCCCCGTGCTGGCCGAACCCGTAAACGTAACCACATCCTGGCCCGTGACACCGTCCAGTATGCCTACCCCCGACCCCTGCACGAGCTGCAAGCTGCCGGCGGGTAGAATGCCCGAGGCCACGATGTCGCGCACCATGGCTTCGGTCAGGAAGCTCGTAATCTCCGAGGGCTTCACCACTGCCGGCATCCCCGCCAACAGGTTCACGGCGATCTTTTCCAGCATCCCCCAGATGGGGAAGTTGAACGCGTTGATGTGCACCGCTACGCCCTGGCGCGGAACCAGCACGTGCGTACCCACAAAGGTGCCTTCCTTCGACAGGCGCACCATCTCCCCGTCGACGTACCAGGGCTGATCGCCCAGCTGCCGCCGCAGGCTCGCGTAGGCAAAGAGCGTACCGATGCCTCCGTCAATATCTACCCAGCTGTCGGCCTTGGTGGCGCCGGTCTGGTAGCTGAGCGGGTAGTAGCGCTGGCGACGTTCATTCAGGTACAGCGCCAGGCGTTTCAGCATCAGACCCCGCTCCTGGAAGGTCAGCTTGCGCAGGGCAGGCCCACCCACCTGCCGGCCGTAAGCCAGAATGTCGGCAAAGTCCAGCCCTGCCGTAGAGCAGGCACCGATCAGTTCTCCTGTGCTGGCGTCGCGCTGGACAAATTCTTCTTGGCGGGGATTCACCCACTGGCCCTGGATGTAGTGTGGTAACTGCATAGCTCGCTGATTTACGAATGAACGTTCGTTGGCAAAGATAAACATCTTTTTCCTTAGCTGGGTGGAGTGGGGGCCCCCGCTTCCCTGCGGTCGCGGCCGCGTCGTCCGCTTGGCTGCGCCGCCGCTACCACCGCTGGTCCTTGCGCGCTACCGCGCGCCGCGCTGGCCTTCGGCTCCGCGCTCACTTCCCACCTCCCACCTCCGATTTCGAGCGCCTCCTACTGCCCGCGCTAAAGACGCGGCAGGCGCTGCTTACTGTGCAAGCGGTCTCCTGAAGGACTACGGCTATCACACAAGTTGCAGGCTACCAATGTATGACCTCAGTTAATCTTATCGTTCACGTAATTTGGCCATTTTGCGGTCATTTATTGGGATCTCTACAGAGGTCGAAGTATGTTAGAAGCAGTATGATTAGTCAATTTGTTCGACCCAACCCCAGCGGGGTCGCATTAAACCAACGCATAACCGATAAGAAGATGCTTTTTTCGTCCGTTCGATGGTCACCTCTTTTGTCAGAGAATCATAAAAAGGTAGGTGCGACCCCGCTGGGGTCGGAAAGCATTGGCGGTGTGAGGGCTAACATAATTTGACCGCGCTGCGGTCATTTTGCTAAACCTCAGGATACGGTGTTGCCTATTAAAACAAATCAACAATAATTTATCTGCAACTTGTGTAATAGCCGTAGTCCTGAAGGAGCAGGCCCGCCCGCTTAGATGCGCGTGATCCCTTGACTGCCACGGCTGAGTTGATTCGGGGTGCTCGCGCCTGCCACGTCTTCAGCGTTGCCTGCCACTTCCGACTTCAAACTACCTTTTTTCTTAATCTATTGACTACCAGTATTTTGCGAAATATCGTTTTTGAGCTGGCAATTAAAGGTAGCAACCTCTTTTTTGGTCGGCGTGCAGCGGCGGCTTATAGCCTTCCGACTTCCGACTTCCGACTTCCCACTTCCCACTTCCCCACTTCCCACTTCCCCCTTTCCCACTTCCCCCTTCCCACTTCCCCCCTCAAAAAACCGCCCGCAGCCGCTGCACAATGCGGTAAGCCGCCGGGCAGATCGCCGTATTCCGGAGAGTCAGGTCGAGGATCTGATGAAAATTCTTCCGGTCGGTATGGGGATATTCGCGGCAGGCACGGGGGCGGGCGGCGTAGACGGAGCAGTAATTGTCAGCACCCAAAAAGGGGCAGGGCGCGCTGTGGAGCACGTAATCGCCGTCGGCGTCCAGGTGGAGGAATTCCGCCACAAAATCGGCTGGCCGCTGGCCGCGGTGCTGGGCGAGCCGGTCAATATCGACGTCGCGAAAGATGGGGCTGGTCGTTTTACAGCAATTGGCGCACTGCAGACAGTCCATCTCGGCGAAGGTGGCGGCGTGCAGGTCGGCCACGGTGGCATCCAGGTCGCGGGGTGGCCGCCGGCGCAGCCGGGCAAAAAACCGTTGGTTGTTTTTTTTGTCTTCCCGGGCGAGGGCTTTGATATTGGGCAGCAGATCGGCCAGTTTTTTCTCTTCCATGGGGGTTTTGTTTTTACCAGGGACAGGTATAGCGACGAAATTAAGGAGAATTGGCACATTTGCTTTAATTTCGCACCAAATCCGATTAACTCATGACAATAATCAATTTGCGTCTCATGAAATTATCCCTGAGTAAAAAATTTGGAACCCTGCTCTTGCTGGGTTTTTTAAGTTGTGGTATCTGGCAGTGCAATGCCGCCGGAGACAGTGGCGAAAGTGTAGCTACCGGTGTCGCCGAGCCCGAAAATGCCGATATCACCATCACGGTAGCCGGGATGGGCGCGGACAAAGTACTGCTGGTAGGCATGCTCAACGACCAACAGTTTATCGTGGATCAAATGGAGAGCGATGCCAACGGCATGGTTCACTTCAAACACGATGAGCCCTACAAGCCAGGAATGTACTTCGTGGTATTGCCCAGCAACGCCAATTTCCAGGTCCTCATCTCCGAGGATCAGACCTTTAGTCTGCAGACCAATATCAATGACCTGGTAGGAGCTATGCAGGTGCAGGAAAGCACCGACAACGAACTGTTGTACCAAAACCTGCGCTACGAAGCCGACTACCAGCGCCGCCTGCAGCCCATCACGAGCCAACTGAAGAACCTGGACAAGTCCAATCCTTCCTTTGCTCAACTGGAGGCCAGCCGCGACGCGCTGATCGAAGAACGCCGGCAAACGCTCGATCAACTGTTTCAGAATCATCCCCAGTCCTTTTTCGTCAAATTCAAAAAGGCAGGCCAAAATCCGGCTATTCACCCCGAGCTTTCCTCCGAAGACCAGGTCACCTATTACCGGATGGAATTTTGGGACGATGTAGACCTCTCGGACCCCCGCCTGATGGCTACGCCCGTCATTTACAACAAACTGAAGCGGTACTTCGAGGAACTCACCCCGCAGCAACCGGATTCCATCATCTTGTCGCTGGAGCGGCTGGTGGCGAAAATTCCCAATACCAAAGGGTCGGAATACTACAAATACTTCGTCAACTGGGTGGCCCTCGCCTACGAACCCACCAAGACGACGCTCATGGATGCCGAAGCGGTTTTTGTGCACATGATTCAGCAACACTTTACCCCGGAGCGGGCCTTCTGGTCCGATTCTGCCAATACCTACGCCCTGCAATTGCGCGCTGCCGAAATGGCCAATAGCCTCATCAACCAGCCCGGACCCAACGTGAAAGCACCGGATATCAATGGCCAGCTAAGGGCCGTCTACGACCTGAAAGCGCCCTACATTGTGGTTTATTTGTACAATCCCGACTGTGAACACTGCCAGGAGCAGAGCCCCGTTCTCGTCAATTTGTACCAGCGTTGGCAGGCCCAATCGCCATCGCTGGTTGACGTGTACGCCATTGCCGTGGATACCGAAGCCGACCTCTGGCGGGCCTACGTGGCCAAAACCGGCATGACCTGGACCAACGTCTTCGATCCGACGAACAAAGCCATCTACAAAACTTATTTCGTGAATGTCACTCCGGAAGTATATGTGCTGGGACCCGACCGCAAAATTATTGCCAAAAACCTTAACGTCGATCAACTGGAGGAAGTGATTCGCCGCGATCAGGAAAAACGCAAATAGAAAACGGAACGTGTGCGCGAAGCCCCAATGTATTGGTGCTAATTTTACCTGACGGTTACTAAGATGGGGACCTATTATCGTAGATTTGTCCGTTTAATAAAAGATAAAATCTGGCATGCAAAATATCCCCCGTTACCTGCTCTTTCGATTGGAAATTATCTGGTGGCTCATCACCCTGGTTATTACTTCGGTCATTCTAATTCCCATTTTGTATCAATTGCCTGATTACCAGTTCTTCTGGCCCAATCTGGCTTTTGTATTGGTGTTTATTACCGTTACCCGCTATATTTTTCTGCTGCGTTACTCCTTTCTCGCCAATTGGAGCTACGTCAAGGTAGCCCTGATTTTTGTGTGCTTCCTCACGATCTTCCTGCTGGTGCAAGAGATCAATTTTTTTCAAACCTTCCTGGATGAAAATGGCATGGAGCCCATCGTAGCAACGCTGCCAAAGGATAAGCAGCTGAATATGATGAATTATATACGCAGTGAAATGCTGCTGTTCGGAGTGGGTAGTGTGATCGGGTGTGTGGTGTTGCCGCTGCGCCTGGTGCTATCTATCTGGCGGCGAATAAATGGCCACGAGGACTAAATAGACTTGTTCTGCTGGGATTATATTGAGGGCAAATCGCGCATTTCCTTCCCACACTGTGCCTTTTTTGCGCAACTAAGCTATGGCTAAGCTCCACAAAAAAGCCTTCGTGTGGTCGAAAATGCATCAATTTTCCCACCAATCTAACCCAGCAGAACAAGTCTAAGCTAGTATTTCCGGGGCTTTCCCTGTTGGTCGTTGTCTTCTTCTACGTTAAAAAAACGGTCGTTTTCCTGGGTCTCTACCTGGTTGTCAATCTGGTCCATGACATCCATGGCGTGCTCGTAAAATTCCTGAAAGACCGGCCAGACGGTTTGCCCTAATTCCCAGGCGTAGCTGGGCATGGGCTCCAGGATGGGATAGGTGATGGAGACCTCCTTGGTAGCCGGATCGATCATCCGGGAGCTGTTGGCAAAGGAAACCAGGACGCTGAAGATAAAAACAAAGAAAATCATAGAAACCCCACCCCCCAGAATTTGGTTGATGAAGTTGATGTTGACGGCCTCCAGCATGTTTTCCAGGCCATTAGCCAGCAGGCGAAAAAGCACCAAAGTCAGGATGAAGGTGAGAATAAATGCAGCGGCCAATACCAGCGCGCTGGGGGTTGTGCCCATGATACCCTGGAGCATTTCTGACACCGTGGGGCTAAACTTAGCTGCGGCCATAAAGCCAAAGAGCAACGAAGCTGCCGTCAGAATTGTTTTAATGATTCCGCGGGAATAGCCCACCCAGAATCCATAGAGTGCCAAAACCAAGCAAATAACGTCAATGATCATACCTCAGTGGGTTGATGATTTTTATTGGATGAAAATGCTTGCGACAGTAATAACTTCCAATGGTAAAGATGCAAATAAATGGGTTTTCCGGTGAATTCTTTAGACAAACGCGAGGCTTTTCCGGGTATACGTCCCTGGCGTTGCCTATCTTTGTATCATTACCATTCATAAATTCCTGAAAATGATGAAATCAATAATCTGCGCTTTGGCGCTTTTTAGTTTGCCGTGGGTAACCCCTGTTCAATCGCAAACCTTGAACAAAGCCTTTGTTTTAGGCACCGATGAACAACGCTACGAACAACTCACCAGCAACCATGCTCAATCCTTACTGGAAGCCACTGCTGGAGATATAACAAAAGCATTCGAGAGTTGGTTGGATATGCAAGAGGCTATTGATGCTTATGCTGCCGCCCAAAACTTTGACCTCAACGGCGTGAAGATCTGGTTGCATGTTTTTTGGGCGCCCGACGGACGGATCGACCAAATCGGTTTCCTCCTGCGCCCGGATTCCCGGCTGGTCGACGAGCAGGAAATTCGCGCCTTGCTGGCGGGATTCAGCGAACAATACCGCCTGCCGGTACAAAGTTCCCAGCCATTTAGCCACTACACCGGTGCTACTTTTCCTACCTTGTCACAACGGCGGGGGTAGTCTGGGCGCTGCCAACAGGCTGTAAGCTTTACTTAAAGGCCATTGTTCGCGAGTCGGGCAATGGCCTTTTCAAATTTCTCCTTTTTTACATCTCCTTCCGGCAAGGTTTGGCAGCAAAATAATCCTTACTTTTGCGCAGCCACCAAACGAAAACAATCTACAAATCCCTCAATATTTAAAGGCCATGATTAAGATTCTTGCTAACGACGGTATTGATCCCGATGGTAAAACACTGTTGGAAGAAGCCAATTACCAGGTTGATACCGAAAAAGTAGCTCAGGAAGACCTGAAAGATGTTTTGCCTAACTATGATGTGATCATTGTACGCAGCGCCACCAAGGTTCGCAAAGACCTGATTGACGCCTGCCCCAACCTGAAAATCATTGCCCGGGCAGGGGTGGGTACCGACAACATCGACGTTGCCTACGCCCAGGAGAAGGGCATTGCGGTATACAACACCCCTGCGGCATCCTCGCAGTCGGTGGCCGAGCTCGTCTTTGCCCACATGTTCAACCTGGCTCGCTTTATACACCGTTCCAACCGCGAGTTGGTTCAGCCAGACGCCAACTTCAAAAAGCTGAAGGAAGCTTATTCCGAAGGTATCCAGTTGCGGGGTAAAAACCTGGGCATTATCGGCTTCGGCCGGATCGGGCAGGAAGTTGCCCGCATCGGACTGGGCATGGGCATGAATATTCTGGCGACCGACCCCATGGTAGACGAGGTAGATATTGATATCAACCTTTACAAGTCGGACGAAATTCGCTTGTCGGTAAGCCTGGAAACAACTGATTTTGAGACGGTACTGACCAAATCCCACTTTCTCACCTTTCACGTGCCCAGTGTAGGTCGGGCGCTGCTGGGTAAGGAGGAGATTGCCCGCATGCGCGATGGTGCATTTATCATCAATACGGCCCGCGGCGGGCTTGCGGACGAAAATGCCTTGCTGGAGGCCCTGAACAGTGGTAAAATTGCCGGGGCTGCACTCGATGTATTTAACAATGAACCCACGCCAATGCCCGCGTTGTTGCAACACCCCAATGTATCGGTCAGCCCGCACATTGGCGCTTCTACCATTGAGGCACAAACCAACATCGCCCTGGAATTAGCAGACAAGATCCTCGCTCACTTCGGCGACGATAAATAAACCTGGTAAAAGGTAATTGCCCGGCCTGGATGGCGGGCAACACGGTGCGCCGCTCCGATTGATTTCGGGGCGGCGCTCGTGTTTATACGTCAGGTTCTTCGTGCTTTAAATAATCCGCGCTGAAGCGCGAAGAAAATAATTCGCGCTGAAGCACGAATAACCCTGGGACGGGGCTGGAAAAGGTTGGCCTTAGCGGATCATTTTCATGAAGGTGCCTACAAACCAGTTGGAATCGGATTTGGTCAGGGTATCGAGGGTAGAGTCGGCTTTGCTGCCGAAGAGCTTGATGTCGCGGATGACTTTTACGAAGGCTTCACTTCGTTCGTCGGTTTCCGGCACGCTGGAAAGCTCATCCATGATTTTAAGCATGGGTTCCAGTTCGCGTTTTTTGCGCTCGGTGATGATGCACTTAACGACTTCCCACATGTCTTTTTCGGCGACGAAAAATTCTTTGCGTTCCCCTGCTTTCAGTTCCTTATAGACCAGGCCCCAGTCAATGAGGGCCCGGATATTCATATTCGCATTGCCCCGGGAGATCATCAACTCGTCCATGATCTCATCGGCCGAAAGCGCTTCAGGAGAAATAAGTAGCAGGGCGTGTATTTGTGCCATGGTCCGGTTGATACCCCAACTGGATCCCAAGGCTCCCCAGGATTGGAGGAATTTTTGCTTGCCTTCGTCTAATGTCATAGCAGGATTTCGTATTCGCAGATTTCAGTAAAATCTGAAAGCTTATTTCATTACAATAGAAAAACGACAGCTATTGTTTAGCAATTGATAATAATAGGCGTTTTTAATAAGGCATAGCCTTTTGAGGTCGGGCCATTCCGACCCTTCCAACGCAGGCTACCTGGGCGGTTGGTTCGGGATTGAGCAGACCCCGGTAAAGTAAGCGCTACAACGACAGAAAGGGAGGGATGACAGTACAAATATAGGTTTTGGATATGAGGTAAAGTAAGCGCTACAACGACAGAAAGGGTATTTTGCAAACGGTTGCAGCGAGCCGTTTTTTACCCGCTACGACGAAAATTTCGGTGCCGGGTTCCCGCATTTCCGCAGGTACGTAACCCATACCAATAGGTAGGTCGAGGCTAGGCGATTGTGTTCCGCTGGTCACCTCCCCGATCACTTCTCCCGCGGCATTTTCAATGGGGTAGCCATGGCGCGGCACGCGGCGTTCGGCTAGGGTGAATCCGACCAGCCGGCGTTGCAGTTCTGCTGTTTTTTGGGCCACGATCGGTGCTTTACCCACGAAATCGCCTTTGCCCAGTTTGGTAATCCAGCCCAGTCCTGCTTCCAGGGGGTTGGTGCTATCGGTGAGGTCATTGCCATAGAGGCAATAGCCCATTTCGAGGCGCAGGGTATCGCGTGCGCCGAGTCCGGCGGGAAGTAAGCCGTGGTCCTTGCCGGCGGCCATTACGGCATCCCAGAGCAGGCCGATGTGTTCGGCGTCGGCGTACAGTTCGAAGCCACCCGAGCCGGTGTAGCCTGTCGCGGAGATGATCACATTGTCTACTCCTGCTACCTGGCCTTTGGTAAAGGTATAATAGCTGATGGCGGAAAGGTCAACGCTGGTAAGGGGTTGCAAAATGGCTGCTGCTGCCGGTCCCTGCACTGCTATCAGGCCGGTTTGGTCAGAAATATTGAGGAGCCGGGTATCAAAGGTATTGTGCTCAAAAAGCCAGCGCCAGTCTTTGTCGAGGTTGGCCCCATTAACGACCAACATGTAGGCCCGTTCGCCGGCGGAGCAATTGTCTTCCGCTAAGCGGTAAACCAGGAGGTCATCGACAATGCCACCTTCGGCATTCGGAAAGCAGGAATATTGTGCCTGGCCAATCGCCAGTTTACTGGCATCATTGGAGGTGACATGCTGGATGAAATCCAGCGCTTCGCGCCCCCTGACGATAAATTCACCCATGTGGGAAACATCAAAGATGCCGGCCCGGGTGCGCACCGCCTGGTGCTCTTCCTTGATTCCGGAGTAGGAAATGGGCATGTAGAATCCGGCAAATTCGGCCATTTTTGCGCCAAGTTCTTCGTGGCGACTGCGTAGCGGCGTAGACTTCATAAAAAAAATTACTGGGTTGGAATAATGGTGGCAGACAGGATTCGATCACCTACCTGGATGGTTTGAATAACATCCATCCCCGCGGTTACTTTACCAAACAACGTGTAGTTGCCGTCGAGGTGGAGGGTAGGGGAATGGGTAATAAAAAACTGGGTGCCTTCGGTGTCTGGTCCGGCCGAGGCCATCCCCAGCAGTCCTTCTTCGTTGTAATGAAGATCGGAAAATTCGGAGCGGATGCTGTAGTCGAGGCTACCGTAGGCATCGCCCGTAGGGCTACCGCCCTGGATGACAAAATTCGCTACGACCCGATGAAAAGCTTTATCGGTCAGGAAACCAGATTTGGCGAGGGCCAGCAGGTTTGCCACGGACCCCGGCGCTACCGTAGGCCAGAGGCTGATAACGACTTTTCCGCAGTTGGTTTCGAGTTCCAGCGCAGGGTGGTTGCCGTAGGTGCGGAGGAGTTTCCAATCGATGGGGTGGTTGTAGACTGGCCGCATGGGCACGAAGGCTGCTTTTCCCTGCAGCTTGTTGATCGTCAGGGCCAACTCATTGTAGCTTTCGATCAAGGTAGGTAGTTCGAGGCTATCCAGCACCGCCTGCAGTACGTTGAGGGAGTCGAAAAGTGGGCGGTAGTCGTGTTGTTCCGAGCGCAAAGCCTGCGCGGCTACGGCTACCGGACCAGGCTCCCTGGTTTGAATGGCCTGGGTAAACATGGTGGCGAATTCCTGGGTTATCCGTCGGGCGCTCAGGCTGAAATAGGCATTGAAATCCGGGCGGTCGCTGATCTGCTGCAGTGCTTCCACCGCTGCTGTACGAACCACCGGATGCGGAGATGCCAGCCCTTCGCGGAAGATGAAACGGTAGTTCCAGGGAAACTCGCCCAGGGCCTGCAGGATAGCTGCTTGCTGGTAGGCGGTAGCCTTGGGGAATTGCTGGCGCAGTTCGAAGTTGATCACATCTCTGACCTCGGTTCGGAAAGCCGGCAGGTGCCGGTTGGCCACGCGGTAGAGTTCTACTTGTATGGGGGTAGGCAGGCTGTCTTTGGCAAAGCGCCACCACTGCGTTGCATCTTCCGGAGAAGATTTCTCCAACAGGTACTGCGCCGCCTGGCGGGCTACGTGTTCATTGCGGTCACGAATGGCTTCTGCTACCAGCGTTCGGCCATTTTCGTAGGGGAAGTTGGCCAGTGCCCGCAGGATATTACACTTAACGCGGTAGTCGCGTTCCTTGCTGTACTGCGTGGTCAGGCTGGTCAGGGCAACGTCTTGTTTGGATTTGCCCACGGCGATGGCCAGTGCCATGCGGATGGCCGGATCGGTTGACTGTTCAAAAGCACTCACCAGTGGCGCTGCCAAAGAGTCGAGCGGGACGGCTACGCGAGACAGGTAATTGGCGGCAATGAGCCGGACGCTGCGGGGGTAGGTTCCTTTAGGGATGAATTCCAACATCTTCCGGGTTCCTTGTTCCGCGGTGATGCCTTGTAGGCCCAGGCGGTAAATCCCCCATGCCTGCCCTTCGAGCAAGGCGGTATCCCGTGGTGTATAGGTGGAAATCGAGGCCAGCTGTTCCAGGGTTTTCAACGTGCCACATTTGCCTACGGCCTCCAGGATGGCCCGCTGAGCCGCGGCGTAGACCATGGCCGTATCTTCGGTAACAAACCCGCGGATAAGGAAGGGCAGGGCCGCATTGTTTTTGCTTTGCCCCAAGGCAAAGGCGGCCATCTCCCGAACGGCGGGCAGGGGGTCATTGAGCAGCAAGGCGACACTATCCAGCGCGAAGGTGTCGGTGAAGCTGGCAAACGCCCGTGCTGCCAGGTAGCGGTAGGCGGGGTTCGGATGGCGCAAATAGGGATAGAGCAGGTTGGCTTGTCGCTGATCCTGGGCATCGCTGATCTGCTGGAAGAGGGAGTCCTGGATATTAATGTCAATGGTCGTGATAACCTCTTCCGGCTGGGGAGGAACACAGGCACTGGTGTAGGTAATGAGGGCCGCCAGGCTGGCCAGCAGGATAAATAAATGGTAGGTTCTATTCATTGCCAAAGTCAGGATCGTTATTAATGTCAAAGCCGTTTTCCAGGAATTCTCCTTCTTCGGAAGGGGCGTTGGGGTTGTCGTAGGCATCACAGTTCAGTTCGATGCCCAAATCGCCCCGTGGGCGGAAGAAGGTTTTGGTGAAGTCCCATTTAATACTTTCGTCGGCCTGCAGGCCTTCGATGAATTTGAGCACCATGGGTTTAGCCATATAAGCACCCTGGCCAAATGCCAGGGAGCGGAAGCTGATCCAGCGATCGTCGCCACCCACCCAACAGCCGACAACCAGGTTGGGGGTGACGCCCATAAACCAACCGTCGGCATAGTCGTTGGTGGTTCCGGTTTTTCCACCAAATTGCCCGCGAATACTGCCGCGGCGTTCGGCAGCATACTGGAGCATCTCGGTCATGGCGTAATTGGCTTCCGGCCGGATGGCCTGCTTTTCGGTGGGTACGCTTTGGTAAATCAACCGCCCATAGCGGTCTTCGATGCGGGTGAGGTAGGTGGGTTCGTTGTAAATGCCGTTGTTGGCGAAGGTGGTGTAGGCCCCCGTCATCTCTTGCACGGACAGGTCTACGGCACCCAGGCAAATGGAAGGTGTTTGGGGAATCACCGACTTGTCGATGCCCATCAGCGCGGCCTTTTCCCGGACGGGCTCGGGGCTGCCCAATTCTTTCATCAGCGTGACGGAGATGGTGTTTTTCGACAAGCGCAGGCCATCTTTCAGGGTGATCAGCTGGTTGGAGTAGCTGCCACTGGAGTTGCGCGGGGTCCAGGGTTTTTGCAGGTAGAAGCGGCCGTCGCCGGGGTTGATGGTTACGGCGACGTCCATGTATTGCTGGCAGGGCGAGATGCTCTGCAAATCGATTGCGGTAGCGTAAACGAAAGGTTTAAAGGTGGAACCTACCTGGCGACGCGTATTGATGTTGACGTGGTCATACTGGAACCAGTTGAAATCTACCCCACCTACCCAGGCGTTCACGTAACCGGTTTCGGGATCGACCGCCATCAGGCCGGTTTGCAGGATCATGCGGTGGTATTTCACGGAATCCAACGGCGTCATGGTGGTGTCGGCCGTCATATTTTTGTGGTTATAGGCAAACACCCGCATTTTGGTGGGTTTGTTGAATTCCTGGTCTGCGGCGACCGTAAGTTTGCGCCATTGTTCTTTCAGGGCGCCGAATTTGCTGCTCCGCATCACGCGCCGGTACTTGTTGGCCAGGCTGGAACTGATGAGCCCGTCCTGGACCAGCCCTTTGATGACGTCTCCTTCTTTTTCGTCCCGAACCATGCGCTCGATTTCCCGGTCATCGGCGTGGAAGTCGAAATCGGTTTCTGCCGCCAGCGCTTTGGTTATTTCGTCGAGGTACTTGCTGCGCAGGTTCTGGTAGCGGTCTGAGGCCCGTACGTCTTTGACGAGGTTGGCCTGCCGGCGTTCAATGGGGACTTCCGATTCCGTACCGTATTCGTAATCCCAGGGATCTTTGTTGCGCCAGTGGGTGAAGAACGTCTTTTGCAATTTAGCCATGTGCTCGTGGACCACCTGCTCGGCAATCTCCTGCATGCGGGGGTTGATGGTGGTATAGATTTTCAAGCCATCGCGGTAAATATCGTAGGTTGTACCATCGGTCTTGCGGTACTCCGGGCGATTGAGGATGTCTTTGACGCGCTCGGCCAGGATCATCCGAAAGTAAGGCGCCAGGCCGTCGATGTGGGTCTGGCTGGAAATGTGCAGCCCCAATGGTTTGGCCCGGTACTGGTCGTAATCTTGCTGGCTGATGTAACCCGCCCGGCGCATCTGATCCAGTACCACCTCCCGCCGCTGCCTGGTCCGCTCGGGGAAACGCCGGGGATTGTAGAAGGAGGCATTCTTGAGCATCCCCACCAACATGGCGCTTTCGTCTACACTGAGGTCTTCGGGTAGCTTGCTGAAATAGATTTCGGCCGCAGCGCGGATTCCTTTTGCATTGTTGATGAAATCGTAGCGGTTGAGGTACAGGGCAATGATCTCGTCCTTGGTGTATTTGCGCTCCAGCCGCACGGCAATGATCCATTCCCGCAGCTTCTGGAAAATGACGTTGGAAAACTGCTTGGAGCGCGTTCCCGTGAACAACAGCTTGGCTAATTGCTGGCTGATGGTACTGGCTCCGCCCTTGGTACCCATGTAAGCTACGGCTCTTGCCAGGCCCCGAAAGTCGATTCCCGTGTGGTCATAGTAACGAATATCTTCGGTCGCAATTAAGGCTTTCACCAAGTGCGGAGGAATTTCATCGTAGGCTACCGGCACCCGGTTTTCGGTATAGTATTTGCCGAGCAATACCCCGTTCTCAGCGAAGACCTGGGAGGCCTCGTTGGTCTTGGGATTCTCCAACTCGGTTACCGATGGAAGATCGGTGAATGACAATCCGATAAAGAGCAGCAGAACCGCTGCCAGGCCGCCCAAAAGCAGTCGCCACAGCCACAAAACGATATTCTTGTGCCGGGGATTATCGTAACCATTCAACAATTGATCAATCAGCTTGCGCATATATTTTTGATAGATTTAGCCTGACAATTTCAGGATTTCCGGAACGATTCGGCTACTGGTAGCCAACATACTCACCCTTGCCACGCTACGGGTAGCAAGAAAAATCCCAAAGACAGCACAAGATACGAGATTCTCCAGGATGTAGGACAGGAGATGAGCAGGTGCTTGCGATTTTTGCGTATTCGTTGTCCTCCCCCTCCACTATTCACCGCTATTGGTGGGCAGCTACCGGTAATCTGCTACAGAAAGCGGTGTTGGAGTTCGGGGGTGGGGATCATGCAAACGTCTTTTTGGCCAAACCAGCGGTAGCGGTTGCGGGCTACCCAATTGTAGGCGGCATCCCGCCAGGTGCGGGGAATCAGCCAGAAAATTTGGGTCCAGCTCCAAAAGCCGCGCAGCTGGGGGAGTAGCCGCAAAGCGACCGCTGAATGGGTGTAGGCCTGGCCCTGGTCGATGAGTACCACTGTATTCAGGGCGTTTGTGTCCAGGTTGTACTGGGCAAGCAGGGCTTTGCCCGTCTCCGACTGGAGGCTGGCAAAGCGAAAAACACCCTCCGGATCGCGCCGGATGATGAATTGCACAAAACCATTGCAGAGGTTGCAGACACCGTCGAAGAGCAGAATGGGGGGATTGGCAGACATGCGTTGTTTTTTCTTGTTAAATGTAAACGCAATAAGGGGTATTTCGTTGCTCGCCCGGGCTGAGCTATTTTGAAGGAGCCCCGATTTACCCTTCAACGTAAAGATGCGTTAATACGAGGTCTTCGGGGTACCATCCTCAGGGGAGCACCGGTTTTGCTGCCGGTGTGTGTGGATGGGTGAGGCGGACACACATTGGTGAAACGTCGTCGACTGCGTGATTTGGTAAGATATCAATATCAAAATTGACAAAAATCATTGCCGAAAACTATTATTGAATCTATCTTTCTAATTGTGTTGCTAATGGTAAGCGGCTCTTCAGAAGCGTCATGTTACCTTCGGTTTTACTTTGTGGTTGCTTTCGATTAACTTAATACAAAAAAATGTCAGAGAATTTAATCCATGAGACAAAAAAGAAGGTAAGATGAAAAAAATACTTGTCCCAACCGATTTCTCTCCAATAGCAGATAATGCTTTAAATTATGCCATTGAGATAGCGGCAAAATTTGAAAGTGAAATTTTATTGTACCACGTTTATTCTTTTCGTAAAAAAGTTGATTTCGATTGGAATTTTCCGGAAGACGAACAGCCCTATGTAAGTAACATTGAAAGGCAAATGGATTTAACAAGAGAAAAGTTCAGAGAAAAAATAAAACAAAAAGGGATTGCAATTCAAACAAGGGTAGAGGAAGACAATGTTTTTTCCCTATTTGCAAGAAAAGTAGTAAAGCACAATATCAGCTTGATAGTAATGGGTAGCAAAGGTGCTTCCGGGTTAGAGAAAGTTATCTTTGGAAGTGTTGCTGTTGTTGCCTTGGAAAGGGCAAAAGTCCCGGTTTTGTTTGTCCCTCCTGGTTGTTATTTTCGTCCTTTCGAGCAAATTATATTGGCTACAGACTTAAATGAAGTTGCGGCGCAAGTGCTTTCACCTCTTCAAAAGTTGGCGTTTAAGTTTGCTGCAAAAGTGACCGTTCTTAATGTGAACATAGATTCAGACGAAGGCATCCCTCAGAAAAATAATTTATACCTTAAGGATGTAGAAACAACTTATACGGAGATACCTGTATTCAGAGATGTTAATCAGAGCATCAATGATTTTGTTGGAAAAAATAAATTTGATTTAATGTGCATGATAAGGCGAGAGAAAGATTTTTTTGAAAGCCTTTTCAAAAGGAGCGTTACAAAACGGCAGGTTTACAATAATACCATCCCGCTTTTGGTGTTGCCTGAAAATTTAAAAGAAGCATAACTGTTTAGCCGTTGTAAGCGGGCTAAGCTGTTGCAATTATCAAAAAAAAATGGCAGAAGGTTTTCTATTTATTTCAGGTTTAATCGGCCTGTGGATCGGCACAAAATGGGTGGTGAAAAGTGCCATCGGCATCGCCGAAAGGCATCAGCTTTCCCATGCCTTCGTCGGGCTGGCGATTTTGGCGGTCGGGACGGATTTACCGGAGGTGTTCATTTCCATTGATGCTTCCATTTTGCATTTGCAGGGCCTTGAATCTTCCGGGATAATCACGGGCAATGCCATCGGTAGTTCCATCTGTCAAATGAGCATTGTCCTCGGCATTGCCGGGCTTTTCCACAATTTCACCTTTTCGAAAAAGGAGTTGTTCCGCGACGGGCTGGCTTTGCTCGCTTCCATCGGGCTGTTGTTCGCAGTTGGGTGGGACGGCGTGGTTTCGAGGGTAGAGGGGTTGGTTTTACTGGTCGCCTACTTGATTTACTACGTGGTTTTGTGGAGAAGCAACCGAAAGACCATCACGAACCAGGTCACTCACGAGCACCAGAGCAACCTGAAATTGGCGGGCTATTTGCTGATTGGTCTCGTCGCGTTGGTTTTTTCCTCCCATCTGGTAGTGAAGAACGCGATTTTTTTTGCCGAAAAATGGGGCGTGGCGCAGTCGTTTGTTGGTATCGTGTTGATAGGGTTGGGGACGGGCTTGCCAGAACTGGCCGTCTCCATTGGCGCAGCGATGCGAAAATCGGTGGAGATGTCCGTCGGCAACATCATGGGTAGCAATATCTTCGATACGCTCGTCCTCGTCGGGCTGGGGGGAGCCATCAGCCAAATCTCGATGGAGAGTAACCTGTTGAGATTCGATTTGCTCGTGCAACTTGGGATATCCTTGCTGGTACTCATTTTTCTGAAAACCCAAAGGGGGATATCGAAGGTGGAGGCAGTTGTGCTTATTGTGTTGTATCTGGTTTATGTGGGAGTTAAAATTTAAAGAAAGCGGATGATGAACTGGCACCTAATCAACAAAGAAGAAGCACTCCAACTGACGGGCAGCCTCCCTACTGGTCTTTCCGTTACCCAATCCGAAGAGCGGCTTCAAGTGTACGGCAGAAACGAACTTTTTGAAAAAAAGAAAAAACCCGCATGGCTACTTTTTTTGCTCCAGTTCAAGGACACGATGATTCTGATTTTGTTGGCCGCCGCCGTCCTGTCGGGTATGATTGGCGATGTGAAAGACACCGTCGTTATTTTGATCATCGTGGGGTTCAATGCAGTTGTCGGTTTTGTGCAGGAATACCGGGCTGAAAAGGCCATGGATGCGTTGAAAAAAATGTCTGCACCTTCGGCCACCGTCTTGCGCAACGGTCTTCCCGTTCAGGTAGGTGCCACCGAACTTGTGCCGGGCGACGTGGTCTTGCTCGAAGCGGGCAACATGGTGCCAGCCGACATCCGCTTGCTCGAATCGCATTCCATAAAAATAGAAGAAGCCTCGCTCACGGGCGAATCGCACGCGGTCGAAAAGCAGACCGATGAACTACACGGCGAGCAACTACCCCTCGGCGACCGCACCAACATGGCCTACAAAAGTACGCTGGTCACCTACGGGCGCGGTAGCGGGGTGGTGGTAGCAACGGGGATGAACACGGAAATCGGGCGCATCGCCCAACTTTTGCAGGAGGACGAAGTGCTCACCCCCCTACAAGTACGGCTTGCCGAATTCAGCAAAAAACTTTCATTCGCTATTTTGAGCATCTGCGCGGTCATTTATGCCACCGGCTTGTTGCGTGGCGAAGACCCGCTACGGATGTTGATGACCGCCATTTCGGTTGCCGTTGCGGGCATCCCGGAGGCTTTGCCGGCCGTCGTCACGATTGCCCTCGCCCTCGGTGCGCAGCGGATGGTGCAAAAAAATGCACTTATCCGAAAACTTCCCAGTGTGGAAACCCTTGGTTCCGTCACTTTCATCTGCACCGATAAAACCGGGACGCTCACCCAAAACCAGATGACCGTCACTCAAATCTGGACGGTAGACGGCAGCCCGCAGGCCGTGGATGGTTTACAGGAGACCGAAACGCCTCCGCTGTTTGTTCCTCTCGCGTCGCACCTTACGCCGAAGGATGGCCTTTTGCTCGCCATGTCGCTCAACCACAATGTAAAGAAGGACGAATCGGGCGAGTTGGTAGGCGAATCCACGGAGGTAGCGCTTGCCGTTTTTGGAGAAGCGAATTTGACCGCGCTGCGGCCCGCCGATTATCCGAGGGTGGCCGAATTGCCCTTCGATTCCGTCCGGAAAATGATGACGACCGTCCATCGACGGAGCGACGGAAAATTTTTGGTGATCGCAAAAGGTGCGCTCGAAGCCGTTCTTGAAGCCTGTGCCGACGATACGGACGAAACCGCTATGACCGCCACTGCTGAAAAAATGGCTGCAAACGGTCTCCGTGTTTTGGCCTATGGTTACCGTGTACTGGACGAACTACCCGGCGAACGCGATTTTTCTTCCCTTGAAACCCGACTGCAATGCCTCGGAATCGCCGGCATGATGGACCCGCCCCGCGAAGAAGCCACCCAAGCCATTGCCGACTGCCAGGCGGCGGGCATCGTGCCCGTCATGATTACCGGCGACCACCCCGTGACGGCCACCGCAATCGCCCGGCAAATTGGCATTTTAACCAGTCCGGACGACAGAATCATCACCGGCGCTGCCTTGCTGAAATTGCCGGAACAAGAATTCAAGGAGGAGATTGAGCGGATAAAAGTCTACGCCCGCGTATCCCCGGAGCAAAAGCTGCAGATAGTCAAGGCGTTGCAAAGTAAAGGCCAGTTTGTGGCGATGACCGGCGACGGCGTGAACGATGCCCCCGCCCTGCGCCGCGCCAATATTGGCGTGGCCATGGGCATCACAGGCACCGACGTATCGAAAGAAGCCGCGCACATGATTTTGCTGGACGACAATTTTGCGACCATCGTCAAAGCGGTGCGCGAGGGGCGGCGCATTTTTGAGAATATCCGCAAGTTTATCAAGTACATTCTGACGGGCAACAGTGGCGAAATATGGACCATTTTTCT
This sequence comes from Bacteroidota bacterium, assembly GCA_003045895.1. GTDB lineage: Bacteria > Bacteroidota > Bacteroidia > Chitinophagales > Saprospiraceae > Lewinella. The sequence continues at coordinate 24,986 of PZPC01000058.1, forward strand.
TGCCCCACTTGCCGGGCTGCCAATCCCTTTGCTACCCATCCAAATTCTTTGGGTCAACCTCGTGACCGACGGTTTGCCCGCCCTCGCCCTCGCCGGCGAACCCGCCGAAAAGAACATCATGCAACTGCCACCCCGCAAGCCAGGCGAAAGCATTTTTGCGCACGGCCTCGGCTGGCACGTCCTCTGGGTAGGCTTGCTCATCGGCGCGATTTGTCTCGGCGTGCAGGCTTGGGCAATGCACCACGATGATCCCAAATGGCAGACTTATGTGTTCACCGTGCTTTGTTTCTGCCAGATGACGCACGTGCTGGCCATTCGCAGCGAGCATTTTTTTCTTTTCCGGCAAGGCATTTTCAGCAACCTGCCGTTGATTGGTGCCATACTGTTTACGTTCGTGATGCAACTGGCTTTACTTTACGTCCCTTTTTTACAAAAAATATTTTCTACCCAAGCCCTCACATGGGCCGAACTGGGCGGCTGTATAGCCGTGTCGTTTATCGTGTTTCATGCGGTGGAAATGGAAAAATTGGTGCGCAAATGGAGGAAGAATCAACGAGGAGGAGTAGTGCAACCAATTAAGACCGGGAGTCGGTGATTTTTATTTACATCCCTCCGCCCGCTTATTGCTGTGCCTGTATTCAGGTGCGTTCTCGCGGCGCCGACCCCTAAGCGCTTGTAGGGCTGCTGGCCCCGTAGTTGACATCTATGTGAACAGAGCCTTACTGCCAGAATTAATGCAAAATGGACGTATATTCAAAAATGGAAAACCGCTTAATCTCGGTCAGCGTAGAATCATTTGGGCAAATTGATCATGGAAATTCGGGAGAAATTAAAAACGGAATGAACCTTCAGATTGGTGAATAGGGTGTGGTATCGCCGCGTAAACATCAGGGAAGCGTGCCTTTGGGTACGCGATATCAGTAAAAAAGGGTTGACAACTTTATGAAAGTTGCCAACCCTTATTTTGCCTGCCTTTTGAGACTAACGGTTCAGTAGGATAACTTTCTTCAGGATGGAGATTTCTTCATTCTTTAAATGAATGTAGTGTACGCCTCCCTGTCCATTACCGGTAAGGAAATTAATCTTATTAAATCCTTTTACCAGCGCGTGTTCCTGTGTACGAACCAAGCGGCCCGCTGCATCATACAGATTTATAGTAACCTCTTTTTCTACCGGGCTATCCAGTTCGATGAAGAACTGATAATCTGTTGGATTCGGATAAATCCGTACCTCTCCTTTAAATGGTGCTACTTCCGGCGCGGTACTTATGGTGGTTGCCTGACCACTAGACCGTGCCGCTATACCTCCACCCAGATAGGTGATTTCCAGCTGCGGACCTTCGGCCTGGCTTTCTTCGTAGGCATAAGCTTTTCTTCGTTCGCTGCCAGTAGCATCAAAGATGAAAGCCATCGCATTGCCGTTCTGCCAGCCGGGCTGATTGACCAGTTCCTCCACAATAGTTGTCAGATCTGGTGATGGATAATCGATGTCAATTAACCACGCATTAAGTGTCCAGTCAACAAAATTTGTTGTTGGTGGACGATTAGAAATATTAAACTTCTGCTCTACAAAAGTCTGTGGATTAGGATCGGCCTGGCCGTAAATGCGCGTACTAGATGGGGTATTACCTTCACCGTTTGAACTCTTGAAGATAACACGAGCACTCAGAATAGTAGCACCCATGTTGTCGGTCGCTTCGGCTTCCAACAAGTAAAAACCTTCGCTCAGCAGGTCAAAGTTGGCCGTGTAAGGAGCTGAATTATCTGTACCGATAGAAATTCCGTCCACAAAAAATGCTACCTGCGAAATGCTACCGTCCGGGTCACTGGCAGCAGCCGTTATGGTTACTTGCTGAGGGCCCATGAACAACTCCCCAGCGCTAGGATTGGTGATGGACACCGTTGGAGGATCGTTTGGAATATCGAGTGTAACACTGATCTGGCTACTGTTGCCGCCAGCGTAATGGTCTGTAAACTGGTATAAATGGTACCATCCGCCGGATCATCTAAAGTCACCGTAGGAGGGGAACCGGGGAAGAATCCAAAGTCGTTGAGGCAATCTACCTGGTCGAGCCCTGTGAAGTAAGCCGTCTCTACATTATCCGTTGTAAGCATGGCTGCGCCAGGTAAGCTGGCAGGATCAACCTCTACCACGTAAGCATACTCATCTTGTCCGGGTATCAGATAGTCAACATAAAGTCGTGGGGCCTGAACAGGGTTCTTATCATGCGTACGATACTTGCGTTTTTGCGATCCCAAGCCTTCCGCTACAATAACGAGGTTGTCGCCTGCGCTCCAGCTACCCAAATCAATTACTTCCTGGATAACGGAAGAAAGGTCAGGAGATTGGTACAAATCATCCTGGAACCATCCCCCCATATTCCAGTAGACACTGCCAGTGGATAAGGAACGACTGCTAATGCCATAAATCTGTTCCACGAAAGTAGCCGGCGAGCTACTGAGTTCCGTGAAAAAATTAACAGCAGCTACGGTATTGGTCTCATCTCGGGAAGAATAATACGCCACATAAGCATTGGTAATGACCGCACCGGCAGGAATGTTCAGATTCTGGAACCGGAGGCCTGTCCAAAATTCAATTTTACCTATTTCATGGTCATCCTTATCGTTTTCAACACCGCCATTATCTTTCTCCCAGGCATCGTCCGTATTCTGCGAAATAGCCACCGTAAGACTACCCGGTGTATAATAGACTGGCGTAATGGAGAAGGAATAGGTTCCATCGGGTGCGGTGGTAGCGGTAGCTTCCTGTGTATCGCCAGCATCGCGTATACCATTCTGGTTATTGTCGTTGTATAAGTATACCGTAGCGCCTCCCTGACCGGTCTCTACCTCATTTACGCCATTCTGATTGGCATCTTCATAAACGGCTCCGGAAATCAGGTTATAACCGCTTACATCGCTACAATTGATCAATACAGTGACTGTCGCTACAGCACAAAGTGGTGAAGGGTTGGAAAGATCACACACCTGGTATTCAAACTGATCGTAGCCTGTGAAGCCGGGGTCAGGTGTATATTCTACGCCTACGCCGGCAAGGGCCTGAACATTACCATGAGAAGGTGGCGGTGCTTTCATTGGTGGTTGCCGCATCGTCGTTTGCTACCGGAGCGTAGTTGATCTGTACATCGATGGAAACAGTAGCCGTAGCACAGAGTACCGGTGCAGGTACGCCATTGTCACAAACCTCATAATCAAAGGTTTCGATGCCACTAAAGCCTGGATTAGACGTATAGGTAATCTCACCATTGGCAGGATTGACGGAAACGAATCCGTTAGCGGGACCAGAGGTAACTTGTACAGACGTTGGGTCGAGGCTACCGCTGGGGTCCGTATCGTTATCCAGCACATCCACTACAACGGGAACCGACTCGAAAGTTACGCCACTGTCATTATTGGCAATGGGTGGTAAATTGTCGAGATCTTTTTCGATGGTAAACTCATCGTCAGAATTACCATTATTATCAATAAATTGAACCGTCATTTGTCCACCTTCTACTTCCAGCAGAACCGAACCCAGCTGGTTTTGCCAGGTGTACATGGCCGGATGTTGACTTACACCACTTATCTGGCCGGATGAACCCGCAACAACATAAACAGCTCCATCGCCAGCAGCAGGACCCGTTACTGTTTTTTGGTATGCACCATCACCGGTTAGATTACCATCTCCATTGTCTAAAATCATGGTAGAAGGGTTCAGTGAGCCCGAATTGCCATAATGCCCTTTCATCAGGAATGTTCTTTCGTAACTGTGGCTATGGCCACCCAGTACCAGATCCACACCATAAGACTCTAAGAGCGGAAGGAAGTTTTGGCGCATATCAATCAAGCGCCCTTCGGTATCAGAATCATGGCTTCCTTTGGTGTAAGGAGGATGGTGCCAAAAGGCGACGATCCAATCCTGGGTTACATTCATCAAATCATTCTCCAGCCAATTGTACATTGCACCCCCTACATTACGACTTGTTCCATAAGAATCAAGCGAGATAAAGTGGATATTGTCATAATTAAAGGCTCTTGGCCTTATTTATTTGGTTTTGAACCAATGTAAGTTAAAATATTCTTTACAAAGGGTCTTGTTCAATCGTTCGATAAGGCCATTTTGAATGCGGCGTTGGCCAGCAGGGCGATTGCAATGCTGATGATGCGGACGTCAATCCGGAGAAAATAGAAATCCCCAACAATGCCATAGATGAGGACTGCAGCGGGGGCTAACACGGTGCCCTGCGTGAATGGAGAGTTGGAAGTCGCGCTACCTGATTCAATGGATGAGTTGGAGGGGTGAAAGAAAAATGAATGCATGGCAACTGATTGACTGGTTGTCTTAAAACACTTATATTACTTGCGCCAAAACCCAACAAAATGAAAATCAATAGATGCTTAGCCATTACTTTTTTAATACTGACAATCAGTAATTTAAATGGTCAGGTGGCAAAAGATAGCAAGTTGGTTATTTTAGCTGATGCCCCGCATTTTTCCATGTGGAGCGCTAGCGAAGATTATTTTAAGGCAATCGATGAATTTATCACGGGGTTGAAAAATTAATTGACAGGCGCTGCGTACGCCAGCAACCGCGCAGGGGTCCCCGAACCAGGCGGGTATGAGCGTCATTTAAAAAGGTAACCAACTGGGGTAATAGTTAAAATTTTAAATATGGTTGATCAAAAAACAACAAACACCATGAGCGCGGTAGTTTGCCCAAAATATGGGCCGCCGGAAGTTTTGGAAATTAGAGAAATAGCCCGACCTGTTCCCAAAGACGGGGAAATTTTGGTAAGAATAATGGCCACGCCCGTCAATTCTGCGGATGTTAGAATCCGGGGGTTGGTAGTGGCGGGCTTCATGAGAATTGTGATGCGATTGGTACTCGGGTTCAACAAGCCCCGCAATTCTGTCTTGGGAACTGTGTTTTCGGGTAGGGTAGAACAAACCGGAAAACGCGTCAACCAATTTAAAGTGGGAGATGAAGTATTTGGCACCACCGGATTTCAACTGGGAGCAAATGCCGAATACCTGGTAGTTCCTGAAAAAGGCTGCGTCACTCATAAACCGGTCAATGCTTCTTTTATAGAGGCCGCTGCGCTTCCATTTGGTGGTCAGACGGCGATCTATTTTTTAGAAAAAGCAAAAATTGCCGAGAGATCCAATCCCCGCGTGCTTATTTACGGGGCAACCGGCTCGGTAGGAACGGCAGCCCTACAAATTGCCCGGCATTATCAGGCGACGGTAACGGCAGTTTGCAGTACCAGCGGCAGAAGCCTGGTGGAGGAGTTAGGGGTTGCTGACATCGTCCTGTACGACCAGGAGGACTTCACCAAAAGACCCGACACCTTTGACATCATCTTTGATGCGGTGGGTAAAACGACTAAGCAGCAATGTAAACACTTGTTAAATCCAGGTGGTCGCTTTGTAACCGTTGACGGGCTTGATGTAGCGGCGGAAAAAAAAGAATACCTGGAATTTTTGCGAAAGTTGTTTGAAAATAATGAATACGATGCGGTTATCGACAAAGTATTTCCCTTAGCGGAAGTGGTAGCAGCACACCGCTACGTGGATACCGGCAGGAAAAAGGGAAATGTCGTATTGGTTGTAGCGTAGGACATTCTTTTCCAGTAAGCGCCGGGAACTACTCACGCCAATAAAAGACAAATCTAATGACACTTGAAGATTTAGGATATAATCATTTTTTTGAGGAATATCGTCAGAAAAACGGCCTTGATGCGCTAATAGTGGGCAGAGTTATCGCTGCGCATAGAGCACGCTACACCGTAAAAACGGAACAAAGCGAATTCGATGCGGAACTGTTGGGTAACTTGCGTTATTCTGCAGAAACCAAGGACGATTTACCAACGGTTGGCGATTGGGTAGCAATTGCTGAATACGAAGAAGGGAAAGCATTGATTCACGCTGTTTTTCCCCGTTATTCAATTGTACAGCGGCAAGCTATAGGCAAGTTTGGCGAAAAACAAATCATCGCTTCCAATATTGACTATGGGCTCATTGTCCAAGCGGTGAACAGGGATTTTAACGTCAACCGGTTAGAGCGCTATTTAACCATTTGCTACGCTTCCAAAATCCACCCTATTGTAGTCATTACAAAAATTGACTTGATAACAGAACAGGCATTGAATGACTTGCTCGACCAGATAAATAGCAGGATTAAAAATGTACCCATCATCACGGTGAGCAATACGACGAAGGAGGGTATAGAAGCCTTTAGAGAAATGATTTTAAAAGGGAAAACATATTGCCTTTTGGGCTCATCAGGAGTTGGGAAATCTTCGCTCATAAACAGTCTGAGCGGAGAAGACCGAATGAAAACCGGAGTCATTAGTGAAAGTATTGATCGAGGTAAACACGTGACCACTCACCGGGAATTGATACCACTGGTTAATGGTGCTATTCTTATTGACAATCCAGGCATGCGAGAAGTGGGTATTACAGACCGTTCAGGTGGTTTGGAAAGTACCTTTGAAAAGATCTACGATTTGGCAGCACAGTGCAGGTTCTCGGATTGTACCCACACTTCGGAAAAAGGCTGTGCTATTATCGCTGCCATTGAAAAGGGAGATATCGACCAATTGTCTTACGAAAACTATTTGAAAATGGAACGAGAAAAAGCCCACTATGAATCTACTGTGGCCGAAAGACGAAAGAAGGACAAAAGTTTCGGAAAGATGGTGAAAAAAGCGGTAAAAGATAAAAATAATAAAAAGTACTAAGAGCCACAAAAAGAGGACCCACTTCCGCTATTCGTAGACCAGTCTACGCATAAATAGCCACAGTAGGCTTTGACTGCGGCTCCTCGCCGGCTAACTCAGCTGTCCTGAAAGCCAACCCCTTAACTTATAATTGTCTTTCTGGAAAAGAAATGGACTCCGGTATTATTAAATTGAAAAGCACCAGCCGGTAGCACAGAGGAAGAGGAACCGGAAGAGCAGTTGAAAAAGCAACCCCGAAATTTGTTGGACTGTAGAAAAAGAATTAGTTTTAACGTATATTGTTTTAGTTTATAACATCAAACTGAAAAATGGCTCTTTCTGACGCACACTTTACTATACGGGCGCACCACGGCGCAGGTCTTCGGGCCTGGCGTTTTCCGCACGAAAAAAGCTGGCTGACAAAAGCCGCGCAGGCCAGGCATCCGCCCGAACGCGCATTTTCAATCCTTATATCACCGCTATACGATTCACTTGCTGGAATTGGGCCTGGCTCCACTCGGCCTGCCCGTGCCGGGAGGTACGCTGGTCCAGGCATGGGCGGGGCATGCTGTACGCTTTGGGAGTCGGTGAAGGTTGCGGTGGGGATTCTTTTGCGGCGCTTTTAGGTAAAAGTACGTCAGAAGGGGGGGAATAGGCGGATATAACGGAGTTGGGGCCAACTTCTCTTTCAAACTCAAAAAAGTAAAATACCTGGATAAGAGTATTATCTTAATTGGTTGTTGAAAAAGATGCATTTTAGCATAGTTATATTTCAGTAGTTTTCTTTCCAAGGAAAGGAGAGGTTAAATCGGGTAATTTATTTTTTTAAATTTTCATCGTTGAGATATCGAACAATGAAAATTAAATGGACGTTGATATAGCGAGTAATGATTATTTACTATAAAATTAAAAAATGAAAATCAAGTTACTATTCAATTGGATTAGCTATTCCATTTTACTTTTTCTGGCTCTATTTACGATCTCTTGTACGGAAGATATTTCAAATACAGAAAGTTTAGACTTAAGTAAAGCCGCTCTATCTACTACGGCTTATTATGCAAAAGGTGGCACTCTTGCCAAGGTAGGACCTAATGGCCCTGGTGACTCAGAATTAGGAGATCCATGTCAGTGCTACATGAGTCTTACTAATGTTGTTAATCAATCAGGTACACCTGGTAGTACTTGGACATTGGCTGATATCACCAACACCAATGCATCAAACTCTTCTTTTGTCTTCAACTCTAATATTTATCCTGCTACAGGTTATGTCGATCCAAATGGAGTATCTTCCACCACATATCCTACCGCATTTTTTGAATTAGATCCACCCTCTGACGGTTGTCATACATTCGAATTTTCGGAAAGTGGCAGTTTCAATATATTCTTTACAGCAGAAGTACATTGCTTTGCTGGGGGAAACAACTCTAATACTCCAAACAGGGTATTTAATTTTTCTTTCAATGCACTTACAGATAGTAATAATGGAATTATAGAAGAATGTTTTCAGTGTGAAGAGGATACAGGTGGTGTTGGAAGAGACTAACTTTTTAAGATTATCTAACGCCAAGAATAACTGTATTGCCCATATGTATTATGGGTGATACAGTTTTATTTTTTATTACAACTTAGATTAAAATAAATAATGAGTAAATTTTTTCTCATCATTCTTTGTTTGTAACTATTTAGGTAGCCATCTGCATGGTGCGTAGGAACGACTCTCCCTTGATGGCATTGATGAGTTCCTCATACACGGATAAGCCGTGTTTTT
>PZPC01000132.1:0-3226 GCA_003045895.1 Bacteroidota bacterium
CTTTAGAAGAAAACGCCGTTGATTATATTATCTATTTCCAGATTCGACAGCCCTGGGGCCCTCCCACCTGCCGGACCGCCAAAACCGCCCCCTGGCCAATCGACCTACAGGGACGTGCGTCATCATCTGCTCTGTGAACCAGAGCAGCCAGGCAACACGCAACAAACAAAAACCACTGAATGCCCTTGGTGACGATCAGCCAAGGGGTATTTACCGATGAGGACTTTAGCATTCGTCATACTGCTAAAGTGGTACGTAAGATAAGGGAAATCCGAAATAAAACAAAAGATATTTTTATTTTTATTTAAAAACAAAATTGCTCACTTCAGCACAAAAGCCTGAAAGTCGCGGCATTCCTTGATGATGCGTTGGTAAAACTCGGTTTCCTGGTAGTCGGCCTGGATGATGCTAAAGTAGTCGAAGGTGCGGCGGTTGTTTTGGGTGTAGAATTCGTTGCGCTCGCACTTGGCGGCCATGTAGGCTGCGGCTACTTTGATTTCGGGGCTGGTGGCGGCGCGGCGGGCCATGTCGAAATAGCGGAGGGCGTGCTGGCAATCGAAATTCTCGCGGTTGCCCAGCGGCAGGCCGGGGTAGGACAACACGTTTTTACCTTTGTCGCGGTAGACACGGGCGGCGCTGGCGCTGCTGCGGAAGGCGTCGGTTGCTTTCCAGCTCTGGCCGAAGTAGGTCATGTTGTAGTAAGCTTCCCCCAGTTTGAAGTACAGTTCGGCCGCCGCGTTGGGGCTGGTGGCCGCCCTGGCTTCGTACTCCAGGTCGAGCAGGCGCTGGATGAGTTGCCCGCGGTTGACGCTGGTCACCGAGTCGGGCAGCAGGCAGTTGACACAGTCGCTGAAGCGCCGGACGAAGGGGTTGAACTGCCCAAAATTGTCCCAATCGGTAGTGGGGATGTCCTTCATGGCTTCCATGGCCGATTCCGGCAAGCCCTGGCTGAGGAGATAGGCGGCCTTGAGGTTGTTCAGTTCATTTTTGATGGTGCCGCCGCCTTCCTTATTGGCGACGAGGGAATTCTCGAAGGGCGTCCGCTTTTCTTTGTTGCACAGATCGATCAGTTCGTCGATGATGGGCAGGTCGGGGTTGATGCGCAGCTGGCGGAGGCTGTACTCCATGAGGTAGGCCTTGGCGCCGTCGCCCTGATCGCGGTAGAGGATGCGCATTTTGTCGTTGACGAGCTTGGGGAAGTCGGGGTAAGCGGTGTAGAACTTGTATTTGTCGTTGAGGCGGCCGAGTTCGCGTTCGGCCTGGTCGTTGATCTGATCGAGGGACATGATCTTCAGTACCAGGCGGAAGACGGCCAGTTGCTCTTGGAGGTTTTTGGTTTTGAGCCGGGGCTCGACGTCGGTGAAGGTCCGCTCGGCGAAATAGTAGTTGCCAGCGAGTACTTCGAGGTAGCCCTCGGCCAGTTGCCAGAGGGCGGGCAGGGCCAGTTTATCTTCCTTGAGCCACTTGCGGACCAGGTTCTGGAGGTCGATGACCCGCTGCCCGGCGTAGGCCCGCGGTATTTTGTAGCGGGCCAGGTTGTTGTCTTGTTGCGGATTGAAGGCTGCCCCGAGGAGGTCTTTCTCCAGCTTCTGCAGTTCCTTGACCAGCAGCATTTCCAGGGCCGGGTGCTGGGGATCGTAGGTGTAGATGTTTTCCATCTCGGGGATGAGCAGTGCGTTTTTACTGTTGGCGCGGAGGACGTAGAGGTTGGCGCGCTCGCGGTCGTTTTTACAGTACAACAGGGCCGCGGCCCACTCCTCGTCGGTATCGATGCGGAAGCTGCGGAAGGCGCTTTCGCGTTTGCCGGGGCATTTGTCGAAGATGACGGAATACAGGTAGGCGGCTTCGGGACGGCGGCCCAGGGCCTGCAAGGCGCCGGCTTTGTGCCCCTTGATCCAGTACTCTACCTGGGAGGGGTCGTTGTCGATTTTGGGCATGTAATACGCCACCAGATCCAGGGTTTGCTGGTAGTCTTTGGCGTAGTGGGCCAGGCGGATGGCCTGGAAGGCGTAGCGCAGCTTGATGTAATCGGATTCGGTGCGCAGGAAGCGCTGGTGGGCTTCGTCGATGAGGCGGCGCATGGCGACCACATCGCGGTTGGGTTCGCGCCAGGTGTCGGCAGCGGCGACGACGTAAGGCTCGCAGGTTTTGGCAAAGATGAGGTAGTCGACGGTCTCGTGGCACTGGTGCCGCAGCAGGTACTTGACCCAGGCGTTGCCGGCCAGCAAGGGGCCCAGCATGCGCACGTTGGCGTTGGGGTTGTCCATGATGGCGCGGAGGTCTTCGAGCTGGTAGCGCGAAGTGGTGTAGACGACGTAGCGGACCTCCTCGGGGGTGGCGTTGTCGCAGTAGCGGTCGACCCACTCGTTGGCGTTGCCGATCTGGTAAATTTCTTGCTGCGACTGGAAGAACTGCTCATAGATCTTGCCAAAATCGAGGAAGAAGGGCGCCCGGGTGGGATCAAAATCGGCGATGGTAGGATTGATGAAGGAATAGCCGTAGAAGGCCCGGGAGCCCGGGCCACAGTCGCCGGCAATGGTGAGGGGCAGCAACAGGAGGGCCAGGGCTACGCCCAGCGGCAGGCTGGCGCGCAGGAAGGGGGATGGGGGGAATGGGCTGGTACGTGGTGCTTTCATGGTTGGTTTAACTCTGTTGCCGAAATTAGGTTGTTTTTTTTAGTTGGACAAGGTACTAAGGACACTAAGGCTTTTTTTGCCACTAAGACTTTTTGACCACAAAGGGCAGGGAGGTGACAAAGGGCACAGAGGGAGTTTGCTATTCCTCTTTGTTTCCTTTGTTTTCTTTGTGGGCTTTGTGGTTCTTTTTTTTTGCCACCAAGGCTCCAAGGGCACCAAGTTTTTTTTGCCACAAAAGCACGAAAGGCACAAAAAATTCACCAAACAATTTTAGTGGGATTTGGTGGTTTTTGTGTTTTGGTGGCTATTTCTTTTTTACCACATAGGGCATGGAGGTGACACAGGGCACAGAGGGAGTTTGCTATTCCCCTTTGATTCCTTTGTTAGCTTTGTTCACTTTGTGGTTCTTTTTTTTTGCCACCAAGGCTCCAAGGGCACCAAGTTTTTTTTGCCACAAAAGCACGAAAGGCACAAAAAATTCACCAAACAATTTTAGTGGGATTTGGTGGTTTTTGTGTTTTGGTGGCTATTTCTTTTTTACCACATAGGGCATGGAGGTGACACAGGGCACAGAGGGAGTTTGCTATTCC
>PZPC01000132.1:3236-7085 GCA_003045895.1 Bacteroidota bacterium
TTTTACCACATAGGGCATGGAGGTGACACAGGGCACAGAGGGAGTTTGCTATTCCCCTTTGTTTCCTTTGTTTTCTTTGTGGGCTTTGTGGTTCTTTTTTTTTTGCCACGGCGGTTTTCTGCTGGCGGTGACTTTGCCGGAGCGCTACGGTTCGAGCAGCTTGAGGCAAGTGGCGACGTCGGGGTAGGTGAAGGGAGCGAGCATGGCGCTGTCGAGGTGGTAGAAGCTGAGGTAGCGGCGGCCGCCGGGGGGGACCTGGCGCAGGAGTTGGGCGGCGGCGTGGAGGGTGGCGGGGGGGACGGCTTCGAGGCGGATTTCGTCGCCCTGGTAGAGGTAGTAGCCCTGGAGGTAGGTGGGGGTGCGGGCCCGGAAGCAGGTGGTGGTGGTGTCGGTGCAGGGGGTGAAGGCGGGAGGCGGGAGGTCGGTGGCGGTGAGGCCGTTGATGAGTTTGATCATGCGCCCCTCGCGGAAGAGGACGCCCCAGCGGAAGAGGGGCAGGGCGAGGTCGAGGGGGAGCGGGTAGGTGGTGGCGGTGGCGAGGTAGGGCCGGGTGCGGGCGAGGTTGAGGATAGAGTTGGTTTCGGCGGGGTCGGCGAGGTCGCCCATGTTGTAGCACATGAGCATGCCGCGGTCGACGGGGGGGACGCCGGTCTGGTGGGGGTAGCGGTACTGGTGCAGGCGGATGGTGGCCGAGAGCCGGGTGGCGGCGGGCAGGACGGTGCGCAGCTGCTGGAGGAAGCTAAAGTAGGCGGCGCGGGTGGTGGCGGTCCAGTCGCAGTCGAGCTGAATTTCGGTGGGTTGGAGGCCGGGCCAGAGCTCGGCTATTTTGGTGGCGATGCGGCTGGCCAATTGGGGGATTTCGGCAGCCGGCAGCTGCTGGAAGGTGCGGTTGGTGAGGAAGATGGTGGGCACGATGTCGGCGCCGGGTGGGGTGACGCCGCGCTGGAGGACGGCCTGGGGCGTGGGTTGGCGGCGGCTGTCGTCCCAGTCGACGTCGAAAAATTTGACGTAGAGGCGGCGGACGGCGAGGGTGTCGAGCCAGGCTTGTTCGGTGGCGTTGAGGTCGAGGGTGGTTTGCCAGTGGTAGAAGGCGAGCTCCGTGCGGGCAGGCGCGGGCGCGGGCCGCGTGCAGGCGGCGAGGGCGCTGAGGCTGAGGCTAACCCAGAGGAGGAGGAGTCGGAAACCGGGCATGGCCACTAGTTCCAGCGCCCCGGCTGTTCGAGGCCGATCCAGGCTTCGGGAGGAAGGAGGTCCTGCATTTTCTGGAAGAAGACGCGCTCCTCGAAGCGGACGTGGGCGGCCAGCTGGTGGCCGAGGGCGTCGAGCTGTTGGGGCAGGTCCAGGTCGGTGGCGGTTTTGAGGTTGTCGAAGGCGGTGCGGATGGCGGCGTGGTCGGTGCGCACCTGGTGGGCGAGTCGGCAGAGCTTGTCGCCGTAGCGTTCGGCCAGGGGCAGGAGGACTTCTTCTTCCCAGCGGAAGTGGGCGCTGAGAAGGTCGTCGAAGCGCGCCAGGGCGTAGGTGCGCTGCTCGGCGGGCGTAGTGGGCATATTGGGGTAGGCGGGCACATCGTGCTTGAGCACCTGGGCCAGGATGAGCAGGTGGTGGTGCTCGCGCGACAGGGGAACGAGGGCTTCGTGTCTTTTCATAGCGGTAAAGTTAGGCTATTCAGCGGAAAGTCGGTTAGGGGATGGTGGAATAGTGTGGCAGGAACTTTTCGGTCCAATGCCCTGTTAATCAGGCAAGCCGAGAATATTTAGCCGCGCAGGAAAAAAAATGCAGCGAAAGCTTTGCACCAGGATAATTTTCCACTTATATTTGCACCGCTTTAGCAATAAAGCTGGTTTTTTAAAGACCTATGGTGTAATCGGTAACACAGCAGATTTTGGTTCTGTCGTTCTAGGTTCGAGTCCTAGTAGGTCTACATAAAACACTACACAAAAGCCTGTAAATCAATGATTTGCAGGCTTTTTTCGTGGAGGTGGTTGCTGTATTGCGAACCGGTGGGGGTGGTTTGGATGGCGTGCAGCGGGTGTGGCGCGGGCAGGACTAGAGGGAAGTGCGTTGTTTGCTGCTGGTAAGGATCAGAAAACGGTCACGCATTCTTTTGTTGCTTATCTTTAAAGATATATCTTTAAAACACGAAACAAATTTAAGGGTATATCTTTAATTTGTCAGGGGGAGGGTAAAGATATGCGTTTAAAAAATAGAACAATCCAGTTTCCCAACCCAGCTCTTCCAGCACATCTTGGGTCGCTTGTTCAACGAGCCCATCTTCAACGTATTCCCAGTTCACGCACGTAGCAGCCTGTTAATTCTCCCCTGGTAATGTTGGGTATAACTTCTTTTCCGGGGTTCATCCAGAAAGGAGGCCTGGATGAGACCCAAGACCTTTTCTTGTTTGGACGTGAGCTGATTTACGATTCGGGCGATCTGTTTTTCGGTCAGGCCCGCCAACTCGCCTAACCGGTGAAAATGCCCGACGATGCCGCCTTCTTTTAGCGGATCAGGTACCAGTCCCTGTTCCAGGGCAAAGTCCAGGTCATCCATGTGTATCCGACTGTTGAGCAAGTCGTAAGCGGGACTGAGTTTGAAATCCCCCAGCGCCGTTTCCGTCAAAGAGAAATTCTTTTCGTCCGGCGAGGGAGGCGAAATCTTCCTGGGCTATTTTGCGGCCATCGGCACCAAGGTCAAAGCGTTTGGTGAGGTAGGCGGTTTTGTCTAATACGCAACTCGCGGCACAAAAGCAATCATTAGTGCTTTTTAATGCACTTTCAGACAACTAAATCAGCTAAACGAAGGCTTGAATTTAAATTAGTGCCTTATATTGCACTATCATGAACAAGATATAGCGGAGTCCACAGGCATTTCCAAAATATCGCGCGTTGCTATCCTTAAGCTGGCAGATGATCTGTTTCATACCAGCCCTCCTGGGCAAAAATGGCTGCTACATCTGCCTTGAAGGCCAGATAATCGAACGGAGCGACAAGCTTGTGTTCCCCAATCGTGTCAATACCTTCGAGCACCGCCTTTTCCATTAATTTTATAACGGCTGCTTTATCGCCTGCTACGACCTCCTGATAAGGAACTCGTACGCCTACGTCGATACTGGCTTTTTTGGGATAATAGTCACTACCTACCCAGTTGGAAAAATTAGGGGTGAGCTTTTCTAAAACGACGAAAGTGAAGTAGAACTTGGCTACGCCTGGGCCGTACTTGGTCAAATCGATTCGCGGGCGCAAAGCTTTATTAAACAAACTAGGACGAATTTTTGATAGCAGCTCATGCCATATCCGACCCGAAAAGTGCAACTGCTCTTTTTCGATCCGTGCCTGCTGCGCTGCCCATTGCTGTTGTTCGTTAGCTGTCATATTTGTTACCAGGTGGTCGGTGAAGTAATGGTGTTCGTGCTCGTGCTTGTGGCAAAAATGGATAATTATAGATTTTTTTCTTGATCCGTATTATAGGCCGCCTGGTAAAGCAAGAGGAGCCCCACACATACGAGCAATAACATGACCCACGCAAAGCCCTGCAGCGAACCACCACTTTTGTTTTTTTTAGAAACGACCCTAAGCCTGGTGCTAGAGTAAGGCTCCCTATGATTGGTCGGAGATGAGCTAAACATGAGCTATCTGGTTGGTAAACAGCATATAAAGTTAGGGGGAATATTTTTAAGTTGCCAGTTTTATAGCGCTTGAAGTGATTTAAACAAAGGACTTTTTCCTAAAAATATAACTCAGTCCGAAAAGACAAAAATTCCTAAAATTTACTCCGACCCTAAAGGGAGTTTTAGCGATTTTTGCCTTTTCTCCCTTTAGGGTTGGGGCAAAAAAGGCGAAAATTGCTAAAACG
>PZPC01000059.1 GCA_003045895.1 Bacteroidota bacterium
GGCGTTCAGGCCTTGAGGGTGGGCCCCTCCCAAGGGGCTCCTATGCCCCGGCAAGACCTCCCCATTCCAGCCCCCCCAACCAATCCTTCCATCAACCCTTCGCAAACAAGCTATTGGGTTCATCCAAATTTTATTCGCTGCACCACTGGCGGTCAGCATCCGCCTCGAAAAAGAATAACTTATTTGCCCGAAACGAAATAAATCTCAGGCGACTTTTAACGCAGCACGCCTTTCCTGGCGTTACCAGGAAAGGCGTGCTGCATATGTTGTACCCCGTGGGTGTGCGTGCAGAAATGCTGCGCTAAAACATCCGGTTCCCTTCGGGTTGGCCCATGGTTTCTTTAGGCTGCCCGAACACCAGGTTCAACCCCACGCGAAAATTGGCGAGGTGGGCATCTTTGGGGCGAAAGGCGGTGATGATATTGTCGGTGGCCAGGAGTACGCGCACGGGTCCCAGGGCAAGGGTGGCATTGGCCCCCAGGTTGTCGAGACGCTCGTTGCGCAAGCCGTAGAAAGCTCCTACCCGCAGAAGGGGCGAAAACTGGACGCTGCCCGTCAGCGCCAGGGCCGCAGTACGGGCTTGCTGGTAATCTTCGGTAAAAGCCAGTACGCCTACCTGGATTTCATCCGACAGTTCATAGTTGGCCCCGAAGTAGTATTTCGCGCCCACGGTAGTCGTGTAGTTGTTGGTCGTCTCGACGGGCTCGTAGGTGTTGTAGAGCGAATCCACAACGTTGCCAAACGACTCTTCGTTGTCCAGCAGTTGCTGCCCGACGTCGAGGCCTTCAAATTCGTAGCGCCCATCAAGGGTATAATTGGTGACATCTTTTTCCCAGCTGATCTCACCACCCAGGTCCAGGGCGCTGGCCAAGAGCTGGATGCGGCCCAGCTTAACGGCTATCCCCAAATCGAAAGCCAGACCACTGTTACCCGCCAGGAGGTTTTCGCCCGAGAAATTGCCAAAACCGAAATTTACCCCAATGTCCCGCAGCCCATCGTAGGAAAGGGTACCAGCGGAGTTGACGGTAAAATCCGCGTCCATGGTCAGCTGGTAGACGTCGT
This sequence comes from Bacteroidota bacterium, assembly GCA_003045895.1. Taxonomy (GTDB): domain Bacteria; phylum Bacteroidota; class Bacteroidia; order Chitinophagales; family Saprospiraceae; genus Lewinella. The sequence goes on from PZPC01000059.1 coordinate 1,063, forward strand.
CGCTGGTCGTCAGGCGCAGGTTGTCCCGGGAAGTATTCAGGTTGGAGCCTCCGCTGAGCAACTTCACTTTTCCACCCACCTGTACATTTTCACCAAACTGGTAGGAAGCACCTAGTGCAATTTCGTGGTAGGCGGTCAGGTCGAAGGAGGGGCCGAAACTGATGGTTTGTCCAATGAACTGGGCATTGCCCTCCCAGATCAGCTGGGCCAACGTTTTGGGGTAATCAATGAGGGCATTGAAGCGCAGGCGGTGGCCCAGGCTCAATCCCAACCGACCGATTTTAATCCCAAAACCGATGGTCTCGATGTCCAGGTTTTCGCGCAGGGTATTTTGGGTGCCCAGTTGGCCAATGGCGTTGCCGATGTCCAGTACCTGGGTCCCGTTTTCGTCCACGACCAGGTCGTTGAAGGTGATATTGGTCACCCAGAGGTTGTTGTACAAGCCGGGAAGATTGACCACAATTCCCTGCGGCTGGAGGGCCGGATTGGCATTCAGTGCCTGCCAGCTATTGGTGAGTAGGTGGCTGCTGAGGTCATTTTGGCCCAGCAACCAACCGCCACCAGTAAGTACCAGTGCAGTAAGGATATATTTTAAATTCATGATTTTTTTTGATTAATATATAAACGGCTCCGCGCTGATGGAGGACGCCCCCAACAAGCACGATCCCTACTGTCCTGAGACGCCAAAAATGGCTCCGAGTTTTATTTTAACATCCTGGTTATCGAGGATTTGCACCGACTGCTGCCCTTCGGTGGTGGTGAAGAACGTTGCCACCAATTCCAGTTGGGTCGCTTGCTGAATAGCCTTGAACCGGGGTTCCGGAAAATCGGAGTAGGTGACCACTTCCGTCGTCCCGGTGGGTCGGCCTACCGCATCTACCGGCGCGCCAGAAACGATCCGCTGGGCGGTATTGAACAGCGAATCCAGTACGGTACCGTTCGGATCCAGAAAATAGCCCTGCACCCCAATGGCAATGGGCATGGCGTTTTCGGTCACCAGTTTAAATTCGGCATAGTCGACTTTATCCAGGGAGTTGAACGCCAGGCTGAAGGTGTCGCGCACCCCAAAATTGATGGCTGAGCCATACAGTGGCAGGTCTACATCTACCCGCACCACGTAGTAAGAACTATCGGTAATAAATCCCCGCAGATTGGTGTTTCCCGCCGGATTAGTCGCCGCATCCACATCGTAGTCAATCGCTATCGGCCCGGATCCCAGTACCTCACGGATGTTGGAATTGCTCTGGTTGAAGACAAAATTGGTGGACTTGACCTGCCCCACTTCGTTCAGCGTTGGGTAGGGAAAATCAATGCCGTTGGTAATGTATTCACTCTCCAGCGGCAAAATAGTACCATTTACATTAACGATATTGAAGACATTAATGACCGACCGCGTCGGTAAGCCAAAAGAATTTTGGAAGTTGAAGGTAATGACTGGTTCTTCGAAAAAGACATCGCCCCGGATCCAGTTGTCAAAGAAGTCGATCTTGATGGTATCCCGGCCGCTGGAATGCTGTATTTGCCCCAGGTATCCTTCGGCGTAGCTAAAAGCGAGGTTTTGAATGAGGATAAACGTATTCCCGGAAGGGTCCACGGCAACGCCGTCGCTATCGATGGCGGAATAATTCACGTAGATGGAATCGTTTTCGGGGGTAATCACGTACCCGTCGAGATTGATGGGGCTGAGGGCATTGTTCAGGGAGGGGCAATCACCGGTGCCGGAATACGCCGCCAAATTGCGGGTGACGGTGAGGGGCACGCCATTGCGGACCACCGTTGGGAAGGTCAGCGTAGCCGTAATGGCTTTATTGTGGCAATTGGTAATGAGCCAACTCAGGCTACCTTGCTTGAGTTCCATGCGGTCGATATCCAGCCCATCGGGGCCGGAAAATGGCAGCGCCTGGCGAGAAGTAGTAATGGGAATAATACCCGCTTGCGAAAGCGTCTCATTAATGGCGGCAAAAACATCGTCGGCGTTTTCGGTCAGGACATCTCCACTGTACTGCAGGCGCAACAGGCCGTTGGGCAGTACGGTGAGAACGGAATTTTCTTCGAAGTTTTCCAGCAGCGTCCGCATCGAAAAGCTGGTATTTACCAAAGGCACGGCATACTCGGCCTGGTAGTTGGCCCGTTCCGCGTCTTCTATTTCGGCAAACTGGTTGCAGCTTACCGAAAGCACTATTGCAAAAAGCAACAGCTGGCTAAATGGTTTCAATAACATAACCTGATCTTGTTTTGAAAGTCTGAAAAATATACACGCAGCGGGGCATCGCTTCTTGGGTGTAAATGGCAATAGAGGATGTTGCTCAGACAAATTGTTATAATAACATTTGCAAAGATAAGCTAAAAGCTGACAGGCAAATCAGCTATCCGGTTAAAAACGCAGGATAGCAGACAAAAATTATCCCACCTTTAACCGCAACTACTTATCTTGGCCCAAGAACGACCTCGCTTAGCCCCACTGTATGCAACCAGCAACACCCCATACCTATGATCAGGCACAACTGCTGACCGCCGCGCGCGCGCACGTTGCTGCGCTAAGCCTGCAGTACCAGGATGCCCGCCGGGTACTCCACGATGATCGCCTGGGCAGCTTCCTGGAACAAACCGTATTGGCCTTTGGACAAGCGGAAGGAACTGCTGCTGATGCTGTTCTGGTGGCCCGGTTGGGAGCGCTTTTCTATCCGGCGGGCAGCCGCATCAATGACCGCCAACCCGGCACAGCAGCCCGCGAAGCAGCCCGGCAGTGGCTGGAAAGTCAGGCGCAAAACGCCCTGGTTGCCCCGGTCACCGCCTGCCTGGCCGAAGTTTTCCAACACCAGCCCCAATCACCCGCGGCAAACTTGCTGCACGATGCGCTGGTAGGCATCTACACCGATGAACCGCCCCACCACTGGGCCAGCCTGCACGAACTCGAGTTGGCCCTCGTTGCGGGTACCGCCGATCGGCAAGGGCAAGCGCAGCTGCGCCTGCAGGAATTACAAGGTATCCGCTACACCACCAATGCCGGCCGCCAACGCTGGCAAGGGCTGGTCGGGCAGCAAATGCTCGAACAAAAGAAGCGGCTGGATAAATTGCGCCGCGATCAGGGCCTGGCAATGGCAACCGACACCAACGGACCGCCGCTTCCTTTCGGAAAAATGGAAGCGGACATCCCCATTCGGACGGCCCAAACGTATTTCCGGGTGGTGTATCGCAACCATATCAACCTGAGTGCGATTGCCGACAACAAAGCCAATATTATGATCAGCGTCAACGCCATCCTGATCAGTGTACTCATCACCTTTTTGTCCTATCGCAACATTGCCGAAACCCAACCCATGATTCTCCTGCCCGTCGTCATTTTTCTGGTAACGGGGTTGGCCTCGCTGATCTTTGCGGTTCTTTCTGCCCGACCAAAGGTTACCCGGCTCAGCGAAAGCAAAACCGGTAGTGGCCGCCCGGGCAGCGGTCTGGCATTTTTTGGTAATTTTGTCGAACTGTCTTTACCAGCCTACGAAACCGCCATGGACGAATTGCTGCAAGACGGGAGCCAACTTATCGGTAGCATGGTGGAAGATCTGTATCACCTGGGAAAAGTACTGGATAAAAAATACCGCTACCTATCCATCGCCTACAATATTTTCATGGTAGGCCTGGTTGTTACGGTAGCTTTGTTTCTTTTTACTTTACTCGCTTCGTAGCGCTTTTATTATGTTAGACCAACCCAAGGCCACCCGCAAGGGAGAAGAACTGGATCAGGAAAAGCTCAGCCGCTATTTGCGCGATCACCTTTCCGGTTTCCAGACCATTGAATTTATCCGGCAGTTTCCCGGTGGTTTTTCCAACCTCACCTACCTGATCAGCACCAACCTGGGGGAATGGGTGCTGCGCCAGCCTCCCCGGGGTGCCAACATCAAATCGGCCCACGATATGGCCCGCGAATTCCGGGTACTCCAAACCCTTCAAGGCATCTACGGCCGTATCCCCGAACCGATCCACCTGTGTGAAGATGCCAGCATCCTGGGTAGCCCTTTTTACCTGATGGAACGGGTGAAAGGCCTGATTTTGCGCAATTCCCCACCGCCGGGCTACGACCTGAACCCCACCCGTATGCGCGCCATTTCGGGCGCAGCCGTCGACAACCTCGCCATGCTCCACCAGATTGATATCACCTCCACCGGTTTACTGGAGTTGGGCAAACCCGAGGGTTATACCGCCCGCCAGGTTACGGGTTGGATAAAACGCTACCGCAACGCCCAAACCGACGACATTGCCGCCCTGGATCAACTGGCCGACTGGATGGAGAAAAACCAGACCCCCGACGATTACCCAGGACTGATCCACAACGATTACAAATACGACAACCTGGTGCTCGACCAGGATGAACCCGCCCGAATCCTGGCCGTTCTCGATTGGGAGATGGCAACCGTAGGGGATACCCGCATGGACCTGGGTACCAGCCTGGCCTACTGGTGCGAGGCACCGGAAGCCGAGGTCATGCAACTGGCTGCCAGCAACCTGACCTGGCTGCCGGGCAACCTCACGCGGACCGAAGTGGTGGCGCGCTACAACCAGACGACGGGGCACAACCTCGACGATATTCTTTTCCACTTTGTCTATGGCGCTTTTAAAATTGCGGTGATCATACAACAAATTTATGCGCGCTGGAAAAAAGGCTATACGACGGACCCTCGTTTTGAACCACTCATCCACGCCGTCCATTACTTTGGCAACCTGGGTAGCCGGGCGATTGAAAAAGACCGCATCAGTAATTTGTTCTAAAGCTTGTAAAAAACACTAACTTTATTCCTCACCTGGCTTTTGGCGCTGGTACGTTAAAAAAAGACTAAATAATTAGTAGAGGTAAAACAGAAAAACCCCGTGCCATCGTTCAATACGCTCAAACAAGTACCTGACTTTAACTTGCACCCTCGCTAACGGACGGCCGTTAGTGAGCCAATACCTACTGTAATGCAAAAGAAACCGCAACTGCTTGGCTTACTGCTTATCCTGAGTTTTTCTGCTTTTGCCCAAATGGGCGAAATACAATTGGCTTACATTGAGCGCTACAAAGATATTGCTATTCGGGAGATGGAACGCGCCGGCATTCCCGCCAGTATTAAGTTGGCGCAAGGCATCCTGGAATCGGATTCGGGGCAGAGCACGCTGGCCCGACGGGTCAACAATCACTTTGGGATTAAGTGTGGTGCCAATTGGAAGGGCGAGACCTTTTACAAAGAAGACGACGACTACAACGACCAGGGGCAAATTGTAAAAAGCTGCTTTCGGGGCTACAAAAATGGCGATGCTTCCTACGTGGCCCACTCTGAATTCCTGCGCGACCCGGCCAAGGCCTTCCGCTACGGCTTCCTCTTTCGGCTCGACCCCAAGGATTACCAGCGGTGGGCCTACGGCCTCCGGCAGGCAGGCTACGCAACCAGTGCGACCTATTCCGAGCAGCTCATCACCCTCATCGAACGCTACCAATTGTACCGTTTTGACAACATGACCCTCATTGATGTAGACACCCCTACCGAGATTGTGGCCGTCGGTATTCTTAGCAACAATGACGTGCGTTATACCGTAGTGAACAAAGGCGAACGGCTCGAAGACCTGGCCCGACGGGTGGACGTGAGCGTGCGCAACCTCATCAGCTACAACGAAAACATCCAGCTGGACCAGAACAACCTGACGGAAGGGGAGCGGGTCTATTTGCAACCCAAGCGCAATAGCTACCGGGGCCAGCAGAAATTCCACAGCGTCGAGGCAGGAGAAAGCATGTTTGCGATTTCACAAAAATACGCCGTCAAACTCAGCAAGCTCTTCAAGCGCAACCGCCTGGAAAACGGCCAGGAACCCCGGGCCAACGAAAAAATAAAGCTGCGGGGATGCCGGGTGAAGGAGCCCCCGGCTCTGCGTTCGGCCAGGGACGAGACACGCCCCACTAATACGACCGCCCCGGTTTTGCCCAATGGGGAGCTGGACATGGAAGAGCCCGCCACCGACGTGCGCCCGCCCACTTCGCGCCCTACTTCACCTACGCCTCCGCCGCCAGTGACGGTGAAGCCTGAGATGCCCGGTAATACAGGCACCCAACCCGACGCACCGGTTATCATCATCAGCCCGGGCAGCCAACCCGCCAAGCCAGCTCCTACAACACCGGCGCCAGCGCCAAAGCCCGCCCCTACTACGGGTAATAACCCTCCGCCAGTGGTACAACCCGCACCGGCACCCCCGGCTACCGGCAGCCCCGTTTACCACACGGTAATCAGCGGCGAAACCCTCTACGCGATTTCGCGCCGCTACAATACCACGGTGGAAAAAATCAAACAACTGAACGGCCTGACGACCGACACCATCAGCGTGGGTGCCCGTTTGCGGGTACAATAGGGTACAAAGGTGGTGTTTTGCAAAAAAAACACCACCTTTGTACATTCTTTATGCAATGGCGGAAGTGCTCCTGTAAAAGGAATTCCCTCCCCGTGGAACACACAGAAATATGCAATTAAAACTACCTTTTTTGGCGCTTTGCCTGGGCTTGGCCACGGTCATCTCAGCACAAGATGGCGGAACCTATTACGGCATCAAAGGTGGACTGACGATCGGCACCCAGCAATGGAATACCTTCGACCGCGACCCCCTCATCGGCTACCACACCATCCTGACGGTGGAGAGCCTTCCCGTGGAGGATAAGTTTTCGCTCTTCGCCCAGGTCGGTTACCACCTCAAAGGCAGCGCCATCCGGCGGAGCTTGTTCGGCAATCCGTTCAATGCCAACCTGGTTTCCTTCCCGCCCCAGAAATTTGAGTTCCACAATATCAGCTTATCCGTTGGCGCCAAGCAGGTCTTTGGCGAGGTCAACAAGAGTAAACTGTACTACCTCTTCGGCATCCGGGGCGATTATACCATGGGTACCAACCTCGATGAATACGAAATTTTCGTTGAACGCAATCCCAACTTTGCGGGTATCTATCCCCTCAATATCTATTACAGCGGAGAGACTTTGTTGGGCGTCCGGCGGCTCAATTATGGCTTCCTGGCGGGTGGCGGAATCACCCTTCCCTTTTCAGAATTCGTAGAAGGCCTCCTGGAATTTACCGTCAACCCCGACTTTTCCCTCCAGTACGAGCAACCTTCGATTCCCAATGTTGTCGATCCTTTTTCCGGACAAACCCGCTCCATTCCCGAACGCAAAATCCGCAACCTGACCTTCGAAATAACCGTCGGTTTTCGGTTTTTGAAGAAAGTAGAATACATAGACTAAACCCGTTATGATACTAAGAAGCGAAAACCTGGTAAAAACCTACGGCCGCCGCACGGTGGTCAAGCAAGTCTCGCTGGAAGTACATCAGGGTGAGATCGTGGGCTTGCTGGGCCCCAATGGCGCTGGCAAAACCACTACTTTTTACATGATGGTGGGCTTCATCAAACCCAATGAAGGGAACGTCTACCTCGACGACGAAGACATCACCAACCTGCCCATGTACCAGCGGGCACGCCGGGGCATCGGCTATTTGCCCCAGGAACCTTCCGTCTTTCGCAAGCTGAGCGTAGAAGACAACATCAAGGCGGTATTGGAAATGACCACCCTGAGCAAAGCGGACCAACGGGACAGCCTGGAGTCCCTGATCCAGGAATTTCGGCTCGAAAAGGTGCGGAAATCACCTGGCGACACCCTCTCTGGTGGTGAACGCCGCCGGACGGAAATTGCCCGGGCCCTGGCTACCAGCCCCAACTTCATCCTCCTCGACGAACCCTTCGCCGGTATTGACCCCATTGCGGTTGAAGATATCCAGTACATTGTGGCCAAGTTAAAAACCAAGCACATTGGTATCCTCATCACGGACCACAACGTGCAGGAAACGCTTTCGATCACCGACCGCGCCTACCTCATGTTCGAGGGAGGTATCCTCAAGGCCGGTACCGCCGAAGAACTCGCTGCCGATGAGGTGGTGCGCAAAGTTTACCTGGGCAAGCATTTTGAATTGCGGCGAAAAATTATTGATGTAAACGACAGGGAATGAGTAGGTGGATGATCCTCATCAGCGCGGCGCTGTTGGCGCTGCTCATGACTGCCTGCGGGGGTAAACCGGTGGAGGTGAGCCTGCGGCTGACCCCCAAGGAACGGGGGCAGATAGATACGCTTTATACCGCCCAACTGGATAGCTTGCGCCCCTTGTGGGACAGTCTGTGTGAAGCACGCTACGAAACCGATCTCCGGCGGGCAATAGACAGTATCGTTACCCAAAGAACGGAAGAGGAAATCCGCCTGCGGTCACGGCTGCACAAATAAAATATTATGCGGTCAATTGCGCTATTTTCTTTACTGCTTGTGTGCCTCGGCAGCCTCGGTTGCGAGAGCGCCAACTACGTGGACGCAGACGCCGTCATTGCCGAAAAGGTGGAAGAACGGCTCACCGAATTCAAACGCATCATCGATCAGCGCTGCCAGGATCGCATCCTGGACACCGCCGGAAAAATTGCCGACTCCATCATTATGGAGCGCGCACGCCTGTACAAGGATACCCTCGATCGGCCGCTAAAACCCCTCCGCCCCGACAAACCGGAACTCCTGGCACTGCCCGACAGCTTGCCACTGGCTCCTTTGTTTCGGAAGGATAGTTTGGAATAGAGAGGTAGAGAGGTGGAAAGGTGTAAAAGGGTAAACGTGTAAAAGGGTAAAAGTTTTCGAGTCAGAATTATCCCCCTTTACACCCACCCAACCTTTACACTTTTACACCTACCCTTCACACCTACCCAACCTTTACACTTTTCCACCCACCTTTTACACCTACCCAACCTTTACACTTTTCCACCTACCTTTTACACCTCCTTTTAAAGTTCCCCAATCCGCAGCCCGGCCCAGATCGCCAGCAACCCCATGCTGATGCTCCCAAACAGGTACAAGCCCGCGGGCAGGTACTGTGCCTGCCGCAACATGAGCACCAATTCATTGGAGAAAGTAGAAAAAGTAGAAAACCCACCGCAAAAGCCGGTCATCAGCAGCAGCCGGAGTTCGGGGGAGAAGAACGGTTTCGTAGCCAGGGCAACGAGGATACCCAGCAAGACACAACTGACCCCATTGGCAACCAGGGTAGCCCAGGGGTAGCCTTCGCCGCGGTTGAGCCAGAGCGCCAAACCAAATCGACAGAGGCTGCCTAAGCCACCACCCAGAAATACCATTAGATACGCCATCTTCATTTGAATTAAGTGTCGGAACAAACAGCAAACCGATTCCTGGATTGCAGTCCAACTAATTGGCTCTGCGCAATTGTTTTACCCGTTCGTGCAGGTAAAGCGTAAAAGTACTGATCAGAGCCAGCTCCAGCAAGATGAGCAGGTGCATATTCAGCTTGTCTTGAAAAAAAAAGACCAGGGAAATGATGATCATATTAACCATCACCAGGGTAGCCGTTGCTTCCATATGTGATTTCCCCCCGTCGATCAGCAGGTGGTGAATATGCCGGCGATCAGCAATAAAGGGAGACCCTCCGCGAATAGCCCGCGTAAGAAATACCCGAATGGTATCGTACAAAGGTATGATGAGGATGCCAATAGCGACCACCGGGCCACCCGTCATTCGGAAGGGATTCAGCGGTGGCAGATCCGCATTGATGGTAATGAAGCGGACCGTCAAAATTGCCGTTATTAACCCCAACACCAGGGAGCCCGTATCGCCCATAAAAATCTTGGCAGGCGTGAAATTAAACTTTAAAAAAGCCACCGTAGCGCCCAACGTAGCAAACGCGATGGTGGCCAATTCGTCGTTACCGGTCACAAAAAACCAGGTGCCCAGGGTGACCATAATCAAACACACAATACTTCCGGCCAGGCCATTGATCCCGTCGATCAGGTTAAACGAATTGGTAATAACCAGGATGGTGAAGATCGACAACACCAATACCACGGGTTCTGGTAGCGACTGGTGAATCCCCATAAACCCGTAAAAGCTGTCGAGACGAATGTCTGATTTGATCACTAAAATGGCCGCAGCCATGACCTGTCCTACGATTTTCTTGGTAGGTGAAATAGGCGAAATATCATCTTTGGCACCAATCAAGAAAAGAATGATCAGCGCACAAAGAATGTACTGCAACTTTCCTGAAGTTCCAAAAGGCGTCCAGTAGACTATAGAAAAAATAGCGCCCGCAAAGATCGCTATTCCGCCCAGCGAAGGGGTCTGTTCCTGGTGGGAACTACGCGCGATGGGCACGTCAAACAAATGCTTGGTACGGGCAATATGAATAATGGGCGGAATAGCAAAATACGTGAGGGTAAACCCCGTAAGAAAGCTGAGAAAAAGCACTAGCATTTCCGTTTGTTTTATTTTAGTGATGGAAAAACAGCTTACGCTCCCGGGAGTACGCGATGGTGCGCAGCTACCTGGCGTGGTAAATATACCCGAAAACTACGATAATAGCGGTGCAAAGGATGCTTAGTCTTGCCCGAACGCTAGCCAATGGCTACTTTTATACCTACTCCGCTTTTATATCTTTATCCTGCTCAGACTTCCGACCTCCGATTCCCCACTTCCCCCTTCGTCCCTTGCCGGCGATTCCTTATCTTGCCCCCTAAACAGGCCCACCCGCATGAACCAACAAGCCACAGCCTACCACGAAGCCTTTCAGCAGGTGTTGGACCAGCTCAATCCAGCCCAGCAGGAAGCCGTGGCCCATATTGAGGGGCCGGTGCTGGTGATCGCGGGGCCTGGTACCGGGAAGACCCACATCCTGGCTGCCCGCATTGGCCATATCCTGCTGGCTACCGACACGCCCGCCCAAAGTATCCTCTGCCTCACGTTCACCGACGCGGGTGTACGGGCGATGCGCCAACGGCTCCTCGAACTCATTGGTCCGGAAGCACACCGGGTACCTATTTATACCTTTCATTCCTTTTGTAATACCGTCATCCAAGACAACCTGGCCTACTTCGGTCGGCAGGGACTGGAGCCCATCAGTGAACTGGAGCAAATTGCGCTGAACCGCCGTTTGCTCGACCAACTCGACCCCCAAAATCCCTTGCGCCGGGGCAAGGTACAGCCCTACTTCTACGAAAAACACCTCCGCGACCTGTTCCAGGTCATGAAAACAGAAGACTGGACGCCCAACTATCTCCAGCGCGCGATCCAGGTCTACCTCGACGAGTTGCCGCAGCGGCCGGAATTCCGGTACCAACGCAAGAGCGGTAATAACCGCGCCGGTGACGTGAAGGAAAACAGCATTTTATTGGCTACCCAACGCATGGAAACCCTGGCCGCTGCCGTTGCCCTTTTCCCCGCGTACGAACAGGAACTGGCGCGCATCAAGCGCTACGACTATGCCGACATGATCCTCTGGGTGCTGACTGCTTTCCAGGAAAACCTGCCCTTGCTGCGCAATTACCAGGAGCAATTCCTCTACTTTTTGGTCGATGAATACCAGGATACCAATGGTGCGCAGAACGAACTCCTGCGGTTGCTGACCTCCTTCTGGGACACGCCCAACCTGTTCATCGTAGGTGATGATGACCAATCGATTTTCGAATTCCAGGGCGCGCGGTTAAAAAACCTGGTCGATTACTACGAGCAATACCAGGACCAGTTGAAAGTGGTGCTTTTGCAGCAAAATTACCGCTCTACCCAGGCGATCCTGGATGCTGCGCGCCGCTTGATTGGCCACAATGAGCAACGAATCACCCTCAAATTGCACCACCTGGGCATTGAGAAAAACCTCCGGGCAGCGCTCCCTCAGCGCATCCATTCGAAGGTCGTACCTCGCCTGCGGGTTTACCCCAATCCGTTCCAGGAAGAAGTCGCCATTCTGCGGGAAATCCAGGCGCAACACGCCGCGGGCCTGGCCTGGAACGAGATGGCCGTCATCTATGCCCGCCATCAGCAAGTGCAGTCGTTGCAGTTGATGCTCGACAAGCAAGGCATTCCCTACCAAACCCGCCGCAAAACCAACATCCTGGATGCCATCCTCATCCGACAGTTGCGGGAAATGCTCCTCTACCTGCGCGATGAGCAACAGCGACCTTTTAGTGGTGACCACCGGCTCTTTAAAATACTACATTTTCGTTGTTTCCGGTTATTGCCCCTGGACCTGGCACAGTTGGCCGCCACGCTGGCACAGCTTCCCTATGCCGAGCGCGCTCCCTGGCGCTCCTGGCTCCAACAACCCCAGCGCTGGCCAGCGGGTGTTACCCAGCCTGCGGCCATCGGGGAGGTGGGCCAATGGTGGGAGGCTACGCACGCCCTGGCTGCCAACAGTGGGCTGCCCGAACTGGTAGAACGGCTGCTGAACGGAAGTGGCTTGTTGCGTGCAGCCCTCCAGGCACCCGACCGCCTGTGGCAGGTGCAGCTGGCAAAAACTTTCCTGGACTTCGTCCGCGAGGAGGTCAGCCGCCAGCCGCGCCTCGGGCTGGCAGACCTCTTGCTCATCCTCGACCAGATGGACAGCAACCGCCTGACCCTGGCCATGCGCAAAGACATTGAATTGGAAGATGGGGTGCAACTCGTGACCGCCCACGGCTCTAAAGGGCTGGAGTTTCATACGGTCTTCGTCCTCGACGCCACCCAGGAAAGTTGGGAGAAAAATGGCCGCCGCGGCAACCAGTTCGCCCTGCCAGACACCCTTACCCTCTCGGGCGAAACCTTTGTGGATGAAACCCGCCGCCGCCTGTTTTACGTGGCCATGACCCGCGCCAAAGAGCAACTCTTTATCTCGTATGCCCATACCAACGCCAAAGGCAAGGACCAACAAGCCTGTAGCTTCCTGGATGAACTGACCGCTGGTACGAACTGGCCCCGGGAGGAAATACAATTGCCCACCGACATGCTGCTGGCTTACGAAGTGGAATTTCTGCAAAATACGACGCTGCCCCAGCTGCCCGCCATGGAGCGATCAGCCGTCCGCAAAATGCTGGAAAATTTCCAGCTTAGCCCCTCCTCCTGGTTGCGCTATCTTACCTGCCCGATCAGCTTTTTCTATGAGGTCGTCTTACAGGCTCCCCAAATTCAACGGGCCGCGGCTTCTTATGGCCAGGCCATGCACCACGCACTACAACGCTACTTCAACCAGCTGCTCACCCAGACAGAACGACAGTTTCCACCGGCTGCGGTGCTCGTGGAACTGTTTACGGAAGAAATGCTGCAGGCCAGAACCTACTTTAATAGCGCAGAATTTGCTGTCCGCCTGGAACAGGGCCAGCGCAACCTGCAGCGCTATTACGACCAGTTCCACTCCACCTGGACCACCCAGGTTCGCACCGAAATGTATATCCAGCAGGTGGAAGTAGCAGGTGTTCCTATCAAAGGCGTTATTGACCGGGTCGACCTGATGGACGAACGCACGGTACAGATTGTCGATTACAAAACCGGCAGCCACAACCCCACCCAATTGCGACCGCCAACCACTACTAACCCGCTGGGTGGCAATTACTGGCGGCAACTGGTATTCTACAAACTGCTGTGGGAAAACAAGGGCGGCGAAAACCGATCCGTAAATACGGCAGCTATTTCTTACCTGGATATCAACAAGGAAGGCCTGCTAACGATGGAAAACCTGGATTTTTCACCGGAAGCCATCCGGCAGGTCACGGGCATGCTCAAGGACAGCTACGCTAAGATTATGGCCCAGGATTTTTATACCGGTTGTGGTGAGCCCGATTGTGAGTGGTGCCGCTTTGTGCAGGACGACCTCCAGCCGCCCACCTTCAGTAAGCCGGAAGTAGAGGCCGTGGACGACCTTTAGAACTGCGATATTAACAGGCAGGCAAGTTCCTAATTCACCCTATTCTACCTCATCAAGAAACTGAAAATGATGAATTGCGTCCAGGTCCAGCACGGTCTTACCATGCTGGGAAAAATACATGGGCAGGTAGCGGGCATTCCAACGAATTTCCCGGCAGGTATAAGAACTACTGACGTGCACCTTTTGGCCAAAAGATTCATCGTAACCTTCAATGAAAATGATAACCTCGGCCTGGTGGCTCGTAAAATCCCGCGGCTCCCAGCCCAAAATGGGGCTGTCGTCTTCGATGACGTGAACAATCGTCCAGTTGAGCGGTAGCAAGGTCACCGTATCTCTTTCCAAAGGCAGGGTGTGAAAACGGCGGGTTTCCACCCCGGCACTATCCGTTTCTATCCAGGAGAGAATGACGCTTGCGCGAAGGTTGATGATTTTGCTCTGCCGCAGATTGGCAATGCGAAATTGAAAACTCATGTTCCCGGTGTCCCGGTAAGGAGAAATAAGCGCGTCGTTGCTAAAGACCAGCTGTGCCTGCGCTTTGGAAAAACGGGCAAAAACCAGTCCGGTAGCCAGCGCCGTTGAAATCAGCCCGACGAGCGCATCGGCCGACGCCAGCAGGTTGGAGGCCATGCCCACGGGATTGACGGCACCGTAACCAACGGTCGTGAACGTTTGGATACTAAAGAAGAAGGCTTCCGCCAGGTCTTCGCCAAAAGCTCCCGCAGACATACCAGCGAGGTTTTCCACACCAATGATTAGAAAACCAATGGCGAAAACAAAATTGACCAGCAAATAATAGATGACAATACAAAGAAAAAAGGCCGACCAGGACATCTCTACCAGGCTTTGGTAGGCGGTCCAAACTTGCTGCCCCTGGCGGACAATATTGTAAGTACCATCTTTGTTGATCAATCGATCGGCCGAATGGACAATACGTGTACCAAAACCAGGATCTTCCAATTCCGGTTCATTTTTTGCTGTTCGACTTCCTTTAGGCCTCTTGGGCAGTTGCATGATCTTTCCTATTGCGGTGCTGAATCAATACGCTTCGGCAAGGCGGAAGGTTCAAATGGAACGACGGGTAATTCTTGGTCGTGGTAGGTAATGGACTGGTAAGCTGCCGCCTGTAGGCGAGTTCGAATATTCAGGCGCGACAATTTGTTGTTATTCATGGAGGGATAGGTCCGGTTGGACAAAAACACAAAAAGCAGTTCTTCGGCAGGATCTGCCCAAAAGCACGTGCCGGTAAACCCCTGGTGGCCAAAAGCCCGGTTGCTGGCTGCCGGAGCCGTATTTTGGCTGCGGTTGGTGGCCAGTTCTTTCATGTCAAAACCCAGGCCCCGCCGTGTCGATCCAACGAAACGGCTGGTAAATTCGCGTACAACATCCGGCTTCAGAAAAACCTGATTCCCGTAGATTCCCCGTTGCAGAAACAATTGTCCCAGCACGGCCAGATCATGGATATCGCTGAACAGCCCCGCGTGTCCGCTGACGCCCCCCAGCATGGCGGCCCCCATATCGTGTACGTAGCCCTGGACTTTCTGTTGGCGCCAGTATTTGTCGATTTCGGTAGGAGGGATTCTGGCCATAGAAAAATGTTGGTAGGGTCGGAAACCAATGTTAAAAAGCCCCAGTGGCTCATAGAACCGATCCTGGACATAGGCATCCAGGTCCTTGCCCGAAATCCGCTTCACCAACCGTGCCAAATAATAGAAGCCGAGGTCACTGTACCGGTAGTTTTGGTTGGCCCGCAGATCCGACTGGTCGATGGCTTGCCAGATGGAATCGAGGTAAGTTTCGTCCATGTAGATATTTGGCGACACTTGCACGCTGTAGGCACCATCGGCCTGGCCGTGATAAATTTCGCGGGAACGGCTGCCTTTGGCGTCCAGGGTACTGGTATAAAAAGGTATCCACGGCTTGAGGGCAGCACAGTGGGCCAGCACTTCCCGAATGCTCAATTGATCTTTGTTGGTGCCCTTAAGTTCTGGCAAATACTGACCCAGGGTTTGATCCAGATCCAGTTGCCTGGTTTGTACCAAATCCATGATCGCGAGGGTCGTGGCTGCCACTTTGGTGATCGAAGCCAGGTCATAGATATCATTGGTTCGCACTTTTTGTGAACCATCGTAAACCTGGTTGCCAAAAGCCTCCTCCAGGACAACCTGTCCGTGCCGGGCCACCAACACCACACACCCCGGCGTAGCGCCAGCCTTAATCGCTTCGTTGGCGATTTTGCGCACGTAATAGCGAAGGGTATCGCCATCCATATCTACCCGTTCCGGCAAGCCATAACCCATCCTGAAATTGCGGCGGGTCGTTACCCCGGCATTGAACGGGCTCCGGGGCGAAGCCGTCACCGGCAACCGACCATTGAGTCCGATCGCGCCAAATAGTGCCTGGGCGGCTTTGTCTTCGGTCAGGTCATTTTCTTCGTAGGCTTCCAGAACGACCTCCTGGCTGTCAAACAGCTTCAGGCTATAAGGGTTGCCAAAGATGACGAGTACGACCTTGCTCTGGGCTTGCAGTTTTTCGAGAAACCCGATCACTGCGCTACTGATCCCGAAATTATTCTGGGCTGAACGCCCCATGCCGTGGAGGCTCACAATAACGAGGTCTTCTTTTGCCAGGCGCCCGAGTAGCTGCTCCTGTTCGGTAGCTGTCAGGTTGTAATCAGTCCGGAGCAGATCCACGGGGGCATAGTCCAATAACCGATCCTGAAAAGCGGGTTGGCTACCCGCGCCAAACGCCAGGGCAGCCAGGTTGACCCCCTGGATTTGCTGAATCGGCAGTACGTTGCCCTCATTTCGAACGAGCGTTAAGGCGTTTTCAATGAGTTTTTCCCGCAGAACAGCCGCCGCCGGATTATTGATGTCGTTTTGGATATTGGTGACTATCCGGGGCTGGTAAACCGTGAGGCCCATCCGGTACTTGGCGCGGAGTACCCGCTTTACCCGGCGGTTGACATCCTGCTCCGTCAGCCGACCATCAGCCAGGTAAGCATTGATTTTTTCGATGGCCTGAGGGACACTTTCTGGTAGCAAAAGGATATCGTTGCCCGCCAACAAAGCTTCGGCTTCCACCGCACCGTTGCTAAAATGCTTGGTTACGCCTTTCATCTCCAGGCCATCGGTAAAGGTCAGGCCGTGAAAGCCAAGCTCTTCGCGCAGTAATTTGTTGATGGTATAAGGCGACAAGGAAGTTGGGTAATTGGGTCGCGGTTCCAACGCCGGAACCTGTAGGTGAGCGATCATGATACTTCCTACCCCCTGATCGATCAGGGCTCGGAAAGGATACATTTCAATGCTGTCGAGGCGGCGGCGATCGTGGGAAATAAGCGGCAGATCCAGGTGCGAATCCACGTCGGTATCTCCGTGTCCGGGAAAGTGCTTGGCACAGGCTACAATCCCGTGGTCTTGCATGCCTTTCATGTAATTAACTCCTTTGATCGCTACATTGATCCGGTCTTCGCCAAAGGAGCGGGTACCGATAACCGGGTTATTGGGGTTGTTGTTCACGTCGACCACCGGCGCAAAGTTGACGTTGACCCCTACGCGTTGCATCTGGCGGGCAATCTCTTCCCCCATTTCATAGATGAGGTGATTATCGCGAATCGCCCCCAACATCAATTGGCGGGGAAAGCCCATCACGCTGTCTTTCATGCGCATATTGAGGCCCCATTCTCCGTCGATGGCTACCATGAGCGGCACGGGGCTGAGGGCCTGGTACCGATTGAGCAGCCGCACCTGTTCGGCCGGGGTTCCCTGAAAGAAACACAGGCCACCTACCTGATAGGTTTTGATGAGCTGTTCGACTTCGGCCACGTGGCTGGGTCCCAGGTCCGAATGTGCCCGAATCATGAACAATTGCCCCAGGCGCTGATCGGGTGTCAGGGTGTTGAATACGGAATCCACCCAGGCCGCTTCCTGGGCATTGGACTGGTCGAGATTGGCGTGGTATTGTGCCTGTACAGAACAACTCCAGACCAATAACAACCCCAACAGGGGAATAATTTTTTTGCGCTCCCGGAGGAATCTGGTCGTTTTCATTGGGGTATCGTTTTCTCGCTTAAACAGGTAGGTGGTGAAATTACCGATGACTACTATTTAACGTAATTATTGTTGATCTAGTTACAGGGAGCCCTAAAAGGAGCGGCCGTCTGACGGTAATTTAACGAGAAAATTGGTATTTTTTTGGGAATATTGATTTTAAAACTCCCGCTTTTTTTGTGGTACTAAAAGACGAGCGCCACTCCAAATGAATGGAATGGCGCTCGTTGTTTTATATTATACTAGTCCACTTTCGCGGGCAGGTCCTTAAGAAAGGTTTAGTTTCTGCTTGATTTCAATGATTTCGTAAGCTTCGACTACGTCACCCACTTTGATATCATTAAAGTTTTTGATAGAAACACCACACTCCATACCACTGCGCACGTCTTTGACGTCGTCTTTAAAGCGCTTGAGGGCTTTGATTTCACCGACTTGTCCTTCCTTAACCGGATAAACGATGATGCCATCGCGGATGAGGCGTACGTGGTTGTCGCGGAGAATCTTGCCTTCGGTCACGAAACAACCGGCAACCGTACCCACTTTGCTGATCTTGAAGACTTCGCGAACTTCCAACTGGCCGAGGATTTTTTCCTCTTTGATGGTATCCAACATACCCTCAATAGCGAGTTTGATTTCTTCGATTACTTCGTAGATTACCGAATAGGTCTTGGTTTGCACCCCTTCCCGTTCGGCCAGCTTACGTGCACCGGCTGAAGGACGCACCTGGAAACCGATGATAATGGCATCGGAAGCCGTAGCCAACAAGACATCGGATTCGATGATCTGTCCCACCGCACGGTGGATGACGTTGACCTTGACCGTTTCCTGTGACAGTTTGATCAGGGAATCGGACAATGCCTCTACCGAACCATCGACATCACCTTTCACGATGAGGTTGAGTTCTTTAAAGTTGCCGAGTGCCAGGCGACGACCGATTTCATCGAGGCTGATTCGCTTGGTGGCGCGGTTGGCCTGTTCGCGGGTAATCTGTGCCCGGCGGTTGGCTATTTCACGTGCATCTTGCTCATTGGGAACTACTTTGAAGCGTTCGCCAGCTTGTGGCGCGCCTCCCAGACCGAGTACCAATACCGGGGTAGATGGACCAGCTTCCTTGATGCGCTTATTGCGCTCGTTAAACATGGCTTTTACCCGTCCGGAATTTTCGCCCGAGACCATGGAGTCACCAATGCGTAGTGTACCTGATTGTACCAGGATTTTGGTCACGTATCCGCGGCCTTTATCCAGCGAAGCTTCAACTACCGTACCTACGGCCGAGCGGTTGGGGTTGGCCTTCAGTTCTTTAATTTCTGCCTCCAGCAGGATGCGTTCCAGCAGCTGGTCGATATTCAGTCCTTCCTTGGCCGAGATGTCGGCTGATCCGTATTTGCCCCCCCAATCTTCCACGAGGTAATTCATGGCGGCCAGTTCCTGCTTGATGCGTTCGGAGCTGGCACCTGCTTTGTCGATCTTGTTGATGGCAAAGATGATGGGTACCCCTGCGGCTTCGGCGTGGCTGATGGCTTCTTTGGTTTGGGGCATGATATTGTCATCTGCCGCAATGACGATGACGGCAATGTCCGTTACTTTGGCGCCGCGGGCACGCATAGCCGTAAAGGCTTCGTGACCGGGTGTATCCAGGAAGGTAATGGGCTTGGTTTCATCGCCGTTGACAAACACTTCGTAAGCGCCAATGTGCTGGGTGATACCTCCGGCTTCCCCGTCGGCTACACTTGCATTGCGAATATAATCCAGCAAGGACGTTTTACCGTGATCGACGTGTCCCATGATCGTAACCACCGGTGCGCGGGGCACCAGGTCGGCTGGATCATCTTCTTCCTCTACGAAGTCTTCGTCTACCTCTTCTACAGAGATAAATTCTACTTCGTGGTTGAATTCTTCGGCAACCAGTTCAATAACTTCGGCATCCAAACGCTGGTTGATTGACACGATCACACCCATGTTCATACAGGTCATGATTACGTCTGTCGCATCAACATCCATGAGGTTGGCCAACTCCTGAACGGAGATGAACTCCGTTACCTGGATTACCTCGGTGTTTTCTTCCATCTCGCGGGCTTCGGCCTTTTCGCGATGGCGTTCCCGGTTGTCCCGGCGTAATTTTTGGCGTTTTTTCTTGCCCCCACCGGCCATTCTGGCCATGGTTGCCTTGATCTTATCTTCGATCTCCTTTTTGGAGACTTCCCTCACTTCATCCCGCGCCGATCTGCTCGATGCTGGGCGGGCTTGGCCGGCCCGGCTTGGCGGTCCGCTGGTTCGGGGGCCGCTTCCGGCTCCCTGGGGTGCACCGGTTGATGGTGTTCCTGGTTTGGTATCCGGTGATATTTTCTTGCGCTTCCGACGGCGGCGTTTGCTCTCGCTTTCCGCGGCGGATTCAGCAGATTTAACCTTCTCGGCTTCCTTCGCTTTTGCGTCTTTTTCTTTCTTGTTTCTACCACCGCGGCCCGATCCCAATTTACTGGCATCGATTTTGCCCATGATTTTCAACCCGCGCAGTTCTGGCGTTTTGGCACGGAGCAAACCATCGGAGGGTGCACTTTCGACGGGTGCACTTTCGACGGGCGCACTTGGGGCGGGTACACTTTCGACGGTATTCCCGGCAGCGGGCTGTTCCACTGTTGCACTTGGAGCAGCCTCAGCCACGGCAGGCGTAGGTGCAGGGGTATCCACCTTGGCTTCAACCGTTTTGGGTTGGGGCGGTGTGGGAGGTAGCGGTTTTTCAGCTACTACCTCGGGCGGGGCAACCTTAGGCTGTTCGACCACCGGCGGGGCTTCTTTCTCTTTGGGCATTTCCGGTGCTGCGGGCTTGGGCGCGCTAAACCGGCTCTTGCTACTGAGGTCTATTTTTCCCAGCACTTTAAGTCCTGGCGCCGGTGTTACTTCCCGGGGTGCAACTTCGGGTGCTTTTTCGCTAACCACTTCGGCAGCAGGCTTTTCAGCAGCTACCGGTGTGGGTGCGGCCTTCACCGTCGGAGGGGTTTCCAGTGTTTTAGCTACCGGGATGGTTTTTTCCTCCACCCTGTGCGTTTCCACTTCCTTCTTACCCACCGCAGTAGGTCGGGTACCGATCACCAATTGGTCTGCCTTTTCTTTGATAGCGATGGACTTCTGGAACTCTTTGTGCAGTTCCTGGTACATTTCATCCGAAACCTTGGCCGTGGGTTTGTTGTCAATATCAAAGCCCTTGTTCTGCAAGAACTCCACTATTGTAGACAAGCCTACGTTCAATTCCTTCGCTATTTTGACTAAACGTCTCTCCATTCTAAATTATTAGGTCTGTTCTACCCGCTGATAAAATAACAGCCCGGCCTGAACATTTCCACCGCAAAGATAAACTTAAAAAATCGTTGATAACAATTCTGTAACGAATAAGTCCGGTAATTACCCACTTATTCCTTTCGCTACAGCCTTTAAATACCCATTTGGCATCTAATTGTTCCCTATCAACTGTTCGCGGGAACATTTGGCCAGCTAACCGGGAAGCAAATCCCGGTTAGCTGGCTGGTTCTTATTCTTCGAATTCAGCAGCCAGAATACTCAGTAATTCTTTGGCTGTTTCCTCTTCCAGGTCGGTGCGGCGGACGATCTCTTCCCAACTCAGGTTCAGAACACTACGCGCCGTATCACAACCGATACCTTTGAGCGCCTCGATGATCCAGTCTTCGATTTCGTCGGTGAATTCGTCCAGATCGACGTCGTCGATTTCGACTTCATCATTGTTGCGGTATACGTCAATCTCGTACCCCGTCAGGCGGCTGGCCAACTTGATGTTGGTCCCTCCCTTGCCAATGGCCAGGGAAACCTGGTCGGGTTCAAGAAATACGCTCGCCTGCTTTTTTTCGGTGTCCAGCGTAATGCTGGTTACTTTGGCGGGCGTCAGTGCCCGCTGAATATACAACGATACATTGTTGGTAAAGTTGATGATGTCGATATTCTCGTTGTTCAATTCCCGCACGATGCCATGGATCCGCGATCCTTTCATCCCTACGCAAGCACCGACGGGGTCGATGCGATCATCGTAGGATTCTACCGCTACCTTGGCGCGGTCACCGGGTATCCGGACGATACTGCGGGCTACGATCAGCCCGTCTTCAATTTCGGGCACTTCTTTCTCCAGCAGTTTTTCCAGGAACAGGTTGGCGGTGCGCGAAACAATTACCACGGGGTTGTTATTGCGCATCTCGACCTCCTTGATCACCCCACGGACCATTTCTCCCTTTCGGAAAAAGTCGCCATTGATGGTTTCTGTGCGGGGGAGAACCAGTTCCGTTCCGGTTACGTCGTCAATAATCAGAATTTCCCGTTTCAGTACCTGGTGAACTTCTCCGACAACCAGCTCGCCAACGCGCTCTGAATATTTGCGGTAGATTTCGTCCTTCTCTAATTCCATGATCCGGGAAATGAGCGTTTGCCGGGCGGCCATGATAGCGCGCCGGCCAAAGTGCTCCAGGAACAACTGCTCGTAGCATTCCTCCCCGATCTCGTAGTCTTCGTCGATAGACAAAGCTTCAGAAATGGAAATCTGGCTGCGATCGTCAGTAACCTCACCGTCAGATACGATTTCCCGTACCCGCCAAAGTTCAAGGTCTCCCTTTTGGGTATTAACAATGACATCAAAGTTTTCGTCCGATCCGTACTTTTTACGAATCAGCGTACGGAATACATCTTCCAGCACGCGCACCATGGTTGGTCGGTCGATATTTTTCCCGGCTTTAAACTCCGAGAATATGTCTACGAGGTTCATTGCATAAAATTTATTAGGTTCAGTACAGGTCAAATCTACCTGAACTATTTGAATGATAATTTAACGGTTGCTTCCGCAATATCTGGGTAAAGAATCGTGCTACTTAATTCTTCGGTTATTTTCTTTTTGCCTTCTTTCCGGACGACTTGGTATTCTAACACCAGGTGTTCTTCCGTCACGGTCGTCATCCGGCCTTCCAGGGTCGTGCCGTCGGTCATTTTCACCTCCAGGATTCGGCCCAGGTGCTTGGGGTATTGCCGGGGCTGTTTCAGGGGCTTTTCCGTACCGGGTGAAGCCACTTCCAGGGTATATTTTTCTCCGAGCCAACCCGCTTCATCGATGATGGCTTCCAAATAGCGGCTGATGAGCCGGCATTTGGCAAAGGTGACCCCCGTATCGCAATCGATGCTGACCTCCAGCCGGTTGTTGGGATGCATGGTGACATCCAACCAAAAACAATCGGCAAATTCTGGTTCAGCAAACTTTTCCTCCAACAGGTCAATGATCTTTTCTTCCACGCTACAAAGGCTTTTGACCACTAATTTTAACCAGACAAACAATAAAAAGAGGGAACCCATGGGTTCCCTCTTTGCTATCTTTTCCTAAAAGACAATGCAAAGGTAAGGAATCTATCTGGATTTTGCAAGGGTTTGAGCATCAATGTCTTTATTCCAGGCGATAATTAGGGAGGAAGCTGCAAAAACGGACCTACCGCTGGTACCAGGCGTGCAGTTGCCTAACAATTTTATATCTTTTGTACAGAAAGCAACGTTATACTAATGGATCAAACTGCCAAATTTTTCGCTATGCATAAAATCTTGCCCACGTTGTTGATTGTGGCTGCCCTCTGCGCCAACGCTTGCGGTTGCCCGCCCGACGAGAAAACGGGCACCTTGAATTTGACCGCCGCTGCCCAGTCTTTTTTACCCTACAACGGTAGTGAGACGTTGACTTTTACCGACGAAACCGGCGCGGAATTAACCCTCCAGCTGCCGCGCGGGCAAGAACTCAAAACGGACCAGCTCTGCTACCGTACCACCTGTACAGAGGCCAAATACAACACCCCCTCTTCCTGTGAATACTACGATGCCGACAGCCGGCGGTACACTTTCTTTGGCGCCGGAAATACCGTCGTCGTTGACTTACTCGTTTATTCAGCAGTCTATGATTACGGGATGCCCGTTTTTTATGATGCCCTGCAAGTAGGATTTTCCGTCGGCACCCCCAGCATTATTGGTCATCACCTGATTGAAGCCCGTTTCACGGAGCCGTTTGATACCACGAAACTGGGGATCAGCGATTTTTTCCAGGAGCGCCCAACTTTGGTGTTAAATGGCCAGGCCTTCAGCAATGCCCTGGCATACGAAGAAGGCAACATGGGAGTATACATCGAACAAGGAACCGGCATTATCGGTTTCAAGAACGCTGAACACATCTGGGTCGTTCAACAATAACAGCCTTGTTCTGACTCAGCATAAGTTTCTTCTTAAAAAGTCATTAACTTAACAATCACTATTATGGACGTATTAAAAAAAATCACGCTGCTATTCGTTTTATTAACGGGCAGCTGGGCTTTGCAAGCACAGGTTGGCATTAAAGCCGGGGTAAACTTCGCCAATATGCTCTTCGAAGAAGATGGCACTAAGGTTGAAGACCTGACGAAGAATGGTTCCACTAAATTTGTGGCCGGCCTGGTATTCATCCTCCCCCTGACGGACGCTATTGCGCTGCAACCGGAATTGTTGTTCCAACAGAAAGGTGCCGAGCGGAAGTACACGGTACTGGGTCAGGAATTCACCAATGACATTACGTACAATTACATCGACATTCCACTGCTGCTGCGTTTCAGCCTGGGCAACACCTACGGCGAAGGGCTTGGCTTTTACCTGAATGCGGGGGTCTACGGTGCCTACGCGCTGAGTGGTAAGAGCAAGAACAGCAGTGTCCTGGGTGACTCGGAAACCGAGTTCACCTTTGATGGTGCCGACGACCAGACCCGCCTCGATTACGGCCTGGCTGGTGGCGTGGGCGTCACCGTTGGCAACCTCTTTTTCGATTTGCGCTACACCCACGGGATTAACAACCTGCTGGACGATGATGCCAACAACGGCAACGACTCGGGTTTTAAAAAATACCAGCACCGGGGCCTGGCACTGACGGGAGGGATTGCGTTTTAACCCACCAGGATCTACCAATACAGACACCCGGCCCGCGGCAGTGACACCTGCAACGGTGCGGAACGGCACGCACCAGGCCTGGACGAGGGGTGGTAGCGGTAGCCCGACGCAGGAGGGCTAGGAGCGGACGACCCGGTGCGCCCCGCCATTAGCGGGGGGCGCGGCCCCAAAAGAAAACCCGCATGTTGGAACGGTCCAGCATGCGGGCTTTCTTTTATTGAGCGAAATCGTGCGACTTGCTACCCTTCCTGGTAAGCTTTGGCGGCACTGCGGTACAGCCACCAACAAATAGCGCCAATGACCACTACCCCGGCCGCCATACCCAGCTCGATGCCCAGGTTGAAGATATCGGCAGTGCCATAAATAGCTACCGGCACGGCCAGTGCGATACCGATCAGTGCTTCGCCGGTAATCAGCCCCGATGCGACGAGCAACCCCGTGCGTTCACTGGCTTTTTCGGCTGCTTCGTGGGCTGCGCCTTTGGCCGCCTGGTGCTGCTGCTGGTAACGACCTACCCACCAGGCCACCAGGCCGCCCAGCATAATTGCGCTATCCAGTTCGAAGGGCAGATAAAGCCCTACGGCGACGGCCAGAATGGGTACCCGAAAATCGGACCCCACTCTTTTTTGATACTGATCCACCAGGATAATCAGCACGCCCAATGCCATGCCGATATAGACCATGGTCCAGGGCAGGTTGCCGTTGAAGACCCCTTCGGCGACGCTCGCCATGAGGGTGGCCTGCGGAGCGGCCAGGGCGTCGGGATGCTCGGCGGTGGCTGGCCCGAAGCCGTAACCCGTTTGCAGCAATTGCAGAACCAGCGGAAGGGTGAAGGCCGCCGCTACGACGCCCACCATTTGCATAAACTGCTGCTTAATGGGGGTAGCGCCCAGGATATGACCCGCCTTGAGGTCCTGCATATTGTCGCCAGCGATAGCCGCGGCACAACACACCACGGCGCCAATCATAATGGCGGCGGCCGGACCGCGCTCCGCGCCCGACCCCATCAGCGCCAGCAAGATGAGCGCCGAAGAAAGGATCGTAGCAATGGTGACGCCCGAGATGGGATTATTGGAACTGCCCACCAAACCAGCCATGTAACCCGCTACGGCGGAAAAGAGAAAACCGCCAATGACCATGAGGATGGCCATGAGCGCCGAAATGGAGACGTCACCTACCGTCCGGAGGTAAATGATAAAGATGGGAATAACCATGACGCCAATGGCGATAATGACCAACGACATGGGGGCGTCGCGCTCGGTACGCAGCACCGTGCTGGTGTCGACTTTTTCCCGAATGGCCTTGATGCCACTGCGCACGGCGTAACCAATAGCGCCGCGCAAGTCGATGAGGGCCCACAAACCACCCACAACCATGGCGCCTACGCCGAGGTAGCGAATCTGGGTGCTCCAGATGCCGTAGCCGATGTCGGTTCCCGTGGCGCCCGGGGGGGCGCCCATCACCGCCACGTAGGCCGGAATGGCGATCCACCAGCTGATGGCTCCACCGATAAAAACCAAGGCGGCAATACGAATTCCCACGATGTAGCCCACCGCAATGAGGGCCGGAGAAAGGTTGATCCCAAAATACAGATACGCCTTGCTACCTGCCAGGGTGGCGCCTTCGGCCACGCCATTCCACAGTTTAAGTCCTGCTTCGCTGAGCTTCACCAGGGCGCCGATCAGCGCACCCCAGGCCAAAAAGCGGATCGCACGGCCCCCTTCCTGCCCCGACTTGAGGACTTCGGCCGTGGCAACGCCTTCGGGAAACTTGAGTCGTTGCTGAATGATGAGCGCCGACCGCAATGGAACCGTAAAAAGCACCCCCAGCACCCCGCCACACAGCGCTACCAGTGCCGTTTCCAGGTAGTTGAACTCCGTCCAGTAGCCCATGAGTACCAGGGCGGGAAAAGTGAAGATAACGCCCGCGGCCAGGGATTCGCCGGCGGAAGCTGCCGTTTGTACAATGTTGTTTTCCAGGATATTGTGCTCGCGAAAAAGCCGCAACACCGCCATAGAAATGACGGCCGCGGGAATACTGGCCGACACCGTCAGGCCCGCAAAGAGGCCCAGGTAGGTATTCGCGGCCCCCAGGACAACCGAAAGGATGGCCCCGAGTACGACTGCTTTAAAGGTGGTTTCTGGTAAGACCGTTTTCGGACTGATGTATGGTTTTTCGTCTTTTTCCATCTGAGGGTGGTTTTGAAAATTGCTGCTAAAGATATACAGATACCGTTGTTAACCAATAGGCACAAGTCATTCTTCTCCAATTTTCCTACTAACTTTGTTTTCATCTTTACGCAGACAAAAGCTTCTCTCCATGAAGACACGTTTGTACTGGCTTGCGCTGGGCGTATTTAGCTTGCTGCTTTTCTACCGCCTGGGCAGCTGGGGGTTATTGGAAACCAGTGAGGCCCGCTACGCCGAAATGAGTTGGGAAATGCAGCAAAGTGGCGATGTCATGCACCCCTCCTTTATGGCGCTAAAGCACTACCACAAGCCGCCGCTCACCTACGCCCTGACGGCTTTGGCGTACCATTTTTTTGGGGTTTCGCCCTGGTCGACCCGCGTATTTTTACAGCTGGCCTTGCTGCTGCAACTGCTGCTGATCTACCGGATGGGTCGCTTGGTTTTCAAGGACCGGGATCAGGCGTGGCTGGTGACGTTGGTGTACGCTTCCCTGCCGATCCTGCTGGTGGCTTCCCGCACCCTGACAACCGACCTCTACCTGCTCACCTTTCTGTTGTTGGGGGTATGGTGCTGGTTGCGCGGAGAACTTAAAGGTGCCCCTACGGGCTGGACCGTGCTGGCCTACGCGGCCTGGGGGCTGGCGGCCCTCACCAAAGGAGCCGGGGTGGTCATTCTGCCCGCGGTGCTCATCCCTACCTATTACCTGCTTTTTTGGCCGCGCGCCTGGTGGCCGGTCATTGCCCGGCACGCGTTGGGCAGTGTGGTTTTTCTGCTGATCGGCCTGTCCTGGTACGGGGCGCTGGTGGCTGAAGATGCTGGTTTTCTGAACTATTTTTTGGTGGAGCAAACCATCAAGCGCTATACTACCGATCAGTGGACCCGGTCGCAGCCGGTTTGGTTTTACCTGGGTACCGTTACGGCTACGGCCCTGCCCTGGTTTTGGTTGGTACTAAGCGTAGGTAAAGGCTGGCTGAAACCCGCGCAAAACAACCGTTGGCTCTTCTTCTTCCTGTCCTGGATGTTGTTGCCGCTGGCATTCTATTCTTTTGCGCAGTCCAAACTCATCCTCTACGTGCTGCCCATCTATCCGGGCATCGCCTTTTTGTCGGTATATGCCCTGGAGCTGCTGGAGGAAGGTACCCTGAAAAAATGGCTGACCGCCAGTACCCTGGGTGGGCTGATCTTGCTGGTTGGTTTGCTGATCGCCCCGGTGGTGACGGACAAGGTACAAGGCCAGCTGCCTTATTACGCCTTTTTGCTGCTCGGCAGCGCTGCGTTGGTACTGGTTTACCGCGCACGGCAGCGGCTATCGGTAGCGGTGGCCCTGGTGCTGGCCGCGCTGGTTTTTAATACGACCTTGTTGCCCGTAGGCGCAGCATTTTTGCGCAGCAATGAACTGTTGGTCAATAGCCCGGCTCCGGTAGTAGATTTCCTGCGCACCCGCCAACTGGCCGGGCGGCCGGTATACGTGTTGTACCGCCGGCTACCTGCCGTGGTCTTCGACCTGCAAAAACCGGTGGTCATGTTGTACAATAAAAAAATTGCCCGCGACACCAACTACCAAACCAATACCAACTGGCGCCCCTACTGGCTGGATATCAGCCGGGCTGACGTGCGGAAGGCCCTGCGCGACGATTGGCAACAGACCCCCGCCGTGGTTATTGCCTATTCCGAGCCCGACAGCCTGGCCGCCCGGTTGCTGCAACCATTCAAGCAAGTAGAAACTGTGGGCCGGTACCGGATTTATTTTGACGAATGAGGCGGATGTCCTCTTCTCGGCCGACGGCGTCCTGATCCAGAAATAATCATTAACTTGTTTGCCTGTCTCTTTGCTGACCGGCAACCAGGTTGCCTTTAATGCCCGTTGATGAAAAGTTATCGTATAAAAATGCTGCTGCTCACCACACTGCTCACCGTGGTGACGGCGCTGAGTGGTCAGACCAATGCCCCTTACCATTTTTCGCTGAAGCGCGACCTGCTGTATACCGGTGGTGGCGTAGGGTTGAGCCTGGTGGGTTACGCGTTGCACCAAAATGTGCCGAACATCAGCCGCAGCGACCTGGCGCTCCGCACCCCTCCCCGCTTTGATCGGTTTGCGATCGACCTCTTCTCCGAAAAGGCGGCTCAGGCGAGTGATGGTGCGCTGTTCGTGTCTCTTGGCTTGCCAGCATTGCTGGTTTTTTCGCAGGATACCCGCTCCGATTGGGCCCAACTGGGGCTCTTGTACGGTGAAGTACTACTCTTTAACCAGGGGTTTACGGACATCATCAAGTCTACGGTAAAGCGGCCCCGCCCCTACGTGTTGAGCCCGGATTTCCCGGTGGATCAACCCATTGAAAGCAATGACCGGGCCGCATTCCTGTCTGGACACACCTCGGTTTCAGCCGCCTCCTGCTTCTTTATGGCCCGGGTTTTTGCCGATTATCACCCGCAAAGCCGCTTGCGCCCCTACGTTTGGGGGCTGGCGGCGGGTCTGCCAGCCCTGACGGGCTACCTGCGGGTAAAGGCGGGCCGCCATTACCTTTCCGACGTGGTAGCGGGCTACGCCCTGGGGGCCGCCCTGGGCTATTTCGTACCCGCCCTACACCGCCGGTCGCTGCGGGTAAAAGGCCTGCAGGTGGCTGTCGGGCAGGGTAGCGCTTACCTGTGCTACCGGTTTCCTAACTGACCCTCCATAAAACTTAGTCGTTCCTGCTGGGGTTACATGATTAGCGGGGTTAGGCCTACCTGCCCACAAAGTTCACCCTCACCAAAAGCAGTCAAATGGAACATCCTAAAACACCTCACCAGCACCACCAGCACCACCAAACCAGCACCCCGGCGCCACACGGCCAGGCCGGACACGACCACCACCGGATGATGATCGCGGATTTCAAGCAACGGTTTTGGATAGCGCTCGTACTGACCCTACCCATTGTGCTCTTGTCGCCCATGATCCAGCAGTGGTTCAGCTTCGCCTGGCAATTCCCTGGTAGCAAGTACGTGCTCTTTTCGCTGGCGAGTATCGTCTACTTCTACGGCGGCTGGCCATTCATTAAAGGATTTTTTGAAGAACTAAAAGACCGCTCGCCCGGCATGATGACCCTGATTGCCATGGCGATTTCGATTGCCTATTTTTATTCTGCAGCTACGACCTTCGGCCTACCCGGAGAATCCTTCTACTGGGAATTGGCCACGCTTATCGTCATTATGTTGGTGGGGCACTGGATAGAAATGAGATCGGTACTCGGGGCGTCCAAAGCACTGGAGTTGCTCGTGAGCATGATGCCTGCGGAAGCCCACAAAATGGAAGAAGGCCAGGTGGTGGACATTCCGCTGGAGGACCTCAAAAAAGACGATCTCATCCTGATTAAGCCCGGCGAGAAAGTGCCCGCCGACGGCATCATCACCGAAGGAGAAAGTTACCTGAATGAGGCCATGCTAACCGGCGAATCGGCCCCCGTAAAAAAGGGGGCTTCCGAGAAAGTCATCGGTGGCAGCATCAATGGCAACGGGTCGTTGACGGTGAAAGTCATGCACACCGGTGAAGACAGCTATCTGAACAAAGTCATCACGATGGTTCAGGAGGCCCAGAAGACGAAGTCGAAAATGCAAAACCTCTCGGATCGGGCAGCCAAATGGTTGACCTTCGTGGCGCTGGGTGCAGGTTTTGCCACCTTGGCCATCTGGATCTTGTTGGGCCATAGTTTCGTGTTTGCCCTGGAACGGATGGTGACGGTGATGGTGATCTCGTGCCCCCACGCCCTGGGGCTGGCGATCCCCCTGGTGGTGGCTATTTCTACGGCGGTGTCGGCGCAGCACGGCCTGCTCATTCGCAACCGCACGGCTTTCGAAGAATCCCGAAAAATTACCGCGCTGGTCTTCGACAAAACGGGCACCCTGACCAAAGGGGAGTTCGGCGTAACCCGCTACGAGAGCCTGACCAAAGCACTAAACAAAGACGAGTTGCTGGCGCTGGCCGGCGCTTTGGAGCAACGCTCGGAACACCCCATTGCCAGCGGTATTGGGCATAAGATCAAACAACTGGACCTCACCATCCCCGCAGTCGAAAACTTCGCGGCCATCACGGGCAAGGGCGTGCAGGCCACGGTGGCGGGGAAGGCGGTGAAAGTCGTCAGTCCGGGTTACCTGAGCGACGCCGGAATCGACCTTCCGGACGGTGCTTTTGGCAGTGCGGCCGAAACCGTGGTTTTTGTCATCCAGGAAGATCAGCTGGTGGGCTACATCGCCCTGGCCGACGAAATACGACCCGAAGCCGCCCAGGCGATCCAAACTTTCAAAAACAACCACATCAAAGTGTTCATGGCTACCGGTGACAACGACACCGTGGGTAAGGCCGTCAGTGAGGAACTGGGACTGGATGGCTATTACGCCGAAGTCTTGCCCGACCAGAAGGTGCAAATTGTCAAAGACCTGCAGGCCCAGGGCGAGTTTGTGGCCATGACCGGCGACGGCGTCAACGACGCACCCGCCCTGGCTCAGGCCAACGTAGGGATTGCCGTGGGCAGTGGTACGGATGTCGCGGCCGAAACCGCCGACATTATCCTCGTCAACAGCAATCCGCAAGATATTGCCAAACTCATCCTTTTTGGTAAGGCTACTTACCGCAAAATGATCCAAAACCTGGCCTGGGCTACCGGCTACAACGTCATCGCCATACCGCTGGCCATGGGTATACTCGCTCCGGTGGGTTTTGTGCTGAGCCCCGCAGTAGGCGCGGTGCTGATGAGCCTGAGCACCATCATCGTAGCCGCGAATGCACAGTTGTTGAACCGAGAACTGAAGGAGTAGGAGAGGTTTTAATGAAGGCGCTTTTTCTAACGGCGGTGCTCCTTTTAGCAGATCATCTCAGGGCAGTACGCTGGTTCGCCATGCTTCAGCGTGAGCTTGCCAAGCTTTAGCGTGAGCTTGCCAAGCTTTAGC
>PZPC01000060.1 GCA_003045895.1 Bacteroidota bacterium
AAAGATTGGAACAACATAGGCTTTAAAGATCGTAGTCGGTTACCGTCTTCAGTTTAGCGGCCCGTTTTCCTTTTTCCAAATGTCGCAAACAATGGTCGACGTAGAAATGCAAGGCTTGCCGAATATCCTCACCCGATTCGTGGATGATTTTTCCTTCGTCCATGACGAGGATTCTGCTGGAAACTTTAAGTAGTTTGCGGATATTGTTGGAGACGAACAGTACGCCTTTACCCGGTTGTTGCACGTAGGTTTTCAGGTGGTCAAAGCACTTGGCTTTGAAGACCGAATCACCTACGGCCAGAGCCTCGTCTACAATAAAAATATCAGGGTCGGTGGCAATAGCGATGGAATAGGCCAGGCGGGCGCTCATGCCTGATGAGTAATTGCCGAAAGGCACATCCAGCTTGTCGCCCAATTCAGAGAAATCTTCAATAAAGGCCATTTTGGCCTCGATTTCACTTTTGCTCATCCCAAAAATAGCGCCTTTGATGTGGATATTCTCCCGGCCCGTAAACAACGGCTGCATCCCGGCCTTAAGGGCAAATACACTGATTATTTTTTGCCCGGGAAGGCCCAGTAACGCTCCTCGTTCTACCGGATAGATGCCGGCAATAAGCCGCATCAAGCTGGTTTTTCCTGATCCATTGGCGCCTACTATTCCTAAGATTTCTCCTTCCAACAGGTCAAAAGAAACATTCTGAATGGCCCAGAATTCCTTCTTCCTCAAAGTCATATAGGTGGCTTCAGGATTGCGTAGCATATCTCTGAAACCATAGTACATGTTGTACTTGATGTCTTTGGTGAACTTTTTGTACACGTTCCTTACCGAAAGAATAACCTGGGGATCAGACATGGTGGAGCAGATTATACATTGATGAGTCGTTCCAGTAAATTGCCTTCGTATTTCATGAAAATACGCAGGCAAATAAAAAAGAATACCAGGCTTGCCAGGCTGAACACAAAATAATAGTAAGGCTCGTACAGTGTGCCCTGGGTAAGCAGGTTTCGGCTAAAGCCGATCAGGTAGGTCAGTGGGTTGTACTTCACGATACTGGCCAACCAGTTCAGTTGGATCTTAGGTGCATAAATAATAGGCGTAAGAAACATGAGAAAAGTTACACCCTGATCGGCCAGCTTGCTAAAATCAATGGCGACCACCCGGAGCAGGGCTACCAGCAAACCCAGCCCCGTACCCAAAAGTAGTAAAGGAAGTAGGGTAAGCGGAAAAAGTAGCGCCGACCAGTTGAAGCTAATACCGTAAGCTAACAAAACGACAATATTGATAAAAAATGGAATAACAAAGTTGATGGCATGAACAATCACCTGCTCCACCACCAGTACTTCGTGGGGAAATTTGGCCGTAACCATAAACCGGCCGCTGTTGCTAATGACATTGCTGGTCACCTGATAGGCACCTTGGAAAAAACTCCAGATGGACGTACTTAACAGCACGTAGGCAGGGTAAGGGATATCCGTTTTACCGGGTTCCATTATTCCAGCACCATTAAGCAACACCCAAATCAGTACAGATGCAATAGGAGTGATCACCAACCAGGACAATCCAATAAAAGAACGCTTGTAGGCATTGGTGATGTCCACAATGATCAACTGTTGCAATAAATAGGCATACTGCCTAAGATTGCGGACGTAACCGATTAATTGGGTGGCGAACTTCTCAGTGGTGTCACCGTGTAATGGCACCAGTTCTGCTGCTGCGGGATAATTTTCTGAAACTTTGCTACTCATGCCAATAGGCCATTAATGAAACAGCCATAAAGGTAGTCCAATGATTCAAATCTTACGGAAGAATGTAGAATAATTGTAATCCAGGATAGGAGGCAATTGATCGAATGCGCTTACCTTTGAGGTTTACGCAAGTTCAAATGACACGAGTATGGAAGATGTAAAAACGACCATTAAAGCTTTCATCCAGGAAACTTTTGTTGCCGACGACCAGGAACAATTAAGTAACGATGCCCCCTTGCTCAGTAGCGGTATCATCGATTCCATCTCGGCGTTGGAGCTGGTAGAGTTTTTGGAAAAAACTTTTCACTTCGAATTCCAACCCCACGAAGTAGACCAGGAAAACCTGGATACCATTACCAGAATTGAAGCATTTGTCAAGACCAAAAAAGTGGCATAATCGACAGTATGGAAGGTCTTGCGAGCAGTCTGGCAGAGTCGATCACGATCCACAGCGATCGTACTGCATTGCGTTCGGCTGAGGAGACCTGGACCTTTCAGCAACTGGGGATGTACTGCGCGCAAACCAGTACGTTTTTGCAAGAGCAAGGGCTGGCCAATAAGGGTATGTTAGGCATTTGTTTGCCGAAATCAACGGCTTACGTGGGTATAATTACCAGCGCCCTCCACTTAAGCATGCCCTACGTACCCCTGGATATCGAAAGCCCGGTAAGTCGCCTGGTGTATATCATTGAAGATGCCAGCCTGGGAATGGTCTTTACCACTAAGGCTCAGGGTGCGTTGCTCACAGCCAGCATCCCCGACCTAAAAACAATCCCTTTTACACCAGACGATACGCTCGTCGTACTCACGCGAGAGGTAGCAGCGGAAGACCAAAAAATACGCCCTCCAGACCTCGCCTATGTCCTGTATACCTCGGGTTCGACCGGGCATCCCAAAGGGGTTTTTATCACGCGCGAGAATGCCTGGTGTTTCGTGAAATGGGCCAGTGATACCTTTCCTATTGCTCCTGGCGAAACCGTTGCCTCCATTGCTCCTTTTCATTTTGACCTCTCCGTTTTCGACCTTTTTGTGACCCTGATCAATGGCGCTGAGTTGGTCCTCTTCACCCAGCAGGAGTGCCGAAATCCCTTGCTCCTCGCCCAGCAGTTGAGTGAACACCGGGTTGGAACCCTTTATGCCACCCCCAGCCTGCTGCAAATACTGCTGCGTTACGGCCGGCTAGGTCGCTACGATTTCTCGGCTTTGCGGCGGGTACTTTTTGCCGGAGAAGTTTTTCCGATTGAACCCTTGCGCCAGCTGCAGTCAGCTTGGGATCAGGCCGATTTCTACAATTTGTACGGCCCTACCGAAACCAATGTCGTAACCTGGTTTCCGATTCCCAAGCCTATTACCGCTGGGCAAACCGACCCCTACCCTATCGGACAACTGTGCCCCTACGCGCAGGGCACCATTTGGCATGAAAATGCCCCCGCAAAATGGGAACCAGCTGCCGAAGGCGAACTGCTCATTCGGGGCAATTCCCTTACCCCTGGCTATTTGGGTCAAGTGAAAAAAAACAAATTGGCATTCTTGCTGTTCAACAATCAAAAATGGTACAAAACCGGCGACCGGGTCCGTGTGAATGACAGTGGCGAGTTGGTTTATCTTGGACGTACGGACCGAATGGTCAAGCGCCGGGGGTACCGCATTGAATTGGCAGAAATAGAACATGCGTTTACCCGACACCAGACTATTATTCAAGCTGCTGCCGTGAGTAGGATGCAACCTGAAACGGGTACTGAAATTACGGTGTTTTACCAGCTGAGCATTCCTGCAACCACCTTGACTACCCTGGAACTCAAACAATTTTGCACGGCACAATTGCCTTCCTACATGATTCCTGATCATTTTGTAGTACTTCCTTCATTTCCTTGCACCAGTAGCCAGAAGGTCGATTACCAGGCGTTACTGGCAAAAATGGAAGACCATGTTTGAGCGTAACGCAAGCCAACAAGCGTGGCGGGAGCGAATCCTCGATTTTGCGGCAAGCCACATCAATCCACTGGCAATGGAACGGGAACAAACGGCTACTTTTGACCGCCAATTGTGGCTGGCCTGCGGGCAGCTGGGGCTTACCGGACTGAGTATTCCGCCAGAATGGGGAGGACAGGGAATGGACGCTTACACCACGGTCTTAGCTCTGGAAGCACTGGGATTTGCGAGCGAGGACCCCGGATTGAATTTCGGTATTGCGGCGCATCTCCTGGCGGTTGCTGTGCCCATGTGGAAATATGGCACGGAAGAGCAGCACCAACGCTTCCTGCCGGGCTTGTGCAACGGGCAGGCCGTTGGTGGAAATGCCATTACCGAAGAAACCGCGGGATCCGATGTGTTCGCCATGCAGACGACCGCCACCCCACAAGGTGATCATTACCACTTGAATGGCACCAAGACCTATTGTTCTAATGGCGGGGAAGCCGACCTGGTGCTGACCTACGCCTTGACCAACCCCGCCAAGGGCTTTTTTGGGGGCATTTCGGCTTTTGTCCTGGAAAAAGATCAGCAGCATTATGGGTGGTCTGCGTCCCGGGAAAAACTCGGGCTACGAACCTGTCCTCTGGCTGCGCTTTTGCTAAAGGACAGCGCCGTTCCGGTTGCCAACCGATTGGGACAAGAAGGCGCTGGCGGGCAAATTTTCAACGCCTCCATGACCTGGGAGCGCATTTGCTTGGGAGCCATCCACCTGGGCGCCATGGATCGGTTGCTGAAATTAGCTGCCCAATTTGCCAACCACCGGTTTTCGGGCGGACAAAATTTGAGCGCCCGCCAGGCGGTGACCCATCCTTTGGCCGATCTGAAAGTTCGCCTCGAAGGCGCCCGGCTGCTGACCTACCAGGCTGCACAACAGTTGGATGCCGGGCAACGGACGGGGTTGGCGGCATCTATGGCCAAGCTGGCCGTAAGTGAGTGTTACAAACATTTTTGCCTGCAGTTGATGCAGCTCTTTGCGGGTGAAGCTTACCAGACTCCGCATCCGGTAGAAATACAACTTCGCGCCGCCTTGGGGGCCACATTGTACTCGGGCACCTCCGAAATTCATCGTAACTTGGTGGCTCGGGAAATTGGATTTAAAAGTGCATTAACATAGAATAAAATGAAGAAAATTTACGACGTCATTGTCATCGGTGGTGGTCCGGCCGGATCAACCGCAGCTACCAACCTAGCCCGCAAAGGCCATCAGGTACTGGTACTGGAAAAAGAACAATTCCCTCGGGAACACGTAGGTGAATCGCTCCTCCCTTTCTGCTATCACATTTTGGAGGACCTTGGTGTGCTGCCCGAAATGATTGCCCGCTTCAGCAGGAAACCAGGCGTTACCTTCTCTAATCTCGAAGGAACAAGTGCTTCGCATTGGTGCTTTCGACACGAAATAAAAGATGCCAGTTTTCTTTCGTTTCACGTGAGAAGAGCGCATTTTGATCAACTCTTGCTGGAGAATAGCCGCAAACACGGTGCCGAAGTACTGGAGCAAACCAAAGTGGTCCACGTCGACCTGGAAGCTACGATGGCACCGGTTAAGGTTACCGCCGAAGACCATCTGGGACAAACCCACGAATATTTTGCGCGTTTTCTGGTGGATGCGAGTGGCCAGGGCACCTTCATGGCTAAGCAAATGAACTGCAAATTGCCATTTGATTCCCTGCGCCCGCGACTGGCCCTTTCTACCCACTGGAAAAATGCCACTTTGAGTCCCGACTTAGCTGCCGGACACATTAAAATTGTGCATCTGGAGGGCGACCAAAAGGCGGGTTGGATCTGGATGATTCCCCTGTCAGAGGATAGACTCAGCGTCGGCTTAGCGGTCAATATGGAATTTTCGAACCAGGAACGCCGCCGCCTGGCAAACCAGGAGGAAGATTGGCAAACCACCCTCTACGAAAGTGAATTGCTCCAAACGCCAGTAGTCCGTCAGGTGTTAGCTGGCGCCGAGCGCTGGGCACCCGTCGTCGCCAACGGCGATTTCTCCTATTACGCCAAAAACAAGAAGGGCAGCAATTTTGCGATTATCGGTGACGCATCAGCTTTCCTGGATCCTATTTTTTCCAGCGGCATTTACCTGGCCATGAAGGGGGCGCTCCTGGTAACGGACGGAATCGACGCCCAGTTGCATACGGGCACTACGGATACCCTCGAAAAAGCCTACACCGATATTGCGGGAGCCTACAAACTGGTGGAGAAATTGATCAATACCTACTACGACCCAAACTACATCCGCTGGGATATGGCCGACAAATTACCCGTTGATGGTTACGAGAAGTACGAAACCGCATTTTCCCTGGTTCACCTGGTGCTGGCTGGAGATTTCTTTACCAATTACGAACGCTACCTCGAAGCGGTGGAAGTTTTCCGCAATCCCGAGCGTTTGCAACAATTCAAGCATTTGGTCGGCAGCAGTAAAATCAATACCACGGTGGTTTGTGCCGATTATTAAGCGAGAATTTAGCAAAGCGGGGTTAGTTGACTACGTTTAAAAGGCCGCGGCAACACTAGTTCCGCCGGTTTTAGGCACGTGAATAAATATCAAATCCTTTTGCGCCAATGATCGCTTAAGCAGAAAAGGATAGTTCTGGTCTTTTGAAAAAACACCGGTCAATTTCCGAAGTGGCATAGGTAGGAATAAAATTACCTGCTTCCTGGGTTACTATCCTTGGCAGCTTGATGAATTAACAATAACTTGCACGATAAATTTAACCTTTGTTATGAGAACAATCATCTTATCTATTCAATTAATCGCCCTGATCGCCGTCTTTAGCTGTGGACGTAAAGCAGCGGAGCAGCAGGCGGGAGAAAAAACGGAAGTAGCTACGCCAACTCAAGAAAGAACGGTTAGTGCTTTGATTGACCGTATTGATGGCATTGCGAATCTGACCGATGATCAGAAAGTAAGGATCCAGGGTCTTGCCGAGGAATTAGGTGTAGACAAGCTGACTGGCGATGCACAGCGTGATGGAATGAGAAAAATGAACAATGTCATTATAAGCGAAATCCTGACCCCCGAACAGCTAGAAGCTTTGAAAGCTGCCAGAGCAGCTCGTCAAGGTGGCGGCGGCGGCGAATAAGTCGCTGGCATTTTTGCTTAAACCCCAGCACCAGTGCTGGTGGTTACAAATTATGCGATTTGATCGTAAAAAGCCAGATAGGCCTCCATCGCCCGCTGTAGCGAAAAACTTCTTGGCGGGCGATGGAGCCATTCTTTTCGAAAAGCGTGCTCTAGACTTATCCCCATTCCTTTTACCGACTGTTCCGTCATTTGCACGTAGTGGCCATGTACGACCTCGGCCAATGCTCCCCTTCCGGAAGAAATAAGGGGTACGCCTATCGCCATCGCTTCCACCGCCACGAAGCAAAACCCTTCGCTGTACGAAGGAATGGCAACGGCGCTGGCCTTACGCACCAGCTTATAGAGTTCATCAACGGTTAATTCGTGCCATAATTCCACACTTCCTGCGGGGCACCACTGCTCGATAAGCTGCTGAATGGTCTGGTATAAACGCTCCGGATACTGGGGTATTACCAACTGCAATTTGCTTTCCGGGTGGTGTTTCACAAAAGCGCCCCAGGCAGGAATCAGCAAATCCAGTCCTTTGGAAACCCCCAGGCGACCAAAGTACAGCACGGTAAATTTTTCGGGTGCCTCCCATTGGTAATTCTCAAACGCAGCATAGTCAATACCATTATAAATAAGTTGGATCTTATCTTCCTGGACACCACTCGCCATCAGGGCTTGCTTCGTGGCTTCAGACACCGCTACATAGTAGTTAAAAGGCAAACGGGTAATCAACTGTTCGAAGGAATAATAGAGCCAGCGTTGGGCTTTGGTCAGGAAAGGAAGTTCGAACCACAATTTCCCCCACACTTCGTGAAAAGTCAGGATAGTAGGCTTGCGGTACAGGCGGCCGATAAGCCAAGCTGGCAGCGCCGCATTGTAAGTTGTGGTGTGGATAAAATCCACCTGGCGGGCCAAAACCACTAATCGCGGCAAGCTAAATAGAGTGAACAAAAAGCGGTTGAAGCACTGCACCCGTTCGACGTGTACCCCACCAATCACTTCCTGGGCGGACAGTTCTTTTCTGAATCGGGTAGTAAGAACCCTGACTTCGTCGCCACGTGCGGCTAACCCTTCGGCCAACTGTTTAAACAATTTCTCGGCACCGCCTAAATAGGGATGGTAATGCTCCAGTACGAAGAGAATCTTCATGAGGGGGCCTGCGCTTTTTCGAAACGGTCGAGCGCCAACTGTCGGTTCAGTTCGGTAATGGCCCTGCGCTGGGCCACTTGCAGGCGGTAGATGCGGTATTGGAAATAGAACAATATACCCAGGCCGAGGAAAAGTACGGCATTGGTATTGCTTTTAAACCCGAATAGGGCTGCCACAAAGTTGGAGATTTCGTCGGGGAAAACCGCCAACAAAGCTACCCCAATCCAGAGCAATCC
The DNA here is from genome assembly GCA_003045895.1 of Bacteroidota bacterium. Lineage (GTDB taxonomy): Bacteria > Bacteroidota > Bacteroidia > Chitinophagales > Saprospiraceae > Lewinella. Next base: position 8,182 of record PZPC01000060.1, read on the forward strand.
ACTGAACAAGGCTTCGCCCAGGTTGAGCCTTCCCCGGCGGTAGCGCAACCCCTGGTTGGCCATAAACAGCAGGGCTACGAGGGGAACAACTACTTGAAAAAAGCGAATTTCCATATCTTTTCAATTTATAATAAGGCGTACTTCTTCTTATTTAAAAATCAGCTTCCACAGGAAATGAAACGCCGTCAGGAGACCCACCTGGAAGTCCTGCCCCTTGCTGACGGAATAGTCGGTGTAGCGAACCCGAATAGGGGTTTCGGCAACCTTCAGCTTGGCGCGTTCTGCCAGAATGATCATTTCGCTGCAGTAGCTGAAATCGTCCTGCAACAAATCCAGGGCAGCAATGGCGCGCTGGTTGAGCAACCGAAATCCCGACTGGGTATCGGTATAATGGTGGGTACAAAAGGAATTGGTCAGGATGTTGGCTGCCGTATTAAAAAACCGGCGCAAATAGGGAATTTGATTTTGGGTGCCAGCAAATCGACTGCCAATGACAAGGTCTGCCTGTTGTGCTTGCATGGTGGTGATCAGGCCTTCCAGATCCTCGGGGAAGTGTTGGCCATCGGAATCCATAAAAGCGAGGTAGGGCCAACCGTATTTACGGGCCAGGGAAATCCCCGTTTGGCACGCAGCTCCTGCCCCCCGATTCAGAGGATGCCGAACAACTTGCTCACCCATTGCCAGCACCTTTGCCGCAGTACCATCGGTACTTCCATCGTCAATAACCACAATACGAAAATTACCTACCTGTCGAATGTCGCGAATGACCTGCTCAATGATACGCGCTTCGTTAAAAGCCGGAAGAATAAGTGTTATCGGTAGCCTTTCGGGCATGGGCTCCACGGTTAATTGATTTTGAACAAGGCAATCCGGCCAGGATATATCGTCTTACCCGCCAGTTCGGGTTTCGCCGCAGCGAGCTGCCCATTTGGCAACCGGACCGGTTGGGTATTGGGGGCTTCTACGTAGTTGTCCGTAGCTACCAAGGTGACCTGCTGGGGATTCTGGTAGATCAGTTCTAAAAACTTTTGGCACTTCTTGCGCAAAGTTTGCTCGGGCGTTTGGTCCAGGGTAGGCGAATTGATGTCATAAAGCAAATAACGGAAGCCATTGGCTTTGAGCACCTGAAAGAAATCGTTTTCATTGCGCAGGTAACGAATCATTTCGGCAAAACGTCCCAACTGATTGTCTTCGAAAACCCGCTGGTCATTGTGGTCAATGTGGAATTGCAGATAGCTGTTGACCCGGAATACCTTGGCCTGTTGGTCTGCATTAATCGTTTGGGCAATTTGCTGCACCGTAGGATCAAAGGCGCGCAAAGTTTTGGCGTAATTGCTATCCATCCGGGAAACGTATTCGATCATGGGCCAGTTAAACAGGATATTAGGAGGTTGCTGGGCGTTGGAAGAGCTGAAGAGGATGACTATATTCAAGCCAATTTGCATCATGATAACCCCACCAAAAGCAACGCTACTCCATTTCTCCCACAACTTTCCAAAGAGTAGCTCGGGTTGTTGGAAATAATAAATTAAGAAGACGGGTAAAAGGACCCACAGGGGCATGGCATACCAGGTGATGGCATTGCCAAGGAGTAACCAGTACCAGCCAAACGCCAGGCAGAAGGCCCCCAGCCCGACCAATTCGGCGGGCCACTGACGGGTTCGGTGTCGCAGGATGCGGGGTATTACTAACAGCATACCGAGCAACAAGGGGAAATACACCAGCGGCGGGAGCTCGCTTAAACTTTTCCAAACTGGGGCTAAACTTCCGCCTATGAGCAGGAAAGGTTGTTCGCAAGCGTCGAGGAGTTGAAGCCAAAAATCTTGGCTGCTGGCCGACAGGGCTGACAAATTCCCCTGATTGGCCGCATGGCGGGCGGCAATATGTGCCGCCGTATCCGGCGCTTCGGTAAGCGACCAGAAACAAAGAGCCAGGTAAAAGACACCACCAATGGCTACTAATCCGTTGGTCAGTAATGTGCGAAGTTTGTTTCCGCTGCCAAAAGTCAGGAATAACAAGGGCAATAGAGCCAGCAGGAAAAAGCCAGTCTCCTGGTGGCGGAGGCCCTTCACATTGGTATTGAGAGCCAGATCGAAGGGAATGCTCAAATAGCGGTTGATCCCCTTTTCGTAACCGATGTACCGTTGTAGTTCCTCCCGTTTGGAGTCGCCAATCAAATTGTCATTATCCGCTACTGGTTCCTGCGGCACCGCTGATTCCGTGCTGGCTGGCGCCTGCTGCTGGGAGGTACGTTTTACGAAAGGCGCACGGCTGGGCGCTTCGTGGCGGGGTGCACGGTTGAAATGGAGGGAGAGCAATTCTTTAGGAATTTCTAAAACGGGGGAAGTAGGTTTGCCGTAGAGGACATGGTCCACCGAAAAGGCAAAATTATGTTCGCTGAGGTGTTTAATCCCCCAGGGCATGAAGGAGAGTAGAAACCCTATACCAACCGCGGTAACAATTGACACGGCCGGGCGAAGCAGCGAACGATTGTTCCACCAAAGTACCGCTCCCAATAGTCCGCCGGTGACCACTAGCCCCAGCCCGATTAGCTGCGCGGCGGCTGGCGTGATTTCTAGATTGCCGAGCTCGTAAAACCCCGTCAGAAAAAGTAATCCTGTAACAAATAGGAGCCAGCTGCCAAAGAGCAAGTACCGACCCAGGTGAAAAAGATAAATGGCCAGAATGGCAATGACCAGAAAAAGGGCCGTGTATTTAATGCTAAAAGAAAACCCCAACAACCACCCATTGAGTAAGATGGCCTGCCCGGCAGGCTGGCGCCACCAACTAACGGTCATCTGCTGCGCCCAGTCCAACTGATGGTCTAAAGCCAATTGTAGGCAGGCCAGACTGATAAACAACAAGCCCAGGTCTACTTTCTCATCGATCATGGCTTGAAACCCAACAGCCGGTAAACCCGCCACCAACACAATAAGAAGCAGGGCGTATGCCGGGCGTAGCCACCGCCGGGAAATTTGGTACCCCATGAGCAACGCGGGCACGTACAACACATGGGAGAGTAATAAGCTAAAAGTAAGGCTTTGAAACAAAAGCTCCCCCCAGCTCATCACCACCGACCACCCAAATGCCTGTACCGCACCCGGGAGGGCGTTGGACTGAGCGGTCAGGTGAGCCAGATTGGCGTACAAAGCAGCTCCATCAAATCCGATGGGGAAGGCTTTTAAACTGGCCAGCCAGTACATGGCTGCTGTAACTAATCCGGTCAGGGCCAGGGGCAATTCCCACCAGTGCGTGATCTTCCAGGTGTAGCGGGTAATTATCCATGCCTGCAGGTTTTGCCAGGTTTGCTTTCGTTGATAATAGGTCGCACCTGCCAGTACAACCCCCAATAATGCACCGTACAGCACGTGCAGTAAACCCAGGATGGTACTCAGAAAGACCAACACACTCACCCCTACGGCGATAGCCAGCAGCGGTGACTGGTAACGCTGGCCCAGGCGCTGCGTGACACTGGAACCGACGGCAGATAAGCCCAGACCCAGCACCAAGAGTGAGCACAGGTACCAACAGCTATTCAACAAGAAAGCTAATATAGCTGGCCCGCTGGCGGTTAACTTCAACCCAATGGCATTCCTGAACATAACAAACATAAAAACGGCCAACAGCAGTACAATTGCCAGGATAAAAACACCGCGGATGCCAATCTGCCAGGATTTTTTTTGGGCCAACATGCGCGAACTTCCTACCCCTAATAATACCAGGGCAACCAACAGCACCGTAAAGGGGATGGCGTAAGGGTGATCAGCCAACAACGCAATATATTGGGCATGGTTGCCCATGAAAAGAATCACTACCAGGAATAACCAAACGGCTATTCCAACCCCCGAAAAAAAGTGACCTGTTTTCAAAAACTTAGCAGCTGCCGTCAAGGTTATGTTATTTAGTTCGCCGAAAAAGCAAGGTAAAAAAAATGGAACAGTTCATCCGCTCTTGTTACAACCGGTACTCACCCCATGCTACTATTCGGTCATTATTTATTCTAAACTTGTTTTATTCTGAGCATCAGCCACGAAAAACACGTATTTTTTCGTTGTCGTTAAACACCAAAAGTAATGCCTTTAGTGAAATATATGCTCAGTCTGTGCTGCCTTTGTGTTTTTTGCCTGAATTCCCTGGTGGCCCAACCCGACAGTACCCGCCCTGATTATGCTTTGCTGTGGGAAATATCCGGAAACGGATTAGCCCAACCTTCCTATGTATTCGGATCCATGCACGTGCGCTACGAAGCCGTTTTCGAATTTCCGGATTCCTTGTTTATTTGCCTTAATGCCGTGGATGCTTTTGCCAACGAAGTTCACCTGGATTCCGCCATGCAGCGAATTTTTCAGGTTTTTGTCGGCGGGGAAAAACTTCAGGTAGATTCGATTTACCAACAACTGGTTACCGAAAAATCAGAAAAAACCGACTCGCTGGATCGGCTGTTTGTGAAACAGCACAAGGAGCCATTCAATGTCCGTAAATTCCTGAAAGAACAAGGGCGCTTTGAAGACCTTACTGAACGAGGACTTCGGTCTACCACGTTGGATGCCTGGCTGATGGAAATGGCTCGGGGCATGGGCAAAAAACTTTATGGACTGGAAAAAATTGATGACCACCTGTTCGAACCAACGCAGCAGTTGATCAATTCACGTAAAAACAACTTTTCCTTATTTGATAACCATTTAGATGACCTGTTGGAGTTGTACTACCAGGGTGATCTGTATCCAATTGATCTTTTTATCAGAACGGTTCCCGAGGCTTTTGGCCAACTCGCTTTGATTCCCCGCAATTACATTATGGTGAACAGTATGCGGAAAATAATGCAAGACCAGCAATTATTCAGCGTGGTCGGTGCTGCACATTTACCGGGACCGGAAGGGGTATTGCAAATCCTGCGCAACGAAGGGTACAACGTACGCCGGGTCATGCCTACGTTCACGGGCTTGCGCGACCGCTTTAGCGTAACAGCCGCGCAACGACCCTGGCCCGTTTTTACGGCCGATCGGGCAGCTTTTTCTTTGGCTATGCCCTGGGGTATCCAGCATACCATGCGCAGTGGTTATTATGACAATTACTATTCCTTTGACATTGGTCGCGGTCTTACCTATCAGTTCGTTACCGGTCCTTTGCTGCCCGGTGATTATACCTATTTCGAAGATAAATTCATGCTCAATGAAGGCTTTGTTGTCGAAAAAAAGGAACCATTTACGTTCCATGGGCTGGTAGGGCACCGCTACGAATTGATCAGCTATGGAAGTGACCAGCAGTATTGTCTGGGCTACACTTTTATTCGCAATCAGCAACTCTATTTCCTGAAAATTGGAGCTTACGGAAAAGAGGTACTGGAGGACAATCCCGATGTATTGACCTTTTTGGAACGCTTTTCTGTTGCACCTCCACGCCCAGTCAGTTGGGAAACAATAACGGACACCCTGGGCGGATTTAAGATCCGATTGCCCAGTACCTTCAGCTACTCCCTATCCGCAACCAATGCACTCGAATCCGGCGATCTACCCTACGGTCCTATTCAACACATTTACCAGGCCGGATTTGAACCCGTAGCCGCTTCCGTATGGCTGCAATATTTTGACTCGGAGCCAGGGGCTGAACCGGTCAACAAACAGGCCCAATTGCAAACGGGCGTCGACTATTTGTCTGAGATTTACGGAATAGCGTTGCGCATTACCGACCGCAAATCTTATCTGGGGCTACCCTGTTGGGAGCTCGCCGGCACCTACCCCGATCAGCAATTAAATTTTATCGGCAAGGTGATCGCCCGCGGCAACCGGCTGTATTTATTGAGCCAGGTAGACCAGGATAAAACACCCTATACTAAAAAATTCCTCCCTTCCTTCGAGATTTTACCAACCTACCCCAGCGGCCACTGGCAGCCTCAATCGCTAGCTAATGGCGAGGTTGAGATGTGGTTGCCAGCTATCCCGGTGCTTAACAATATTAATGCGCAGGACGATCAGACGGTACCCGAAAATTTCCACTACCAGGTCAAGGCTTTAGATCCTGCCGCAGGCGGAACCATACAAATTGATATTTTCGCTATGCCCGATCTTTTTGGGGTAGTAGACACGAGTTTGTTTTACGAGCAGGCTTTTCGGGATTTTACCGGGCCCAAGGATGCTTTGCTCCAGGATAAAAGCATCCAACTGCCCTATCCCGCGCCGGCAAAAGGGCAGGAACGATATTTCTCCACCAACAACAGCGGCATTATTCAACGCATTCAGGTGTATGCACAAGGAGGCTATTGGGTTCGGAAAAAAGCCTATGGCACTGCTGATTATCTTCGATCAACCGGAATTGAGCATTTTTTTGCTGGAGATCGCTGGCGGACTAAACCGGTCGCTCCTACCCTATTCAAAGCACCAGCAGTTCGCCTGTTGGCGGCCCTGAACAGTTCTGATACGCTAATCCTCAAAGCTGCACTCAAAGCGTTTGATCCGGTGCAGTCCTTTCATTCAACTGATCTACCCCAGTTGGGGCAACTGTTACGGAATAGCAGTCGGTTGACTACTGCGCTCGGTGACGAGCTTCGCCAACTCCTGATCCAATTGTTTTACCAGGCTGGCCCGCAGGGGTGGGAAAACCTAGCCGATTGTTATGCCCAATCTGGTGACCGGCCGGTGCTGCGCCAAACCATCCTTCAACAATTAGGGCAGGAAAAAGAAAAAGAAGCTCATCAGCTGTTTTTCCGGCTTTTGCAAAGTGACCCTGCCTTTTCCCGCCAGGCCACCCCCGCTATTTTCGCTGGTTTTGACGGCCAGCCAACCTTGACGTTGGCCTACTGGGAAAACTGGAAGGCCCTCTGGGACAACGAGCAGGAACCTGCTTATTGCTGGGAATTGATCCGGCAGTTATTGGCAGACAAGGATTTGGATGCAAGCATGGTATTGGCCTACCAGCCGCAATTGGTAGCACGTGGTGGTACCCGCCTGGAGGAAGTCCTCCAATCAGAAAATAGCCTTGAAGCGGAATATATTTTAGCGGTTTATGCCTTACTCCCTGCCAAACCTGATCTTTTAAACCAGACGCACGACTTCTTCGACCGGAGTCAGGTGAATCAAGCCAAGATTCAGGCGGCAAGTGTATTACTGGCCAACGAAGAAAGTATTCCTATAGCTGGCGTCAGAAAAATCATGCGGCAAGCTGATCTGGCCGTTCCCATGATTCGCCTACTAAATACTTACCAGCAGCTTCATCTCCTGCGCAAAAGAGAATACGACGAGGAAAACGTTGCGCGTTACCTGCTCATGGAAGAATTCTTGCTGGAAGAAAAAGAAGGTATAGAAAACATTACCCTCGAAAACACCCTTGATGTGCTGGTCAATGGAGCGACCAGGCGGGTCTATATATTCACCTTCGCCTTTGGTGGAGAACAGCATCACCTGGCCGTAGTTGGTTATTTTTCAACCGATCACCAGGACCGAACTTTTAGTGACGGAGGTTGGGTGAATTATACCCGCTACACCATCAATAGCAGACGCCGGATGCGCAAAGCAGAACAATTGGCAGCCGAGATGCTACCGGACAGGTAAAAAGGCTGCCGCTTTAGTGGTTGGAAGGGGTAGCAGGTTATTTATACCCAGCCGAGCATGTTTTTCACCCACTACCCTTTCCGGAAACAATGGCGGACAGGTTGAAAGCTACTTAAAAAGGTTATCGTATCCTTCGGTACCTTTTCCTCGCGTTTGGCCTTCGGCAGTACGATCCGGGAGGGAATTGAGGTCCAGGGTATCTTTCTGCCGTCCTTCGCCCAACAACATCAGGGTACTTTGCTGTTCCCATTGTTCCAGCATCCGCATACCGTCTTCCGCGAAGACCCCATTCTGCAAGTCTACCGAATCCATGAAGTTGGCTGACATTTCCATGAAACGCTCCATCTCTCCTACCTTACTGGCTACATCTTCAGCAACAGCTTCCATGGCCATATCAAACATGGCACGTTTGTCCGGATCGCCAGAAATAACACTCATCGCCGATTTCATCGCCGAATGAGAAGCACGAATGGCTTTGCGCTCCTGTTCTTTCATGTTAACCTGGTCCTTGGTATCTTCCAATAAAATCTCCGAGTTATCGTGCATTTTATTGAGAATGCGGTACATGATTTCCATGCGTGCATGGAGCGCCTGGTACTTCTCGTTGCTTTCTTTCAGGCGGGCAGCCTTGCGCGAAGACAAGACCATTTGCTGGTCCATGTCCTTGGATTTGGCAGCACTGGCCAACTTCATTTGCTTATCAATTTCTGCGGTGTTGCCTTCCATCAACGTGGCCAACTGGCGCATTTGTCCGCGCAGTTTACCTATTTGGGAACGCATCTTCACGAGGTTATCCTGGAGGTCTTCAATATAACTCTTCAGGATACCAATGGGATCGAGGTTGACGAACATGCCGGTCAGTCCCCGCATAAAACTTTTGTAGGCATAGCCAATCAGGTTGCGCATCTTGGGGTCGAGCACCAGATAAGCGACTACGCCCAGTGCAGCCAGCGTTCCAGCCAGGTAAAGGGTATTGGCAAAAATAGTGCCCCAGGGCAGGGCAGTAAGTAAATAGCCAGCGCCGGCAACCAGCGCGGCCAGAAAAATGAGTCCGGTAACTCCTTCGGGTCGTTTCCAGAATGACTTCTCCTTTCCTACGTTTGGCATTTCTGACATGTCGATAATTTTGCTAAATAATGATTAAAGATAACGATTAATATCCTCCAAATCCGTATTGATTTGGTTGAGCAAAGATTTCAAGGTTGCTTCAAAACGTTCGTGCACATCATTGATACTGCTTTGAGCCGTAGTAATACTTTCATCTGCTTCGGCAATTATTTTTTCGGCCTCAGCTTTCTTTTGCTGAAATTCCTGAATTTTCGCTTCGTATTCAATAACCTTTTTCTGTAAGATTTCTACTTCTCGCCGCTTGCCATCCACCTTCGCTTTAACCTGGTTGGCCAGCGCTGCGTCAAAACTCTTTTTCTCACGAAGTAGCACTTCTTTGTAGTGATCGGCCGTTTTGAGTAGCTTTTCCTTCGTCAGCCCCATAGTGGATGCCGTAACAAAAGCGGACTTAAAGGCCACTTCTTCCTCCATATTGAGGGATTGCAGGCGGCCTAGCGATTGCTTAAATTCCAGGTAGTCAAAACCGGGCAAATTTTCCCGTTCGAGAGCGGCAACCAGTGATTCCATGCTACGTTCGTCCAGACCGTGATGTGCTCCAAAAAAATCCTTCATTGAAATGATATCTAAAGTTCTTGTGCAATATTAATTCATACCCCGCAAGAAACCTAAGGGCAGCCAGAAAAGATAAGAAAAATAGACAGACCCCTGTGCTTTTTCGACGATTTCAAAAGTTTGTCCTCATTTGCGTGCTCTTTTTGCCAAATTTAGCCCAGGATGTCAACTTCGCTAAAACCATTACTTTGCTTATTCACTTGTATCTGTACCGCAATTCGTTCCTTCAAAGCGGGTACGTGGGAAATCACCCCAATGGTTTTGCCACTGGCCTGCAGGTTTTCCAGGGTGTCGAGGGCTAGATCTAAACTGCGCTCATCGAGGGTGCCAAAGCCCTCATCAATAAACAGGGAACCAATTTGGGCGTGCCGACCCGCCAGATCAGATAGCCCCAATGCCAGGGCCAGACTAATGAGAAAGGATTCGCCCCCACTCAGCGTAAACATACTGCGCCGATTATCGGCCTGGAAAGTATCAATGATTTCCAGGCCCAGGTCGGTGTCGGCTTGCTTGCTGATAAAATACCGCCCATTGAGCCGTCCCAGGTGCTGGTTGGCCAGGGCTACCAGCCGTTGCAGGGTAAGCCCCTGGGCGTAGGTGCGGAATTTCTTACCGTCGGCCTGGCCAATCATTTCGTTGAGATTATACCACCGGTTGTAGGTTTGCCGCTGGCTGGCAATCTCAGCCAGCAGCGATTGGTATTGCTGTTCGCGCTGCAGCTGTTGTTGGAATTTTTCTTCCAGCTGACCAAGATCAAGCAGTTGCTGTTGGTGTATTTTTTTAGCGGTGAGCAATGCTTCCCTTTCTGCGTCCCGGGCGGCCTGTTCGGATTCCGTGGGTCGGTATTTTTTTTCTTCTCGTTGGCTTTCCAAAAGGGCACGTGTAATTTCTGCCTGTTTCTCCCGGAACTGTTGCACCTGTTTCTCCAATATTTCTTCCTCAGCCAGGGTCAACTGCTCAAGGAAAGCTGCTTCTACAGTAGCAAAGCCCAGGTTTTTCAGGGCTGCCCCTAATTCCTTCGTCAACTGGCTGGCAATCTTTGCTCCTTTTTTTTGCGCCGCTTCATTGTCTTCAACGGCTTGTTTATGTGCTGCGGATTGCTCATTCAGTGATTGTAGCTGCGCCCGGACTTGCGCCAGTGCCAGTTCCTTTTCCGTCAACTGCTCCTGGAAAGCTTCCTGGACTTCATTTACCGACTGTTCGCCGAATAACGCCAGGCGTTCTTTTCGAATAGCCTGCAGCTTTTCTTCGTGCTTTGCTAAAGCGGTATCCCCTTCTTCCGTGCGGGCCACTTGTTTGACCAACTGTCCGGACAGTTCTTTTAATTCCGCTTTTGACACCAACAAATCTTGCTGCAATTGCTGGCGTTTTTCGGTATTCGTGGTCCAGGCTGTTGCAATAGTCCGCAATTGCTCGAAGGTGGAACGAGCCGTCGCCAGGTCAAAGGAGAAGCCCAGTGGTACAATTTGAGTTTCCAATTTCTTCTGGGCAGTATCAAAAATAGCCTTACTGGCTACCAGTGCCTGGTCAGACCGTTGAAGTTGTGCCTTAATTGATGCCAACTCAACGCTGACAGTCAGCAATTTACGATCTGTTTCCTCAACAGCTGTGGTGCTTTTTTCAAGCTGTTCCGACAATTTTTCCAATTCGCCTTTCACGTGTCGCCAGTGACCAAGCTGTTCTTCAATTTGCGCCAATTGCTGAGCCAGTAAGGTGCCGCTTTCTGCCTGCCAGGTTTGACTGGGCAGGTGCAAAACGCGGGCTATTTGTTCCTCGTATTGGAGCAATTTTTGTCTTTGTTCATGGAGCCGCCCGTTCAAAGATTGGAGATCATTGCCCAGCAGCAGCTCGACCTCCTGATAAATCTCCGTGTCGCGTTGTAACAGCTTCCGCTCCTCGTCAAGCAGTTGGGAAAAGAAAGCCTCCGCCCGGGCGAATTCACTCCTGGCTTTGTCGACGAAGGGGGTCACTGGATGTTCATGAAACGGATGCTCCCTGGACAGGCAAAGTGGACAAGGATCGCCGGGCTGCAGTTGCTGCCGATCTTTAGCATAGTTGGCGATGGCTTGCTGTTGTTCGAAGATCGTGCGTTTATAAACCAATTCAAGCTGGAATTCTTCCCGCTGTTCAACTATACTGAGCAATGCCTTATTGTTTGTTTGCTGAGCAGTTAGCAACTCGCTGAGGCGATTTTCCAACTGCTGCTGCTCGGCCAGTAGGGGTCGATAACCTTCTTCCAAGGTAGACAGCTGTTGTAGCAACTGCTTTTTTTCTTGCAACTCTTGAATCGCTACCCCCATTTTGGACAGGATAGCATGATCGTCGGCGACAAAATCGCTGGGCAGCAGTTGATCAAACGCTGCTTGTTGCGTCTGCAAAATAGTTTGTTGCTGTTGTAACGTATGGGCTATTTTTGTTTCCCGCTGGGTTACTTCCAGTCCTGTTTGTTGTAGTTCGTCGTATTCTTGTTGGAGGCGGTGGCGGTGCTGGTAATGCTCCAGCAGTTGCTCGCGTTGCTGCTCAATGAGCGGCAACTGTTGTGGCAGGGCCTTAAAGACCGCTTGATCCTGCAGCCACTGGTCCAGTTCTGCCAACCTTACTTTATTGGTGTTGATTTGCTTAAAAAGTTGGTCTTTTCGCTGCTGCAAACCTGCCTGCTCGGTCCGCCGGGAGAGCTGTTCTTGCTGCAGCGTCAGCAGTTGTTGGTGATGTGCCTGGAACTGTTCATCAAGTCGGTCAACGGTGCGAAAAATCGACTCATTGGCTTTGGCGGTATTTTTCAGGGCCAACAACGCTGTTTCCAGTTCCTGCACTTGTGGTGTTAGTGCTGCTTGTTGCTTAAGTATTTCCTGCTTACGCCCGGCCAGTTGCTGCGCTATCGCTAACAGTTCCTGCTCCTGCCTGCCCCAAGTACTTAGTTGTTCAAATGGTTTAGAAAAAGGACGCAGGGACTTCGAACGTTGCAGCCGGGTTAACTGGGAGGCAAAGGCCGTTTGTGCTTCGTCCAATTGGGCCTGTTCATGCTGGAGGAGGTTTATTCTGTCCTGGGCTTCTTCCCAGCGATCCAGGCGTTGCACTTTTGCCTGCAACCGTTCGAGGTTCTTTTCCTGGGCCTGGCAGGCTAATCGTACCGTTGTCAATTCCGCTGGTTGGATCAATTCACCCGCCAACAAGCCCAACTGTTCGAGCCGATCCTGGAGTTGGTTCAAAGCCTGCTTTTCCAGCCGAAAACGATCATATGCGGCTACGGACAATTGGGAATATATATCTGTACCGGTGATTCGTTCCAGCAGATCCGAGCGCTCGCGTTCATCGGCTTTCAGGAAGGCCGCAAACTCGCCCTGTGACAGCAACACGGAACGGGTAAACCGCTGATAGTCCAGCTTAGAAATGGCTTCTACCGCGTCATCAACTTCCTTGATCTTTTCAGCAATAGGAATAAATCCCTGGCTTTCCTCGTCCCATTGGCCGAGCTCCCGCTTGGGGCCAATGAGGTTGCCGTCCAGCTTGTTGCGGGCGCGATAAAGCCGCCAACTGGCCAGGTAGCGAATACCTCCTACCTCAAATTCGACTTCGGCATGGCATTCCGTAGCACCGAAACTGAGTACTTCCTTGACCTCCTTGTTGCGGGCCAGCCGACCGTATAAGGCAAGGGTGATCGCATCCAGGATCGTCGTTTTTCCGGCACCGGTATCACCCGTGATAGCGAAAATCCCCGCATGCACCAAAGGCGGCTTTTCAAAATCAAGGGTCAGCTGTTGGCGCAGCGAGTTAAGGTTATTGATATGAATCCGGAGTATCTTCATTATGCTATTCGCTCAACCATCCAGTTTTGTAATTCTCTAAAAGTCAACGTCAATTCTTCCAGTTGCGCTTCGTCTAAATCGCCCTGGCTGGTACATTTCTTTTGAAAGACTTCCTCAACGTCTAAAAATTCCAGATCAGGCGTGTCGGCCACACTGGTCGTCAGGCTTTCAAAAGGCCGGTTGATGCGAATTTTTACCAGCTCCAGTCGCATATCAGCAGTAAAATCTCGCAGCAACTGATCGAGTTGTGGTTGGTAGCTTTCCGTATCCACAATAACTTCTACCCAGGGGGTCAGTTCCTCGTTGTCGCGGGCAGCAAAACGCTCCAGGCTGGCCTCTACGTGCGCTAAGTTGCCTTGAATAGTTTTAAGCCGCCGAAAGGTAGGTACTGCCAGGGCCTCAATTTGGGTGATCGCCGCACCATTGAAATGAACGATATTTACCAACTTTTCGTCCTTGGTTTCGCTAAAACTAAGCGGAACCAGCGACCCGGCGTAGCGAATATGTTCCGCCTCTCCGATCTTTTGCGCCCGGTGGATGTGCCCTAGGGCCACATAACTGAACAGGTCGGGGAACTGTCCGGCTTCCATGTTCTCGCGGTTGCCCACGTAGATATTGTCTTGCTTGTCGGCAGCTACGGCTCCTTTGGCATACAAATGCCCCATCGCAACGATTGGAATGTTGTTGGCTTGCCAGGGACCGGCCAATTCAGCCAGCTGTTGGTAGTGGTCCGTTAGCCCTTGTTGCAGCCGGTCGGTACGCTCCTGCTGGTTTTCACCCGCCCGGCTGATCCGCAGGTCCCGGTCGCGTAGAAAAGGTACCGCCGCAATCACCATTTCAGGCTCCCCTTGCACATTACGCAACACCACCAACTCGTCGGCTAAGTTGTCCGTTGCGGCTCCCAATACGTGAATATGGAAAGCTTGTAGCAGTTCTCGTGGCGCATTTAACATAGCAGGAGAATCGTGGTTACCGCCAGTAATGACAACATGCCGGCAAGAAGAAGCCAGCAATCGACGAAGAAAGTTGTAGTACAGCTGACGGGCCTGATTAGGGGGATTGCCAATATCGAAAATGTCACCTGCTACCAATAACACATCAACCGCCTCTTTTTCAACAGTAGTAAACAACCAGTCCAGCGCCAGCACGAATTCGGCGTGTCGATCCAATTGCAATAGTTTTTGCCCTAAATGCCAATCCGAAGTATGCAGAATTTTCATGCCAGCCAAGATAGGAAGATTTATAAAAAAAGCTGGTACCATTTAGTTGACCTGTCGCTGCTGGCACGGATTATTCGGCAAGGAATGAATACCGCTCTGCCATCACTTAGAGTCGATAACTTGGAAAAAAAACGTTAGACAAAAAAATAAGATGTATCTACAATAAACAAATTTAAACGAATGTAGTTGTTAAGATCATCCAGTTAAAGCAGCATTTTGGCACGCTGTAACGATATTGAAAGAAAGAACTGTGTGCGCATGTTCTTCCTTTTGCGAACAAATGTTTGTTTATTTGTTTCTTTTTTCACCACAGTGATGGTGGATAATCACCTGACTCAAGGAGCACTACTATCACTTAAAAATGCCTTTTCATGAAAAAACTTTCACTAGTATTGGGGCTGCTTTTAGTCAGCCTCGCGACGCTGCTAGCGCAGCGGACGATTACTGGTTCGGTTGTCGACGAACAGGGGGATGCCCTGATTGGAGCTACCGTCCTGGTAAAAGGTACCTCAACGGGTACGATCACCGACATCGATGGAACTTATTCTATTAACGTCGGTCAGGACGGTAAAGTCCTGGTTTTCAGCTACACGGGTTACGATACCGTTGAAATGCCACTCGGCGTATCCAATACCCTTGACGTAACAATGGAGTCCGGTATTACCTTCGACGAGATCGTGGTAACGGGCCAAGGTGTAGGTATTGAACGCAAGCGTTTGACCTCCACCGTAGACGCTATCACCTCCCAGCAATTGGAGTTGGCGCCGATCACCCAGCTGGATCAGGTGCTACAGTCGCGGATTCCTGGTACCCAGGTACGGCTTTCTTCTGGTCAGCCCGGTACGGCTGCCTTGATCCGTAACCGTGGACCGATTTCTGCCAACGCAACGACGACGCCAGTAATTATCATTGACGGGGTACGGGTGGATAACCTGAACTCTCGTCCCGCACTGAACGTAGGTACCGGAGGTGCCAACAGTTCTGCACTGGCGGATATTCCAATTGAAGCCATTGAGCGCGTGGAATTCATCCGCGGTGGTGCAGCCACTACGCTTTATGGTGCGGATGCAGCCAACGGCGTTTTACAGATTTTCACTAAAAAAGGTAACAAGAACAAGAAGGCTACCTTTGGTTATGATGGCACCGTTGGTGTGATGCAGGGTGAAGAGCACTTTCTGCGTTTCCCCGAAACGGCTGATCTGGTGTTCAAGCCAGGCCTGATCCAACAGCACCGTTTTACGGTGGATGGTGGTACCGAAAAAACGGGAGTTACTTTTTCTGGTAGCTTCTATGACGACGACGGTTTCAATGCCATCAACCAACAGCAGCGCGTAAGTATGCGCCTGGGTGTTTCTTCAGAAATTTCTGATAAGCTCACCTACGAAGCATCCGCTGCTTTCACCAGCAACTGGTTTACCCGCGACTACAACGCCAACACGAGCTTTGCCCGTTACGGAAATGCGGAAGGTGGTTCCTTTGGTGATCTTTCCACCTACACTTCTGGTGCTTTGGATACCCTGAAGCAAAACCTGGAACGTCAGGCAGAATTGACGGATATCACCGAATCGGTTCGCCGATTTATGACTTCCCAAACCTTGACCTGGCGCCCGTTTGAAGGATTCACGGCCCGTTTGGTCTTAGGATTAGATGATCGGAATTCTCGCCAGCGGGATGTCCAAACCAACGCTTTGTTGATTTCCAAAGATGCTGTTGCCCCCGGCACAGCCGATCAGGGATCTGTTACGACGGCCACTCGTAGTTTCATCAGTACGACCACGGACCTGAGCTTGCAGTACAAATTTGAGACTGGCGACTTCTCCTTCATCACGGGTGCGGGTGGACAGTTTTTCCGCGAACAAGATGAGCAGTACCTGCTCACGGCGACTAACGTCACGGAAGGTAGCTTCCTGTTCAGTAACTCTGCCACCCAGACCGTTCAGGACTTTTTGCGGGTTGCAGCTTTTGGTGGTTTCTACCTACAGGAGAACCTGGGCTATAAGAACAAACTCTTCCTGGATGCAGCTATTCGCTGGGACGGAAACTCTGCTTTCGGTAAGGATATCGGCTTTGTCAATATCTACCGGGTAGGTTTATCTTACTCCCTCACCGACGAGCCTTTCATGCAGGGCACGGCTATCAGCGATATCGTAAGCCGCTTCAGTGTACGGGCCAACTTCGGCCAGGCGACCAACTTCCCCACGCCTTTCGCGCGGGATAAATTGTTCGTAGCTGACGCCTACAATGGTTTGGTAGCTTATACTTTCGGTAACCCTGGTAACCCTAACCTGGGTCCTGAGATCGTGGATTCTTACGAGGCAGGCTTTGATGCCAGCTTCCTGGACGCACGTATCGGCGTAGGTTTCACCTACTATGACAACACCACCAACGATGCCATTTTTACCCCGCCAAGTTCACCTTCTTCTGGCCAGTTGAACCAGGAAGCTAACGTAGGTACGGTAACGAACAAGGGTATTGAACTGCAAGGCTACGTGGATGTTATCCGCAGCAAAGATTTCGACCTGACGATCAATGCCTCCTTGACGACCAACGAAAACCTGGTGGTAGATGCCGGTGGTGCACCAGAATTTGTGGTAGGTGGTTTCACCTTCCTGGGTTCTTTTGTAAAAGTAGGCCAGCCCCTCGGTTACCTGCGTGGTGGCAAGCCTGTCTTTGATGCGGAAGGCAACTTGATTGATGTGGAGCAAAATGCGTTTTTGGGTAACCCTAACCCGACTAGCTACGGTACTACCGGTTTGAACTTCCGGTGGAAAAACCTCACCTTGTTTGCCAGTGCCGACTTCCAGAATGGCGCTTCCGGTGTAGCCGTGGACGACGTACTGCGTTACTTCGGTGGTGTCAACGATCCCGGTCGTATTCCAGAAAATTCAGCCAACGAAAGCTTCTTTGACCTGGCAGGTGTTTGGGTAGAAGAAACCAACTTTTTCAAGGTGCGCAACATTGGCGTTTCTTATAATGTACCCCTGCGCGATTCTGCCATCAAGCGGCTTACCTTAGGTTTCAACCTGCGTAACCCCATCGTAACAGGGTCTTCTTCATTTGATCCGGAAGTTACGGGTTCTGGTATTAGTGCACAGAATGGCTTCGGTGTAGGTGGTTTCGGCTTCGGTACGGAATCTGCTCCCAAGCAATTTTTGTTTAACGTAAAAGTTGGCTTCTAGACCACCTTTCACAACCTAAATCAATAATTATGTTTAAAAATATATTGAAATGGTCTTTGTCGCTGGCCGTATTGGCAATTGCTTTTACTGCTTGTGAAGACCCCGAAACGACTTTCGACCCGGTTAACCCTAACCTGACCGAAGATGCCATTATAGGTACGACGCAGTCGGCTGCACGCACCCTGGCTGGTCTGGAGCGCCAACTGGCAGAACTGCAAGGTGAGTATGTTCACCTCGCCGAAATTGCTTCTGACAATTACGACAATACCCAGACGTTCTTCAACCAGTTTCTGGACGTACTCAACATCCAGTCTACTGATGCCAATATCAACGCTGTCCAATTTGAATTGGCCCGTATGCGGGAACTGGCGAAAACCGGATTAGCAGTTATCGGACCTGGGGATCCAGACTATACGGCCAACCAGGAAGCCGAATTCAACTTCTTCATTGGTTTGTCTTATATGTTGGGTGGCGAATTGTTTACCGCTTTGCCTGCTGAACCACTGGGCGCTGCGCAGCCAGCTGCGGCTCACTTCACCCTGGCAACCCAATTCTTCCAGACTGGTGCGGCTAAAGCTACGGACGTAAAAACCCAGGCCAGCTGTATCTTAGGTCGTGCCCGCGCACTGTACTTCCTGGGTGATAAGGCAGGAGCGGTTGCTGCTGCTGACCAGGCCATTGGCCTCGATCCAGCATTTCTGCGTTACTGTATGTTTGACAGCCAAAATGGTGCACGTATTGACAACGAAATGCAGAACGCTATCTACGATCGCGGTAGTTTCGATGACTTGCAGCCACTACCCCGCCTGGATTTCCTCGACCCCAAATACAATGGCACCAATCCAGCCCGGGATCTTAATATTCCTTTGTTGAAAATTGAGGAAGCCCACTTGATCAAGTGTGAAGCCGCAATTGCCGACGGCGCACTGGCTACTGCCCAGGGTATCATGAAGGACATCATTGCTTTGGCGGGTACGCGTCCAACGGCTACCTTCACGGATGCTGCCGAAGACCGCACCCAGCGCAATCCTGGTACGCGCCCCGATAATTCTGGGGTAACTGTGGCCGCTGGCCCCGGTGAGATGATGCGTGCCGGTCTCGTGCTCGACCGTAAAATGGGTAACGTAACGGTTCCTGTGGTGAGTGGCACTTCGGTAACGAATGCCATGGTAGATGCCGTTGGTTCGGCTGATGAAGCACTTGAATTGCTTTACCTGTTGCGTCAGGAGATCTTCATTGCTGAAGGTCGCCGTATGACCGATATGGGTATCAAACTTGTCGTTAGTCAGATTGAATTGTTGTCCAACAGCAACATCAAAACAGAGGATACCACGTCAGATATTCCTCCTTTCTTTGATGCAATCAAGACGGAAATCGACGGTATTAACTACGACGCCGCTGCTGGAACGTGTACGATTCTGCACAATTCCAACAAAATCATCGTTGCCAACAAGGCTTCCAGCTACGTTTGCCCTTTCCAATAGGATGAAAGTTAACTGGTGACGGCGTTGTTTTAATGCCAATGCAAAACCCCCTGATCAGCAACTGGTCAGGGGGTTTTCTTTTTTTGTAGCGTGGTGGTGATGGGGAAAGTTAGGCTTTGGGGCAACGCTTGCAGCGTTTTCCCTTTTTATATTTTTTGCAACATTTCTTTTTGGCATCCTTGGCCTGTAGCGTTATTACCGGGCAAGGAAAACGGATGGCGCCAGCAATGGCTTCTGCGGATTGTTTCATTCCCATTTTTAGCGGGTATTAGATGAAAGAGAATCAGGACGGGTATTCGCCTGGTTGATGCTGCTGTGCAACCGAAAATAGTTGGCGGTAATGTGCGCCAGCTTTTCGGTGCGGCAATGTTTGACCACCGTCAGGCGCTGTCCCACAACACCAGCAGTCTCCGGTTTAACCCACAACTCGGCTCGCCAGCCGGTTGGCTCTTTCCGGGTTAGGACAATGGCCGACGCCGCTTGTTTGACCAGGTTTTCCCGGGTAGTAAGCATCGCCGGTGCAAAGGGATCGACTATTTCTTCCGTCTCTATTTGCTGACAAACTGCTTTGGCTAACGCTAAACTCAAATTAATCATCGCAATTTGATTTCTGTTTTCATGGTATTGAGTTTAAATCCTTAAATAGTAAAACAAGTTTTCATCCTTAAGGTTCGGCTGTTGGTCTTCCTTAATCGGTTGGAAGTAGGACGAAACGGCAGCAGTCAACGGCTACTTCTTGACTATACGCACCATGCCCCTGTGTCCATTTTGGTGGTAAACCAAGGTATAGATACCCGCAGGGAGATGGCTGATGTCCAGCAGATTGTCGCCAGCCAGTAGTTGGCATCGTTGCAGCAGCTGCCCCTGGTTGTTTCTCAATTCACCAAACCCCGGTTCCGCGGTAGGCCAGCTGACCACCACCTGGTCGGTCACAGGGTTAGGGAAAACCGCTGGCGACCAGCTCAATTGCTGCTCTCGTAAGCGAACAGGCGTGTCGCTGGTCATCAGGTCATCCACACAAACATACGCTGGTGTATTCATGCCAAAGGCACCGTTGTCGGAAGAACTGAGGTTGAAAACCAGCCTGTCGACATTTCCCAGGCTGGCAAGCTCCACGTACATCCAATCTGCTACAATGTAATCCTGGGAATTATCGGAAAAACGGTAATCTGCCAGGTAAAAGTTAATGCTGTCGCTCTTTTCTACGCCCTCAAGGAATCCCTTGATCGTAAGCAGGAAAAAATCCGGATCATCACCGGTTTCGCCGCCAAACTGTTTGGCGAAGCTGTCGCCAAAAAGCATGGAAAAGTAGGCGTAGGTGGTGTTGGTCACGTACATGCCCTGGACGGGGGTACCGGCGGCGGCACCCGTCAGTAGCATGGGGCTACCCCCAAAAACGTAGGTGAGGGCGTAGGTATCACTGCCGTTGGCACCCCGGCCTGCTACGGCAGCATACTGGTTGCTAAAGCCCATGGTTTCGACGTCGGTAACAGCCGAGATGGCCCATCCCGACCAGGCGTCATAGACCGGGTCGTATTCGTTGGGTAGCGCCACATTTCCGCTGATAAATGTACTGGAATTGGCATTGTTGAGAAAAGTGCCGGGAGTGAGTCCAAAATTTTCAAAATCTGCTGTAGTTTGGGCCGACAGCTGCGTGCAAAGACCAAAGAAGCATAGGAGTAGAATCGTTCGCATAACAAATTTAAGTTGGGGTGAGACTAATGTTTTATTCAATTGATTTAGGGTATAGTTTTCTTCGTTGGTAGCTTTTCGTTCGCTTTAGAAAAGCCAACCTGAATGCCTACCTGTAGGTTCCTGCCCGGCATGGGGCGCCGTTCTGTTACCCGATAATTGGCATTAAAGAGGTTATTGACCTGCAACACAAACTGGCCATCCCAGCGCGCCCATTGCGGAAACCATTTCGCCGTGAGGTGAGCGAGGTGATAACCCGGCAAGTCATCATTGATACCTTCCGTGGCACCTACGTATTGTTGGGTGTAACCAAGTACCCATTTTTTCCTGCGGCACTCAAAATGCATGGTCAATTGGTGTTGCGGGGTATACCACAATTGGGCGCCCCGGGCGATGGCTGGATTTTGAATGGCGGTTTGGTAAGTGGACAGGATAAAATGGTAGCGCAAGGTTACCTTCAATTGGCTTCCCCCATGCCAGTACTGCCAGTTTAAATAGGGTTCCACTCCCCTACTCCACACCTTGGCAATATTTCCTGCCGACCAAAAGGCAGCATTTTCTTGCAGGCTCCACTGGATCCAGTTGGCTACGGAGCGATTGAATACATTGATCTTCACCAACCCGAAACCACGGCTCGCATGAATTTCTTTAGCCAGTGCTATTTCTTGTTCCCAG
Organism: Bacteroidota bacterium; assembly: GCA_003045895.1. GTDB lineage: Bacteria > Bacteroidota > Bacteroidia > Chitinophagales > Saprospiraceae > Lewinella. Next base: position 29,465 of record PZPC01000060.1, read on the forward strand.
GAAAACTCCGTTTGTAAATCCGGATTTCCGCCCTGTGCCCAGTAGCGGTCGTTGAGGGTAGGAATTCTGAAATTCCTGCCGGCGCGCAACTCAAGTCGCCAGTTGTCTTTAAAATAATGGGACGCCTGCAAATGAAAAACGGTAATAGGGTCCGACCGGTCCACCAGTTCCAGGCGGCCGGTAGCCGCTAATTCCCATTGGCCAAATTGGGTGGTCAGCTTTTGGTACAAACCCAACTGCTGTTGTTGTTGTGCCTGGCGGTAACCGTCGGCGGTGGCCCAGGATTGAATGAATTGCAGGCCACTTTCGCTGTAAAACAAATGCTTTAGTTGTTGGTTTCTAACCACTTTGGCCAGCAAACTGGAAAAGGCACTAGGGGCATCCACCAATATTTGCGGATCGCGGTAGTGGATCTTTTCGTGGGTAAAACCGAGGTTGGTCCGCCAGTGGGATTTGGTCCGTTGGGCCCGCCAGCTCAACTGCTGGCGGTAAATATGGTCTTCCTGGGTGGCCTCACTCCGGTTCTGGGTCGTGGTGGGTGGCAAGTTCCGCAGCGTATGTTGCTGCCAGCCGTGGAGTTCAAATTGGTGACGGGCGTTGGGTTCCCAAACCAAGGTCTGCTGCATCACTTGTTGTTCCTGCTGGGCGTGGGCCAATCTTTTCGTGGGCAAATCGGCGCGTATTTGGTAAGGAAAATCGTTTTCTGCCCGCAGCAACTGGCCATTGACCTGAAAACGCAACTTCGCATTCCCATTGCTGATGGCCAACTGCTGGCTGTGGTAACCAAAACTACCCACCGTGCTTCCTCCCTGGATGCGCAACCCGGCTGGTGGTGAACTCGAACTTAAGTAGATACGTCCACTTACGGCCCCGCTACCCGACTCGGCGCTCCTCCCTCCAGGAACAGCCGCCAGTAGATCAAAACCAATCGTTGGTAAAAGGGAAAGGTCCGTCAGCCCCAACATAGGGCTTTGGATGGGAAGCCCGTTCCACAAAATCGCCGTCTGCCCCGCAGCACCTCCCCGAAAAGTGGGTGTCGCCAAACTTCCAATGCCGTAACTCTTGATGAAGAGCATGCCACTTTGCTCCAGGGCCGCGGCCACGCTCGAAAACTGTTCGAGCCCGGTGATATTAGCTGGCGGGCCTCCCACTTGCGCCTTGCTGCGTACTACCACCTCGGGCAGTTCCTGCAAAGAGTCGAGTGATCCCGTTTGGCCGAAGCCCCGGAAAACACCACCGCAGAAAAGGAATAAAAAAATAATTATACGCAAATAAACTACATTTTCCCGCAAGATAGGAATAGGGGAAATGTAACCAGATAACCTACGAACCATCATGTGGATGCGTTCATAGGCCGGACAGGGTTATCATTTTCCTCTTCCTTTTCCTCCGAAAGGTGGCGTGCCGGTAAGGGCACAGAAGAAATAAGGCACATCAGGCAGGTCTTCTGGCTCGCTTCAAAATTTATCGCCTTCCCATGAATTCACACAGTGGCTGAGGATAAATTTTCTGATTACGGAAGCTTACAGCAGCGGGGACTGCTCCGGATTCACACCGGATTCCCTTTTAAAACAGCAGCAAATGCTGTTACCTGATGGCTAAGTATTTTTTTCGTCTCTAAGACAAAGATACGGATTATTATCAATCCGGGTGCTTGCTATTGTTCGAAGGCAAACTGGATGATGTTGGCCCCCATGCGCAGTGCCAACTGGCGCAGTTCCTCCGGATCTTTGTGGACAGCGGGGTCTTCCCAGCCGTCGCCGAGGTCACACTCGACGGAATAAAAGCAAACCAGGCGGCCTTCCCAGATCAGCCCCAGGCCCATTGCCGGGACACCGTCGTGTTCATGGATTTTGGGCAATCCGTTTTTGAAATCAAACCGTTGGTGATAAATGGGATGCTGAAAAGGCAGCTCGATGAAGTCGAGTTCAGGAAAAACCTTCTTCATGGCCGTTCGGACAAACACATCCATTCCGTAGTTGTCGTCGATATGGAGAAAGCCGCCACCGAGCAGGTAATTGCGCAAATTATCGGCTTCGGCATCCGAAAAAACCACGTTACCGTGCCCCGTCATGTGCACAAAGGGATAGTTGAATAATTCGGCGCTGCCGACGTCTACTACGCCGTATTCACTGTCGTCAAAGTTGGTGTTCAGCTGGCTGTTGCAGAAGCGGGCCAGGTTGCGCAGGGAGGTCGGGTTGGCGTACCAATCCCCACCGCCGCGGTATTTCAGCAGTCCCAGTTGCATCGGGCCGCCAACTGGTGGAGCCCAGGCGGTATTCAGACTTATGGCCACCAGGGTGACCAGCAAAAAGGCTAATTTTCCGTATTTCATGGTTTATTTTTTCAGTTGATTCAGGAAAGCGATCATTTGCGTGGCCGTAAGGGCAGCCGTTTCGGTACGCAAACGATTGGGCCCTAAAGTGACAGCCTGGAAACCAGCTGTAGTAGCCAGGTCCACTTCGGCTGCCGTGAAATCGCCCTCCGGACCGATAAATATACAAACGTCGCTGGCTAGTTGGTAGTTGTGTATTAACGGGGTATTGACACTTTCATCGCACCAACCCAGGTACTTTTGCGCTCCCGCAGTGGTGGCTGCCACCGCAGCGGAAAAAGGGGTGAGCGGATGGAGGCGCGGCAACCAGGCCTGGAGACTTTGCTTCATGGCCGAAACCAATACCTTTTCGTAGCGATTGGCTCGAATTCTGGGTCGCTCCGTCCGGGCACATTGGAGGGGTATGATTTCGTCCACCCCGATTTCAGTCGCTTTTTCCAGGAACCACTCAAAGCGTTCGTTGTTCTTGGTGGGCGAAACCGCCATTACCAACCGACTGGGTGCCCGGTATGCTTCCTGCCTCGTTTGCTCCACCCGGATAGCGCAGGATCGTTTATCAATGGCGGTAATGGTTGCCTGAAACCAACCGCCGCGGCCATCCACAATATCAAGGACATCGCCGGTTCTCTTCCGAAGTACCTGGATGGCATGGCGAGCTTCTTCCTCCGGAAGATGGAGCGTAGCGGTAGTAATAGCGGGAACGTAGAACAATTGCATGCAGCAAATGTAAGAAAAGGTGGTGGATATAATTAAATTCTGGTGTTCGGGTATTTCAATTGCTGGCAACCCCGTGCCCCTTTTGGTCATCGCTTAGGTTAAGTAGAGAAAATCAGATACCTTTGCGATAAATGAACAACATTCCAGATACAATTGGTGTTGTAATTTTCATTATTTAAAACAACGTCAGGTTGTGACCCAATCTGAATGCTCTAGCGTATGGATATTTTAGTGATGGCTGGCCAATTGATGCTGAGCCTTTCTAT
>PZPC01000061.1 GCA_003045895.1 Bacteroidota bacterium
AAAAACACGGCTTATCCGTGTATGAGGAACTCATCAATGCCATCAAGGGAGAGTCGTTCCTACGCACCATGCAGATGGCTACCTAAATAGTTACGGTCAGTCAATAAAAAATTGCGATAAGCGAAAACCTCGTCGCCGCTTAGCTCCGCCAGCCTGTTTTCAGCAATTTTGCCTTCTACCACATGCCGGCTCACGAATTTCATCCGTCGGTCCGTACCATTGTCAAAATACATAAAAACCCCATTGGCGATACCGGTTGGTGAAGATTTGACGGGTACTACCAGCACTTTACCCACATCTTCCGTCGTGTACTACAGGCTTCCTGTCCAATTAAAATACCCATAATCATGGAAAAAGGAATCGTAAAAATGAGTTCGCTGCTGAATGGCCAATAAGTCTTCATAAAAATGACTGACCAGCGTGGCATCCCGCTCAGCGTAGGTATCAGAGCGGAATTGAACGGTACCACTTACCGGACCCGCAGCGGCGGCCTCATCGGTAGTAAACTGTTCTTTTTGGCAGCTGAACAACAGGAACAAACCTGTTAGAAACAAATAATTCAAAGTTTTCATAAGCGCGTTTTTAATTTAATTCGGATACAGTTTGGAGAGGAATGGTTAACCCAAACCATCCAGCCGAAATAGCAATCTAGCCCGCCTCCCAAGGAAGCAGAAGTGGTACAGTCTGAAATATTGTGATCGTGTAAAAGTGACGCCAACGTAGCATCCGATTGAACCAGTAAGCGCGTATTATTATCAATTGGGTAAACCCTCCTCTTTACTTGTCACTGCTGTTTTTCTGAGCGCTGATTTAAATTAAAGCCGATGCAGCAAAAAGGAATTGTTGTTCATGTTCGCAATTTGAAAAAAAAAACGAACCTTCAAAATATTTACATGTTTAACTTTAAACTTTAACAGTTCTGGGTGATTTTGCTGTGTTTTTGCTAAAAAAATGTCGCCCCCCCACAGCCCACCCAACCCCAACTATTTATAATGCCCCACATCCACCCCTTCCAATTCCATTAGCTGAATGCCAAAATTCCGGATCGTTGCTACTATCGGAATGGCTAACCGGCCTTTTTCCGTAATGCTGTACTCTGTTTTTGGGGGCACCACGGCGTAAACTTTGCGGTGGATGAACCCATCAGCTTCCAATTCCCGCAGCTGAGAGGTGAGCATTTTATCCGAAATGTGGGCGATCGATTTCTTGAGCTGGCCGTAGCGGTAAACCTCGTCTTTCAGGCGCCAGAGAACAGGCATCTTCCAGGTTCCACCCAGGCGGTCCATGGCAAATTCTACGGGATTATAATATACTTTTCCCTGATACAGGAAGTCGGGCATAGCGTAACATTTTGATTATCACTATACTTTCTAAAAAGTTAGTATCCCAACTACCCTACGGCTTTCCACGCTTTTGCGGAATTGACGCAGGCCGAGGTGGTCAAGTGTTTCAATACCACGGGTTTTGAAAACATGAAAAATCCGGCGTATGGCGACACGCAGCTGGACCTCTTTATGGCGGGCAACAGCACAGCGGCCAAGGCCATCGCACGGCAACTGGCCCTGGATGCCGGATTTGCCAATTGCTACGATTTTGGTGGAAGTGATAGGGTCGCGCTACTGGAACAGTTCGCCCTGGCCTGGATTAACCTGGCCATTTTTCAGCAAATGGGGCGGAATATTGGTTTTAAATTGTTGGTGCGGTAAATGGTGGGTACCTACTTAAACGGATGCCGCTCCTCCCAGGGCTTCAAAGGCGCAATGAAGCGCGCCACGATGGGCACCAGTGGGTTGAGGATAGCCACGCGCGACCGCATCCAGCAGTACAGATTTTCGGGCCGGGCGCCTACGGAGCTCTTGATTTCCAGGGCCGTGCGCGATAAGACCAGCTGGTGGCTACCCGCCGCAATGGCTTCGGCAACCAGGTCGTATAACATATTGAGGTAGAGCTGGTGGGTCCGGCTGTACCCCTGTTCAAGCCCCAGGAAATGGGCTTCGAGTTCAGCGCCATTGTAGATCGCGGTAGAAAATCCGATCAACTCCTCTTCCACAAAGTAGCCCCACACCTGAAAGCGGTCGGGGAAATGCGTTTTCCAGGCCGTGAAATAATCTTCGGGCAGCACCACTGCGTTGAAATCCGACTGTTTGGCGATATCCTGGTAGAGGGCGTGCAGCTGGCGCTGGTGCACTTGCAATTCCGCCAGGCTCAGCAGGCGACGCTGCAATTCATCGCCCTTCTTGCGGGCACGGCGCACGCGTACCCGGTACTTGGAGCTCATGGCGTCCAGGTAGTCGTCAAACACGCGCCAGGCGGGGTCCAGCGTCACCACCATGTTGGGTTGTACGGGCAAGGCGTGGTAGCCCTGGCTCCGGGGGCGTTCCTGAAGGGGTAAATCTTTGAGCATGATGCCGTGAATCCGCTCGGGCCAACTGGCGGCGATGGCTTCCAATCCTGCTGCGAGTACCGTATTCAATTGCGCTTCGTCCAGCCCGTGGTGGCCGCGCAAAGCGTGGTCGCCGGTGAGGAGCAACTGGCCGGCCGCCAGAATCCGAAAGCGCAGCACCTTGGCCAAACGGCCCTTAAAACGGGCCTGAAAACGCTGCCAGCCAGCCAGCTCAGCGGGTTGATCCAGCTTGCCCAGTTGCTGGTCGGCCGCGAAGGTAAAAGCCTGCAGCACCAGTCCGAAAGCGCCATAATCCGGATGTTCGAAAATAGCGTAACCCAAACTGACATCCGGCAACGACAGCTGGTCGAGTAAGGCAAAATAAGCGGCAGACAGGAACACATCTTCCGTAGCCGGCAATTGCTCCCAGTGCTCCCGGCCAGCAGCCAGGGATTCAAACCAATGTATTTGCCAATCTTGGGTCAAACTGATCGCATGTACTGGCGAGGTTACTGGTGACGAGAAAGGAGCAGGTCTCCCGCAAGGAGGCCAGCCTAAACACGAGGTGGCTGATGAGGTGGCAGGCTTGGTTCTTACGGAAAATTCGGTCATAAACGATGAGTGGTTAGAGAACAAACGGCAAAAACGGGGTTATGGTTGAACAACTCCCCCCGGTTATCGACGAAGTGTTGCATATCCGCGACCTTTACGCCCCTATTTTTCCGGTTGCTGTCGCCACCTGGACACCTCTTCCCGGGCAAAAACATCGTCTTCCCAGCGCAAAATTTCTACGGCCTGGCGGCCTTTGTAGTTCTGAAACCAGTCTTCGAGGATGGTCCGAATAGCGTCATAGCGCAGGGCAAAAGTGAGGAAATCCTTGGCCTGGATTACCTGCAAGGCCGGATCGGCAGGAATGGCAATAATTTTGGTGTCTATTTCGCCCCGGTCGCGCAGCACAATGGCGCCCAGCGGACGCACCAGCATGACCGAACCCGTAGGCGCCGATTCACCAATTACGAGCACATCCAGGGCATCGCCATCGCCACCGCGTTCCTTATCCAACAAGGTGCCGGGAATAAACCCGTAATTGCCGGGATAGGGCAAAAAGTTGATCACCCGATCTTTGCCCTCCTCCTGGTCATTTTTGAAGGTGGCCGTGGCGTAGTCGAATTCTATTTTGTGGTTGGTGCCCGCCGGTATTTCTACCACCACGTTGAGGTACTCCCCTACTTCGGCGGGCAGGGTCCGGTAATCGACCGCGGCATCGGCTTCGGCCGCACGGTTGCACGACAGTAAGCTCATCACCAGCAGCACAGTCCACAAAAAACGGGACATAACGGGAACGGTCTTCCTCACAACGATTCGTCTTGGTATTGTTGCTGGTAATATTCGCGGTAGGCACCCGACGTGATGCGGGACAGCCATTCCGGATTGGCGAGGTACCACTGCGCGGTCAGGCGCAGGCCCTCGGGCACCCCCACGAGGGGTTCCCAGCCCAGGGCATCTTTCAGCTTGGTCGCGTCGATGGCGTAGCGCTGGTCGTGGCCGGGACGGTCTTTTACGAAAGTAATCAGCCCTTGTGAAGTGCCGGTTGGCTGGTCCAACAATTGATCCATGACGTCGCACAGCGTCCGGACCAGGTCAATGTTCGACCATTCGTTGTTCCCGCCAATGTTGTAGGTTTCCCCGATGGTGCCCTGGTGGTAGATCAGGTCGATGGCCGCGACGTGGTCTTCCACCCAGAGCCAGTCGCGCACGTTGGTCCCGTCACCGTAAACCGGCAGGGGCTTGCCTTCCTTGATGTTGTTGATGATCAGGGGCAACAGCTTCTCCGGAAACTGGTAGGGCCCGTAGTTATTCGAACAGTTGGATATCACCACCGGCAACCCGTAGGTATGCTGCCAGGCCCGCACAAAATGGTCGGAACTGGCCTTGGAAGCCGAATAGGGCGAACGCGGATCGTAGGCCGTCTCTTCGGTAAAGTAGCCTTCGGCACCCAGAGAGCCGTACACCTCATCCGTCGAGACGTGGTAAAACCGCTTGCCCGCATAGTTGCCCTGCCAGGCATTTTTGGCGGCGTTCAGCAAATTGACCGTACCCACCACATTCGTCAGAATAAAGGCCATCGGATTCGCAATGGAGCGGTCCACGTGCGACTCCGCGGCCAGGTGGATTACCCCGTCGAAGTGGTAGCGGGCAAACAATTGCTCCAGAAAAGCGAAATCGGTGATATCTCCTTTGATAAAGGTATAATTGGCCGCATCTTCCACTGCCTGTAAATTCTCCGGATTACCAGCATAGGTCAGGGCATCCAGGTTGTAAATATGGTCTTGCGGGTAGTTTTTAACCAACCGGTAGATGAGATGAGAACCAATAAATCCGGCCCCGCCGGTGATGAGTAGGTTTGCCATGAAAGGTATTTTTTAACCGATTTTTCTGCGTGTAGTAATAACCGCAATCACACTTTAACAACGGTTTTAAAGTAGTCGTAAGTACGTCGCATGCCTTCGGCGCGGTCCACCTTGGGTTCCCAGCCCAGAATTTCTCTGGCCTTGGTGATATCGGGTTGGCGAATCTTGGGATCGTCCTCTGGCAATTCTTTGTGAATAATCCGCGCTTGGGGGTTGCCCACCAACGCCAACACTTCTTTGGCGAAGTCCATGATGCTGATCTCGTCCGGATTGCCGATGTTCATGGGCAAGTGGTAATCGCTGAGCAGCAGCCGGTAAATGCCTTCCACCAGGTCGTCTACGTAGCAGAAGGAGCGCGATTGGGTACCATCGCCAAAGATGGTCAACCCTTCCCCGCGCATGGCCTGGGAGAAGAAAGCGGGCAGTACGCGCCCATCATCGGTTCGCATCCGGGAGCCATAGGTATTGAAAATGCGGATCATCCGGGTCTCCAGGCCGTGGTAATTGTGGTAGGCCATGGTGATGGCTTCCAGGAAACGCTTGGCTTCGTCGTATACCCCGCGCGGGCCCACCGGATTGACGTTGCCCCAATATTCCTCGGGCTGGGGGTGGATGAGCGGATCTCCGTAGACTTCCGAAGTGGAAGCCACCAGAATACGGGCTTTCTTTTCTTTAGCTAAACCCAGCAGGTTGTGGGTCCCCAGGGCCCCCACCTTGAGGGTCTGAATGGGCATCTTGAGGTAGTCGATGGGGCTGGCCGGAGAGGCGAAGTGCAAGATATAGTCCAAATGCCCGGGTACGTGGACAAACTTGGTAATATCGTGGTGATAATATTCGAACTCCGGTAAGGGAAACAGGTGCGCAATATTGTCAATATTTCCCGTGAGAAGATTGTCCATGGCAATGACCTGGTAACCTTCTTTAATAAAGCGGTCGCACAGATGCGAGCCGAGAAAACCGGCTCCTCCGGTAATAAGTATTCTAGGCATAAATTTTCAATTGTATTGCTGAGACGAGGCCAGCAGCTAATTAGGTAACTAAACTTGTGAAATAGCGTGCGAATCATTATCCAGCGCAGCCCATATCAGCCGTAAAGATAGGAGATTAGCTTATATCTACTGTTTAATAGCAAGAGAAGTTGCTACCTTTGCGGCAATTATTTACCGCCTAACGGCAAACCAAGAACCAGAACTATGTCCATAAAATCGGTCATCCTGTTGCTCCTGCTCGGTCTGAATATGACGCTGCACAGCCAGGAATGGGGTGGAAACAACAGTGGCAAGGCGATCCTCATCAACTTTGGCTACGGCCCGCAAATTCCGTTGGCCGACCTCGCCGACCGCTTCGGCCTCAACTATGCGGTCGAAGTTTCCGGCGACTACCTGACGGCCAACAACTGGGCTTTTGGTCTCCAGAGCCAGTACCTGTTCGGCAGCCAGGTCGACGAGGATGTGTTGGCTGGTTTGCGTACCGAATCGGGTGCGATCATCGGCAACGACCGGGAACCGGCCGATATTCAACTCCGGGAGCGCGGCTTTTACCTGGGCCTGAGAGTGGGCAAACTGATCGGACTGAGCAAAGCCAACGAACGCTCCGGTATCCGACTCAACCTCGGCGTTGGCCTCTTGCAACACCGCATCCGCATCCAGGAAGATCCCTTCCGAATAGTCCCGCAATTGACTGGTGGCTACGAAAAAGGATACGACCGCCTCAGCAATGGCCTGGCGGTCCACCAGTTTGTCGGCTACCAGGTGGTTGGTAAAAACAACGGTGTTCACCTTACCGCAGGATTCGAGTTTTTCGAAGGATTTACCCAAAATCGGCGCAGTTTCAATTTTGACACCCAAACCGCCGATACCGCCCAACGCCTCGACATCCTGGCTGGCTTTCGGATCTCCTTTTCCATGCCCATCTTTTTGGGCAATGCGGAAGAGCGTTATTATTGACCAGGGGTTAAACTGGTTGCCTTTCCAATATCCCCCTGCCAATCCCTACCCATGCGGCTGCTCTACCTTATTGTTATCCATTTTTATCACCTGGGCATCCGGCTGGCGGCCTGGTTTCATCCGAAGGCCAGGGCCTGGGTGGATGGCCGCCAGGATTGGCAAGAACAACTTGCCCAGTGGCGCAACACCCTTGCTGAGGATACCCCCATTTTGTGGATGCACTGCGCCAGCCTCGGAGAATTTGAACAAGGGCGGCCCGTTTTGGAGCAGATTCGTCAGCGCTTCCCGGCCTACAAGATGGTCCTCACCTTCTATTCGCCTTCTGGTTACGAACAGCAACGCCAGTATCCCCACGCCGATTACGTGGCCTACCTTCCGCCCGACAGCCCTGGCAATGCCCGCACCTGGGTGACCATGCTGCGCCCCCAACTGGCCATTTTTGTGAAGTACGAGTTTTGGCTCTTCCACTGGCAGGCGCTCTTCCGGCAACGGGTACCTACCTTTCTCATTGCCGCCAGCTTTCGGCCGCGCCAGGTGTTTTTCCGTTGGTATGGTGGGATGTTTAAAAAGCTGTTGCAACAAGTCACTTTCCTGTTTGTACAAACGCCCGCCGACCGCCAATTGCTCAACCGCCATGGCATTACCGCCGTGCAGGTGGCGGGCGATCCGCGGGTGGATCGGGTACTGGCTATTGCCACTGCGGAGATCAACTTTCCGCAGGTGGCCAGTTTTGCGACCGGGCACCGGGTATTCGTGGCGGGTAGCACCTGGCCGCCAGACGAAGCGATGCTCCTGCAGGATCAAAGCCGGTGGGAAGGCGACTGGAAACTCCTCATTGCCCCCCACGACATTAGCCCCCGGCACCTCGACCAAATTGCCGCCCAGATCCGGCTGCCCTATCAGCGGTTTTCGCAACTGGCGGAAGGAGCCGACTTAAGCGCCTGTCGCATCCTCATCCTGGATACCATTGGCATGTTGTCGCGCGTGTATCACTACGGCCACCTGGCCTACGTAGGCGGCGGCTTCGGCGTGAATATCCACAATACCCTGGAACCCGCGGCCCACGGTTTGCCGGTTTTGTTCGGCCCCCGCCACCAAAATTTCCCCGAAGCGCTGGCCCTGCGGGAAACCGGTGGTGCTTTTGTGCTACCCACCCCCGCCGACTTTCCCGAGCGCTTCCGGCAATTGCAGGATCCTGACCAATACGAAAACGCCCGCCAAGCCGTCCTGACCTACCTGAACAACAGCCGGGGCGCAAGTGACAAGATTGTCGCCCAATTGGAGGTGTTGAAAAGTTTAAAAGTGTAAAGGGGGAAAAGGGTAAAAGGGGGAAGTGTAAAGGGGGAAAAGTGTAAAGGGGGTAAAAGTGTAAGTCTGAGCGGCCAGGATTGCACCGCAATCGGCCGCGACGGGCAGGGGAACGTCGCAATATTCTGCACAGCATAACCACAATTCCCTATTTTTGCGTTTTGAAACAGGAACGAACCCATGAATCCAGCAGAACTATTTGACCGTTTTCAGGCGCTAAACATCGTCATTATTGGGGATATCATGATCGACCGGTACCTGCATGGCAGTGTGGATCGCATTTCCCCCGAGGCGCCCGTTCCGGTGGTGCACCTGAGCAGCGAAGAAAACCGCCTGGGTGGCGCCGCCAACGTGGCCCTCAACATCCAGGCCCTGGGTGCTACACCTTATTTGTTCAGTGCCATTGGCGATGACGAAAACGGCAAATTGTTGGAGTCGCTCTTACCCGCCGCCGCTATTTCTGCTGACTACCTGCGGCGTTCATCAAGCAGGACGACGACCGTCAAAACGCGCGTCATTGCCCAGCACCAGCACCTTTTGCGCGTCGACCGGGAAGACACCGCCAGCCTCACGGAAGCCGATGGCACTGCTTTGCTGGCGCAATTGCGGGCCTTACTCGACCAGCAAACCATCCACCTCATCTTGTTCCAGGACTACAACAAAGGGGTACTAACCCCTACCCTCATCCAGGGTGTGATCCGCGAAGCCACGCAGCGCAATATCCCTACGGCCGTGGATCCCAAGTACGACAACTTTTGGGCCTACGAAAACGTGACCCTCTTCAAACCAAACCTACGCGAAATCCAACAACAGGTAGATCCACACCTGCGCCCCGAAGCCGCCAGCCTGGCAGCCGCAGCGGCGGTGGTGCGGGGCCGCCTGAACAACCAGTATACCATGATCACCTTGTCTGACAAGGGCTTGTTTATTCAGGGAGAGGGGCAAATGGAGATCATTCCCACCCAAGCCCGCTCCATCGCCGATGTGTGTGGCGCCGGAGATACGGTCATCAGCGTAGCAGCGCTGGGGCTGGCTCTCGGCATCGACCTGCGGGAGATCGCCGTACTGGCCAACCTGGCCGGCGGGCAGGTCTGTGAAAAGGTCGGGGTAGTTCCCGTGGATAGCACCCAGTTGCAACGAGAATACCGGGCTTTACTGGCTGACCCAAACCCCTCGTCCACTTAATTATTGCGATCTGCATATTGGCCGACTTATCCAATTGCATTTTGAGCGCAAGCTTTCAAATAGTCTGAAAAAGGCGTATCTTTGCGGTTCTGTTTACTTCGCCTGTAGCTACCTGATTTCATCTTTACTACTTAGGAGAAGTATTCATTTATTAAATTAAATTGGTTATTCACAAATACAAGTTTATGTTCCTCAAAAAGTACACATTTGCAATTTTAAGCCTCCTGCTAACTGGCTTTGGCCTGCAGGCGCAAACCTTCTTCACGGAAGATTTCGCGGGCAGTTTTCCCGCTGATTGGACCAGCACGGTTGTTTCCGGCAACGGCACCCCCAGTGCGGCCTGGCAATACACAACTACGGGTCCTTCCGGTCCCTTCGCAACTGCCGACCTGGCTTCTACTACCGCTACTAATGGCTGGATGATTTTTGATTCTGATGCCAACTGTGCCTACGCCGACCAGGATGCCTGGTTGATTTCGCCAGCCTTCGATGCCTCCGATAAAACAGCCGTTTGGCTCATCTTCGAAACCTTCTACCGCAGTTTCCTCGATCGCCCACAAATTCGGGTAGGTACGGATCTCAACAACCTGTCCAGCTGGGCTACCTACGAAGTATTTCCGGGTATCGAGCCCTCCCAGTTTGGTGGTGTGACGGTCGGTGATCCCAGCCTGAACCCCCAAAGTGTCCAGTTCGACATTTCTGCTGATGCAGTAGGTCAAGCAACCGTATACTTTGCCTTCCAATTTTTGTCGGATGCAACCACCAGCACCAATCCGAACCTGACTGGCTGTGCTTACAACTGGCAAATTGATGATGTAATCCTGACGGAAACCGATCCTCGGCCGGCCAACGAAATGCGCATCAATTCTTTTGCCGCTGTTGCCCCCAACGTGGCTACCCCCATCAGCCAGATCGAGCCCATTGGTTTTATCGCTGATATCGCCAATTTCGGTTCTGCTACCCAGCCGAACACGGTGCTGAACATGACCATCACCAATGGTGCCGGTACAGTCGTATTTACCGATCAGTTGAACTACGGTACCATTACGCCCGACTCTACGGCGGAAAATGTCTTTTTCCCCAACGAATTTACGCCGCCCGCAGTGGCAGATGTATACACGGCGACCTACTCACTCGATTACCCCGGTATTGCCGATGACGCAATCCCTGGAAACAACGAGCTGTCGTTTGTCTTTGCCGTTACCGACTCCCTCTTCGCTAAGGAAGGTGGTGCAACACGGGGTGTTTCGCCGGCTGCCGATGAAAGCTATACCTACGGCAACGTATTTTATGTCAACAACGCACAAAATGCCACCGGTGAAGATCTCTTTGCCCGCTACATCTCCTTTGGTGTGAACAATGCCGACGAACTCGTTGGTCGTTTCGCCACCATTCTGCTCCTCGAATGGGGTGGGGATACCAACGAAAACTTTGCTGCCGACCAGGACGAATACACGATCGCGGGCTTCAACTCTTATGAATTTACCGGAGAAGAAGGCAACACCCTGATTTCTGTTTCGACCAACGAAGATGAATTCTACCCCCTCACCGCCAATACCTATTACATTGCTGCGGTGCAGTACAGCACCGATGACACGCAGGATTTCCAGCTGTTGGCTTCGGAAGAATATGACTTCGCAGCCATGAACTTCTATACCGACTCCCTCAACCGCATTCGCTACGCAGGTGCCCTGGATGTGAGCAACGAAGGCTCACTCGGCATGACCGGCTTCGGTCTGGATATTGTGCCCGTGGTGCGTTTGAGCATCGGCCCTGACGTCATCATCAACACGACGGAAGTGGTATTGCCAGAAAATGCAGTGGTGGCTTTCCCCAACCCTGCTGATGCCCTGGTCAACCTGGACTTCAACCTCGCGGAGAAGACGAGCGGCACCATGGTGGTTTTCAACACCAAAGGCCAGATCGTAAGCAATCGTAAGTTGGCTGATGTACAAAACGACCGCCTGCAATTGGATACCACCGAACTGCCAAACGGCTTGTACCTCGTCCGCATCGACACGGAACTGGGTGTCCGCAACCTGAAAATTACGGTACAGCACTAAGCCGCAACGCCTGGTACTAAACCTAAAAGTGACCTGAGTCCTCCCGAATAAGCCCACCTCAGCGTGAGGCAAATAGCGATGGCCATTATAAATCTATCAAGCGGTATCGAGACATCTCGGTACCGCTTTTTTTTATTCCGGTAACTGACGGTGTGCTATCCTCGGTCGGCTTTTGCCTAACCGTTCGACAAATCTTTACGGCCCCGCCCAATAGCTTTGAATTTTACGGACTTGATGAACCCAGTGGAAGCCTGCACGCTGGTTCGCCACGCTAAAGCTTGGCAAGCTCATGCTTCAGCGTGGCCTGGATATTTCTCTATCGTCAAGCAAAACGCGGCGCCATAAATGGCGCTGAACCAGCGAGCGCGATACGTCCGACGCTTCTCTCCCCTTTCTTTTCCACCTTTAAGTATTTGGACAATAATAAATTTACATTTTTCGACTCAAATGATTAGCTCGAAACCGCTCATTATCAATCGCTTGTTTCTTCACTAATAATTTGAGAATGTAAATTTATTATTGTCCCGGCACTTACACGGTTATTACTTCCCACTTCCGACCTCCGATTCCCCACCTCCTGTTCACTGGTGGATCCTTTGCCAAATGGTAACAGCCCCCTAGGGCAAAAAACGGTCCTGCCAGGCCAGCACCCCATCCTGGTCCACGGTAGGCACCGTAGGAAGAGCATCTTCCTGCGAAAAAGGAACGGTTTCCGCTTCCGGGGGCTGGCGCATACAAGTCAGCACCAGTGCTGGCCCAATGAGCAAGAAGAGCAATACCACGGTGTCCGTTAATTTTCGCATCTGTACTTTGTCTGAATTACTGACGTAAAACGCCTGCTTTTGGTACCGCGCAGCTAGTGGTTTAAAGCTTCGCTAACACCTATTTAATACTTTTTAACTTCCCAGGATTGCTTACCTTTGCGAACGAACATTCATTCGTATGGAAGATAAAACTTTACTCGGCAGTATAACTACGGTCGTCGCTGGTGGAATTGCAACGATCACCTTTGCACATCCGGCGCACAACAGTTTACCCGGTCGGCTGTTGGCCGAATTGCGGGATGCCATCACCGCTGCTGGTGCCGACGAGGCCTGCCGGGTGGTGGTACTCCAAAGCGCCGGCGAGCGCAGTTTTTGCGCGGGTGCCAGCTTTGACGAACTCCTGGCCATCGACAACCTCGCCCAGGGCGAACGTTTCTTCCTGGGGTTTGCCCAGGTTATCAACGCCCTGCGCCAGTGTCCCAAATTTGTGCTGGGGCAGGTACAAGGCAAGGCCATTGGTGGCGGTGTCGGCCTGGCGGCCGCTACCGACTACTGTTTTGCCACCTCCTTTGCGGCGATCAAACTGAGCGAACTGGCCGTAGGTATTGGGCCTTTTGTCATTGGTCCGGCAGTAGCCCGAAAAATAGGCCAGGCTGCTTTCCAGCAACTCGCCATCAACGCCACCGCTTTCCAGTCGGCCGAATGGGCCCGGGAGAAGGGGCTGTACCAGGCAGTTTTTGCTTCGGCCGCTGAAATGAAGACGGCCGTGCAGGCCCTGGCTACCCAACTGGCGCAAATGAGCCCGACGGCAATGGCCGAACTCAAACGCGTATGCTGGGAGGGCACCGAAAACTGGGAGGAACTACTAACGCAAAGGGCCCGGATCAGTGGTCAACTGGTCTTATCCGATTTCACGCGGGACGCCATTGCTGCTTTTAAATCCAAATAATGCCTGCTTGATGCAAAGGAAACGCCTACACCAACTTTTTATCGGCACCGTCGAATCACAACTGGCCAACAACAACCCGCCTTTTGTTCGCAGTACCTTGGCCCGCCTCGAAAGCGAAGGGTATTCCACAGAACAGGCCACAGCCATGATGGCGGGCATTGTGGCCCAACTGATGGCCGACATGATCGCCAATGATGAACTGTTTGACGAAACAAGGTACCAGCAATTGCTGTTAAAATTACCAGAACTACCCCACCATGGTGAAATCTAAAAAGAAAAACAATATCCAGGCGCCAATCCCTACTCAACAGTTGAAAAAGGCCTTCTTCAAAATGGCTACCGCCGTCGCCTTGACGGAATTATACGAGGCCAATTTCAAAATGGTCTCCAAGTACGTACACGCCACCAGCCGCGGACACGAAGCGGTTCAGTTGGCCTTGGGGCTGCAATTGCAACCACAGGATTACGTTGCACCTTACTACCGGGATGACGCACTGCTGCTAGGTATTGGCATTACGCCCTACGAGTTGATGCTGCAGTTGCTGGCCAAAATTGAGGATCCTTTCTCCGGCGGCCGGACCTACTACTGCCACCCCAGCCTCAACCGCCCCGATTTTCCTAAAATCCCGCACCAGTCTTCGGCTACCGGAATGCAAGCGATTCCTATGACGGGCGTCGCCCTCGGCTTCCAGTACCAGGAACAGTTGGGGCTGAAAAAATGGACAACCAACGATGCCCCCGTAGCGGTCTGCTCGCTCGGCGACGCCAGTGTCACCGAAGGAGAAGTGGCCGAAGCCCTGCAAATGGCTGCCCTGCGCCAACTCCCGATCATTTACCTCGTACAGGACAATGGCTGGGACATCTCGGCCAGTGCGGCCGAGACCCGCGCCCAGGATGCCGCCGATTACGCGGCCGGTTTCCACGGCATCGAAGTGCTGCGCCTTGACGGCACGGATTACCTGGCCTGCGCCGAAGGTTTACAAGCAACCATCCAAAAGGTAAGGGCCGAGCGCCGCCCTTTCCTCGTCCACGCCAGCGTCCCCTTACTCAACCACCATACCAGCGGCGTGCGCAAAGAATGGTACCGCGACGACCTGGAAGAACACCAGCAACGGGATCCCTACCCCAAACTGCGGCAAGCCTTGCTACAGCACCAAGTCCCCGCTACCGAAATTGCGGAACTGGAAGCCGAAGCCCGGCAACTGGTGGCCGAAGATTTCGAGCGCGCCCAACAAGCTGCCGATCCACAACCCACCGATTTATACCACCACGACTTTGCCCCTACCCCAATCACCGCGGAAACTGGGGAGCGCCAACCGGCTGGTGGGGAAAAAACCGTTATGGTCGACAGTGCCCTGCACGCCGTGGAGGAACTGCTCCGCGAACATCCGGAATGTCTGCTTTATGGCCAAGATGTGGGTGCCCGCCTGGGTGGGGTCTTCCGCGAAGCGGCGACCCTGGCCGATAAGTTTGGTGGGGAACGGGTCTTCAACACCCCCATCCAGGAAGCTTTTATTGTTGGCAGCACGGTAGGGATGTCGGCCGTAGGGCTCAAACCCATCGTGGAAGTTCAGTTTGCCGATTACATCTGGCCGGGCTTGAACCAGTTGTTCACCGAGGTCAGCCGCTCCTACTATTTGTCTGACGGCAAGTGGCCCGTGAGTATGGTCCTACGGGTACCCATCGGAGCCTACGGCAGTGGCGGCCCCTACCACAGCTCCAGCGTGGAGTCGGTTCTGACCAATATCCGGGGCATAAAAATTGCCTACCCCAGCAACGGGGCCGATCTGAAAGGATTGCTCAAAGCTGCCTATTACGATCCCAACCCCGTGGTGGTGCTGGAACACAAAGGGCTCTACTGGTCGAAAGTGCCGGGTACGGAAGCCGCGAAAACCATAGAACCGGCCGCCGATTACTGCTTGCCACTGGGTAAAGCCACGACCACCCTGGCGGCAGCAGCAGCAGCCGTCAGCAGTGGTCGCAGCATGGCCGTCATCACCTACGGTATGGGGGTACACTGGGCACTCCAGGCCGCCCGCGAGTTTCCCGGACAGATAGAGATTGTGGACCTGCGAACGCTGGCTCCACTCGACGAGGCTTACCTCTATGCCACCGCCCGCCGCCACGGCAAGATCCTGGTGGTAACCGAAGAGCCGGTCAACAATACTTTTGCCCAGAGTATTGCTGCCCGCATCCAGGAAAACTGCTTCGAATCCCTCGATGCGCCGGTACGCACGTTGGGAGCTGCCAATATGCCTGCCATTCCGCTGAACAGCGTCCTGGAAGCCACCATGCTGCCCAATGCGGAAAAAGTGGCCGTGGCAATCGCATCGCTCTTGGCGTATTGATCAGCTTGGGTGGTTTTAAAACTCCAACCGGTAGTTCAATACCGGAATCAAGCCCAGTTGGGTGGTTTCCGCTACTGGACTTCCAACTCGTTGATGAACGCATCTTCGTAGCCCAGGCAACTGATGCGCAGGCTGTGCCTACCTACGGGTACTTTTTCGATGCGGAAACTCCCGTTATAGTCGGTGGCTGCACCCAGTGCAGGGTCGGTTCCGACGATCAAAATGTTAGCTGCAATGACCGGTTCCTCCGAGGCCTGATCAATCACAACCCCCTTGATGGTTTGGACAAGTCCGTTTCCTTGGGCGGTAGCCAAATCGGTAAGCAGTAGGCAAAAGAGCAATAAAAAGGCAGGTCGTGCAGAAGCACAACAATTCAGAATACGTAACATAGCTTATAGATTGGTGTGGGATCCTGACCTTTTGCGGGCCAGTAGAGAAACTTTTTGGGGTGTTCAAAGCTATGATGTGCCTGGGGACACCTTCCCCCTATCGATGGCAAAAAAAAGGAGGTTTTGATAAAAAAATATTATCTTTATTAATCAACCAGATCTGTTAATAGAAAATGGAAGCAATAGCCGACCTCCCACTGGAATTGAACCAACGTCTAGCAATGTCCGAGGTTCTCCACGTTCCTGCTCCTTGGGATGCCTTCCTGGATATGCTACCACGCTGCCCCTACCGGATAGAATACGATGACCACGAAATAATTTCAATCATGGGCTACGCTACGGAAGCACACGAGCAACTCGTCCTGGCCATTGCGCACCTGCTACGCGAATTACTTGGTGTTGAAAATTACCAATATTTTGGCAGCAACCTCGCCCTTCACATCCCTGACCCTGACCACCATTATTTCAATGCAGACTGCACGGTCATTCAAGACGAAACGGAAAAGATATATCTCCGTGGTAGTATGTATGCCATAGCCAATCCGGTACTTTTGGTAGAAATATTATCTCCTTCTACCTACAACTATGATTTAGGTCAAAAATTTACCCAGTACCGCAAAATCCCCAGCCTGAAACAAGTCCTCTTCATCGATAGTGAAGCACTCAGCATCATTAGTCAAACCCGCCTGTCCGGAACCGAAGACTGGCTGCTAAGGGAATATAATTCGCTTCAAGACGAGGTGCCTGTTTTGAACCAGGGAACTTTCTCAATGGAAGCACTCTATCAAAAAATAACCTTTCCCAGGTAAAATTATATGCTATGTCCGATATTCGTACCACCAGTTTCTGGGGGGACCTCCTGAAAAAAATCCTGGCGATTTTGCTCAAAAGCGTTGGTGTAAAAACCCGCCCCAGCACCCGCAATCAATACGTTGTGCCCCACGAAGAAGGTTGGGCCGTAAAAGGGGAAGGCAACGAGCGTTATACTGCAGTATACCCCTACCAAAGCGACGCCATTGAACGCGCCAAAGACATTGCCCGCAATTACCAGTCGGACGTCGTCATTCACGGCAAAGACGGGCGGGTAAGGGATCGGGTGAGGCCTGGTGCGCGGTAAGGCTTGCAATGAAGGGTAAAGGTGTTTTTGGTTGTTTTTTTTAAAATTTTTATTGCTTCTATTTTAAAAACAAACATTTTAAAGTATATTTGTAGTGTAAGTAGAAAAGGATTCTTTTTTTGACCACCTTTACACTTACTCATCGGTAACTCCCCCTTGCGGCGGACACGCTTCGCCAGGCCATCAAGGGCATTCAGCGGTTTTGTTTTTCTTTGCTTGGTTGTTGGCAGTGCATAACTGGCAGCAATGGTGGTGGTTTGCCCCGTGCGACCAGTGGGTCGGAAGTGGGGCCAGCGTTCAGGCCTTGAGGGTGGGCCCCTCCCAAGGGGCTGCTATGCCCCGACTAGAAATTCCCCCATCTCAATCACCCATCCAACCTCTCGCGAACTGGCGGTAAGGCGGGTTCATCCTAATTTTCTGCTTAGCACCTGACTTTCCAGTAAACCGTGCGCCCTTGAGATCGCCTTGCGCCAGGGGTGGTAGCAGGCCGCCGCCGCGGCAGCGCCCGTAGGGCCGACCAGCGGGAGCTGCGGACGACCCGACCCGCAGGGGGGCGCCCAGAGCTACCGAATCTAGAAACAATGTTCTACCGATATCGCGTACCTAAAGGCACACTTCCCTTATGATAGGATAACGTGAGCATGCTTAGTGGCGAATTGGCCACTCCTCCTACTCGTCGCTTTACGCCTATTCGCTTGGGCGGCCAGCGTATAGTTTAGCTAGTTGGCCACTACCAGCTTACTTTTCCTGGCGAATTACTTCCACCGCCGCATCGTTTCTGCCGATCACGAAATGGGGTTGGCCATTGATCTGAATGGGCACGATCGCCTTCACTTTCCCGACTATCGACAGTTCGCCCAGGGGATAGTCCTTCCAGTTGCCATTTTCCAGGCGCAGTACCTGGCCGTAGCTGGCGTCGTAGCGGCCCATTTCGATGTTGCACTCGTCGAAATTTCCACCTACGAGCACCTCTTGCCGGCCGTCGCCATCCAGATCCACTGCCGCGAGTGTGTTCACGGTCGAGAACTGCAACCGGTCGGGCAGGCGATGCGCCACAAATTTTAGGCCACCGGTATTTTCGAAATAGGTATGGCTCAGCGAAGTCACCCGCAGTACCTGGGCAGCAGCCAGTTGGTCTTTCCCAAACAAATCGTCCAGGCTGGCCCGGGCAAAGTCCCTGGCGTGCAGGTATTTTTTCTTCAGGTAGGTCAGTTGTTTGGTCAACTCCGCGTAGGTCGCAAAAGCATATTCTTTGCCATCGAGGTAATAGGTCAGGATGTGCTCTTCCTGTTCGTTGCGGTCAAAATCATTGGTGTACAAGCGCAGGGGCTCCTCGGGCGTAGGAGTGAGTTTGGAATTTTCGCCATAGCTGCCGGCCAAGATATCGAGGTCGCCGTCCTGGTCAAAATCATGGACCAGCAGCGTATTCCACCACGATTCCTGCTGCGCTGCGGGCTGGGCCTGAAACTGTCCGCCGTCATTCAGCAACAATTCAATATTCCCCCATTCCAGGGACAGCACCAGATCGAGATCACCATCCTGGTCGATATCAGCCCACTGCCCGTCCGTCACCATGCCGACCTTAGCCAGGGCTGGTGCGGCTTGTGCGCCCACTTCCGTAAACGTGCCATTGCCATTGTTGTGGTACAACAGCGAACGTGGTGGTTGTCCGTAGTGCCAGGGTTCGGCCCGGGCGCCAAAAAACACATCCTGCCAGCCGTCACCATCGTAATCGGCCACGGCGGTCACCGAGGCAGTGAGATAAGAATTGGGAAACATTTCCAGGTCCAGCGTTAGGTTCCCCCGCCCATCATTGCGGTAGCCCCGCTGCAGGCGGGCCGGATTATTGCCCCGGAACTCGTTGCCGCCATTGGCGACCACCAGATCCAGGTCGCCGTCGTTATCCAGGTCGGCCCAACGGGCATCGACGTCTTCGAGCAGGGCGCTCTCCGCAAAAACGGCTGGCGTAGCGTCGCGGAAAGTCCCATTGGGTAATTGCAAAAACAAATGACTGGTATCGCGCTTGGCCGCGCCCAAAAAGACATCATCCAGGCCATCGCCATTGACATCTCCTACGGCTACTGCTGGCCCCTCAGCCGATACCATATTGGGCATGAGGGCTTCGCGGTCGAAATCCACGTAAGGATTTTCGTCGTGGCGAAAGTTCAGGCGTACCGCTGCGGTCTGATCCGTGAATTGGTAGGGAGCGGTCTTGGGCAGATGCAGGCGCTGGAAATCAAAACGCGGCAGGTTTGCGGACCAGGTGACCGTTTGCAGGGTATTGAAGGCCAGGTCGGTATAGCGCTGGTAGGTCTGGTCGGGCCAGATCACCAGTACCGAATCTACCTGGGCCTGCTCCCCTACCCCAAGGTAAACACCGAGTGGTACCGCGGCCAGGTAGCCGCGGGTCGGGAAGTGCTGAACCAGCAAGGTTTCCTGGCCTTTGTAAGCCACCACGGTAGCACCGATACCATGACGGTTTTGGGGCGTACCCGCAAATTCAAGGTGAATAAAGTCGCCCGCTGCGCCTTTGTCCACGCTCAGATTTTGGTAGACATAAGGCTCATCTTCCTGGTTGTTGACGACGACGTCCAGGTCGCCATCGTTGTCCAGGTCGGCATAGATTGCAGCCGTAGAATACGTGACCAGCGCACCATCAATCTGTTTGCCGAGGTCGGTAAAACGCAGGTTGTGTGCATTGCGGTAAAACTTGTTGGCCACCTTGATGCGCGGCATGCTGTCTACCATCACCAGGTCTTCTTCTTCCAGGTTATCGGTATTGCCCTTCCAGCGCAGTTCGCTGTTCTCCCGAAAGTTGATGTAGTCAATATCATTCATCCGGCGGGGAATCCCGTTGCTGATGAAGAGATCGCGGTAGCCGTCGTTTTCAAAATCGAAGAACAGGGGTGCCCACGACCAATCGGTCGCTTCTACACCTGCGTACAAACCGATCTCACTGAAGGTGCCGTTGCCATTGTTCAACTGTAAATTGTTCCGGGAAAACTGCTGGTTGTAGCCGTAGCGCAGCTTAAACTGGAAGACCTCGTAGGAATCTTCGGCCAGGGATGTTTTCAGAATATACGGATCTTCGGGTAGCATGTCGAGGGTAACGATGTCGGGTTGGGCATCGTTGTTGATGTCGGCAATATCTACTCCCATAGAAAAGCGGCTGGTGTGCTGGATTTGTTCGGTGAGTACTTCCTTGAAAGTCCCGTCTTTTTGGTTGAGGTAGAGGTAGTCGTTTTCGTGAAAATCGTTGGCAATGTAGATATCCGGCCAGCCGTCGAGGTTGACGTCTGCGGTAGCCACCCCGAGGCCATAACCGATCACAGTGCTGTTGATCCCGGCGGCCATGGTCACTTCCGTAAAGGTATCTCCATCGTTGCGCATCAGTTTATCGCCAGAAGTGGGATGCTGGGTACCGACGAAGGTGGCTTTCTGCCCAAAAGTACCGTTGGCGTGGAGCGAGTGATTGAGCTGGTACATGTCCAGGTCGCCGTCGAGGTCGTAATCGAAAAAGGTGGCCTGGGTCGCAAAGCCGGCCAGATCGAGCCCGTAGGGAATGGCCTCGTCTTCGAAGTGTGGTATACCATCCACCACTTCTTTACACACAAAAAGCTGGTTGCGCCCGTTGATGGTTTTGTATTCGCCCATCTGGGATACGTAGATATCCAGCATCCCGTCGTTGTTGATATCCACAATGGTGGCGCCGGAGGTCCAGCCCTCCATGCCCGCTACTTTGGCGGCATCGGTGACGTCTTTGAATTTCAGGTTGCCTTCGTTGAGGAACAGCTTATTGGGCCCCATGTTACTGGTGAAATAGAGATCCACCAACCCATCCTGGTTGAAGTCGCCCGCCGCGAGGCCGCCGCCGTTAAAAAAGTACATGTAATTGAAGACGTTGAATTCGCTGGATTGCCGCAACTGGTTGACAAAATCCAGGCCCGTTTGTTCCTTTTTCAACAAACGAAAAACCGGGTCTTCGGCTTTTACCGGGCCCGCTCCCGTTGCGCTGCGATCACAGGCGAAAAAACTCAGGCTGCCCAGGATAAATAATGAAGCAAAAATGATCAAACTCCTCATGTTTCTTGATTATTTGACTGTCCCTTACTGGAAATCATTGGTGAATTTTTGTTTTTCAATAGCCATTAGTCTGGCTGCCTGGTTGTTGATGGCAACCAACAAATAGGGTTTCCCCTGGCGTTGCAAAGGTACCAATTGCTTGATGTTGCCCCGCACAAAAAAGCCGGATTCGCGGTTGGGTACCCGTTTGAAAGCACCTTTCCCCTCATTCAGCAAAACCTGGCCAAAGCTGGCATCCAATTTGGAAAACTGGGGCGTAAAGCCGTTGTCGTTGCCACCCAGTACCAGGTCTGGCAGTTGGTCCCCATTCAGGTCGGTACAGTAAATATCGCAGACGCAAGAAAACTGCACCTCGGCAGGTAGGGCCTGCAACGTAAAGTGACCGTTGCCATCATTTAGTGCCACGGCCGAGCGAAAGTAATTGCCTTGTTTAACCTTGGCCAGCTCCAGTACTTCCGGAGTGAACAACTCCTGAATGCTGCGCTGGGCATATTCTGCGTGCTTCAGGTTTTGCTTCTTCAAACTGACGATCTGCCCGGTGAGCTCATCTTTCATGGGGACGGGCATGTCGCGGCCAGCTATGCTGCGCGTAATGATCTTTTCGGTGGTACCGTTGTCGTCAAAATCTGCCACCCAGAGTTTGGCGGGCGCTGCGGGGCTGCCGCTAAAGTAAAAGTTTTCGCCCCGGTTGCCGAGCACCAGGTCCTGGTCGCCATCACCATCCAAATCGGCCGTGGCCACGGCATACCACCAGCCAGACTTATCATCCAGGTCCGTTTTGGCGCGGGTAAATTGTTTACCGTCCCAGGTGAATACCGCCGGGGCCATCCATTCGCCGGTGACGATCAGCTCGGGGGTCGCGTCACCGAGCAGATTGACGTAAGTAGCGTCAGTAATCATCCCCAGCTCGGCCAATTCCGGTGCGTAGGTTTCAATCTGGTCACTGAAGGTCCCCGTTCCGTCATTGACGTACAAATAACTCGGTGGATTGCTGCCGTATTGGCTCGAGATGCTGCGGCTGCCCACGAAAAGGTCCTGATCGCCATCGCTATCAAAATCGAGTGCTACCGCCACCGAGGTATTAAACCCACTGGCGGTCAGCGCCCGGGGTGCCCTGGTGAAGTTGCCCCGGCCGTCGTTCAGGTAGATCCGGTCCTGCAGGTAGCGGTGTCCGGTGGGCATGTGGTTGCCACCCGAGCCGACGAACAGGTCCAGGTCGCCATCCTGATCGGCATCGAAGAAGGTGGCGGCGGTATCTTCAAAGTTGCTGTCTTTCTCAAAAGTCTCGATATTGGTCGTTTGCCAGCCGCTGGCCGTTTGTAGCTGCAGCTGTCCGGGCCAGCCTGCGGCGCCACCTACGAAGAGGTCGTCCCGGCCGTCGCCATTCACATCTGCCACGGCTGCTTTGGGCCCTTCGCGGGAAACCATCCGCATGGTCAGCCCTTCCTGGAAGAAATCAATAAAGCGGTCTTCCTTGTGGGGCGTGAGCGCCAGCTCAGCAGGTTGGAACAAGGGAGCCGGAATCAGTTGCTTCAGGATGGCGGGATCACGGGCCGGTTCGTGGTTTTGCTCAGCATAATCGACCACCAGGAGAGCATCCGGCTGCACGTTGGTCAGGCTACTCTGGGTTCGGTCGGGCCAAATGACCACCACGGAATCGATCCGGGCTGTTTGCCCCAGGCCAAAGACCATGGTATAGTCTACCGACGACTGGAAGCCGCGGCTGGGAATCATCTGGAAGTTGAGCTTTTGCTCGCCCTGGTACACGAATACCCGCGCGCCGATGGCAAAGGTGTTGGGTGCGGGCGCTTTCAGGCGCAGGCTCAGGTAGTGGTTGCCCTTGGTCTGGGCCGTTTGGTTCTGGTACACCAGGGCCTGGTCGTTGAGGTTGTTGACCACCAGGTCGAGGTCGCCATCCCCATCGAGGTCGCCGTAGGCAGCGCCATTGGAGAAGGTAGGGCGACCAAAACCCGCGGCTTCGCCTTCTTCCTGAAAGGTGAGGTCACCGCCGTTGTGAAAGAAACGGTTGCGGATGGGGGTGGAAGGCATCTCCTTGAGGATTTCTTCCAGTTCTTCCTTTTCACCCGTAAGGGCCATTTTCTGGATCACTTCGTTGGCGAAGAAGTTCATGAAGTCCTGGTTGGTTACATCCTGGTAAACCCCGTTGCAAACGTAGATATCGCGAAAGCCATCGTTGTCGGCGTCGAAAAGCAGGGCACCCCAGCTCCAGTCGGAAGACGCCACGCCACTAAAGTAGGCGATCTCGCTGAAGGTATTGTCCTGGTTATTGAGCTGAAGGGTGTTCTGCATGTACTGGTGGTAAAAATCGCGCTCCTGCTTCAGCTGGTAGACGTTGTAGTTTTCGAAGAGGGTCGTCGTTTTCAGGCGATAATCTTCGGCGGGGAGCATATCGGTAGCAAAAATTTCGGGGTAGCCATCGTTGTTGATGTCGGCCATATCGGCGCCCATGGAGAAGAGACTGAGATGTTCCATCCAGTCTTTGACTTCCTCCTTGAAGGTGCCGTCTTTTTGATTGATGTAGAGGTAGTCGCGTTCAAAAAAGTCGTTGGAAATATAGAGGTCTGGCCACAGGTCGCCGTTGACATCGCCCACGGTGACCCCCAACCCGAAACCGATGAGGCTCCCGTAAATGTTGGCCGCCTTGGTCACATCCACGAAGTGGCCGTCATCGTTGCGCAGGAGTTTATCGCCCCCTCCTTTTAGGAAGTCGCGCACGGGCCAGTCTTCGGCGTAGAGCTCGCGCTTGTTGCTGTAGTTGAGGGTATTGACGGGCATGAAGCTGTTGTTCAGGATGTAGACATCCAGGTCGCCGTCGAGGTCATAGTCGAAGAAAGCAGCGTGCGTGGTGTAGCCCCGTTGGTCGAGACCGTATGCTGCCGCTTTTTCGGTAAAGGTGAGGTCGCCGTTATTGATGAATAGCTCGTTGGCCTGGTCGTCGCCGGCGATATAGCCGGCATTGCAGACGTAAATATCCAGGAGCCCGTCGGCGTTCACATCCACCATGACCACGCCGGTGCTCCAGCCACGTGTGCCCGCTACGCCCGCGGAGGCGCTGATGTCCTTGAACTTGAAGCCCCCCTCGTTGAGGTAGAGCTTGTTCTTGCCCATGTTGTTGGTGAAGTACACGTCGGGTAGTCCGTCGTTGTTGATGTCGCCAATGGCTACGCCGCCGCCGTTGTAGAAATTGCGGTAGCTGAAAATATTGAAATCACTGTTGTTTTTGACCTCATTGACAAAGTCGATGCCCGTGGTGGCCGTCGGCATCTCCTGGAAGAGGGCATTGGCGGGGGCCGTATACGCGGCAGATGTCTCCTCACGCTTCTTTCCACACTGGAAGAGGAGGAGGGCGAGGGCGAGGAGGGGAAGGATTGGTTTCATAGTTAGTTTGTTTTTCAAAACTTGATTTTTGGATGCGCTGATATTTCTTTTCGCATGGTGATCGCGATCTCCAGTTTTTACCCAAAAAGATCATCTAACACAATCACCTGATCAATATCAGAGCGATAGCGATTGTCCACTACTCCATGAGCAGCGATTAAAGTAAGGAACAAGTGTTTAGGCGTTTGTGTATGGGACTGAAAAGCTTCCTTCTTTCGCCGAAAACTTTCAATGTCTTGTTTGGTTAATAGGTATGGTGACGTGCTAAACTTTGCCTCACAAATATTTATGGACTGATCATTGCGATCAATTACCAAGTCTATTTGAGTACCAGGAATTTCAGTCGTAGGTTGACTAATAAATGACGATACCGAGGTAGCGACACCTGCTATTCCCAATGCTTTACGAATTTGTTCAATATGCGTAAAGCATACATTTTCAAACGCATATCCACTCCAGGATTTCCAGCTAGGCAGATCACTGAATTTAGCGAAATCTACCTGACTTCCTTTGCCCAGCGGCTCAATGTACGTTAAGTAGAACAAGGAATAGGCATCGGTTAGCCGGTATATAGTCTCTTTTACTTTTTTACCGTACCCACTAAATAAAGTGATAAAACCAGATTGCTCCAATTCGTCCAATACCTTCGACAAGGCGCCTCCGTTCGTTAGTTTCGTATTGCTGATAATTTCTTGCCGCGTAAGTCCTTTCCGTTTTTTGCCTAATACCCGAATAATAGCAACGTGTTGCTCATAGTGCATAAATAGCGAAGCATACAGTCGGTCAAATTCATGGCGCAGATAACCCGTTGGGTGAAAACAAATAGCCTGAATATTCTGTATGGCAGATAATCCCTGCTTAAGTTGATCCAAGTACATGGGAACACCGCCAATCGTCATGTAAATCTGCAAAAGCTGATACCTGTTCAGGTTGATATTTCTGAGCCTACAAAAGGCTTCGGTTTCGGACAAAGTAAAAGGATACAAATACAATAAACGCGTAACACGATTGTGCAATCCTCCTTTATCGTTAATGACTTTGTCAATCATCCAAGAAGCTGCTGATCCACAAATAACCACTGCGATACGTTGTTTGGATGCCCAGGTATTCCAAAAATAACTAAGTCCCTGAATGAAACCTGATTTTGCTCCTCCTAGCCAAGGCAGTTCGTCCAAAAAAACAACTTGCTTAGCCGGGCTTTTAGTAGCTTCAAGTGCTCTTGCTAAACCATCAAATGCCACCAGCCAATTGGATGGCACTTTTGTCATTTCTAGTTTGGGGAAATAGGTATTGAATGCCAGTTGAAAATTCGTCAACTGTTCTTGTTTTCCGCCCTGCTGTAAGCCAGTCAATTCAAAACAAATATCAGCTCCAAAAAACTGCCTAATCAGGTAGGTTTTTCCAATTCTACGCCGACCAACAACTGCCACCATTTCAGCACGATCTGTTGCCTTGGCAGCTTCCAAAATTTTTATTTGTGCTTCGCGTCCAATCAAATTATCCATATAAGTCGCTTAAAGTACATAAAAATACATACTTTAAGCGACTTATAGCACTAAAAGTGGCTTAAAGTATTGTTTTTATACTTGCGTTACTAATCAAGAGACGATCAAGAAGAGACAAAATTTTTCACAAATCGCAAATCTCTTTCCTTCCAGCAGCAAAAAGACGACGGATCAAGGTCAAAAATCACAAATCATACCTCTAAAACAAGAATAGGCCTCCCATCGCTGGTTGGCCTATTCTCGTTATACTAGCTCAATAACCGGTGGCTATTGATCCTTAGCAAAATTCTAGTAGCCTGGGTTTTGTACCAGGTTGGGGTTAACCGAAAGCTGTCCGGTAGGAATTGGGAACAACAGACGCTCTTCGCCAGAAACGGGTTTCTGGTTGTAAGCATCCAGGAACTTACCGAAGCGGATCAAGTCCGTACGGCGGTGTCCTTCCCAGTACAGTTCGCGGCCACGCTCGTCGATCAGCTTGTCCAGGTCGAGGGACGTGAAGTCCGCTACGCCGCGCTTGGCGCGAATAGAGTTTACCAGATTCCGTGCAGTAGGTTCGTCGCCGGTGCGCAGGGCAGCTTCCGCTACCATCAGCAACACGTCAGCATAACGGTAGTACACGTAGTCGTTGTCTACGTTGTCACCGCTGCCATAGTCGATTACGTACTTTACTACGCGAATACCGGTTACTTCCAGGTTGTTACCCGCTTCTACCAGTGCTACTTCCGGCGTGAAAGACAGCGGATTACCTTTGCGGTCTTCAAGAGCTACTCCGTTTTGATCAAATTGCTGACCTACCAGGAAGCCCATTGGGATGCCACTGACATTCGTTTGTCCGGCACGAGGGCCGCCACGGCGCTTATCCGTCGCTTCGAACTTGTTGTAGAAGTCAGCGATGGTGGTAAAACCATTCCAACCCGACGGATTCTGGTTGTAGTGCAAGCCGCAGAAGTAACGTGAACGCACGTTGCCAGAACTGATACCACCTTCGTTCAAAGCCGTGAAGATGTTCTCCGTAGAGATGGCATCGTTGTTGACGGCAAAGTTGTCGAACATGTCGTCGGCAATTGAATACGAACCACTATTGATAATTTGGTTACCCAAATCAATCACCTTAGCCATGTCGGCGGCGGGGAAGGTAGGATTCTTGCGATCCTTGAAAGTACCCCGGTTGAGGTAAGCTTTCATCAGTAGTACTTTGGCAGCATCTTTGTTGCAGCGGTAAGCGGGACCATCAGGAAGGTCGTTCATGATCGCTTCGCATTCCGAAATAACAAAGTCCAATGCTTCTTCTCCTGAAAGTACCGTAGGGTCGGCCAACAGGTCACTGCCAGCTTCGCGGAAAGGTACCTGGTTCCAGCCGTCGGCTACCATAAACATGGCGAAAGCACGCAGCAGGCGAGCTTCAGCACCTTGTTCAGCACTGGGTTGGAACTGCAGGATGTTCGTTGTTGCAAATACGGTACCCAACAATCCCACGAAGGTGTTGCCCAGGAAAGCGTGGTCAGCATCCCAGGTGTGGTTGTGGAGTACGCGCCAGATGCCGTTGTCGTCCCAGTCGCCACCGCGAGTTGGTCCGATTACTTCATCCGTCGTGTGTTCTTGTGCAGCCCAGTACTGTGACTGGTCCTGCATGGGTGTCCGAAGCGTCAAATATGCCGCGTCGAGCAGGGACGAAACGTCCGTGTTGTTGAGAAGAAATGCTGATGCATCAGCACCTGACAACTGACCTTGGAGTTCCTCCTCCAGGTTAGTACAGGCAAATGCGCTACAAGCCAGCATTCCTAAAAATAAATAACGAAATTTCATGCTTTAAACTTTTTGTCTAATAATTAAAAAGAAGCTGTCAAGTTCAGCAGGATGGTTCTGGCACTTGGGTAAGGCGTGTATTCGATGCCAAATGAAGGCACTCCGTCTACTACGTTTACCGTATTTACTTCGGGATCAAACCCGGTATAGGCCGTGAATACCAACAAGTTCTGGCCAGTAATACCTACTTTCAGGTTGCGAATACCATTGCTGATGTCACCGATATTGTAGGCGATGGTCGCGTTGGCCAACTTCATGTAAGCACCTTCTTCGAGGTAACGAGAAGAAGCTTTAATAGGGTTAGCCGTGCTTTCCAAAGGCTTCTGATTCAACAAGGCGGCATCGATATTACGAGATCCGAGGTTACCAATAGGTAACACGGTATTGGCCGTATTGTTATAAATTTGGTGACCAAAAGCGCCATTAAAGTTCAATCCGACACTCATTTTACCTGCAGAGACCGAAGTAGAAACACCCAAAAGGATATCGGGGTTTGGATCACCTACGTAAGCGTTGGCTTCACCGTTGGCATAAATGCCCGTGCCCGTATCATCCAGACCCAAAAATTCGCGGGTATAGAACGCGTTCAGGGGTTGGCCATTTTCCAGGCGCTGAACCGTGGTACCAGAAATACCCTGGCCAAACAACTGACCGGTAAGTACTGGTGGACCGGCGTAGTCCTGCAGTTCGTTTTTCAGGAAGGCGGCGTTTACCGTCAGGTCCCAGGTCAGGTTACCGTTATTCACCAGGAAAGTACTCAAACCGAGTTCTACTCCTGAGTTAACAACTGCCCCATCGAGGTTCGTCCAGAAACGGGTAGCCGGGCCAGGAGCCGTTACAAGGAAGTTGAACAGCAGGTCTTCCGTACGCTTGTTGAAGTAGTCGATAGAACCGCTTACTTTGAAATCCAGGATGGCAAAGTCCACACCGAAGTTCA
Organism: Bacteroidota bacterium; assembly: GCA_003045895.1. GTDB lineage: Bacteria > Bacteroidota > Bacteroidia > Chitinophagales > Saprospiraceae > Lewinella. The sequence goes on from PZPC01000061.1 coordinate 28,594, forward strand.
GCATCGTTGACGTCTCCCAACTCAAGTCGGGGTTAGCCACGTTTTCCTGAAACAAGGTACCATTTTCGCCCAGAGCGTAACGGGTCTGAGATGCCCCGGCAGGGAATTCCTGGTTGCCCGTAATACCCCAGCTGGCGCGGAGTTTCAGATCGTCAAACAAGCCACCACCGGCCATGAAGTCTTCGTTGTTGATATTCCAGGCAGCCCCTACCGATGGGAAAATACCATAGCGGTTGTTTTCACCAAACTTGGAAGAGCCGTCGGCACGAACCGTACCCGTCAGCAAGTACTTGTCGCTGAAGTTGAAGTTGACGCGGCCGAAGTAAGATTGTAGCTCGGTCGTAGGATCTACGGAAGAACTAATTCTACGGCTATCAGAAGACGTATTCTGCAGCACATTGGTATAATCCAGGGTAGGAATCAAGAAATCGAATCCAGCCATATTGGACTGTTTGTTGTCATACTTCAGGTATTCGTAACCGGCCAGTGCGCTGAAGTCCACTTTGGACGAAAGCTCCTTGTTGTAGTTGAGGGTGTGCGTAAATTGCTGTCCCGTCAGACTGCGGTTGCCGATACCACCCGCACCACGGCCTTCTACGCCTTGTACGTTGATCCAGCTCTTCACTTGCTGCCGACGCTCACCCACGCCATAATTCACCGAATACTGGAAGCGGTAAGTCAGGTTGTCCGTAAGTTTGTAAGAAGGAGCAATTGAGAACAGAGTCGTTTGTACGGTGGCCTCATCCTGGTAAGCTTCGTTGAAAGCGGCCGGGTTGATGGTCGTAGAACCCAATTCGATATCAAATTCACCGTTAGGCAAACGCAGTGGGCGCGTAGGGTTCCACTGAAGTGCCTGGCCAACGAGGTTGCCCGTAAAACCAGCATTGGTGGTCGTTGGCGAAATTTCGTAGTTGTTGTTGGCCACGATCAGGTTGAAATCCAGGTCCAGGCGTTCGTTGTTCAACAAGTTGTAATTACCCCGGATGTTACCGGTATAACGCTTCAGGTTGCTCTGCTGAATAACCCCCTGGATGTCGTTGTAACCCAACGATACCCGGTAAGAACCTTTTTTGGTACCTCCACCTACAGAAATGTTGTAGTTCTGGGTAATGGCATTGCGCAGAATCCCATCATCAAAAGCATCCACGTTTCCGCCTTGATTACCGCCGGTCAGGCCGTAGGTCGTCAATGCGCCCCGGTACTGATCACCCGTCAGGACATCGTACTTCTTCAGGATAGAAGAGGTAGCTACCGAAGCCGCGAAGTTAATGGTAGGCTCACCAGCACGTCCTTTGCGGGTCGTCACGATGATGATACCGTTGGCACCACGCGAACCGTAGATAGCCGTAGCCGAAGCATCTTTCAATACCTGGATCGACTCAATGTCGGCCGGGTTGATAAACGCCAGTGGGTTAACTCCTTCCGTAGAAGCACCATCCGCAAAGGCATTATCCGCTGGCAGTGCCGTGCGGCCATCCAATGGAATACCGTCCACGATGTACAACGGTTCGTTGCCCGCACGAATAGAAGCGCTACCGCGAATACGCACCGTGGTGGCACCACCCGGTGCACCCGAGTTGTTGATGACCTGTACACCCGGAATCTTGCCCTGGATCAACTGATCCGGTGCAACTACGATTCCCTGGTTGAAGTCATCGGCTTTCAGCGAAGCCACCGAACCCGTCAGGTCCGATCTTTTCACCGTACCATAACCAACTACTACGACTTCATCCAGCAACTCACCGGAAGACATGGCAACGTTAATCGTCGTCTGTCCGTTGATGTCAATGGTCTGAGCCGCAAAGCCCGTGTAGGAAAATTCCAGCTGCTTGGCATCAGCAGGAACGTTTAGAGAATAAGTACCATCAAAATCCGTCACTGTACCCGTAGCTGTACCCACCACCAAAATGTTGGCTCCGATGAGGGCTTCACCCGTTTCAGCGTCGGTAACGGTACCTTTGATGGTCTGTGCAAAGGCCACATTGCACACCGCAACGGCTAATAGCATCAGTATCCATCGAGACACTTTGTCGACTTTAAGCTTCATACACTATTTTAATTTAGTTAAAGAAAAGCAATATAATAGGTAATTTTTTTTCACTCAATAGGCTACTCCCTCAAGGAGAAGCCTGTTGTTTCTTTTCTTGTTTGGTTTTTCAAAATTCCTGGGGGGAGATACTAACGTCAAAATAAACCAAACCAACCTTAACAAATAGATTTATCAAGGTGAATCTCGTTTGGTGTTAGAACTACACTAACTATTTGTAAAAGTCAGAATAAAGTCCGAAACCACCAAGGATACTAAAAAATATTTCTCTGAAACAGGTAGTTGCAGAATATTATTACGGGTTTAGGATAAGGTCTGTCTTGTATTAACGTCCTGCAATGATGGAACGCTGCCTGTGTTTTTTATCCGCTTTAAGGGATATTCTTACTTATTTTTTACCGACATTACCACTTATTCAGTCACTGTGTCTACATGTATCCAAAACTGTTGTTGATTATCTGTTGTTGGTGGGCATGGCAACCCGTTGCCGCTCAAATCGAACTGATCACCCTGGATAAATCCAGTGGCCGGGTAGAAATTCCTTTTGAATACATCAACAACTTCATCGTTGTCCAGGTCGTCTTTAATAAGGTATTTCCACTCAAATTCATTTTCGATACCGGAGCAGAAAACACCATTCTCACGCACAAGGAAATCACCGATTTGCTACAGGTGGATTACCAGCGCAAGATTAGTATTTATGGTTCCGATCTCAAAACCGAACTGTTGGCCTACGTAGCGGCGGGTATCAGCATGGAATTTGGGGAGCACCTGCGCCTGTCCAGCCAGTCTATTCTCGTGCTGGAAGAAGACTACTTCCGCTTTGAGGAATACGTCGGTACGGAAATACACGGTATTCTCGGAGCAGATATCCTACGGCGTTTTGTGATCGAAATCGACTTCCGGCGCCGGGTGATTTCTTTCCAGGATCCCAGCCGGTTCACCCCGCCAAATCCTAAAAAATTTTTTCAAATTCCCGTAGAATTCGACCGCTACAAACCCTATCTGACCCTGCCCGCCAACCTCATTCAAAATCAGCCAACCAGCCTGAAATTGCTAATGGATTCTGGGGCCAGCCTGGCCTTGCTGCTGTATACCCATTCCGACAGCTTACTCCAACTGCCTGAAAACCTGATTCGCACCAATATTGGGCACGGATTGGGTGGTGCCCTGGAGGGTTACGTGGGGCGTACGGCAACGCTGCAAATTGGAAAAATACAACTCAACCAGGTGATTACCAGTTTTCACGATCTGGACCAGGATTACGACATCGACAACACTTTTCTCAACAGCCGCAACGGCTTACTGGGCAACAATATTCTGAGCCGCTTCAGCGTAATCATTGACTACATTCGCGAAAAAGTGTATCTCCGCCCGAACCGCGACTACAACCGCCCCTTCAAATATGACCGCAGTGGACTGACCGTCATTGCCGCCGGTGGACAACAGCACGATTTTGTCATCCTCAACGTAGTTAAAGATAGTCCGGCTGACCTGGCTGGCCTGCAAAAAGGCGATGAAATACGGGCCCTCAACGGTGTGCCTTCCATTCTACTAGGGCTGGAAAACCTGGTGAGCAACTTCCAAAGAAAAGTAGGTAAACGCGTGCGTTTGCTCATCAAACGGGGGGAACAGCGGATGTTGGTAGAGTTTAGATTGCAGGATATTATTTGAGGTGACTCGAAGTGGGAGGTGGGAGGTCGGAAGTGGGAAGTGGGAAGTTTTAGACCGTGTAAAAGGGGAAAAGTGTAAACGTGTAAAAGTAGGACGAGATCAACATCCGGCGTATCCATCCTCCCGCATGCGCCCACGCTGAAGACGTGGCAGGTGCGAGAACCAACTCGAAGTAGTTCGAAGTGGGAAGTCGGAGGTGGGAAGTCGGAAGTAACCGCGTGTAAAAGTGTAAAAGGGCTTTGTTGCATGAAAAAAACGAGCCTGCTTATCTCTTGATGCCAGCCTTTAAG
>PZPC01000133.1 GCA_003045895.1 Bacteroidota bacterium
GGGTAATACGACACCGCGGCCGGGGTTTTAGGGAGTTCGTGGTCGGAAGTGGGAAGTTTTAGACCGTGTAAAGGTGTAAAAGGAGAGGTGCAAAAGTGTAAAAGGGGAAAAGTGTAAAAGGAGAGGTGCAAAAGTGTAAAAGGGGAAAGGTGTAAAAGGAGGGCGAGACCAACATCCGGCGTATCCGCTTTTTAGCAATCGCCCACGCTGAAGACGTGGCAGGCAACGCTGAAGACGTGGCAGGCAACGCTGAAGACGTGGCAGGCGCGAGCCGCCAAAAATCACCCAGTCTCAGCGATCAAGGGGTCACGCGCACCTAAGCGGGCGGGGCTTCTCCTTTAGGAGACCGCTTGCTCAGCAAGCAGAGGTGGCGGGTGGCGCTCGAAGTGGGAACCAACTCGAAGTCGGAAGTCGGAGATAGCAAGTGAAGGCCGTGTAAAAGTGTAAAAGGGGAAAGGTGTAAAAGCCTCTCCCCTTTTTCCTAACTTGCACCCTAGGCCCTGCCCATTGCCCCACCAAAACAGCCCTGACTATGCCCAATAAACGCGACCTGCACACCCTGGAAGACATCCAACTTCTGGTCGATACTTTCTACGCCAAAGTCCAGCAAGATCCGCTCTTAAAGGACATTTTTGGGAGTGTCATCCAAGACCAGTGGCCTCTGCATTTGGAAAAAATGTACCGCTTCTGGCAAACGATACTCCTGCAGGAACATACCTATTACGGCAGCCCTTTCCCGCCGCACGCGCAACTGCCGGTAGAGAAAAAACACTTTGACCGGTGGCAAAACTTGTTTTACGCAACGGTCGACGCCAACTTCACCGGCGAAAAAGCCACCGAAGCCAAATGGCGCGCCACCAAGATGGCCGAGATGTTCCTGATGAAAATTGAATATGCTGTGAAAAATACCGTGGTCAAAGGAAAATAAAAACAAAAGAGACCAACGGGAGCGTTGCTTTTATTCTTCATTTGACTTAAAAACACGGTATTTATCAAAGCATCAAATTGAATAAGCCCGGAACAGCCCCGGAACACAACTGGTGTGAACGGGCCACGGCCACGGCCGTGCTGCAGCTGGTCAACCTATACCGTCGGGCAATACCGGTGTCACCACAAAGTTGGTCCCAATTGCACGCAGATCAACCCACCACCACCACCTTGCCAAACCAGCGCAGGTTCTGGGCGCTGGCCTGGGTGGCAAAATGCAAGAGCTCTTGCATATCCAGCAGAAATTCGCTGGCGGGTTGCCCGGCGGTATCGGTCGGGCAGTCAGCCCCTACGTAGGGCTTAAGCAGGGCCGGTTCGGGAAGCCGAACGGCGCGCCAGCAGCCCGGGTAAGCGGTAACGTACTGGATCAGTTCGCCGACGCCGGCTTGCATTTCGCTGATCCGGGACCAGCCCTGCTCCGCCATCAGGTCTTCCATTTCATCATCGGCTTCGCCCGTCAGCAGCGACATGGCCAGTTCGTGCAGGAACTGGCGATCTTCCTGAGATTGGTCGCGAGGAGCCGTATTCGTCCAGTCGCCCAGGAAGGGATCGTAGGCCAACACGACCACCGGTGCTTCTTCAAAAACGGGGTGGGCCAGCACCTCCAGCGGGATTTCGAATAACCGCCCCAACTGCGCCAGCACGGCATCCTCGCCGTGCAAATGGGGGTCGTCAGCGAGCAGGTAAGTCAGCGCGGGCGACAGGGTTGGCAGCTCAAAATCTTTGATGGCAATGGGGCAAATAAAGGAAAGCTGCTTACTCATATACAGGACGGTTAACGGATTTATTTCAAGGCTACGGGTGCCCGGCGTTTGCGCCGGACAAAGGCATTCAGCAGGTTGCCAACTACAATCAGGCCAATGCCCAAAAGCGCCAGGTAGCCGTAGCTTTCGCCGAACCAAAGGTACGAGAGCAGGAGCACAAATACCGCTTCCAGGTATTTCAGCGGGGCAATTTTGTTGGTGGCCTCCATCTGGAGGGCCATGGTCATAAAAAGCTGGCCCACCAGCCCCACCAGTCCCAGGCTGCCCAGGAGCAGCCACTCTGTTGCACCCACTGGCCATTCCCAGTTGGGCAAGGCGCCCAGCAGGCCGGTGACCATCGCAAAACCCATGAAATAATTGGCAATAACCAACGGGTGCTCATCGGTGCCCAGGCGCCGAATGGCCATGTAGACCATTCCGCTAAAAAGTGCCGACAGTAAAATGACCGTCAGCCCCAGCGGCGTAATGCCGGGATCGAAACCACTGAGGAGCCCCACCCCGGCAAAGGCGATGAGAAAATACAACCACTGGTCGTTGCGCACGGGTTCGCGCAGGAAGATCAACGCCAGCAGCACCCCAATGACTGGCGCCAGATACCGGAGCGCTACCGCCGAGCCCAACGGCATGAGCTTGATGGCGACAAAGAACAGACACAACGAGATGGTACCCACCACGGAACGGATGACGAGCCATTTGCGGTTGCGGCCCAGCACCGCGATCCGTTGCTGCCGAAGGTAACCCATGCTGAGTAGGAAGGAACCCGCCGCCCGGAAAAAGACCAGCTCCAAGGCAGGAATATGCACCAGGTACTTGACCACCAGGTTCATGACGGCGAAGGCTGCGGTACTGATGATCATGTAAAGCGCAGCCTGGCGATTCATATAAAATTACGGAGTGGTGAAGCGGCAAAGGTAGGTATTTTGCTGGACTGCCAAAGCGCACAGCGGGGTTGACCCTGGGGCGCGGTGCCTACTCCCCTACCCCAACCCCCGTTTCGGCCAGGACCTGCTCTTCAGTTACAGCCTGCGCCACCGACAGCTGGCGCAGCTGCCGCCAGAGGAAGAAAAAACAAATGCCCGCCGAAATCACATCGGCGATAGGGAAAGCGTAGAAGATACCTTCCAGCCCGAAAAGCGGTGGCAGGATCAGCAACAGGGGAATCAGGCAGAAGCCTTGCTTGGTCAGCGTTAGCAACAAGGCGGGAATGGCTCGGCCAATGGCCTGGAAATAAGCCGAACCGATCAACTGCAGCAAGATGAGCGGCGTAGCCAGAAAGCTGGCCCGAATGGCGGGCACCGCAATATCGATCAGCGCCTGGTCATTGGTAAACAAGCGGGCGATGCCGGGCGCAAACAGCATCACGGCCGCAAACGTGAGGGTAGCAATGGTGGTGCCCATCACCAGGGACAAACGCACCGTTTGCCGGACGCGGCCCCAGTTTTTGGCGCCGAAATTGTAGCCGGCAATGGGCAAAAAGCCCTGGGTGATGCCCAGCACCGGAAAATTGGCAAACATCATCAGTCGTTGGATGATCCCGTAGGCCGACATAGCCAGGGCGCCACCGTAGGCGAAGAGCATATTGTTGAGCACAATAGAAAGAATGGCAATGACACCCTGGCGGGCCAGGGTGACGGAACCCAGAGAGAAAATCTCCCGCACAATACCCAGTTTTAGCCGCAGGGAATCCCAGGTAATCTTCATGTCGGAGCGGCCACTGAAAAAGAAATACCAGCTCGTAAAACCCGCGGCACAACAATAGGCAATGGTGGTTGCCCAGCCAGCCCCGGCCAGCCCCATATCGAAACCGATAATAAAAATGGGGTCGAGCACCAGGTTGACCAGCGCGGGTACCATCATCGAGATCATGGCGATCCGGGGTTGCCCTTCGGCCCGAATCACCGTATTGGCCATCATGGCCCAGGCCAGGCAAGGAATCCCCAACAGCACGATCCCAAAATATTCTTCGGCAGCAGCCAGGGTCTCCCCCTGCCCACCGAAAAGCCTTAGGATCGCCCCCTGGAAAAATACGCCCGCCAGCACAATGCTGACCGCAATGCCGATGGTGAGCGCTACCTGGTTGCCAAAAGTCTGCAGGGCATACGAACGGTCGTTGCGCCCCAGCGCCCGCGAGATGATCGAACTGCCACCAATACCAATGGCCATTCCTACACTGGAAATGAGAAAAGTAATGGGCAACACGACGGTGATGGCGCCAATCGCCACCGAACCTACGAAATTGCCGACAAAGATGGTGTCTACGATCCCGTAGATGGACATGACCAGAATGCCAATGGAAGCGGGAATGGCCTGCTGACGCAATAACTGACCAATGGGTGCTTTAGCAAGATGCTCCGACTTTTGCATACGGGAAGGGGGCTGTTCTGTGTGGGCTAAATATTCTTTTTATGAACGACAAAGGGTCCATTTGGTTGTGCAAAGTAAAAAGGTTTGAACTGAAAGCCACTGATGATGCACCAAAAATCAATTTTCATCCTTATTTTGGGACAAGCATTCCAGAAGAGGAATTGGCGCGGGTGCAGGAGGGGAGGCTTGGTGTACTAAAATAAGAAAGCCCGGTGCAAACCGGGCTTCTCTGAATCTGGCATCAACTTAATAGTGGATGTCCCCCTTGTTAAAATTTTGAAAATAGGATTTAGGTGTTTATCCTGTTATGCATACAATTTAGGCCTTATTACCGGTCACTACAACCACATTTATGGGGGGGGTACCTACTTTTTGCCCCTTTTCTGCGTTATTATTAAAAGTTTTTCGGCTTAATTACACCAAACAACTAATTGATATACAATAAAACCCTAATACAATAGCATGATCAGACCTTTCCTCTTCCTGTTTTTTTGTGGGTTAGCTGGTACGTGCCAGCTTTTTGGGCAGGAGCTGGCGGGCGACTGGCAGGGCCAGGTGTGGCAAACCAATGGCAAAGATACCTTTTCCTACAGCCTGCGGTTGCGCAATAATGGCGAAGCGGTAACCGGGCAAGCCACTTCCACGCTCGGCAACAACCAGGCCGAGTTCCTCATCAGTGGTCGCTGGGCCGGCGGGCAACTGGTGCTGCAGGAAGTAGAACAACTGCGGCCAGCGACGCCCAAGTGGTGCCTCAAATACATCACCCTGACGTGGGTACCCCAGCAGCAGGGCCGTGCCCTGACGGGGAGTTGGACCGCCACGGGTTGCCAACCGGGCCAGATCAGCCTCCGCCGAATAAACACCATTACCAAAGGAGAAGCGCTTCCCTTCAGCTTTCCTGGCCGCTGGACCGGTTACCTTTCACAATCCGATCGCGATTATGGTTTTTATTTTGAACTCCGCCTCCGGGACGACGGCACGGGTACCTCTCACATCGTCAGCGAAGACGCCGGTGGCGAAGCTACGCATGACCTGCGCTGGGAAACCGTAGGCGATCAGTTGCTTTTTCAGGAGACGGGCGTCAGCGAACGCACCAAACCCGACTGGAAATGGTGCCTGAAATCGAGCCAACTCCGCCAGGGCCGCCAGGATGAGGCCTACACCCTGGATGGCGACTGGGGCGGCTACATCGAAGACAAAACCCCCACTACCGGCGCCTGCGCGCCGGGTACCCTCTTTCTCACCAAACCCATCGTCACCGCCGCCAGCAGTACCGTCATTACGCCCATTGCCGACGACTACACCGCTAATACCCAGCGCTCGGTGAAGGTAGACCGGGTGCTGCAGGTACACAGCAATAAAATCCGCCTCCGGGTCTGGGACAACGGCATCGTCGACGGCGACGTCGTCACCCTCTTCCTCAACGGCCGCCAGATCCTGAGCAAACACCGGGTCAGCAAACGCAAATGGAGCTTCCCCGTCGAGATCATTGCGGGCGAAAACCTGCTCATCCTTCACGCCGAAGACCTCGGCGACATCTCCCCCAATACCGTGGCGGTAGCCATCGACGACGGGGTGAAGGAGCAGGTGATCGTGCTGAATTCCAACCTCCGGGAAAGTGGCGCCATCCTCATCCAACCCTTCGAACTGAAGCAGTAAACAGAACCGCCTGACACCCGTTGTTTTAAGCATTGTTTTTCAATGCGAATTGTTGTAACTTTAACCCAACAAGCTCCAACAGATTTGTCAAAGAATCAAAGTTACGTACGTGGATAACAAAATGCTCGATAAGGTTGCCAAGCCCTTCAACGTGGAACTCCCCGAGGCCGACGGCCTGGACGATACGTTGAACAAGATTTTGCCGGCCATCCGCAAACACAGCGAAGACCTGCGCGAAGAAGATTTTTTTCTGAAAAAAAACTGGATCGAGATTCGCGACGACGAGGACTTTCACGAAACCATCCTGCACATTTTTGACGAGGGTGGTGAATACGTCTGCTCCACCGACGGCAACATCGAGTGCGGCGAATGGCGCCACATGAACGGCAAATTCGTCTACGGCCCCAGCTCCTGCGACGCCGAAGTCTTCGACCTGGCCTTCCTCGACGACGAGTTCTTTATCCTCGCCAAACACGGCAATCCCCGCAACTTCGAACGGCGCTACCGCGTCTTCCTGATCGAGAAACTGTCCAAGAAAATGGAGTGGAACGAAGCCATGGAATACTTCTTCGACAAGTACCGCAACTCCAATGGCTTCCTGATGGTGGCCGCCATTCTGCTGCTGGCGATTATTGCGGCGGCTTTGTTGTTGAGTTAAGGCACCGTGAAGTCTGAAATTGCCAGGAAAGCGGTAGCGAGATGTCTCGCTACCGCTTTCCTGGTTTATGGCCGAAACCATCCGCTCAAATTATGGCTTGACCTCCCATTCAAACTCAAACAGTAATTTGGGCGGCAATTGCAGGGCATCTGCCAAGACGAATACCTGGCTGATGCTCGCATTGATGACTCCGCGTTCAATTCTACTAATCTGACTCAATTCTATATCAGCGGCAAAAGCAAGATCCTGCTGCGTGAGCCCTCTAGCTTTGCGCAGCCTGCGCAAATTTGCGCCAAAAGCCAATACACCCTGCTCATGTCTGGTATAGTTCACCTTTCAAACATGGCGGGAAAGCAAAAATAAAATATAGGCAAATTTGCCTTATTTTGATTTAATGCTTGTATTGCTACCGTTATACCAATGGAATAACTGTTGATTTTGCGCGCTTTCCATCAGCATTCACACCGGCATGCTCCTAATAGCAGCCAATAAACCG